>NZ_JBHUME010000012.1:0-109505 GCF_042684925.1 Paenibacillus gansuensis | reverse complement strand
CTTGCATGTATTAGGCACGCCGCCAGCGTTCGTCCTGAGCCAGGATCAAACTCTCCATAAAAGAAAAGCTGATGACTCATTGTTAATGCTGACTTGTTTATTAAAGTCACTGTCATGTGACTGCTTAATTCGCTCGATGTTCAGTTTTCAAAGATCAAACTGTCTTGCTTTCGTCTCTCGTTTCGATGATGTTCATCTCAGCGGCGACTTTTATAATATATCACATTCACCTAGTTGATTGCAAGCTTTATTTTTAAACTTTTTCTATCAAGCTAGCAACCGGTGTATCCGACAGCCCTTTTTAACGGGGCGAGAAATAATTTAACACAGAATTCAACATGAAGTCAACAGTCTGTTGGTGGGAATTTTTTACTCAGAAGAGCGTGTAATTCATCCCTATCAGAAGCAGCAGGCCGGGGATCCCTAAAATGCCGATCGTAAAGACTGTGTATGGATTAACCGCTAATTGCAAAGCTTCAATATCCGTAAGGCGGAGAAAATAAAGCGCAAAACCCGCGATGACCAGATTCAGAGCCGCATACTTCAGCAATCGGGCCCACCCGCGGGTTTTTAACACAATGAGGATCAATAAGGAAATGGAACTTACCAATAGAATAACCCACGCGTAATTCATGTTATACCTTCGCCACCTTGCCAGTTTTTTCGTCAAGCAGCGTCAAGCGGGCCCGTTTGGCTTTTCGCAGCAACATCTCATAACGCTTCTCGGATGCTTCCAGCGCAAACACCGCATAGTCAATCTGATCCCTTTCAATGACGTAATCCAGCCTGCATTGGGCATTCTCCCATTCCATCCGCGCGGTGCGGAGCTCTTTAATCAGGTACAAATTCTCTTCAGGCATTTCCTGATGACGCTTGCCCCGGGTTGTCCACCATGTTCCCAGCCACTTCACAAAGACCCTCTCCCTTGTCCAAATATCGTTGGTTGTATTTTTATAGATATCGGGTTTGGGACAATCTTAGAACTGAAAAATGACGACAGACCCTTAAGCGATGCCAACAAAAAAAAGAGGCCCGAAGGCCCCTAGTCCGCTAAGCTTATGCATGTCCCTTAGGACAACTCTCTTCTGCCTTCCAGAGCTTTGGATAACGTAACCTCATCCGCATACTCCAGGTCCCCGCCTACAGGCAGTCCATGGGCAATCCGGGTCACTTTCAATCCGAACGGCTTTACAAGCCTGGACAAGTACATCGCCGTAGCCTCCCCCTCAATATTCGGGTTGGTGGCCAGAATCAGCTCCTGAACGGTGTCGTCGCTCAATCGCCGAAGCAGTTCCGCTACACGGATCTCATCAGGCCCAATGCCCTCCATAGGCGAAATAGCGCCCTGCAGTACATGGTAGTACCCTTGAAACTCTTTGGTCCGTTCCATAGCAACCAGGTCTCTAGACTCCTGCACAACACAGATTACCGAGCTGTCCCGGCTTTTGTCCTGGCAGATCCGGCAAGGATCGATGTCCGTAATATTGCAGCAAACGGAACAATAATAAAGATTCCGCTTCACATTCACCAATGCCTTGGCAAAATTCACAACATCTTCTTCCTTCATCCGAAGCACGTGAAAAGCCAGGCGTCCCGCTGTCTTCGGACCGATGCCGGGAAGGTGGGTGAAAGCGTCGATTAGTTTGGCTATCGGTTCAGGGTAGAACACGGTTTACGCCCCTTTTCGCAATGATGTAAGACCGTGGCCGGCCCGGTATAAAACTTCGCGGATTAGAACAATCCAGGAAGTTTCATGCCGCCTGTGAATTTGCCCATATCCTGATTCGCCAGCTCGTCTGCTTTGGTCATTGCATCGTTTACGGCAGTCAAAATCAGGTCCTGCAGCATTTCCACATCATCCGGGTCCACAGCTTCAGGTTTAATGTTTACGGATAATACTTTCTTGTGGCCGTTCATGGCAACGGTAACTACGCCGCCCCCTGCTGTTCCTTCCACGTTCTTGTTAGCAAGTTCCTCTTGCGCTTTCATCATTTGTTCCTGCATTTTCTTTACTTGCTTCATCATCTGGTTCATGTTATTCATGGTAATCGCTCCTTCAGAAATGTAGTGGGTATCGGGTTCTATTCATCTTTAATGACTACAAGATCTTCGCCGAACATCTGGATTGCCTCGTTGATCCAATCTTCCTTATGCCCCCCCGAATTCCGGGCGTCCTCGGGTTCCAGCTGAAGCACCTCCTGCGGAGCCTGCTTCTCTTCGCTTGCGGCCTCTTTCCAATCCTTCAGCATAACCGTAACAAGCTGCAGGGATTTCCCGCATACCTCTTGCAGTACCTGCTCGATGACTTGTTTGTTGACCGGCTTCTCGGTAGTTTCCCGGTGAATAGTGTTCTTGAAAGCCACCAGCACCGCGGTGTCGGTAGCCGAGACGGGTTCGCCGTCGATAAACCATGCGTAGATGGTGATTTTGGTTTCCTTTACGCGCTGGAGCACCTTGCTCCACTGGGCGCGTACTTGCTGTAGATCCGGGCCGTCCTTAACCCGGATATACTCATCCAGCTTAGCCGTCCGCAGGATGGGAGCGGACGAGCGCGCGGGTGTGCGGGCCGCAGGCTTCGATTCGGCAGGGGCAGAGCCCCCGGCGCCGGCCGGCAGGCCCGTCTGCAAAAGCTGCTCCAGCTTCTGCTCGAGCGCAGCGACTTTGCGGGCGAGCTTTGCAGCTTCGCCTGCTTCGGCCGCCGGAGCGGCCTGCTGGACAGCATCCACGCTGCACAGCTTCATCATCGCCACCTCGAACAGCGTCTGAGGCTGTACAGAGTACTTCATCTCCGCCTGGTAATGGTTCAGGATGTCAATGTAGCGGAAGATGCGCTCCTTATCGTACAGCTCCAGCACCTCTCCGAACCGGGAAGGGTCCATCAAACGGTCTGTCAGCTGCTCCGCATTAGGCAGAAGCTTCAGCATCAGAATATCCCGGTAGCAGTAGATCAGATTCTCAAGCAGCTTCTCTGCGCTCTTGCCTTCCTGCATAAATCCGTCGATCTGCTGCAGCACCTCGCCGATCTCCTGCTTTGCGATCGCAGCAGCCAAACGGGCGAACTGCTCCGAAGCCACACCGCCGGAGACATCTAGGACATCCTGGTATGTGATGCGGTTACCCGTGAACGAGATAATCTGGTCCAGCAGGCTCAGGGCGTCACGCATCCCCCCATCGGATAAGCGCGCGATATATTCAAGCGCCTCTTGTTCGGCTTCGATGCCTTCCTGTCTGCTGATCAATGCAAGCCGCCCAACCTGATCCTGCAAGGACACCCTGCGGAAATCAAAACGCTGGCAGCGGGAAATGATCGTTGCCGGCAGCCGGTGAGGCTCCGTGGTGGCCAGGATAAAGATGACGTGGGCCGGAGGCTCCTCCAGCGTCTTCAACAAGGCGTTAAATGCTTCCGTTGTAAGCATGTGAACCTCGTCGATAATATACACCTTGTAACGGACTTCCGTCGGCGCATACTTGACCTTATCCCGGATGTCACGGATTTCCTCGACGCCGCGGTTGGACGCCGCATCGATTTCGATGACGTCCATCACGGCACCGGATGTGATCCGCCGGCAAGCATCGCATTCGTTGCACGGCTCGTCCGCAGGTCCCTGCTCGCAGTTTACTGCTTTGGACATAATCTTCGCCGCACTCGTCTTCCCGGTTCCGCGAGGTCCGCTGAACAGGTAGGCGTGCGTGAAGCGGCCTTCTCTCAGGGAGTTCTGCAGTGTCTGCGTAATATGCTGTTGTCCTACGATCTCCTGAAACCGCTGGGGTCTCCAAGACCGGTAAAGCGCTATGTGTGCCATGTTATGGTCTCCGTAACTGTAAACAAACTGAAAGAAATTGATCACTTTATTATACTATACATTGAAATACAAAAAAACAGCCAAGCTGAGCAGGCCGTTTTATTGTTCGTTATACGGGATACTGACTGTGAAGGTAGTGCCGTAACCTTTAGACGAAACCCGGATGTGTCCGCCGATGTCATGAATAATCCGCTGGCAGACGGACAGGCCGAGCCCTGTCCCGTTTTGTTTGGTGGTAAAGAACGGATCGAAGATCTTGTCCACGAGAAAAGCCGGGATTCCCGGTCCCGTATCATGGATATCGATATTGACCCTACGGTTCCCATGGTCATTGTCCACCCTTTCGGTAATGCACAGTGTGCCTCCGGAACTCATCGCTTCAATTCCATTTTTGCATATATTCAGGAAGACCTGCTTCAACAGCTCCCGGTTCCCGACGATTTTCGGAAGTTCGAAGGAGGCCTGAAACTGAACCGTCACACTGTGCAAAATCGCTTCATTATTAATGATCGGCAATATCTCCCGTAAGACCGTAGAAACGTCCACAAGATCAAACGAGATATTCTTCGGCTTGCTAAGAAGCAGAAATTCGCTAACCAATTCATTGATCCGGTCGATTTCGGAAAGCATAATTTCCGTATAGCTGTATTCTTTGTCCATTTGTTTTTCCAGGAGCGTCTTTTTGAACATTTGCAGAAAACCCTTGATGGACGTCAGGGGGTTCCTGATCTCATGCGCCGTACCGGCAGCGATTTGGCCTATCATGGCAAGGCGGTCACTACGCTGCACCTGCTGCTCCAACGAGCGAAGATTGGACACGTCCTTAAAAATCACATAAGCGCCTACTATCGTCCCCTTCTCGTCCTTAAGCAGATTGGAGTCCATCAGCAGCTCATACCGTTCTTCATTATTCATCCAGGATATGGCGTGATTGCGTACAATCATTCCGTCCAAAAGGCTGCGCTGCACCAATTGATGGCTCACCGGCACGGAAGCGAATACTTCCTCCATCGATTGATGGATCAGCTCTTCGCGGCGTACACCAAGAATATTGCAGGCCATGTCACTGATATCAAGGACCCGGAAGTCCATGTCAAACAATAGAATACCCAAGTTCACCGTCTTCATAAATGTACCCGAAAAATGCTGCTGCAGCATCAGTTCCGGCTTGGTTTTCGTCTCCTGCATAGACATCACATAAAGGGGTTCATTCTCTGTAAGTACACGAAACATATTCAGTTCCACCTTATGACGTACCCCGTCCTTCAAGCCTACCCAGATTTCTTTGGCCTCCGTCCGCTCATTACCGGCCTTGAAATACTGCTCGTATATGTCTTGCAATCTGCAGCCTTCCGGCAAAATGTCCGAAACAGGACGTCCTTGCAGCTCATATTCGCCGATCGACAGCATATGGCACAAAGGCTCGCTCGTATAGCGGATTCTGTCTTGCATATCAACGACCAGTATGGCTCCGCCTGAAAGCCGGGAGGCAAAGAACTCAATTGCATTCATTGGTAAACGAATTTCATCTGCAGTAGATTCCGTCATCGTCCTTCCCCCTCAGCCGACACATTTCCCAAAATGAGCCCAATTCTAGAACATTCGATAGGAAACTTACAAATTCCTCCTAATAAACCAATAACATCGTTATATTTTTATATAAAAAAAACACAGACGACAAGTTCCAAAACGGTTGTTCGGAACGTCTAGTCTGTGTTCTATGCTAAAGATAAGTTACCATGCACCTCTCATCGATCAATAAGATCCGAGCGTTACTTCTATCGCCGGCTCAAATCAGGCAACCCCTCGGCACATGAAGATTCCTACTTACGGCTGCTTCCTTCCGGACCTGACCGGGTTCATAAGCTTTCATTGCGAAGGACCCGACTCTCAACACCACGTGTAGAAGTCGACCTCACATCCTAAGACCTCTTCGAGGAATTAAGCCCCACTGCAGCGGATTGTGGGTTACAGGGCACCGCTACCTCCCCGCCTAGCACGGTAAACCCTAGTATAGACCATTCCCTTTCAAATAGCAACCTGAGGGGATGATTTGGCAAAGTTCCCGTTTTACCGCATAGGTGAACTAAACAAACCGAATCTACGGGCTCCAGAAGTTACCCTAAAGGCATAACGGGGTACATTCAGCTGAAGCAAATCTTTAGCCTGGTTCTCGACCCTCCGGACTTCCTCTCTTGCCAGACCCTTCACCAGCACCAGATTCACATTGGCATGCGGTCCGTTCATGGTAATTTCGGCGTTCTTCACTTCAGGTATAGAAAATATAGCCTGCCTCATCAGGTTAATATCGCTTGCATTCGTTCTTCCCGTCGGGCTGATCCTTAGATTAGGGTTTGCGCTGGACATACCCAAATATCCGTCATCCGCATACCCTTTCACGTTGCGGTCCGCCCCATTCGTTCCCCCGCCGCCCGACGCACAGCCGGGTGCCATCGTCAGTGCGGCCCCTAATAAAACGACAGTAACTCTTCGTCTCAACATAGAAAAAACCTCCCTTGGTATCCGTAGGATTACCAAGGGAGGCAGCTCTATGCTGGTATATTTATCCGAAGATTAGATACCGTATTTTTTCTTAAATTTATCCACGCGACCACCAACATCAGTGAACTTCTGCTTACCAGTGAAGAAAGGATGGCATGCGGAGCAGATCTCTACACGAAGGCTCTGCTTGATGGATCCAGTTTCAAATACGTTACCGCAAGCACAAGTCATTGTTGTGATGTTGTAATTTGGATGAATTCCTTGTTTCATTCCATTCACCTCTTTCCGCCCTAAGCTTATAGTGGAAGCCTAGAGTATATAGACACATGCTCGTAGTATAGCACGAGGTCTTGTCAGATGCAATATCCTGCTGCTTACAATTATTGCTGTATTTTCACAGGCGGTACGTGAGTGTAAGAACCGATAACTACATCAGGCAGTTCCTGGCGATAGATCTCCAGCATCTGTTTCATACCTAGAATTTCGCCCTGCGCCTTAGGAATCAGCTCCAGATAACTCTCCGGATCTATATTCAAGTTCCGCATCTGGATGAGTTTCAAATCCGTACGGCGGCAAAACTCGATCATCGCCTCGATCTCCTCTTCCCGGTCTGTTACGCCAGGGAAAATAAGATAGTTAATGGACGTATATACACCTTTAGCTGCTGCATATTTCAGAGACTTCTCCACATTGGCCAGTGTGTACCCGCGGGGCTTATAGTACGCATTATAATGGTCATCCAATGCGCTGATGGTACTCACTCGCATCAGATTCAGTCCTGCATCCACGATTCCTCTGATGTGGTCGGTCAAACCTGCGTTCGTGTTAATATTGATGTAGCCTAGATCCGTCTTCTCCCGCACGCTCCGTATCGCTTCGATAATAATCTTCGCCTGCGTGGAAGGTTCCCCTTCGCAACCTTGGCCGAACGAAATGATACTTTCCGGCGTCTGCAGATGCTCCAGCATCACTTGAACCACTTCTTCTGCCTGCGGTTTGAAATTCATACGGGTTTGAGGCGCGGGAAATCCGCTGTCATCCGGCTGCTCGGAAATACATCCGAAACAACCCGCATTACACGAGAAAGATACCGGAACGGCACCTTCCAACCTTTGCAGGAACGTATTAGAAGCCGTAAGACATTCATAACCCAGGGCGCAGTTGGACAGATGGCCGAATAACCGGTTATCCGGATACTTGGACGTTAAGCGGTCCACCTGCAGTTTGAGTTCGTCAGGGTCGCAGTTCATCGGATTCCAAGGTTCCGGGTTATCACTCTGTTCTGCTGCAACATAAAAGCCCCCGTCTTTCCAGACAACAGCTGTATATCCGAACAAAGGAAATTTCTTTTCTTTATCCGTCTTAATGTAACTCGGGATGGAAAGGCGCGTGAATCCTTGGGGTAAAAGTGCGCCTACTGCATGGTAATTCCCCTGCAATGGCACCATCTGCCCTTTATCCGGATCAAACCCGATAGCCCGGGTGTCAGGCAAACTTACCAGTGTGGCGCCTTCCGGCAGCGGAATGAGTTCTTCTTCAAGCAGTTCTATAATCATATCGCCGCTTCGGCCCAGAGCCAGCAGCTCGGGGTGGTCGAAAACGTTCCCGTTCGAGTCGGCATATACTAAATGCATAATTTATAATCTCCTGTTCCTATCGTAAGCGGACTCCTTCTGTCAGGAAGCTGGAGTACCAACCTTCTTGGACACAGAACTGCTGCGCTGCGTCTTCACAGGCGGTTTAGATTCCAGACTGTCCAGAAATTCCTGATTCGTCTTGGTGTCGGCCAGTTTCTTCAGGAATCCGTCGATAAATTCTAATGAATCGTTCATATTTTTGCGGATCGTCCATAGTTTATCCAATTCTTCTTTGGTAAGCAGCATTTCCTCGCGTCTCGTTCCCGATCTGCGGATATCGAGCGCAGGGAAGATACGGCGCTCCGCCAATTTGCGGTCCAAATGAAGCTCCATGTTCCCCGTACCTTTAAACTCCTCATAGATGATATCATCCATTCTGGAACCGGTATCGATCAGCGCTGTAGCCAAAATGGTCAAGCTTCCTCCTTCCTCCACATTCCGGGCCGATCCGAAGAAGCGCTTCGGACGATGAAATGCTCCCGGATCGATACCGCCTGACAAAGTCCGTCCGCTTGGAGGCACAACCAGGTTATAAGCTCTCGCAAGACGCGTAATGGAATCAAGCAGGATCACGACATCTTTCTTGTGCTCTACCAGACGCAAGGCTCTCTCCAGCACAAGCTCAGCCACCTTGATATGGTTCTCAGGAAGCTCATCGAACGTAGAAGCAATTACTTCGCCGTTCACCGAACGCTGCATATCTGTTACTTCTTCCGGACGTTCATCGATTAATAACACGATAAGTTCGATTTCGGGATGATTATGCGAGATGCTGTTCGCAATTTCTTTCAGCAGAAGGGTCTTTCCCGCCTTGGGAGGAGCTACGATCAAACCGCGCTGTCCGAGTCCTACCGGAGCCAGCATGTCCATAATCCGAGTGGAAAGCTTATTAGGGGAAGTTTCAAGAACCATCTTCTTTTGCGGATAAAGAGGAGTTAATGCCGGGAAATGCAGGCGCTCGGCCGCTGTTTCGGGATTCTCGCCGTTAACGGCATTGACTTGAAGCAATCCGAAGTATCTTTCATTTTCCTTAGGAGGACGGCACTTGCCCGAGACCAGATCGCCGCTTCGCAAATCGAATCTGCGGATCTGGGAAGCCGAAATGTAAATATCCTCGGAGCTAGGGAGATAGTTAATCGGACGAAGGAAACCGTATCCCTCTGATAATATTTCGAGCACGCCTTCCATAAACATGAGACCGCTTTGTTCTGCCTGCGCCCTAAGAATGGAAAAAATCAGTTCTTTCTTCTTCATCTGGCCGTAATAAGGAATCTGATACTTCTTGGCCAGTTTGTACAAGTCTGTCAGCTTCATCGCTTCCAGGTCGGCAATTTGCAAATCCATTGTATCAACCACCACACTATTCTATTTTAAAAACTATTACGCTAGTTTAGCCAGCTTTAAACCAAAGTATTCTGATATGTTGGGGATGACGAGTTCCCGCCCTGATACTGCCGAGGTTTCTACCGAAGCAGCAGGGCGGCCCGGAATGTTACTGTTCTCTCCAAACCTCGGCGCCCAATCCCCTCAGGTTATCTACCAGAAAATCGTAGCCGCGGTCAATATATTCTACCCCGGTGATCTCCGTAACGCCGGACTGGGCCGACAAGCCTGCAATGACAAGCGCAGCACCGGCACGAAGGTCGGTTGCCTTCACCTTAGCACCGAATAAGGGGCTGCCTTCAATGACAGCGGAGCGGCCTTCGACTTTGATTTTGGCGCCCATGCGGATGAGTTCCGGCACATGTTTAAAGCGGTTGTTATAAACATAATCGCTTAAAATGCTCGTTCCTCTCACCTGTGTCAGCAGGCTGGTCATAGGAGACTGCAGGTCGGTTGCAAAGCCCGGGTACACCAGCGCTTTCACATCTACAGCTTCGTACTCGGGCCGTCCGATAACACGGATGCTTTCATCCATTTCGATAATTTCGACGCCCATCTCCTGAAGCTTGGCCGTCATTGCTTCCATGTGTTTAGGAATCACATTATCAACTACTACATCACCGCGTGTAGCGGCTGCAATAATCATATAAGTCCCTGCTTGAATCCGGTCCGGAATGATGGAGTGCCGACAGCCGTGCATCTCGGATACGCCTTCGATACGAATCGTCTCCGTGCCTGCTCCTTTGATCTTCGCACCCATGGAATTGAGTAATGTTGCAACGTCTATAATTTCAGGCTCTTTGGCCGCATTTTCGATAATTGTGGAACCCTTTGCCCGCGAAGCCGCAAGCATAATATTGATGGTTGCTCCTACACTGACTACATCCAGGTAAATCTTGGCGCCAGTAAGCTGCTTCGCCCGGATATGGATGCATCCGTGATCGTTGGTCACTTCTGCGCCCAACGCTTCAAAGCCTTTGATATGCTGATCGATCGGACGGGGCTCAAAATTGCATCCCCCCGGTAATCCTATGACCGCTTCTCCGAAACGTCCCAGCATAGCTCCCATTAAATAATAGGAAGCTCTTAATTTCTTTACATTTCCGTTCGGCAGGGGTACAGATTTCGCCTTGGTAGGATCGATGACCATCTTGTCGCCGAACCAATTCACCGAAGTGCCCAGTTCCGCCAAAATTTCGGTAAGGATCCCTACATCGCTAAGCTTAGGCAGGTTATCCAGCGTTACCGGCGTTTCCGCCAAAATGGCAGCGGGAATTAAGGCCACCGCACTGTTCTTAGCGCCGCTGATCTGAATTGTGCCGTGCAGGGGTCTGCCTCCGGCTATCATCAACTTTTCCATGTGTCTAGCAATCCTCCTACTTCTGCCGCAAAAGAAGATGAAATAAACCTCGATCGAGGATCTTTCGAAGCAGAGCGACCGCGTGTAATGGTAGGTTTATTCTCTAATATGGTAAAGGGAAAAACACCGCATGCTGCGGTGTCTTCCCTTTCTGTGGCAAAACTTTATTAAAAAACTTAAGCCTGGTTGCTGCTTCCGAACAAACGGATTTTCTCTTGAACGACTTCAACCATAGCATTACGGGCTGGAGTCAGGTATTTACGAGGATCGTATACTTTGGAGTCCTTGTTCAGAACTTCGCGGATTGCATTCGTGCAAGCCACTTGGTTTTCTGTGTTCACGTTGATTTTGCCGGCACCCGCTTGAATTGCTTTACGGATATCCTCATCAGGTACGCCGGAACCGCCGTGAAGAACTACCGGTACAGGAATCGCAGCGGAAACCTTCTCGATAATATCAAAATGGATGTTAGGCTCGCCTGCATACATACCGTGAGCAGTACCTACAGCAATAGCCAGACAGTCTACGCCGGTTTCTTCGTAGAAACGGATCGCTTCTTCCGGTTTCGCCAAAGATGCGTTCGCTTCGTCAACGGAGATGTCATCTTCTACGCCGCCGATAGTACCAAGCTCACCCTCAACGGAAACGCCCATTGCGCGTGCTGCTTTTACTACTTCTTTCGTTAAGCGGATGTTCTCTTCCAGAGTGTAGTGGGAACCGTCGAACATAACGGAAGAAAAGCCTGCGCGGATACATTTCATTGCAACGTCAAAGCTGCTGCCGTGATCCAGGTGAAGAGCGATCGGAAGACCGGACTTCTCTGCTGCCGCTTTCGCGATTGCAACCGTAAATTCGATACCCATATATTTCAGAGCGCCTTCGCTTACGCCGTAAATGAATGGGGATTTCTCTTTCATAGCCGCTTCAACAATTGCTTGAGCGAACTCCAGGTTGTTCATGTTGAATTGACCTACCGCAAATTTGTTAGCTTTTGCTTTAGGCAAAAACTCGTTCATCGAAACCAATGGCATGATTTTCTTTCCTCCTGTATACGATTGTTTCGTTCTTCTGTAGTTTGTACTGCGCTATTATAACATATTTAGTCTTTAAAAAGGAAACAAGCTCTCGGAAATCGGGGAATTTTCCTGCATGGCTGCGCACATAAAAAAGGACCCTTACTCAGGATCCAAAGGAGATACGGCTGTTTTCCCTGCCAAGCTGGGAGTTTACGGCAGCAATCATTTCGTCGATATCGAACGGTTTCGTGAAATGCATCAAAGCGCCCAGCTCCGTAGATTCCTTGATCATGTCCAATTCACCGTAAGCCGTCATCATAATGACTTTAATTTCTTTATCGATATTCTTGATATGTTTCAAAATCTCAAGCCCGTCCATTCCCGGAATTTTCATGTCCAGCAGGACCAGGTCAGGAGACTCCTTGCGTACAATTTCGAGCGCGAGTTTGCCGTTTGAGGCTTGAAAAGTCCTGTATCCTTCGCTGCTGAACACTTCCAGGAGCAAAACGCGGATTCCGTTCTGGTCATCGACAATCAGTACTTTCTTCTTCTCCTCCAACCTTAATTCCCTCCCGAGAAAAACGTAAACGCACTGCGCCGAAAAGCTTCTGAGCCACTTGCAAGCGGGCACATTCACGATATTGTATTTTGTGGGCGCCGGCTGCACAAACCCGGCATTTTTGTAATATTCGTCATTTGTTTCCAGTTTCCTGCCGGAGCTGATGAATTTTACTGTTCACCGTATCAGTTATATGACAGATATGCACAAAAAAACAGCAGGCACCGGAGCGCCTGCTGATAAATTTAATTTATTTCTTGTGATTGAAAGCCGCTTGCACAAAACCTTTAAACAGAGCCTGCGGACGGTTCGGACGGGATGTAAATTCCGGATGGAACTGTACGGCCAGGAACCACGGATGGCCCGGCATTTCTACAATCTCCACCAGACGGCCGTCCGGGGAAGTACCGGAAATCTTCAGACCGACACTTTCAATCAATTCACGGTATTCGTTGTTAAACTCATACCGGTGACGGTGTCTTTCGTATACAAGCTCATCGTTGTAGCACTCCATAGCAAGCGAGCCTTCCGCGATTTTGCAAGGGTATAGGCCAAGACGCATCGTGCCGCCCAGGTTTTCAATATCCTTCTGTTCCGGAAGAAGGTCGATAACCGGGTAAGGGGTAGCCGGGTTAATCTCCGAAGAGTTGGCCCCGTCCAGTCCCGCCATTGCACGGGCATACTCGATCACGGCTACCTGCATACCGAGGCAGATGCCGAAGAACGGAATCTGTTTTTCGCGGGCATACCGGATCGCGGAAATTTTCCCTTCGATTCCGCGGTCCCCGAATCCGCCCGGAACCAGGATGCCTTGCACGCCGCCCAGCAGCTCGTCTACGTTATGATCGTAGATTTCTTCCGCATTGACCCAGCGGATATTGATTTCCGAATCGCAGTCAATTCCAGCATGACCCAAGGATTCGACAATACTTAAATAAGCGTCATGCAAAGCAACATATTTACCTACGATGGCAATTTCGGTTGTATGTTTCAGCGATTTTACTCTTTGGACCATGGATTCCCATTCCGTCATATCCGGCTGAGGCGTTTCCAGCTTCAGGTGGTTGACTACGAACTCATCCAATCCCTGCTCGCGGTACATTAACGGAACATCGTACAGAGTGTCGGCATCCAGACCCTCGATTACCGCATTTACATCGATATCGCAGAACAGCGCCAGTTTCCGCTTCATGTCGTCTGTCAGCTTATGTTCCGTACGGCAGACGATCACGTTAGGTTGAATACCGATGCTGCGAAGTTCTTTTACACTGTGCTGGGTCGGCTTCGTCTTCACTTCACCAGCAGCCTTCAGGTATGGAATCAGAGTGACATGAATGTACATCACATTGTCGCGGCCCACATCGCTCTTGATTTGACGGATGGCCTCCAGGAACGGAAGGCTCTCGATATCCCCGACGGTTCCCCCGATTTCCGTGATGACCACATCCGAACCGGACTCTTTGCCTGCACGGAAAACACGGTCTTTAATCTCGTTGGTAATATGCGGGATTACCTGTACGGTTCCGCCCAAGTATTCGCCTCTGCGCTCTTTGGTAATGACCGAAGAATACACTTTCCCTGTGGTAATGTTGCTGTTTTTGGACAGGTTGATGTCAATAAAACGCTCATAATGCCCTAAATCCAGGTCCGTTTCCGCCCCGTCATCAGTAACGAATACCTCCCCGTGCTGGTAAGGACTCATCGTCCCCGGGTCCACGTTAATGTAGGGATCGAACTTCTGGATCGTTACCTTCAGGCCCCTGTTCTTCAGCAATCTGCCCAAAGATGCCGCGGTAATCCCCTTCCCTAAAGAAGACACAACCCCGCCCGTTACGAAAATATACTTTGCCATAATCTGGTTCCTCCTCTAGCGTGTTGTGTTATATTTTTTCCTATTTACGACAATTCATGAAAAAACGTCGCAGGCTCGTACCCTTAAATAAAAAAAGAAAAAGTGCTCCCGTCGAAACGGGGCACTTTAGTAAGTAAATTTGGTAAAAAGAATGTAAATTTTTAGCCCGAAGAACAGTTTACCTTGTAGCCACCCTGATGTCAAGATAATCGAGCGTTCAAATTGTTCAGTTCCGTCTTACTTCTCGTCGTCTGCATCCTCGTCGTCGCTGTCCAAATCAGAGCTGTCTTCCTCTTCGGATTCGTCCAGTTCATCCAGCTCTTCTTCCGCATCTTCATCCAAATCGGCATCTTCGATGACTACATCATCTTCTTCAGCCTCTTCTACCTCGTCGTCTTCCCGGAACAGGTCTTCGCTCTCTTCATCGCCGTCGAAGCTGTCGTCTCCGCCGTATGTATCTTCCTCTTCCGCGAACAGGTCGTCATCATCGAGATCATCGTCTTCGTCGTTAATAATCCGCGGACGTTTCGTTGCGCCGCTCATGGCATCTTCCGCCTTCTCGACCGGATACCAACGCTTCAGTCCCCACAAATTGCTGCCGACGCAAGCGAAACGCCCGTCGATGTTGATCTCCGTATATATCTGTGCAATGACCTGCATTACTTCTTCTTCGCTCAGGCCCTTGATCTTCGCCATTTCCATCATCAGATCACGATAGTAATACGGAGTGTTCGCTGCTTTCAGCACTTCGAACGCCAAGTCTACCATCGGCATTTCCTTGGCTTGCTCCGGGGTGATTTTCAATGTATAAGTGCCACTCATCCCTGACACATCCTTTCGCGTTTACAATTAGAGAACTTTACTAACCTATCCATTATCACAATAAGTAAAACCTATTTTATACAAAATTGCAACTTGAATCACAAAAAAGAGACGAAGGACCGAAATCCTCCGCCGGTGACTGTATCCGCGCAATAACGGACCCTGCTTCCGCCACTGCGTCTGATGCCGAGAGCAACAGCCCTCACTCCATACTATGAACGCCCGAGTAGAATGACACGGTTCGGAGCCTAAATATTCCAAATTAAGGCAGACGACCTCTATCCGCCGGCGAATCTGGTTCATAAGATATGTCAAAACGGTACGCTTGAGGGGGTACTCTATTGGACTACGTCGGGTTTTGGCACCTTTTGCACGAGGAAATGAAGTATAAATCCAACACCGGCCACCAGCCTAAACAAATTATCCGGTTTCACAGCCCCATGGAATATGCCCGCTGTATGGCGGAATTAAGGCGGTTAAAGCCGTCTCTTTCCAAGCTGTCCGCTGTGAAGAATATGAACTTGATCCATGGCGTATCTTGTACGCTCGGCTCTTCCTCCAAACTAATCAAAGCACATAGCAGGCACCTCCGTGTGGAGGAAGACATGAGGATAAAGCTGCACGAGACGGCTGTATCTCCCCGTACCGATCCTCATGTGCCTTGGGGAATCCGCCAAATTAAAGCTCCCGCCGTTTGGAATAAATCGATTGGTAACCGGGTAAAAGTCGCCGTAATCGATACAGGCATCGATTACAGCCATCCGGATTTGCGTCATAACATCGCAGGCGGCATCAACCTGATTCAGCGCAGCATGCTTCCCCATGACGACAACGGCCACGGCACCCACATTGCCGGAACGATTGCAGCCGCCGGCCAATACCACGGTATTGTCGGTGTCGCCCCGCGGGCTGTCATTCATCCGGTCAAATCGTTCGATAAGCACGGGGCCGCCCTGGTATCGGATATCATACTCGGTATCGACTGGTGCGTCCGGAACAACATCGATATCATTAACATGAGCTTTGGCATGAGAACCCGCAGTGAGGCGCTGCTGCAAGCCGTCCGAAACGCATACAATGCGGGTGTCATCATCGTCGCGTCCTCTGGGAATGAAGGCAAAAAACTTTCCATGGATTATCCCGCCAAGTATCCGCAGACCATTTCCGTAGGCGCCGTCGGAAAGGATCATCATATTGCCCCGTTCAGCAACCGGAACCGCAAAATCGACGTGTTCGCCCCCGGCGAAAAAATATTATCGGCTTGGCCGCGGGGCAAATACAACGAGATGAGCGGCACCTCCATGGCCACTTCGCATGTAAGCGGCCTGATCGCTCTGCTGCTCGCTGCAAAGCCCGGGCTGAAACCGGATGCCATCCGGGAGATGCTGAAAAAAAGCTCCCTGCCAGTGCGGGGAGCGAAAGTAAAAGGCAGCGGGCGGATCGACGCCGCCCGGCTGTTTAAGTTATTGAAGTAAGCGCGCCGGCGTTGCCTGGTTCGGCGGTCTTACGCGTTCTCGCCTTCTGCCGCTTCGTCGGCAGCGGGGCTGGTCATTTGATCCGGCGCGGAGACGCCGATTAGGGCAAGCACGTTGCGGATGACGGTCCGCACGGCTTGCAGGAGCGCGAGACGCGCCTGGGTCTGCTGCGCGTCGTCAGTGATGACGCGCTCTGCTCTGTAGAAGCTGTGGAACTGCGCAGCCAGTTCGTACACGTAGCGGATGACGCGGTGCGGCGCATAGCTGGCAGCGGCGATCGCGATTTCTTCCGGCAGCTCGCCAAGCTTGAGAAGCAGGCCGAATTCAGCTTCAGATGTAAGCTTCGTCAGATCGATTTGATTCAGCGGAAGGACCGTTATGCCTTGTTCCTCCGCTTTGCGGAAAATGCTGCAAATTCTGGCATGTGCATATTGGACGTAAAAGACAGGATTCTCATTGGATGTCGATATAGCAAGATCCATGTCGAAATCAAGATGGGAATCCATACTTCTCATCGTAAAGAAATAGCGGATAGCGTCGACGCCCACCTCGTCCATCAAGTCTACCATCGTGACAGCTTTGCCTGTACGCTTGGACATTTTGACCTTCTCGCCGTTCTGGAACAGGCTGACCATTTGGGCGATCAGGACTCTCAGTTTGTCCGGGTCATTGCCCAACGCTTCCATAGCGGCTTTCATCCGTGGAATGTACCCGTGATGATCGGCGCCCCAGATGTTAATCATTTCGTCATAGCCTCTGGCGTACTTCGTTTTGTGGTAGGCGATGTCCGGTGTTAAATAAGTATAGCTTCCGTCGTTCTTGATCAAAACGCGGTCTTTGTCGTCTCCGTAGTCTGTGGTGCGAAGCCAGGTTGCGCCCTCTTGTTCATAGCTTTGCCCCTTAGCTTTAAGTTCCTCCAGAGCCTCAATCACCTGTCCATTCGTGTACAGGGAAGTTTCGCTGAACCACTCATCAAATTTCACCCCGAACCGGCCCAAGTCGCGCTTAATTTTGTCCAGTTCTTTCTCCAGGCCGTAGGTGCGGAAAAAATCCAGGCGTTCTTCTGAAGGAAGGTTGACAAAGGCATCGCCCTTCTCAGCAACCAGTTCTTTGGCAAAGCCTTTGATGTCCTCGCCGTGATATCCGTCCTCCGGCATCTCCACTTCTTGGCCAAGCTCTTGAAGATAACGGGCTTCAATGGATTTGGCAAGGTTCATGACCTGGTTGCCGGCATCGTTAATGTAATATTCCCGTGTCACTTCATATCCCGCAAAATCCAGAACATTGCACAACGCGTCACCGACAGCCGCCCCGCGGGCATGTCCCAGGTGCAGGCTGCCTGTAGGGTTGGCGCTGACAAACTCTAGTTGGATCCGGCGTCCCTGGCCGGCATTGATCCTTCCATAATCCGCTCCGGCCGTTAGTACTTCAGGAACGACGTTGTACAGATAACTGCGGTTCATAAAGAAATTAATAAAGCCCGGACCTGCAATTTCGGCTTTCTCGATGCCTGCAGAGCCTTGATCCAGATTCTCCAGAATGGTTTCCGCGATCTGGCGAGGGTTCTTCTTAGCCAGCTTGGTCAGCTGCATGGCCGCGTTCGTCGAGAAGTCGCCGTGAGCTTTCTCCTTTGGCACCTCAAGCGCTACAGCTACCGGTGTGCCCGGCTCTACCAGCCCGGACTTCGCCACCGCGTCCGCGATCGCTTCTTTCAGTTTGTTCTTCATTTGCTCCAATGCGTTCATTCCGATTGAACCTCCTGGTAACTCATCTTTATTTTATAATCGCCGGAGAAGTCCCCGTCAAAATACAAGTCATAGTTCCATTGCAAAGTGCCCGTTGCCCCTGTCACGTCCGCATGGATCAGTTGAGTGTGCGTCTCAAGCTGCATAGATACGAACGGTGTCCGGTAGTTGCCGGGCAATCTTCGGCCTACCGCAAAGGTCTGATCCGACTCTACTTCGCCATGACGGATTATTTTCAGTTCCTGCGGATCGATCCGGACCGTGGTCATCGTGTTCCCCATCGCCTCGTCCGTCTCGGCATACCGCAGATAGACGGCATTCTCTTTACGGTACAGGGTACCTTCCACCTTCTGCACGTACGTTTCGCCGCTGTGCCTGCTTTCCACCGTGAGCATGATCGCTGATTTGGCCGGCATCGTCATTCGACTCCTGTCTATTTAGATACTTCCCTTAATCATATACACTTCAGACGTAACATTCAAGAAAGGCGGGGTTTTGCGGGCAAAAAGTTCACCGTCTTGGAGGCCTACAAAGCGCAGAAAGGCTGAAACAACAAAAAGAGCAGGGAGTGTCCCTGCTCTTTGCCTTTTAATCAGTAACACCCGGAATTACCCGGGATTACCCGGTATTACTTCACAAATCCAAGCAGCATCTCGCGGATTAGCTTCGAGGCCACGATTTGAGTTTGTTCGCTGTGGTCGTAGATCGGAGCGACTTCCACTACATCGCAGCCTACTACGTTGGCGCCGGAGCCTGCGATCGCGTGAACCGCCGCCAGCAGCTCTTTGGATGTAATCCCGCCGGCTTCAGCCGTACCTGTGCCCGGTGCAGCGGACGGGTCAAGCACGTCGATGTCGATTGTTACGTACACCGGACGGCCTTCCAGTTCAGGAAGCACTTTCTTCAGCGGCTCCAGTACTTCAAACGGGAAGAAGTTGATGTTCTCGCGTCCGAACTGGAACTCTTCACGTGAACCAGAACGGATCCCGAATTGATAAATGTTCTTGCCGCCCATCATCACAGCCGCTTTGCGAATCGGTGTGGAGTGGGACAGCGGCTCGCCTTCGTACTGCTCGCGAAGATCCGCGTGCGCGTCGATATGGATGACTGCCAGATCCGGATACTTCTTGTACACTTCCTGCAGCACCGGCCAAGTGACCAAGTGCTCTCCGCCCATGCCAAGCGGGAACTTGCCGTCAGCCAGCAAGCCGGCTACATATTCCTGAATGATGTCCAGGCTGCGCGCCGCATTGCCGAACGGCAGCAGCAAATCGCCTGCATCAAAGTACGTCATATCTTCTAGGCTGCGGTCCAAATAAGGGCTGTACTCTTCGAGTCCGATAGACACTTCGCGGATACGGGCCGGGCCGAACCGGGAACCCGGGCGGAAGCTTACCGTGTAATCCATCGGCATGCCGTAGATAACCGCTTTGCTATTCGCGTAGTCATCGGAGCTAAGGATAAACACGTTACCGGAGTAAGTTTGGTCTAAACGCATATGCAACTGCCTCCTACTTCGTCAGGTCTTCCACAAATTTCGGCAATACGAATGCCGCTTTGTGCAAGCGAGGCGTGTAATATTTGGTTTCCAGCTCAGGGATTTGCGTTTCGTCAACCTGAAGCGGATCGTGTTTTTTGCTTCCCATAGTGAACGTCCACATGCCGCTCGGGTAAGTAGGAATGTTCGCTGCATATACGCGTGTAATCGGGAAGATTTCTTTAACGTCGCGGTTAACTTTTTGAATCAGATCGGCTTTGAACCAAGGGTTGTCCGTTTGAGCAACGAAAATACCGTCCTCTTTCAGCGCTTCGAAAATCCCTTGATAGAATCCGCGCTCAAACAGAGGAGCAGCCGGGCCGACAGGCTCCGTGGAATCGACCATGATGACGTCATAAGTATTCTTGTGGTCGTGGATATGCATGAAACCGTCGTTCACGATGACTTCAACCCGAGAATTTTCCAGTTGTCCTGCGATTTCCGGAAGGAACTTTTTGCTGTATTCTATAACTTTACCGTCGATTTCAACGAGAACCGCTTTCTCTACGCCAGGGTGCTTCAGCACTTCACGGATAACCCCGCCGTCGCCGCCGCCTACTACCAGTACGTGCTTAGGGTTCGGGTGTGTGAACAGAGCCGGGTGAGCCACCATTTCGTGGTAAACGAACTCATCCTTAATCGTAGTCATGACCATGCCGTCCAGTACCAGCATACGTCCGAACTCTTCGGTGTCGATCATATCCAGCTTTTGAAAATCAGTTTGTTCCGTTACCAAAGTTTCGCGAATTTTCGCAGTAATGCCGAAGCTCTCGGTTTGTTTCTCCGTGTACCACAGTTCCATGTATTTAACCTTCTTTCGTCGTCATTGATCTTGCTTATTTTTCCGAAAAGAGATCGTTTCATCCCTTGATACGTCTGAATCTGTAAAGCCTCGCGCCCCGAAGGGACAAAGCCCGTGCCACAGCACAAATTGTATTATAGTCGAACCCTGCAGAAATGCAACCTTTTAAGCCCTTTAGATGAAAATTTTTCATAATAAGATGATGTAAATCTGTATAGGCTTTCTTTTCCTTTTCCATACTGTTAAAAAGATGCCTTTACGATACTCTTCAACGAAAGGAGACCGCCATGAACCGGATGGAACAAGAACCGAAACCCGTACAGACCGAACTGCAAGATCAGGGCCCTTACGTAAGGATGTATCAGAACTTCAAAAAAGGCGTCACCGTCCTTCTCCTAACCGGGGGGATCGTCATCGGCCTGGCTGTGCTGGCTCTTCTGTTTTTGCGCACCCAATCGCTGCCAGCGGCTTCGGTCTCGCAGACTTCCCAGATTTTTGACGCAAACGGTACATTAATAGACAGCTTTCACTCCGGGCAAAACCGGCAGGTCATACCCCTAAGGGATATTTCCCCGTATTTGAAAAATGCGACACTTGCGATTGAGGATAACCGGTTTTACAGCCATTGGGGCATCGATATGCGGGGCCTCGCGCGCGCCGTTGCGGTTGACGTGAAACATATGGCGAAAGTCCAGGGGGCAAGCACGATTACCCAGCAGCTGGCACGGAACCTTTATTTAAATCACGACCGGACCTGGGAACGAAAAATCAAAGAGGCGATGTACACCGTCCAGCTGGAAATGAACTACTCGAAAGATGAGATTCTTGAAAAATATTTAAATCAGATCTACTACGGCCACTCTACTTACGGTGCGGAAACGGCGGCTCAAGTTTATTTTGGGAAGCATGCGAAGGATTTGTCCCTGGCGGAAAGCGCTCTGCTGGCCGGGGTGCCCAAGGGGCCAAAATATTATTCGCCCTATCTCGATCTGGACAATGCGCTTTCCCGGCAAAAAACCGTACTCCAATCCATGGTGAAATACGGCTATCTTACACAGTCCGAAGCTGAGGCGGCTGCCAAGGAGCCACTGAATTTTAAGCCGCTCTCGGCACCGAAGCCGGATGCTGCGCCTTATTTCAGGGACTATGTAAAGCAATTCGCCGTTACGCAGCTGGGAATTGACGAGAAGCTGATCGACGGCGGCGGTCTTAAAATCTACACTTCCCTGGATATGAAAGCTCAGGAAGTGGCGGAGAAAGCGGTGGCCGGACAGCTGCAAGGCACCGAAGAACTTCAGGCGGCGTTGATCTCGATCGATCCGCGCAACGGTTACATTAAAGCGATGGTCGGCGGGCGGGATTACGACCAGAACCAGTACAACCGGGTGTTTGCCGGAACACGGCAGCCGGGTTCGGCATTTAAGGCATTTCTTTATCTGGCCGCACTCGAAAGCAAGACATTCAGCCCGATGACGAAATTTAAAAGCGAGCCGACAACGTTCACCTACGACAACGGCAAGCAGACGTATACCCCGCGGAACTATGGCGGGCACTACGAGAACGATTGGATCGACATGCGGCAGGCGATCGCCAAATCGGACAATATTTATGCGGTCTCCACCATTCAGCAGGTGGGACCGGAGAAAGTAATCGAGACGGCGCGCAAGCTCGGGGTGGACAGTGCAATGAAGCCGCTGCCTTCCCTGGCGCTGGGGACATTCCCGGTGAGCCCGTTCGAGATGGCTGTGGCGTACGGCACGATCAGCAACCGCGGAGTCAAAGTCACGCCGACCGCGGTCCTGAAAGTCGTCGACTCCGAGGGCCGGGTGCTGTATGAATCGCACCCGCAGGCGCAGCAAGCGGCCGATCCGGCAGCAGCGTATGTGCTGACGAACCTGATGCAGAGCGTCTTTGAAGAAGGCGGGACCGGCAACCGGGTGTCCCGCTACCTGAAGCGGCCTGTTGCCGGAAAGAGCGGAACCACCAACTCGGACGCCTGGATGGTCGGCTTTACGCCGGAGCTGGTGACGGCGGTATGGGTAGGCCACGACAAAGGCAAAACGATCACTACCGTAGAGTCGCGGAAAGCGGCGCCGATCTTCGCGGAATATACGGAAGGGGCGCTGGAATCGATCCCGCCGAAGCTGTTCGAGATGCCGCAAGACGTGGTCAGCGTCTACGTAGACACGGCTAGCGGCAAGCTCGCGACCGCTTCCTGCGGGCAGTCCCGCCTTGAGGTATTTGTGAAGGGGACCGAACCGGCCGAATACTGCGGAGATGGCGGCAAACCGCTTCAGCCGACGGAAGAGCGGGCCAACCATTCCTGGTGGCAGGACCTGAAACGCTGGTGGACGGATTAAGATCAGAGAACCTTTCCCGATTTCGAGGAAAGGTTCTTTTTTGCTGCACTGAAAAAGGAACTATTTAGGTAAAATGCGACTGCACACGGAGAACGCTTACACCCTACTCCTTCTAAGAATAAATAGATCCTGCAAACAGGCATTTGTCAACCTATATTTGCTATATTACTCTCAGATAATTCTCATGTTTTTCTAATAATCCCCGTTACCCCTTAGAGAGACATAGACTTGCCGCGTGTGAGGTAAATGATTCCAAGTTTCAACATGCTATACTTCGGGTATACCGGCTAGCCAGCCACCCTTAGGAGGAAAACAGCATGAATCTACGACATCGCATTGTGAAACAGCTGACCGTGCTCGGAATCAGCGCAGCCCTATTGTACACTGGTACTGCAGCATACCTTGCCCCTCCGGCTGAAGCAGCCGTCTCGACTAGAGACCGGGTTATTACTATCGGCAAAAAATACTTGGGGACTCCCTATCAATTCGGTGCTAAATACGGCAGCACTTCCCGATTTGACTGCTCGTCCTTTACTAAATGGGTATACCATTATGTAGGCAAACCATTGCCGCGCGCTTCGAAAGACCAGGCGAAAGTCGGCCGTTACGTACCGCGCAGCAAGTTAATAAAAGGCGATTTAGTCTTCTTTACCACAACTAGCAGACCGGGTATTTCCCATGTGGCTATTTATATCGGCAACAACAAAATACTGCATACTTACGGAGCAGGCGGCGTGAAAATCTCATCTATGGCTTCCGGTTGGTGGGACAACCATTACGTGACAGCCCGCAGAGTCCTTTAAATGAAAAATTGATAGCGCTAACGAAATAGATGAATGTATTCGATTTCTCGCATACATTCCGACCGGCAAACTAAAAATGGCAGTCAGGAGAAACCTCCTGACTGCCATTTTAGTTATTAAGCCAGCCCCTGTTTTAAAGCTTCGTCCGATGCTTCCCACCACTGCGGATTGTGTTCCATCAGCAGCTTGCGCAGCGAGGCTTTCTCTTCTTCGCTCAATCCGTCCAAGATGAACCTGCGCTTCAGGGCATAATCCAGCTTGTTCACGTGATCCGCAAGAATTTTCCATCCTCTTCTGGCTTCAGCATCAATCAGCATTTCACAGGCTGTGACACCGCCGTACCTTGTTCCTTCTTCCGTGCGGTCGACGGCAACCCAAACCACCCAGCACTTCCGGCCGTTCGGGACATCCTCTTTATTGGTCGAGAATTTAATGCCGCGCTCCACCTTGCTCTTGGCATGCATAGCACCGTCGTCGATGTAGGCGCTGCCTTCGTCGATAATCACGCACGACACATTGTTCAGATCAATGCTTCCGGCACCGAACCCCCGGTGCGGCTTATTGCTGACTACATTCAGCGCGATCTGCTTCTTCTCTTTCTTCGCCGGTTCCCCGCCCGCTCCCGCGCTGCCGTTGTTCTCTATATCCATAAATGAAGGCCTCCTTCAGATTTGCCCAAGATTAGTTCTATTTTAGCGAATATACTATCATCTTTGCCATATGCAATGCAAAAATTCCCCCGCACACTTATAGAAATAATTCGCGGACAAGGTACATATACATGCTTTAGACGCTTGTCAAGCTTGTCAACGGGAGGAAAAACGTATGAACCATCGGCTTACCAAACCACTTGTATCCTTGCTCTTAGCGGTCGCTTTCATCGTATCCGGTATCGCCTTATGGCCCCGAGACGAAACTGCGGTCCCCGCTTCCGGCGAAGTGAAACCGGCAAACCAGAGCAAGAAGAAGGCGCAAAGCAAGCCCCAGCGCCCGGCCGCCAAGACTACCTCCCCGGCTGCCAAACCGCCGGTTAAGTCGGCGCCTTTGCCGAACCTGCCCGTCGATAAGAAGCCTGAACCGCTCAGCCAGCGCGTGGTGGAATATCATATTGATGCCAAGTGGGTGCCGGACCGCAAGCAGATTACCGCTGCTCAAACCGTCACCTGGACGAACCCCGGCAAAAAGACGGTAACCGAGATGTATCTGCATCTCTACCCTAATGCGTTTGAATCCATGGACACTACGTTCATGAAAGAATCAGGAGGCACGCTGCGGTCGGACCGGATGCTCTCCGGCAGCTTCGGCAGCATAAAACTGAATGCGGTGAAAACTTCGGATGGCACCAACCTTCTTCCGCGGCTCCAGGCTGTGCAGCCTGATGACGGAAACAAGAAAGACCGCACACTGGTCAAGATCCGCCTTCCTGAGCCGATTCCTCCCAAGGGATCGATTACGCTGAGAATGGCTTTTACCGTAACACTGCCTCACACGTTTGCGCGAATGGGTTATGCCGGCGATTTCGTCATGGCCGGGCAATGGTTCCCGAAAGTCGCCGCCTACGAATTGACCGGAACCCGCGGACGTGCCGTAGAAGGCTGGAATGCGCACCAATACCACGGCAATTCGGAATTCTACTCCGATTTCGGGATTTATAACGTGAAAGTGGCGGTTCCATCCAGCTATATCGTTGCGGCAACCGGCTTTCAAACCAAACCGACAACGGACAAAGACGGGTACAAGACTTATCAGTTCTACGCCGACGATGTGCATGACTTTGCCTGGTCCGCCTCCCCGGATTTCGAGTATGCGGAAGAGCCCTTCTCGGCTCCCAATGTGCCGGGTGTTCGCATCAAGCTGTATCTCGATCCGAAGCATAAGGATCTCAAAGACCGCTACTTCCATGCAGCAAAGACGGCCCTTACCGAATTTAGCAAAATGTACGGCCAATATCCATACAGCACGTTGTCGATCGTCGTACCCCCTGCCGAGGGCAACGGTGCAGGCGGCATGGAGTATCCGACACTGGTTACCGCATTCGGTGCCGACAGCATCGACCCCGGCTATGATCTGGAGCGTGTCGTCGTTCATGAAATTGCGCACCAGTACTGGTACGGCATGGTCGCCAGCAACGAGTTCGAGGAAGCCTGGCTGGACGAAGGTTTCGCTTCCTACTCGGAAGACAAGATTATGGAGAAAGAGTACGGTGTCGCACCGAACCTCCCTGTCGAATCCAGCTATATTACGTCCCCGGCTCCATTGAAGCAGCTTTCCTGGAAATACAGGGGCCATAACCATTACGCCGAGAATGTGTACACCAGAGCAAAGCTTGTGCTGCTGGGGATTGAGCGGGAAATCGGAACGAAGATGATGAACAAAGTGATCCGAGCTTATTTTGTAAAATGGAAATTTAAACACCCTTCCACGGCGGACTTCCAAACCGTGCTGGAGCGTATGACGAAACGGGATTGGGATCCTTACTTCAGCCAATACGTCTATGGCAGCATGATGGCTGACTTCTCCGTAGAGGAAATCCACACGGACAAGGTCAACGAAAACGGCGAGACGATATATGTACACCGGGTCTTTATAAGGAAGAACGGCGGGGATTTTAGTAAAGTGCCTATCTTGTTCTATTTTGAAGACGGCTCAACAATGAAGAAAACCTGGGACGGCGCCGAACTTCTGACGGAATACAAAATTACGAACTCCTCCCCTCTTACCTGGGTTGCAGTCGATCCGAACCGCACGATCGTGGTCGAAAACAAGCACATCAATAACTTTATGAAAGCCGAGGTGGACTCCAAGTGGAACATCCGGTGGAACTTGAGCATCGCCAAAATACTCGAAGCCCTGCTGGGCTCGCTCGCATGGTGAGGTGAAACTATGGTCATGCAATGGGTAAAACAAGGCTGGTCCTCCATGCTGCGGCAATTTTCTTCCGTACTGCTGCTGTTCGTGTACCAATTGATATGGGGTTTACTGCTCTACCGCTTCATCGAATCGATCGTTTACCCTCTGCTTCGGCGTTACCCCGGCAATTCCATGCAGGAGCAAGCGGTCCAGCTGTTCTTTATAGAAGGTCAATTTCAATTGACCCGGACGGATATCAGCCACCGTTATCTGGCCATTCTTGCAGCGCTCGTATTGCTAAGGCTGGTCGTCTCCCCGTTGATTCAGGCCGGGATCTGTCACTGTATCCACCAGGCCGGCTCAAAGGAGAAACGTGTTTTTCTTACCGGTGTCAAAACATACGGAGTCTTCTTCGTCCTGCTTTACTGGCTGCAGCTGACGTTAACTCTGCTTCCGGCCTACTGGATTCTTCCCCGGACCGCGGATATCTACAACACGAATGTGAACTGGCAGCCCATGCTGATGGAATTAAGCCCGCTAGCTTTACTGTGGATCCTGTATGCTTTCCTTCTGCATCTGTTGTTCTTATCGGTTCAAATCGGCAAGGTGAGCGGCCGGCCCGCATTTCACTCGCTTGGAGTCGGGCTGCGCTCCATCCTCCCGTTCTCAGGCGTGGCTTCCGTCCTGCTGTTGGCCAGCGGAGCGGTGTTTCTGGTTACTGCTGCGGTCTCCCTAATCTGGGCGGGCCTGCTGGCATTAATCCTTCATCAAATCCATTACCTGATCCGTACCATGTTTAAAGTTTGGGGCATTACGAGCCAGTATCATTTGTGGCGCTTCAAGAGCGGAGAATAAACAGTCTGGACAAACGAACAAGCCGTTCCTGCATAGCAGGGACGGCTTATTTTTACATTTCTTACAATGGACTGGGTCTAAAGATTGTCATTTTAAAATAATTTGTGACTAATCTGTGACTAAAGAAGGAGATTTGAAAAAAAGATCGAATTATGAGAGTGGAAAAAATCACTTTACACAAATTTTGCCGAATTCCCGCAAGGGAAACGGGGGATCCATTTTCGGGTGAATTGGTCTCGCTTCAGAGTGACCATAGGGAACCTTCTTACCGAACCCTTAAGCTAACCTCGTAGGCTCTGGAAGGGGCAGCTCTGTTTTGAGAAAAGTTTCAGCAGTACTTTTGGGATTGGCTGTTTCGTTGTCAGTTATGGTTGGTAGTGCTTCCGCAGCTACCTCGCTGGATAGCGAAGTATCCAAATTAATCGGTATCGACTACGACTACGGCGGCACTACGAAGAGTGGCTTTGATTGTTCAGGGTTTACTTCTTATGTATTCAACCGTTTCGATATCGAGCTGCCGCATTCCTCCAAAGCACAGGCACAGCTTGGCTCCAAGGTGAGCAAGGATGAGCTTCGTGCGGGAGATCTGGTCTTTTTTGAAACGGGCGGCGACGGCATTTCTCATGTAGGCATCTACGTGGGAGACGGAGAGTTCGCTCACGCATCTTCGAAGAAAGGCGTTACGATAAGCAAAATGAATGATTCTTACTACGTGTCGAAATTTGTGACTGCCCGTAGAATCCTTTCAAATAATGCTTACAAACAACTCGCAGTAGAGTAACGATTTCTTCAGGTTCCGTCTCCGGGCATTGGACCGGAACCGTCTGTGAAAGTCTCGTAAGGCCGTTGCAGCGGCCTTCGGGGCTTTATTTTTGTTTACAAGAAAGGCAGGGTTATAAACTATGTACTTGTTTATTCATAGAAAAGATTTAAGAGTTAAGGATATGAAAGCGTTCAGTTTTCTCCATGAGCTGGGGAAGCCAGGCCTTCACTTGGTGATTGTGGACCCGCAGCTGTTATCAACGGAACGCGGCAAGGACCACAGCGGCAGGTATTTCCTTGATGCCGTTGCCAGGTTAACCAGGGATTACGCTAAAGCGGGCCGCGAGCTTCATCTCGTTTATGGGAATCCGGAAGATGTCGTTGAAGCTGTTTGCAGCGTACACAACGTGTCGGAAATTGTGTTTCATGAAGATTACACACCCTATGCTGTACGCAGGGATCAGGCAATCCGCGAACGTGCCGGTACTGCATCGGTTCCGGTGTATGCGATACAGGATCATACGCTCGCTGAGGCGGAGGCGTTTCAGTCATTTACGGAGAAAAAAGAGCCTTATAAGGTATTTACACCATTTTACAGAAAAATGAAAACATATCTTGAACTTTTTTACAGGCCGGGTTCGCCTTATTCCGTGCGTGATTTGCAGACGGCGGAGCTGGATGCGGGATTGATCGAGAGATTTAGTGTACCATCGGAGATTGCGGCAATTCTATCGGGGAGTGCGAAGACGGCTGAGCCGGAACCGGCGGAGGTGCTTGCGGCGTATTTGGATGACGGACTGCTGCAGTACGACGACCTGCGGGATGATTACGGCAACCCGGGAACCAGCGGTATCAGCGGGCTGCTGAACACCGGAGCCCTTTCCATCCGCACCGTGTACGAAGAGCTGCAAGGCCGCGAGGGGGCGGAGGCTTGGCTCCGGCAATTGATTTGGCGGGAGTTCTATATGTATCAGGCGCAGATGGATCCGGACTTTTTCCGTTATGAGCAGGTTTATGATTTGTCGGGGCTGTCGGACCGCCACTTTGAAGCATGGCGCCAAGGCCGTACTGGCATACCGGTGATCGACGCGGCTATGCGCCAGTTAAACGAAACCGGGGTCATGCCGAACCGGCTCCGGATGATTACGGCTATGTTCCTTACTAAAAACCTGTTATGCCCTTTTCCGCTGGGAGAGGCTTATTTCCGCACCAAGCTTGCCGATTACGACAACGTATTGAACCGGGGCGGCTGGCTCTGGAGTTCCTCGATCGGCTTCGATGCGGCTCCTTACTTCCGGATTATGAACCCGGTCACTCAATCGGAGCGGTATGATCCACAGGGGCGTTATATACGGACTTGGCTTCCTGAATTGGAGGGTGTTCCTGCGGCCAAGATCCACCAGCCCCGTCCCGATGCCATCGTAGATTTGAAATTGTCACGCTTAGAGGCGATCGAGCGATATAAGGTGTTGTTGGGCGGGCGGAAAGAATAAAGGAAGTTTTCTCCCGTAACTGCAAGCGGCGGCTGTATGATAAACTAATCTAAAAGAGGAGGCCTCCTATGCCAGCACCAGGCCAAGAACATCCGAAGCATATGTTAGACAAGCGGACGCTTAACCGCGCCCTGCTGGCAAGGCAATGGCTGCTGGAGCGCTCCCCGGCCTCTGCTTATGAAGCGTTGGAGCATCTTGTCGGACTGCAGGCCCAGGCTCCGAATCCGCCTTATTTTGCGCTGTGGACCCGGCTGAGCGAGTTCAGTCAGCAAGATCTGTCCGAACTGATCGGCAGTCGGCGTGCGGTTCGGATCGCTCTGCAGCGCGCGACGCTCCATCTGGTGAGCGACCGCGACTGGCTTCGGCTGCGCCCGGTGCTGCAAGCGGTCCAGGACCGCGCAGTAAACGGCGCCTTCGGCCGGCGGCTCGAGGGCCTTGACCTCGACGCCGCAGCCGCGGCAGGCCGGTCCCTCGTAAAGGACCGGCCGCTGACCCTGGGCCAGCTCGGCGCGAAGCTCGCCGGGCTGTGGTCCGAGCGCGAGCCTGCCGCGCTGGCGAACGCGGTGCGCGCAGCGGTGCCGCTCGTCCAAGTGCCGCCGCGCGGCATTTGGGGCTCGAGCGGCCAGGCCGCGCACACATCCGCGGAGGCCTGGATTGGACGGCCGCTCGCCGCGGAGCGTGAGCCGGACGAGCTGCTGCTGCGCTACCTGCGCGCGTTCGGCCCGGCCACGGTCCAGGACATGCAGGTCTGGTCCGGACTTACCCGCCTGAAAGAGACCGTCGACCGGCTTGAGCCTCAGCTCGTGACCTTCCTAAGCGAGGATGGGCGCATACTGTACGACCTTCCGGACGCCCCGCGGCCGGACTCCTCGACTCCCGCACCTGTGCGGTTCCTGTCAGAGTTCGACTCCATGCTGCTCTCTTATGAAGACCGCAGCCGCATTTTGGACCCGGCATACAAAGCACGCCTCTTCACTGGCAACGGAATCATACGTGCCGCATTCCTCGTAAATGGTTTTGTCCAGGGAAAATGGAGTTTGGAGCTTCATCGCGAAAAAGCCGTGTTGGTCTTAGACCCTTTCATCCGGATAAGTGCACAAACGAAAGAGGAACTGGAAACAGAGGGCTTATGTCTGTTGGCTTTTGCGGCCCCGGGAGCCGATATACGGGAAATCCAATGGAAATCATAGAACAAGGGGAATCATAAAATAATGAAACTCGTATCATGGAACGTGAACGGCCTTCGGGCCTGTGTGAATAAAGGGTTTATGACGTATTTTAAAGAGGCGGACGCGGATGTGTTCTGTCTGCAGGAAACGAAGCTCCAGGAAGGCCAAATCTGCATGGAAGGTATGGAGGAATACGGGCAGTACTGGAACTATGCTGAGAAAAAAGGATACTCCGGCACCGCTGTTTTTAGCAGAATGAAGCCGCTGAACGTGACTTACGGCATCGGGGCTCCTGAAGAGACCGAGGGGCGCGTAATAACGCTGGAATTTGAAAGCTTCTATCTGGTGAATGTGTACACGCCTAATGCGCGCAGGGATCTGTCCAGGCTGCCTTACCGGTTGGAGTGGGAAGAATTGTTCCGGGAATACTTGGCGGGTTTGGATGCGGTGAAGTCTGTTATCGTATGCGGGGATTTGAATGTCGCTCATCAGGATATCGACCTGAAAAATGCTAAATCCAACCGGGGCAACTCCGGATTCACGGATGAAGAACGGGCTGCAATGACGAAACTGTTGGATTCGGGGTTTATTGACACCTTTCGTCACTTGTACCCGGACCGGACCGATATGTACTCCTGGTGGTCTTTCATGCCGAAAGTCCGGGAGCGGAATATCGGATGGAGAATCGATTATTTTCTGATGTCCGAGCGGCTCGCGCCACAACTGAAGAAAGCCTCCATCGAATGCGGCATCCTCGGCAGCGACCATTGCCCGGTAACTTTAGAGCTTGAGCTGTAAATTAAGGGCTCGCCAATACTTTTTTGAATGCAAGAGAGGTGAAGACAAGTGCCCTTAATCCGCCGTTTTATCGGTTATTATGTGCCTTACAAAAAGCTGTTTCTGTTAGATTTCAGTTGTGCCGTCGTTGCTGCCTTGCTGGAGCTTGGTTTCCCTATCGGCGTCCAATGGACAATAGATAAGCTTCTGCCGACAGGGAACTGGTCGAAAATCGCGTTCGTGTGCGCCGGGCTGCTGGTTTTGTATTTGATCAGCATGGGACTGCAGTTTGTGGTCAATTATTGGGGGCATATGCTGGGGATCAACATTGAGACGAATATGCGCAAGCAGCTGTTTACCCATGTGCAGAAGCTTTCCTTCCGCTTTTTCGACAACACGAAAACAGGGCAGATTATGTCGCGGATGACGAACGATTTGTTTGATTTGGGCGAAATGGCGCATCATGGCCCGGAGGACTTTTTTATTGCATTGATGACGCTGGCGGGCGCCTTCGGGATCATGTTTACCGTCAACTGGGAGCTGGCCTGCATTACGTTCGTCGTCGTGCCGCTGCTTGCTTGGCTGATCGTATTTTTCAACCAAAAGCTGAACAAAGCCGCCACTCAAATGTTCGAAAAGATCGCCGATGTCAACGCACGTGTGGAAGACAGCATCTCAGGCATTCGGGTAGTGAAGTCGTTCGGAAACGAGTCGTTCGAAAGAGCAAGGTTTGAGAAGAACAACCAGGCGTTCCGCGCGGCGAAGCTGAAGTCGTATTTTGCCATCTCGCTCAGTTCCTCGGGAATCTACATGCTGACGAGGTTCATTACGCTGACGGTGCTGGTGTTCGGTGCCTGGTTTGCTTATCAGGGAAAACTCACCTATGGGGAGTTGGTCGGTTTTCTGCTGTATGTGAATATTTTTCTGCGGCCGATTGAGAAAATTAATGCTCTGCTGGAACTGTATCCTAAGGGTATGGCCGGGTTCCGGCGGTTTTGCGAGCTGATGGATACCGAACCGGACGTAAAGGATGCGCCGAATGCAGTGGACGTCGATCGGCTGCGCGGGGATATTGAGTTTAAGGATGTCTCCTTCGGTTACGAAAATCATGCTCATGTGCTCCAAAACATCAACCTCCGGATTCGCGCGGGGGAAACCGTAGCGTTGGTTGGCCCGTCTGGTGCGGGAAAATCAACCCTTTGCAGCCTCATTCCGCGGTTCTATGAGATCGACAGCGGCGTGCTGTCCATCGACGGGATGGATATCCGGTCCATGAAGCAGACTTCCCTGCGCAATCAGATCGGTGTAGTGCAGCAGGATGTGTTCCTGTTCAACGGAACGATCCGGGAGAATATCGCCTATGGACGGCTTGGCGCGTCCGATGAGGAGGTAGAGGAAGCGGCCCGGCAGGCATCGCTTGACGGGCTGATCGCATCGCTGCCGGACGGGCTGGACACGTTCATCGGCGAGCGCGGGTTGAAGCTGTCGGGCGGCCAGCGGCAGCGGCTGTCCATTGCGCGGATTTTCTTGAAGAATCCGCCTATCTTGATCTTGGACGAGGCGACGTCCGCGCTCGATACCGAGACGGAGTCGCTGATCCAGGCGGCGCTGGAACGCTTGTCGCACAACCGGACGACGCTGATCATTGCGCACCGTCTGGCGACGATCCGCCACGCCGACCGCATCCTGGTCGTGACGGAGGACGGCATCGCCGAGGAGGGCCGCCACGAGGAGCTGCTGGCCGCCGCCGGCATTTACGCGCGGCTTAGCTCGGCGCAATTTGCGCAGTCGACGTTGGGTTAGATTGGCGCGGTCGGACAGGTACTTCTATGTTGCAGCCACTTAGCTAAATGAAAAAGACGACCTTCATCTCAAGAAATTGGGAATGAAGGTCGTCTTTTTGTATCACTTGGGCGGAACCATTCTAAGCTTCATTACACCGCTCTGTTCGCAGGCTGGATCCGGTAAACTCCTGCAGCGTCCTCCGTGACTTTCCAGCCAATGGACAAGATCTCAGCTAGCCGTTCTTTCTCACTAGGAGTAAGATCGGAGACCACCGCTTCGTTCCCTTCTTCCAGAATGAGCTCCGGCTTTTTGCCGAATGCTATGGAAATCCAGGAATGAATCCCCCGAACTGTATTATATTTAATCGAGTAGCCCGACTCTACTGCCGATCGGAATGTCTCAGGCTCGGCCGCTGCAAAATCCGCCAGTACTTGGTAATCCAACTCATAGATGCTCTCGTCCTTCGGCAGGTCGCGTTCCGCCACTCTCCGCAGCAGTTCCTCGTGAGGCCAGCCCAGGGCCCGCAAGCCTTCCAAGAGCAACGCTTCCCATTGGGACAACTTCACCAGCGTTTGGCTCATAGTAATCCCTCCTTATCTTCTTTTCATCCTATTTCGTAATCCGCTACAAAATGACCCGGGCTAACCTCCCGCAATACTGATTCCTCCGCATGTCCCGTAAAACGGAAACTCTCCTTCCCCTTCGCCGCCATTCTATCCCTTGCGGCACGCGGATCCGGAATCGGAATGGAAGACAGCAGCGTTTTCGTATACGGATGCAGCGGGTTCTCATAAAGCTCATCGCTTGGAGCAATTTCTACCAACCGGCCGCCATACATGACACCGATCCGGTCGGAAATATGCCGCACCATCGATAAATCATGGGCGATAAACAGGTAGGTCAGCCCAAACTCCTCCTGCAAATCTTCCAGCATATTGACTACCTGCGCCTGTACGGAAACATCAAGTGCGGATATCGGTTCATCGCATACCACGAACTCCGGACGCACGGACAAAGCGCGGGCAATCGAGATCCTCTGGCGCTGGCCGCCGCTGAATTCATGGGGATAGCGGTACAGATGTTCCCGCTTCAGCCCGACCTTTTCGAGCAGTGCTGCTACAGTCTCTTTACGTTCTTCCTCTTTAGCGGCCAAGCCATGAATGCCCATCGGCTCGCTAATCAGATCGAATACATTCATCCCAGGGTTCAGGGAGGAGTAAGGGTCCTGAAAAATGGTTTGGATCCGCCGCCGATAAGGTTTCAGTTCCTTATCTTTAAGATGGGTTAGGTCCGCTCCGTCAAAAAGCACCTGCCCCTCTGTATAATCGTAGAGCTTGATTAAACAACGGCCTACTGTCGATTTGCCGCTCCCGGATTCACCTACCAGACCGAACGTTTCGCCCCTGCGGATTTGAAAGCTTACTCCGTCTACAGCTTTAAGTACTTCCTTCTGGCGGCCAAAGAGAGCTGTTACCTTGGGGAAATATTTCTTCAAATTTCGTACATCCATAAGAATATTGCTATTATTTTCAACCATGTGCAGGACCTCCTTCCCCTAAAGCCTGCGCAAGCGTTCTATGCTCGTCCAGCAGCCAGCAGAGAGAACTGTGCCCCTGCCCGAGTACATACCTCGGCGGAAGCTCGGAACACTTCGCCATAGCATGTGGACAGCGTTCCTGGAAGGGACAGCCGGAAGGCGGATGAATCAGATCCGGCGGCGTTCCTTCGATGGGTACCAAGCGCTGCCTGCCTGCTCCTCCTTGACCGGGAAGGGACCGGAGCAGTCCTTGCGTATAAGGGTGACCCGTACGATAGAATATATCATCCACCGTCCCCTCCTCCATGACCATCCCCCCGTACATCACAATGACACGGGTACATACTTGAGCAACGACCCCTAGATCATGTGTAATGAGTGCAACAGCAGTATCCGACTGTTCCTTAAGCTCCTTGATGAGATCCAGAATTTGAGCCTGGATCGTTACATCCAATGCCGTCGTAGGCTCATCCGCTATCAACAGCTCAGGGCTGCAGGAAAGTGCCATAGCAATCATGACACGCTGACGCATGCCCCCGCTGAGCTCATGAGGATACTGATTCAACCGTCGTTCAGGCTCCGGAATGCCCACCTTGCGCAGCAGCTCGACCGCTTCCCGGAATGCCGCCTCTTTACCCAGCCCGCGGTGCCTGCGAATGACCTCCGCCATTTGGAATCCAATCTTTTTCACAGGATTCAGAGCTGTCATCGGATCTTGAAACACCATCGCCATCCGGTTTCCACGAACGGTACGCCACTTTTTCTCTGAAAACTCCAATACCCGGTCTCCGTCAAAAATAATCTCACCGCTCAGCATCTCACCCGGAGCCGAGACGAGTCCCATCACCGCTTTGGCCGTGACGCTTTTCCCGCTCCCGGACTCGCCCACAATGCCAAGGGTCTCTCCTGCGTCTATATGAAAGCTGACGTTCCGTACCGCTTGATTTTGCCCTTCGCGGGTATGAAAAGACACGGTTAACCCATCCACGGTCAGCAAACGTTTTGTCATAGTTGCCGCACTCCTTTCTGCCGTACTGGCTGTACGGATTACCTTTTGCCCAATCTAGGTTCCAAACCGAGGCGCAGAACGTCCCCAAGGATATTAAAACTTAACACTGTCATGAAAATCAGCAGTCCCGGGAACAACGCCATATAAGGAGCTTGAGCAATATATCCCTGAGCCCCGTTCAACATGCTGCCCCAAGTCGCATTCGGCGCCTGCACGCCAAAGCCGAGAAAGCTTAAAGAGGATTCCATCATAATCGCGGATGCGATGTTATTCGTCGCACTTACGATAATGACGGATACCAGACCCGGGAGGATATGCCTCCAAATAATCCCGAATGACCCATGTCCCGAAGCCTTGGCGTACATGACATATTCCCGTTCCTTGAGCGCCATGGTCTCCGCACGGATGATCCGCGCGATATTCATCCACATCAGCAGAGAAATAATCACAATAATATTGCCTACCCCCGGCTTCAGATACACGCTAAGCAGCAGTAAAATCAGGAACGACGGGATGGACAGCACAATATCCAACAGCCTCATTAACACACTGTCGATCCATCCTCCAAAATAACCGCTGACAACGCCTACTGCCACACCGATGCCTGTAGCCAAAATCATAGCCAGGAAGCCCACCGTCAGTGAAATTCGTCCCCCATACAATGCTCTTGCAAAATAATCCCGGCCATAATCATCCGTACCGAACCAGTGCTCGCTGCTTGGAGGCTTCAGCTTGTCCATGATCTGGATGGCGTTTGGATCTTTTGAAGATAAAAAGGCAAAGGCTGCTGCTGCAGTCACAATAATAAGGTAGATGACAGCAGCGATAGCCGGCTTGTTAGCAAGCAGTTCGCGGGCGACCTGGTTCCATTTATTCCGATTCATGAGATCACCTCGTTGTTTTAATTCTCGGGTCTGCCAGGCTGTACAGAATATCCGCCGCCAAATTGCCCAAAATCAGCATAACGGAGGAGAATAGGGTAATACCAAGGATTACCGGATAGTCCATTCCCCGTACCGCCGTCATACCCAGCGAACCGATCCCCGGCCAGGAAAACACAGTCTCCGTGACAATGGCTCCTGTGACAAGATCGCCCATCGACATGCCTAAAAGCGAAATAACAGGAAGGAGCACATGCTTCAACACATGCCGGAATAAGATGGTTTTCTTCGAGGAACCAAAGGCATATTGAATTTGCACATAGTCTTCTTTAAGCTGGCTGATGGTGCTGGAGCGGATGTACCGCACATACACGGCAAGAAAACCCATCGCCAGCACGGTACAAGGCAGAATTCCATGCTTAATGACATCCCAAGCTGATTCCTTGCCGATCGTCCGCATCCCCATACTTGGCAGCCAGTGCAATTTAATTGAGAACAAGTACATCAGCAGGATGGCTAGCCAGAAAAGCGGAATGGAGATTCCGATATAAGCGAGAAGATTGACTCCTTTGTCCACCCACCGGCTCCGGTTAGCCCCCGCCAGCAGTCCGAGAGGAATAGCAAGCAACACTCCTAACGCGATAGCCGACCCCATTAGGCCCGCCGTGGCAGGTAAGCGTTCAAGGATCTGATCCAAAACAGGTTTGTGATTGATTAGGGAGTATCCCAAATTGCCGGAAAGGCATTCTTTGATCCAGAGAAAATACTGGACGTAAGCGGGTTTATCCAAGCCGAGATTATGCCGGATCCTTTCGATGTCTTCTGCATGCATATTGGGCGTCACGAAGGAAAGTACCGGATCGCCCGGCGCCGCCTTCACCATTATGAAGCAGGCAATCGATACGAAGAGCAGCATAGGCACGGTTTGCAATAGTCTTCTTATAATAAATTGTCTCATGCTTCTGTTCTCCTAGGCATTATTAGAATAAAAAATAAGCTGGATGCACCAGCTTATTTTTGCCCACCCGTTATTTCAGATAAATTTTTGACAGGTCTTCAAAGATGACAACAGGCTTCAGGACCGCTTCTTCCAGTCCTCCATACTTTTTATCTACGGCAACAATCGTTTTCGTGTAAGCAATCGGATAAATCGGAGCATCCTGAGCTACTGTTTCCTGCAGCTTCTTATAGATCTCTCCGCGTTTTGCAGCGTCCGCTTCTCCGGCACCTTGCTGGAACAGGCTGTCTGCTTCTTGATTAGAGTAATGCGAGTAGTTCGCATTGCCTTTCGTTGTGTACAGAATGCTGTATGCGTCCGGGTCGTAACCCATAATATAGCCTGCTGCAGCCAACTCAAAATCTTTTGCATTTGGATCTACGAATTTCTCGCCGTAAGCGGAAGCATCCATAGCCTTAATTTCTACTTCTACACCGATCTCTTTCAGCTTTTGCTGGACATAAAGGGAGATGGCTTCCTGTGCTTTGTTGCCGCTGGAAACGATGAACCGAAGCTTCAATCCTTCTGCGCCGGCCGCTTTCAGCAGTTCTTTGGCTTTGTTGATGTCATTATCGTAGCTGGTTACCTCATTTGTGTGGAACAATCCGTCCGGTGTTACAAAGGACTTTGCAGGGTCCGCATAATCGCTGGAAGTGTAAGCTACTTGAATCAGTTCTTCCCGGTTCAAAGCGTACGAAAGTGCTTGTCTTACTTCCTTTTTGCCTAAAGCGCCCGTGTCACTGTTCTGATTGAACAGAACGTAGGATAAACGGCCTTCACTATATGGCAGAATCTCAAAATTGTTAGTAGCCTGGATTGTCGCAACGTCCTGCGGGTCCACGTACTTAATGTTAATTTCGCCGTTCTGCAACGCCAAGTTAGCAGCATTCGTATCTTTGGCGATCCGGTAGGTAATGGAATCCAAGTGAGGCTTTCCGCCTACATAGTTATCGAATCGCTCCAAAGTGACATACTCACCTGTCTTGTATTCCTTGAATTTGAATGCGCCGGAACCGACAGGAGTGCTGTTCTTGATGCTTTTCTCGATATCAGCTTCATTTTCAAAAATATGCTTTGGAATCGGGGATACTTGTACCAACGTAGCTTCAAAAGCAGGGCTGACTTGCGGAAGCTTGAATTCAACCGTGGTCTCATCTACTTTAACCGCTTCAACCGGCTTACCTCCGATCACGAAGTTCCCTCTCAGAAAACTGTTTTGCTTCTCATCTAAAATCTTTTGGATAGTAAACACGACGTCGTCAGCAGTCAGCTTCTCTCCATCATGCCAAGTCAGGCCGGGTTTCAACTTCAATGTATACGTCAAGTTATCAACGGAAGGCTCCAGGCTTTCTGCCAAATAAAAAGTCTTCTTGCCGTTGTTCACCTGAAATAGCGGTGCAAAGAGTGCTTGGTCAATGGTAAGGCTGACACGGTCGCCTGCATAGTTCGGATTCAGAATGACAGGGTCAGCTCCAACAGCTATAATTAAGCTTCCGCCATCCTTAGGCTGGGCATTCTCCGCTGGTTGTGACGTGTTACCCGGGTTGTTGGCAGCTGGTGCATTTCCAGCATTATTGCCCGAGCAAGCACTAACAACCAAAGCTAGCAAAGCAAGAAAAGTTACCCCTAATAATTTCTTCCTCATGATGTGTTTTCCTCCATTATCTCTATGAATCTTATAATTTTCTAATTGTATATCGGAATACTAGGGATTGCAATAGTAGAGACTTTATAAATATTATCATGGAAACCAACGAGCAGGGTCAAGCCTTGTTGAGAACCTTCACCAGCCCACATATAGATATTGCTATCAAATGCTGAGGAACAGACAGGATGCGGAAGATGCCGTACAAGAAGTATTTGTAAAGATACTAAGGAACCCGTCCAACGGCATGCTCCACAAACCAAAACCATAAATTGACACAATTTAGTAACAATTCGCTCAATTCAATCCTTTACCGCAGTGATATACTAATTGCAGACGAAGAACGTCCTTATCCGCCGTACTGGCATAAGGGCGTTCTTATTTTTTTGTTCGGGACATTGTTGGTGATGGAGGCGGTTGCGGTGGCGTTTGAGGAGGAACACGGATTGTTTATAGAACAGCATTTTAGGTCAAAGGAGCGGTGAGAGGCGCGGACGGCTTCAGCGGGGGCATGCGTTTGCGGAAAAACTCTTTTTGGAGCAGGTTTGGTGGCCGTTAGTCGGAAGTTTTGAGGGTTTACACCCCGAGTACGAGGTCCACGATTGGAATCGCAAGTCACAGTTTCTGGACTTCGCTTTCCTTACTCATAGCGGGTGTATTGGCATAGAGATTGACGGTTACCAAAGCCATGTAAAGGATATGGATCGGGAACGCTTTAGCTACGCATTGAATCGGGATACCTTTTTAACCGGGCTTGGTTGGCGAATCATTCATTTTTCTTTTGACGATGTACAGAAGAGACCCGAAGTGTGCCGCATGCTGCTGCAAATGGTTATTGGTCCTGCAATGATGCTGCGCAGCAGGGATCGTGAACTCTTTTCCCCTTTAGAAAAAGAGATTGTGCGTCTAGCCTGGAGCACAGGGAAGCCGGTCCGCCCTAAGGATCTTATGGAGAGGTATTAGTGAACTTCCGCACGGCCCGTAAATGGCTGCAGGGGTTGGTTGAAAAGCAGGCGCTTCAGCCGGTTTTAACCACTGGCCCTTATGTGTGCCGCTATGAACCAGCCGAGGGATTTACTCGGGCGTTGATGTGAAATGTTGTATTCTGTGCAGCATTTTGAGTGATTTGAGGGGGTTATATTGAGTAATGTTGTACGGCGTACAACATTATGGGGCTATACGGTCCGTAATGAGGTGAAAATGTTGTATGATATACAACACTTGCTAAAAATGCAGCCCAATTCAACCGCAGAAGTTGTAAAAAATACAACATTCACCCGCTTCCCCTGCCTTGGCGCGGAGATGTGACTGCTGGATCTGCGAGGGAGTCACCTCTCTCGCGTCCGGCACTCCCCGCCACCAAGCCTTCCCCTGCATCAACCCGGGAAGTAGATCGACTATGACCGGCTCGCTGCGTATAGTGAAAATAGCCAGGCCCGTCAAGCGGCCAAACACTTTGGTCCGCCCGGACCTGGTCGCTAACTTCGTTTAAGCTTCCGGAGTAGAAGTCTTATAATAATGAATCGGCCGGATTTCAATCCTCCATCCAAACCTCTCACCGGCATCCACCTGCACGGCTGGATGCAAAGATGCCGCTCGGGCAGCTTCTTCCATATCCTGCGCTTCAATAATGAACACACTGCCGATCATTTCCTTCGTTTCCGCAAAAGGGCCGTCCAGCATCCTTACTTTTCCGTCCATACGATGCAAAAGCCTCGATTCTACATCCAATCCAGCATCGATAAGGACCTGACCGCTGTTATAGAACTCCTGAAGATGCGGCTCACATTGGCTCATGGCCTGCTCCACATCCTCCTTCGGGCTGGCATCCATCTTGTCCCGGTCAAAATAACCAATACATAAGTACTTCATCTTCATTCCCCTTCCCATTCCGAATTAGAGGTGTTTATCCCTTTCAACTATACGACGAACAGCAAGACAAAGGATCGACAAGTTATATATTTTTGGCCAGTGTTCTTATTTGACGGTTCCAGACATATGTTTTTGGTAAATACAAAACCTACTAAATTCATGGGGATATGAGGTGATTTGGAATGGGAGATGTAAATAACAATCTGCTTCAAGCGATTCAGACTAACGGGTACAGCTTTTTGACGTCAATTCTGGTTTTCGGGCTATTGTTTTACTTGGCCAGAAAACGTGTCGGCTTCGGCACGCGGGTTGCATTGGGGCTGGTGCTGGGTGTGCTGGCAGGGCTTTTGTTTCAACAGATTGACTACGATACTAAAGGAATTACTACCTTCGGCAGCATCTATGTCAGCCTTATCAAAATGCTCGTCATCCCCCTTGTTTTTGTCCTGGTCCTGAACAGCATTGCCTCTTTAACAAGCCTCGAGTATCTGCGCAAAATCGGACTAAAAACGTTCGCCTGGTTTCTAGGAACGACTGCAGCAGCGTCCATCATCGGTCTAACTGTATCCCTCCTGATTCAACCGGGGAGTGGTCTACAGCAAGAGGTTCCTTCCAACTTCGAGGCCCGGGAAATTCCGTCATTCTCCCAAGTCATCCTCGACCTTGTTCCCTCCAATCCTATCAATGAAGCTGCAAATGGCAAGGTAGTGCCGATTTTGATATTCGCGCTTTTCCTGGCGGTAGCCATAGTTAAAATTGGATCCAAAAATCCCGAAGCCATCAAGCCCGTTCGCGACCTTATCGCTTCCCTGACACAGGTACTCCATCAGGTGATCAAAATAGTAATCAGCCTGACTCCGTACGGGGTTTTCGCCCTGATTTCCGGGATTACGGCAAAATACGGCTGGGAAACCCTACAAGAGCTGGGCAGTGTCATCATTACTTCATATGCTGCTTTGCTCATTCACTTTGTATTGGTATTCGGGGGACTGGTCTTACTGGTGGCCAGAGTGAACCCCATTCGTTTTTTTCGCAAAATCTACCCGACGTTGGCCGTGGCCTTCAGTACCCGCAGCAGTTATGCCACTTTGCCGGTGAATCTGGAAGTAATCACTAAGCGGCTCCATGTTTCCCCGAAAATCGCCAGCTTTATCGCACCGTTGGGGGCCTCAGTCAATTTTAACGGTTGCGGAGGCGTGTGGCCTGCCGTTGTGGCTGTCTTTACGGCACAAGTCTTCGATGTAACTTTGACTTCGACGGACTACATCGTCCTCGTTCTAATCAGTGTTGTCTCCTCCATCGGTGTAGCCGGCGTTCCGGGTCCTGCTGTAATTTCCACCACTGTTGTCCTGACGGCATTAGGTCTTCCGTTAGAGGGAATGGCTATTGTGGCAGGTGTAGAAGCTCTGATCGACATGGGGCGTACAGCTGTGAATGCCACGGGCACCACAGTAACATCCCTTCTCGTAGCTGCCTCGGAGGATGAATTTGACCGGGAGGCCTTCAACACCAGCGAGGACGCGAAAGAAATCGCCGCATACTAAACTAACCTGCAGATAAAGAACGTCCAATTGCCGCTATGGCACACGGGCGTTCTTTTTTGTCGTTGTGCTGTCTTTTTCACCGGTACTGCTCCAATAACGACGATAACTTGTCCCGAATGGCCTCTTGCAGCTCCTCCGAGTCTTTAAGGGCAACCTCTTTACCCAATCCAATAAAAAACTCAGCGAAAAAAGGAAGATCACCGCCGGAAATGTTCATTTCCAGCACTCCCGTACCGTCCTCCCTTACCTGCAAAAGAGGGGAAGCAAGCCACCGCTCCGCCTCGCATCGCTGCACACCGGTCCGCGTCAGCTCGGCGTAAATACGAATTGTGCCTTGAAGCTTTTCCTTGCTGCCCTCATCCGCGAACATGCTGCTCAGGTCCATCGGCTCTGTTCCCGACTTGTCCGCTTCCGCATGGCTGATTCGATCACACCGGAACACTCGAAATCCCTGCCTCAGGAAACAGTACGCCTTGCAATACCAAAATCCGTTGTGCGCATAAAGAAAAGCGGGCTGAATCCGGCGCGGGCCCTCTCCCTCCTCTTTTGACGTGTAGATCACCTCCAGCACTTTCCCGTTTACAGCAGCTTCCAAAAGAATGGCCAAAAAGGGAGCATCGGCATGCCTGGTAGGCGTTATGAAATCTACCCTGTGCTTCATGCTGTCGATCCGGTCCCGCACGTCCCCGGGCATGTGAAGATAGAATTTGTTCAAGGCCGATGCGGATTCCGCTTCAAACGGCAAGGAAGAATAGTGGCGCAGCGAATGCACCGCAAAAAACATCGAAACCGCCTCCTCCTCCGTAAACGCAATCGGGGGCAGCACTCTCTCCCTTACTACCTGATATCCTCCATGCGGTCCTACCTCCGAGTACAACGGCACCCCAAGTTCGCCGAGCTCCTGCAAATCCCTTAGCATCGTCCGCTTCGAAACTCCAAACTCATCCGCTAATTCCTGTACCTTAAAACGCCGTTTCCGATTGACCGTCATCATCAGTTCCATGAGCCGTTTCGCTTTTGACATGGCAGGTTCACTTCTTTCCATATTCATGACAATACCTGTCACCATTATAAGATACAATCAAAATCAATCCCAGCCCAACCGGTTGGAACCTACTATGAATAAGGAGCTGTTACTTTATGGCAATTCAACTTACCCCGTTTATTCTTTTGGATGGAAAAGCAAAGGAGGCGATTGCGTTTTATGAAAAAGCGCTTGGAGCCCAGGTTCTGTTCACTCAGACTTATGGGGAGGCCCCGGACAGGGAAGAGCATGCCCTTCCCTCCGATACGAAAGACCGGCTGGCTCATTCCGTCTTAAAAGTCGGCGGGGCCGACCTGTTTGTAGCAGATTCACTTGCCCCGACCGGCAACGAGGGTGCTGACCGCGTTCAAATTTGCATGACAACGCCGGACATTGCTGCATCCCGGCAATATTATGAGGCTTTACAGCAAGGAGGCCGGGTGGTGTTCCCTCTCCAAAAAGTTCACTTCAGCCCAGCCTACGGTATCGTAACGGATCGGTTCGGCGTTACTTTTCTTATTTTTACACAGAGGCCTTGAGCGGTATGATGGAACTGCAGGAGTGCAGCTGTGCGCCGTCAATATGAACCGGATCAAAATTCACTTGATGCTGTTGGGGTTCTCCGTTTTTACGGGGGCCTCTTTTAACCTTGCCAAATATACGGTAAGCTGCTTTTCCCCTTTTACCGCGGCGGCTTGTCGTTTTGGGCTGGCTGCTGGGGTTTTGTTGCTCATTTTGGTGATCACCAAGAGAATGGACTTCTCCGAAATCAAAAGAAATGCCGTGTGGTATCTTGTGCTTGGAGTTGTGGGCATTTTCGGGTTTAGTGCCTTCTTTTTTGTGGGGCTGCAATACACTTCCTCGGTAAATGGAGCATTGATTATGGGGCTGAACCCTATACTTACAATGCTCTTAGCCAGGGTCCTTCTTAAGGAGCGCATTACAGCATCCCGGACTGCCGGTGTGGTTTTGGCGTTCCTCGGCGTGACCCTTGTGATTTCGCAGGGTTCCTTGCAGGTGTTAGACTCGTTGACTTTCTCCAGGGGAGATGTGCTGATTCTGTGCGGCAATGTGTGCTGGACGGTTTATGGCGTTGGCGGGCGCCGTTACATTCGTACCGGTTCTCCTTTGTCCACCACCGCCTACACGATGATTGTGGGAGCTCTTTGCTTGCTGGCCGCCTCCTTGTTCACCACAAACCCGGTCCCTTTGCCTGACATCCCTCTAAGCGCTTGGGGTGCGATTGCCTTTATGGCCTTGTTCACAAGCGTATTGGGCTACCTTTGGTGGAACAAAGGGATTCGCGAAATCGGCGCCGGCCGAACTTCGCTGTTCTTTAATCTCGTGCCGGTGGTAACGATGGCGATCTCCGCTTTGTCGGGTGTGCCTGTGTCAGGGTATCAAATCACGGGAGCGGTTTTGGTTATTTTCGGGGTGCTGACAGCTTCGGGAGTGGTGCGGGTTCAGTCACTTGTAAAATGAGCGGAGCACCCAACTCCTCTCTTGCATTCCCGCGCCATTTTGCGGCATAATCAGGATACAGCACAAAAGTGAGTGGTAAAGCTTGCCCCGCTTCCTTTCCAACGGAGAGGAAACGGGGCTTTTGTTGTTTTTAACTAAATAGGTAGAGGTGATAGCAGCGGCTATGGGGTTTCAGTTGGAACACGATCTATGGATAAGCAGTCATCTGAAGCGCAGAAAAGGCGGGTGTCTTGATGCTAAGAAATCCAATTGCTCCAGCTGACATATTTTATTTTGAATATTTCGATAATAATTCCATTTCCATATTCAAATCACTTACTTTTATCCCACTATATTCATCTTCTTTTAACGGGTAAGTGTTCTTATTTAACAAATAGTTTTTTAATTTCAGGAATGTAGTCAACGGGAACTCATAGTCCCAATTTTCTTTGTATCCCACGATTCCATTTTCTTTGATTAAAGTATCCACTTCCATGATGATGGCTTCCAATAAAGAATCATAAGGGCACTCAGTATCGATGAAATCTTCATCATCCAAGTCCTCATATTTGACTACGACATGTACCATTCCATTTGATCGTTTAGTGATACTCCAAGTTATCATGAACGGTTCCGTGCACCACTGACATCCGTCTGAACTTAAGACTTCCTCTGTTGGGACGCAATTTGGGTTAATGCGTAAGAGCGCTGTAAGCAAATCACGTAATGAGTCCGTTACATAAGTAACATTAGAAGATAGTCTTTGGGAGTTAATTTCAATACAAAAATCAACAGTCCAGCGACCGTGAAACTTATATCCAAACTTCATGTCTCTTCCACCCTTGTTGATTTCGTGTTGACTTTAATAAAAAAAAACAGAGCGGCGGTGGTAATCTCACCGTGCTCTGAGAATATCTTTCGCAAATTGCTATTAACCTTTTCGTTCCTCTTCTTCACCCACCGCCACCGGATTCCCCTCATAGGAAATCCAATCGCTCCAGCTCCCCGCGTACAACTTCACACTCGTGAAGCCCGCTTCCCGCAGTGCGAGGACGTTCGGCGTGGCCGTGACGCCGGAGCCGCAGTACACGATGATCTCCGCATCCTGCGGGATCCCGTCAAAGCGTGCGGCCTGCTCAACCGCCGGCTTCCATGCGCCGCGCGCGTCCAGCGCATCCTTCCAAAACCGGTTCACCGCCCCCGGGATATGCCCCGCCACGCGGTCGATCGGCTCCACCTCGCCGCGATACCGCGCAGCCTCCCGCGAATCGATCAGCACCGCCCGATCCGTGCCCAGCGTATCGCGGACATCATAAACTTCAGCCAGCATGCTATGCTGAACCGTCGCGATAAACCTCGCAGGCACGACTTCCGTCTGCTCTTCAGTTACAGGCAGCCCCGCTTGTTTCCAAGCCGTAAAACCTTCATCCAGCACATACACTTTCTCATGCCCTAAATAGGTCAGCAGCCACCACAACCGGGAGGCCATAGCCCCGCCCTGATCGTCATAAGCTACAACGATAGACTCGTTGCCAATCCCCGCCCGGCTGAACGTCACCGAAAGGTCCACAATGTCCGGCAGCGGATGGCGCCCTCCATGCTCTCCTACAGGGGCGGACAAATCCTTCTCCAAATCCAGATAAACGGCACCCGGTATATGAGATTCCTGATATTCAGTGTGTCCCGATTCCGGTTTCCCCAATTGAAAGCGGCAGTCGACGATCACGATTCCGGGTTGCTGCAGTCTTTCCTGCAGCCAGGCCTGCGGTATAATTGCGTTCATTCTATTCACGTATCCTTTCGTCCGACAAACCCGCCACACCACAGGGCCCGCTGTCGGTATCCGTATATTTGCACCTATTATACCACGCCTCACTCCGCCTCCCAAACGCTCAATTCCAATAGAATCCAATCATTTCCCACCGCATTTTACTAACAATTATCCTGTACGATGATCCTATGAAAAAATTAGACGAGGTGTTATTCATGGTAAAATGGTTCAAACGCTCCCAGCAAGTTGCCGCCGCTTCTGAGGTGCAGCTGGCTTCCGTTGAAGAAGTGGCCAGCGCCGTAGTCCAGCTAAGAACGCTTGCCGGTGAATTCAACGTAAGTGTCAGCCGCTTTGTGGTCTGATGCGCTCCCGCTTCGACTTACAACAACGAAAGGATGTTTCTTTGTGACATCGATAGACCCGCCTTTTGATGCGCCTGCTTTTCTGTTCCGGCCTATGACAGAGGTTGACGGAAAGGACATTTCCGCTTGGCGCTATGAACCGCCTTACGATATTTACAACACTATGGCGTGGGACGAAATGAAAGAGCGCCAGTATGAATTCGCGGACCCGGACATCCGCGCCGCCCAATATCTATCCGTTACGGACAGCCAGGGAGAGCTCATCGGCTTCTGCCAGCTCTTCCCCATGAATGGCCTTACTAGGCTCGGCCTGGGACTCCGCCCCGATCTTCGGGGCAAAGGCTGGGGCAGCATCTTCACCAGAGCGATTGTCCATGAGGCGCTCCTCCGGAATCCTGACCATGAGATTGATCTGGAGGTACTTGCCTGGAATGAACGGGCGATCAATACCTATCGCAAGACAGGCTTTGAAATTACCGATACGTATGAACGCAATACGCCGTCGGGCCCCGGACTGTTTCACTGCATGGTATATACCTGAAGGAATGAAACACATATAAAACGAAGGGCTGGCGCCAAGGCGCCAGCCTTTTATCAACTTTATAGGGTCTTCGATATCGTATAACTGTACTCCTCATGCAAATCAATCTCATAAGGCTCCGCCGGCTCCGAACCGTCAGCTTCCTTGATCACTCTCACCGTCGGACGCTGCACCGAATTCGGATTAACCGATGAGACCACCGCCGTTTGGCCAGTGTTCAACAATACGGTAGAAGCAACTGGATAAATGGAAATATGACGGCAGAATAACCTCACCAGGTCCACATCGAAATACTGGTTCCCTGAAGCAAACAGAAACTCGATCGCTTCACTCGGGGTATACCGTACCCGATGCGTCCTCGGCGAAGTCAATGCGTCATATACGTCCGCAATGGCAACGATTTGGGCATATTCGTGTATCTCTTTCTGCTGCAGCCCTCTAGGATATCCATGTCCGTCAAACCGCTCATGGTGCTGCAAAGCGCAATGGGCCGACAGCAAAGATACGTCAAATTGGCTCCTCAGCAGGTTAAAGCCGTCCTCCGTATGAAGCTGGACTCTCTTGCGCTCCGCTTCCGTCAGCGGCCCGTTCTTGTTCCAAATCTCCTTCGGAACGCTGGTCATCCCGATATCGAACAACAAGGCGCCCACCCCGAGATCGGACAACTGGCTCTGATTATAGCCTTTGGCAATGCCGATAATCCCCGCCAGCACGGCTACATTGACGGAATGGTGAAACAGATACCCCTCCATCGTATGCAGACTGGACAAGTTCACCAGCACATCCTTGCGGGTCGCCAAATCCTGAAGGATACTCCCGAACACAGTACGGAACGTGCTTCCGATTTCGGGAACCGCCGCTCTTCCCTTTACGTTCTTCATATCCATCAGGCCGGTCATGGTTTTGTGAACCGCTTCCACGGCTTTCTTTCGGGTCTCGTCCCGGACAACCTCGTCCGGGATCAAGTCCATGGTATGCTTATCTTCAATGTAGATCATGTCGATGCCAAGGTTCCCCAGGCGCTGGATAAACCGGTCGTTTAACTCCACGCCGGTTCCCAACAGTACATTGCCGTTCTCCATAAAGATCGGTTTTGCCAGCCTCTCTCCTGCCTGCACAGAAGATATATGGACTTTTCTCACCAAAAACCCCGTCCTTAGTCTGCTAATTAGCTACATCTTACCAAAACCTTAAAGAGAAATCGATCATTTTTGTGACCAAAGACGCAGAGGATTATCGAGAATTGTCGAGAACCTCTTTAATCAACTGCCATTTCTCCATTTTGGCGTCAAAAGGAACCGTATGGGCGGGGCTGGTAGACGGAAGACAATACATCCGGTAAGGCTCCTCGCTCACAGGCCGGGCCGGCAGGAACACCAGTTTGCGGAACAGCTGGTCCGCCTTGCTTCCGTTAAAGAAGACGTGCCTGATACCATGGTCCGGCTGTTGTAGAAATGCGGGTAAATCGTTCGCTTCCGGTTCGCGGATGTCCGCATCCAGGCTGCCTTCCCGCTCGCATCCATGCAGTACGTCCCACAGTGCGATGCCATGGTCGAGCGCAAACCGCAAACGTTCCTCATACCCGGCATCCGGCGTGCGGCCGAACAGCGCATAGAGGATCTGCCAAAACTGATTACGGGGGTTAGCGTAGTATTGCTGATTTTCCAAAGACTGGACGCCAGGCATCGTTCCCAGTATCAGCACTTTGCTGCGGGAATCCCATACCGGCGGAAAGGCTGTAACTTGTGTCAAACCAGCTTCACCGTCCGGACGACACGATCGTCCACTTGGATCTCGATCAGATGAAAATCCTTGTCATATAGAATCATCCCTGTACCCACAGGAATGGGCTGTCCTGCTCCAAGGCCGTAGAATACATCGTCCGCGAGTGCTTCAAGGACCTCGCCCCGCTCTTCTTCATTTAAATTTTGCCATTCTTCCGAGTTCATCTCAAAAAATTCGTAAAACCTGCCGATATCTTTAATAGCGTCCATTAATTCGTCTATGATCTCTTTGTACGGGCGGGCATGCTTTACTCCCAATTGAATCGCTCCTTCAAGTTTCATTTCATTGATGCATTGATCCTTACTCTTACTATACTAAACTGTATAGAAGTTCGATAGTATCTATAGCATATTGCGCAAGAAACAGGCTTGTCGCGATACTTCTATAAATTGGATTTAAACTACATATTCTATTCTAAGATTTAGAGGTGTGCGATGGAGAAGTCAACATTAATAGGTATTTTTCTAGGTATTTTTGCAGTAGTGGTAGGGATGCTCTTGAAGCATGCGCCTCTCAGCAGCTTTAACAATCCGGCCGCTTTCGTCATCATTATCGTAGGTACGTTCGCTTCGCTGTTCATGGCCTTTCCTATGTCGGAAATCAAGAATTTCCCTAAGCTGCTGGGACTCGCTTTCAAAGGACAGAAGCTGCTCCCTAAGCAGGATATCATCCGGATGTTCATGGAATGGGCGACCATTACTAGAAGAGAAGGGTTACTGGCGCTGGAGAGCAACGTGGATGAAATCGAAGACACGTTTCTCCGCAACGGGATGCGCATGATTATAGACGGGAACGATCAGGACTTTGTGCGGGACGTACTGATGGAAGACATCTCCGCAACCGAGGAGCGCCATAAAGCGGGGGCGCTGATTTTTTCGCAGGCCGGCATGTATGCCCCTACGTTAGGTGTGCTTGGTGCGGTTATCGGTTTGATCGCAGCCTTGGCGGATATGAGCGATATGGACAAGCTGTCCCACGCGATCGCTGCCGCTTTTATGGCCACGCTCCTCGGTATTTTCACAGGTTATGTAATTTGGCACCCGCTTGCTACAAAATTAAAGCGCCTCTCGAAGAAAGAAATTGAGCTTAAGATCATGATGGTGGAAGGCCTGCTCTCCATTCAATCAGGCGTTTCTACGGTAGCGATTAACCAGAAGCTGTCCGTCTTCCTGTCGGCTGCCGAGCGCAGAGCCATGTCTGAGAAGGAGGAAGTGTCCGGTGAGCAGAAAGCATAGGAAAGAGGAACACGAAGAACACGCTGACGAGTCCTGGCTCATCCCTTATGCGGATCTTCTGACGCTGTTGCTTGCGCTGTTCATCGTTCTTTTCGCTTCCAGCCAAGTGGACAGCGCCAAATTCGAGGAAATGAGCAGGGCCTTCAGCATCGCGTTGAATCCCGGCAACGGCGTCTTGGACAGCCCTACGATGATTAGGGATGGAGAAAGCCAGCTCCGCACGAAAGGCGACGACTCCGATAAGAAAAAGAACGAGGACCAAGCCAAGTTTAAGAAGGAAACAGAGGAACTGGAGAAGCTGAAGCAGAAACTGGATAAGTATATTAAACAGAACGGCCTCACTTCGCAGCTCGTCACCAGTTTGAATCACAGCGAACTGATTATTCGGATCAGCGATAATGCCCTTTATCCGTCAGGCAGCGCAACCGTTAAGCCGGAAGCGCGCAAGCTCGCCGCCGCCATCTCGAATATGCTGGGGCAGTATCCGCAATATGAAGTAATCGTATCAGGCCACACCGACAATCAGCCCATCAGTACGGCGGAATTTGAGTCGAATTGGGATTTGAGCTATAAGCGGGCATTGAATTTCATGAAAATATTACTCAACAACTCCAAGCTCGATCCAAGGCAATTCAGTCCGATCGGGTATGGAGAATACCGGCCGATTACTTCCAACGACACCACATTAGGAAAAGCGAAGAACCGGCGTGTAGAAGTATCCATCATCCGGAAGTTTGTCGAAGCAGGTGTCGCACAGGAGACTCCTACTTCCCCGGCAACCCCGTAATGAAGCTTAGGCATCTATGAGAAAAGGCGTGCAAGCCGCTCCATCAGGAGTACTTGCACGCCTTTTTGTTCGCCTGTAATAGAAGATACCGTCCCTGTTACCTCAGACTCGGATCCGCATAACCGATCTCCCGGAACAGTTCCTTCTTTTCCTGCTCTGTCAGATCCCGCCATGATCCCACTTTCATATCGCCCAGCTTAATATTCATAATTCTCACCCGCTGCAACTTCCGCACCTCATAACCGAAAGCCGCACACATCCGCCGGATCTGCCGGTTTCGCCCTTCAGTCAGAATGATCCTAAACATCCTGTCCGTAATCCGGAACACTTCGCATGGCAGCGTCAGGCTGCCCAGCACCTTAACACCTTGCGACATGCCCTGCAGAAACGAAGCTGTAATGGGCTTGTCCACAGTTACGATATATTCTTTCTCGTGTTTTCCTTCGGCTCTTAATATCAAATTCACGATATCCCCGTCGTTGGTCAGGAGGATCAGGCCATCGGAGTCCTTATCTAAGCGCCCGATGGGAAATATCCGTTCCCGATGCCCGACAAAATCCACGATATTCCCTTTGATATGCCGCTCTGTCGTGCTGGTAATCCCCACGGGTTTATTCAGAGCAATATAAACATGCTTGCTCTTTTCACTGATCGGTTTCCCGTTCACGCGGACGTCGTCGCCCTCTTCGGCCTGACTGCCGAGCTCGGCCTTCTTGCCGTTGATCGTAACCTTGCCCTCGGCCACCAGCTTGTCCGCTTCTCGTCTGGAACAGTATCCGGTTTCACTGATAAATTTATTTATACGCAACGTGCGTTCCTCCATCCGGTGCTTCTTTTACTTATTACCTTAGCATACCCGTGCAGCCATTTCCAATGAGAAACGGGACTCTCCGCCCCTCCCGGAAAGTCCCTTTCGCGTTAATCTTTATCTATTAAATTACGGGCAAGGTAAGACTCCAGTACATTCGTCAAGGCAAACATCGTATGGGCGGATTCAAAATTTTCAAATGCATGCTCGCATTCGCCCTGGTACTCCATCTCTTCATCATAATAAGCCATATGGCTGTTTACGGCTTCTTCCGGATCTCCCCGTCCGATCAGGCGGGTACGGACCCGCTCCCGGTCCGCATAGATGAACAGCCGGATGACCCGGTCCGGATACAGCCTCTTCAGAAGGGCGGCCCCCATAGAGTTTACTACGACGTAGACCGCGACATTTTGCTCAAGAAGGCGCTCAAGATCCTCTCCCTTAATGCCATATCTATGTCCGAAAATTTCCGCTGCCTCTAAAAACTCACCCCGGCCCTCGGCCTGGGCGAACTCTTCTTTGCTGATAAAATAATAATCTTCCCCGTCGTTCTCTCCCGGGCGGGCCGGACGTGTCGTATACGAAAGAACTTCTTTCAGGCCTAATGTGCTCCCAGCCATATCCGCCAGCGTTTTCCGTCCGGAACCGTAAGGTCCGGTAAAGGCGATGATCTTCCGGTTCTCTCTAGGTTCATTCATCGTATAACCACTCCTCTTTTGCAAGATAAAGGGTATGCCCGCTGCCTCCCGTGCCCTATGCCACTATGCCTATTCAGAAAAGCCTTATTCTATGCCCGGGCGCCCTGCAAGTACCGCCCCCGCTGTTCGTCAAAACGTGAGCGGAAGCCTGATCTCCACCGTAGTGCCCTCGCCTACTTTGCTGCGGATATCCATAGTCCCATGATGATTCTCGATAAGCCTGCGTGTAACCATAATGCCCAAACCGGTACCGTTATCTTTTGCCGTGTAGAACGGTGATCCTACATTCGCCAGCTGCTCCTCAGGAATTCCGATTCCCTCGTCAATGAACAGCAAACGGACGCGGCTTGACCCGTCTTTTCCCAGGATGATCGTAATACCGCCGCCTTGGGGCATCGCTTCAATCGCATTTTTGAGAATGTTAATGAATACCTGCTTCAATTGGTTCTCTTCGCACTTAATGAGCGGGAGATCATCATCCTCTTCGATCCGGAACACAATATTGTCTAAAATCGCCTGCGGGGCCAATAGGGAAACGACACTTCGCACAATGTCCCGCACGGATCTCACTTGATAATTGACAGCCTGGGGCTTAGCCAGCACCAAAAATTCACTTACGATAAAGTTAATGCGGTCAAGCTCCGAAAGCATAAGCTCGACATGCTCCGACCGATGATCCGATTGATACCTCAATAGCTGGACGAAGCCTCGAAGCGTGGTCAGCGGGTTACGGATTTCGTGCGCTACACCGGCTGCCAATTGCCCCACAACCGTCAGCTTGTCCGATTGACGCAGAAGCTCCTCCGTCTTCCGGTGCTCCGTGATATCGCGGGATATGCCGGATAGTGCAATGATATCGCCATTTTTGTTCCGGATGGGGGATACTGTTAAGCTGACATGGATCAAGGTCCCGTCCTTGCGTCTCCGTACCGTTTCAAAGCCGCTGACTTGTTCTCCCGCCAACACTCTTGCATGAAGCTCATCGGACTCGGGAATCAGTTCTTCCGGGATAATCGCAAGCCGCTCCCCTATAGCCTCGTCAACCGTGTAGCCATAAAGTTCTTCAAAAGCCTTATTGATGCGGAGAACCCTATTGTCAAGCTGAGTCACATCCACGGCATCGGACGTATGGTTAATGAACGATTCCAAGTACTCCTGGGTCGCTTTCAGCTCAGTCAACGCCTGCTCTACCTCTTCGGCATAACTGCCCAGCCTCTTGGACATGGTATTGACGCGTACTGCGAGTATCCCCAGCTCGTCCCGGCGGGTAACCGGCGCACGCTCATCAAAATTACCCGCGGCTACCCGGTTCACCTGGTTCAAAATATTTCTCACCGGCTTTACTATCCAACCGGCCATCCAATAAACGCCGACGAACAATACAAATAGCAGAATAAACGAGAAGGTGATGGACGTCCCGGTCGTGTAGTCGAGTGTCTCCTGGATGTGGCTGTAGTCCATCACCAGGCCGACAACACTAGGAGTTTTGCCTTGAATCGGATAAAAGCTCTTGATGACCCGCTTGCCTTCCAGCAGGGCATCATAGATTACAGGTTTACCTGTCTCATATGCCTGTTTAACGGCCTTTACATCTCTAAGCGGATTGGCGTATATGTAATCTCCGAAATAGATCGGCCTGTTCTTATATTGAAGCGGAAGCAAGTCCTGTTGGGGCGGTACTGTATTGTTCTCCTGAAAAATCCGCGGGTTAAACACAGTTAACCCTAAGAGAGAAGGGTTGTTGATTTGAGATTTACGGATAATTTCTTTCGGACTGTTAAAAAAGCCATATTCCTGCATATTACTTTGGACATCGATGGACGGGTTAATGACATAGTCCGTCGTTCCGTCATAATAATAACCGTACTTATCATAGCCGTCGTCCACCTTGGCCTTACGGTTGAAGGACCCCGACCAATAGGGATTAGCTGTTCCGTTGGAGAGTACATCGAAGCCGCTCCTGCTCATACCGGACATAAGTTTATACCAGTAGTTCAATGTATCCGGTTCAATTTCCATAAGTCCCGAATCGGTAGATTTCAAGAGGAACTGCTGCTCTCCCGTCTTTTTGAAAAGAAGTATGTTGGTGATTCCGAGAAGACTTGCTGCCTGGCGCAGCTCCTCATCGGTAACATCCTCAAGCTTCGGATTTAATACATGGGTTAAAGCAATAGCCGAGATCTTCAGCCTGTAATTCATTACAGTTTCTACAAATTGGTTGCTGTCTTGCCAATGCTGGAAGTCAATACTGATCTGACCGGAGGTTAACCGCATTTGGTTTTCCAGTTCTTTGCGCAAAATATCACGGGCAACAAAATAATTCAGCAGGTTTACCACAGCAAAAATAACCGTAATAATAAGCACAATGATAACTGCAAGCTTCGATTTAATAGACACGCTTTCCCCTCCTGCTAATATTGTACTGGACGATTTTGGTACTGCCAAGCACAAACTGATTCCGAGGTTGGGGATAGGTGGATAACTCTATTGCTTTTCTTAAAAAAATAGCCTAAACTAAGGCCTGGCCTAACTGTGCACAGTGTGTATAACATGTTAATAAAGTTCTGTTTACTGTGAATAATGAGCGTGGAGAGCATGGATTTTTCAACACTTATCCACAGGTCTATCCACAACATGTTAACAAGAATAAATGTTCGATGCGGCTGGACGGAGGAAAGATATGCATTCTATAGAAGAACATCAGCAATGGATGCGGGAGGCCCTTGCGGAAGCACGCAAGGCGGAGGCGCTAAGGGAGGTTCCGATCGGAGCCGTCGTCGTGAAAGACGGTGTCATTATCGGTCGCGGGCATAATTTGCGGGAAACTACATTTGATCCTACGGCGCATGCCGAGATGATCGCCATTAAACAGGCGTCGGAAGCATTGGATGCCTGGCGGCTTCTGGACTGCACGTTGTATGTCACCCTGGAGCCCTGCCCGATGTGCTCCGGGGCCATAGTTCAATCCAGGCTCCCGGTGGTCGTATACGGCACAGCTGACCCAAAAGCCGGCTGTGCAGGCACGCTGATGAATCTGCTGCAGGAACCCCGCTTCAATCACGAAGCGGAGGTGGTCAGCGGTGTCCTGCAGCAAGAGTGCGCGTCGCTGCTCACGGATTTCTTCCGCCGGCTGCGCGGCAAACCGCCGCTTGGGGCGGAACGTGAAACAACCCCTTAAGCGAAGTAAGGGGTTGCAGCGTGCGCAAACGCCGCAGCAGGTGCGGGCGGCGTGACAGCCATCCCGGGCGACGACGCGGCATAGCCGCCGTCCACCGGGACGCTCGCGCCGATGATGAACGACGCATCGTCGCTCGCGAGAAACAGCACCGCCCTGGCGACCTCCTCCGGTCGCCCCAGGCGGCCCAGCGGAAGCGCCTCCTCCATCCGGAGGCGCTCCGCCCCGCTGCCGGCGGCTAGGGCCGGTGCGGGCGTCTCGACGTACCCTGGGCATACCGCATTGATGCGGATGCCCTCCTTGGCGTACGTGACGCCCAGCGAGCGGGTCATGTTCACCACGCCGCCCTTGGCGGCGAACGGTGAACCCCCGCCCATAGGCCCGCCCGCGCCGCCGGCCGCGGTCAGGGAGGCGGCGTTGTTGACGATCACGCCGCCTCCCTGTTTCATCATCTGACGGATGGCGTATTTATCCGTCAGAAACACCGCAGACAGCCCGGCGTCCATGGACGACGCCCGCTGTTCCTCCGCGTCCCCGGGCCTGGCCGGATAAGAAGCCGTCCCCGGGTTCGCAAAGAGCACATCTACGCGGCCGTACCGTTCCACGGCCGCTTCGATCAGATACCTTACATCGCTCTCCTTTGTCAAATCCGTGAGAACGAAGGTCGCTTCCCGGCCTTCCCGGACTAACTCAGCGGCCACGGTATAGCCTTCTCCGGAAGAGTCCGCTAACACCACTATCGCCCCTTCATCAGAGAACAGTCGGACTGTGGCCAGTCCTATACCGCTGACGCCTCCGGTTACAATTGCTACTTTATTTTTTAATTTCATATTTTTACACCTCTGCCCTAAAAACATTATCCTTTATATATACCCTAACTCTTCCAAAGTTTAACAGTTGCGGCAGAACGATTTTTTCATAGGGACTATAGAGCTAGGGCGAGGCGTAAACCGGGACGGTTTTCTAACTTGCGCATAATATGTTATACTAAGGGAACATGTCTCCGTAGCTCAAACGGATAGAGCAACCCTCTCCTAAAGGGTAGATATCGGTTCAATTCCGGTCGGGGATGTTTTGGAAAACCTTTATTTTTAAAGGTTTTCTTTTTACTTTATTAGGGTTTTAAACGAACATTTTGGGAACCTACAGAAGAGTTTCGTCCCCAGTTCGTCCCCATGCATTATTATACGTACTAAAAAATGCTCACCCCCCAACAAGGGAATGAGCAAATTGTTTTTTTAAATATATGGCTATGTTTAATTTTTAGTGTTAATTTTAACCAAAAATATAACCGCCCCATAAGGCGCGGTTTATTAAGCTATAGTGTCCCGTTAGTTGAACAACGTTATTTTATGTCTAACGAAAATCAACTCATCCAGGTATCGGATGCTTTGGTAACTTGCCATTTGTCGTCTAAGAATTCTAGAGTGACGGATGTTCCTATCGCACCTTTTGCAGACTTGAATAAGGAACCTTCAATAATAATTTTATTTCCCAAGATTTCCGAGTTCTCCACTCTGAGCAAGATGCCCTCAAGAGAGCGAGCATCCTTCACTTGACCTTCTTTTTCCAATTGTTCTAGGGTGATATCCATTACGTTCACATCGTATTTGCTGAAATGACGTAAAACCTGCTCTTTATCTCCTTCCGATAAATCCTTCAAGTTACTCATATCGATGGCGATATATTTCATGTTATCTGTAAGTCCGTCCCCAAGCGGTAGGAACGCGTCTAAAGCAAGTCCATAAATTTCCCCCATGTCGGTTTCCAATGCAGAATCATCCGACGCAACAGCCGTTTCCACATTGGTGATGATTTCATTATCCGTACGAATCGCAGTATCTTCTCCATCGATGTTTTTGGCACAGGCGGTTAGCAATGCCAGTACAATGACCAAAAGCGTTAAATTGATTTTCATTTCATAAGCCCCCTGTATGTGGTACTTCATTCATAACTAAAGACGAAGGCACAACTATTAAAGTTGCGCTAATCTGCCCGTTACTTCAATGAAACCAGGGAGCAGCTGACGGCAGCCTCGTTAATTTCCTTTATTTCGTTCTTCGTTAGTGGATTGATCGTTATACATTTGATACCGTTTCCCCACAAATCTGTAACAACAAGATTAAAGGAAACCGATGATCGCGGTAGTCAGCAAGAGTGCTACTAGGACGCTTATCGCAATAAGGAAAGTTTTACGACTCCGGCTGAACGTATAAACGAGTAAATAATACAAGCCAAACAAAAGCGTACCTGCTATAGCCAGTATGATGCCGAATGCGGTAGCGAGCCCACTGAAATCGATAAAGCCTTCGCTTTTCTTCCCACCAGTCAAGATCGATAGGAGAGGACTAAAACCAACACATACAACACAATGGCGACGGAATATTTCTTCTGCATACTGCTCCTCGCTTTCGATGGGAGCGGGAGACACGAATGGCCTCCCGTTTAGGATTAATTAAACAAAACTGCCCATTAGCCTAACGAGGTCGCCTACATATACGTGGCAGCTTCGTTAGTTTCCTTTATTAAGCTATCGTTCCCAGTTAGTTGAATGACTTATTAAGTTATCCATTCGTCTTCATTAACATTATGGCTTAGTTTAGCACTCACGACTGCATCTTCTAGCGTATCGAAATCAAAATCGCCAATGACTTCCCAATTCAAATCACAAGAAAAAAGATAATATTTTTTACTACCTTCGTACCGACAAATTGCCATTGCAGTAATTGGAATTTGGTCTAAGAGTTCTTTATTGTCATTCAATATTCCCACTACCCCAAAGTGGTTTTCCAGAGAATTTGATGTGTGTCGAATTACCTTCGCACCATCCAATTCAGTAGGAATCAACATTATCACTCCCTCCTATCTATTGCTGTAACCTGCCCGTTACTTCAACAAAGGCTGCCGTAATATTCGCGGCAGCCTCGTTAATTCCCTTTAATTATATATTCTCCGCATCTATTTCAAAGAAATCGCTCTTGGCTAGAGCAAGAAATTCGGCCAGGGCATTTGGATCTTGCCCATTGTATCCCTCAATAACCCAGCATAATGTTTTATGTGGTTTATTTAACCAAGGTGGATTAGCCTTCGGTATAAAGAATACCGTTAAATCATCATCATACTCTTGATTAATCGCCCATGCTAAAAACTCTAAAGTTCGCCAACCTTCGGGAGTTTCGTCAATTTCAAACTTTAAATACCACGTCCCCTTTTCCCATTGACCTTCTTTTGGGTGAAGGTGCCCGCCACAACTGCCAATCGTTTGAACGCTCTTAAAGGAATTTAAAACTTGAACCAAATTAACTATGTTCTCGTCAATATTATCCATGGGACCACTTCCTAGCGCGTAAGCTGTTCTATGAATCTAGCCCGCCTTTCGGCTTGCCAAGACTTGTATACACATTCGTCGCAACCTTGTTAGTTTCCTTTATTAATCTATCGTGTCCCGTTAGTTCAACAATTCATATAACTTTGCTACATTTTATTCTTGGGTTATTTATAGTGTTGTTTTTTTCGATTAAAAAATATAGCTCTAATTATAGCTACTAAAGACAAAATCAAAGTTGTAAGTGTAAAGAAAACTGTGCCAAGACAGCCCCATATTGCAAAAGAAGTTCCTTCGTCCATCTCAGTTGGGTCGGAATAATAATTGCCTAAAAACCAGCTGACTGCGCAAATGGCTAATAAAGCTATCGAGATTAATAAAAGTCTGTATTTATTAAACACAAAATATCCCCCCAATAAATTAAGCTCACCATTTACACAATACCATAAATTGGAACTATCCTGCCCGTTAGCTTAAAGCACTTTGCAGCAGAAGTATTAACGGTGGGTGGAAGTCATCGCGGGCGCAGCCTGTGGTACTGACTGGTGAATTTTACAATGGTGGGCGATCGCCCCTACCTGTAAAAGTCTAGCTATCAATTTTTCTAAATGGTTTTCCAGTGGAGAGATATAGGATCCCGATCCAGAACACTAAAGAAAGTATGAACGATCCAAGGATATCAACTCCATCAGATTCTCCAAAGTAGGAATTAAACCCTCCAATCCAAGCGGACAAGGCAATAGTTGATATAATAAGTCCTAAAATTCGCCTTCTACGAGAAAACTTATCCATATAATTGATGTTATTCTGAATATTCTCTACTTTTTTATTCATCATTAGTCCGAAAAACAACCAAATCAAAGACGAGAGCATTACAGGCATTAATAGCCACATTCTTATATGCTCATTCTCTTGTTGTTGGATGTATAAATACAAATTGTAAGCGAGAAATGGATAACCAAACCAAAATAATAGATACAAGGTGAACCGGAGATAGTTGCTCATTTTATATAGTCGATATAACGCTCGAAAACCCAAGACGATACCTAAAATAATTACAATTATTATACCGCCGCCACGCATAAAGGAGACCTGCTTTCATTAGAATTTTATTTGCTAACGAATAATTCTCTAATAATATCGATTCACCTTTATTTGTAACTATGCTGTCCGTTAGTTCAACAGTAAGCCATAATCTTTACGTACATATTAGGAGGCGAAGGGGATCGACACCCATTTTGTACGTAAATTTAATCTGGTCTGTATTTCATAACATCTCCAAACTCTTGAACTACATGGTCCCACGCTCTAATTATACCAATACTATTTAAGTCAATTCCGTTCCAAACAATAAAACCTTCTAGCTGCAGACGGTTTAACGCTGTAACAATACCTGATCTTCCCCTACCAGTCTTTTGTTCTAAGAGGGGCATAGTTGGCATGTGTCCTCTTTTTGAAGAAAAGTTTACTAAGATTCTGAGGAGCTTACGTTCGAAGTCTGGTAGCATTACATTCACCCTTTATAAGATCGTATGTTCTATTTTAGATATTTTCTGTGTCGCTGTATAGTAAATTCACAAACGCTTGTGAATTATAATATTTACAAATTAATACACGGCGTGATATATTAGGGAAAATCCGGAAGAACCGGTATTGCCCTAGGAAGCACCTAGGGCCTTTATTATTTTTGCGGGAGTGATTTTGCATGAAACCTTCAATTTATAAACTGTCTGTTGTTTCTGTTTCTTTAATTTTGTCTCTTACATCGTGCATGACATCAAAATCTAGCGCGAATAATTATGATTTTATTGAAGTTAAAGAGAAGTTCGGAGCCTGGCAGGGCGTGGCTACTGATGGAAAAAACATATACGTTACAAGTGATAGAAATGAAGATTTTAAATTACAAAACAGTATAACAGTCTATAATAAGGACGGAAACTATGTCAAAAAAATATATGATGCGTATCAAGGAAAAGATGCTCATGGTCGATTCATGTCATTTGGTGATGGGACAGTTATAAATCATAAACTATACATGACAGTATACAACTTCAATTCTGGTCCGCCAGAAAAAGAGAGAGAGTCACGCATTGTAATTTACTCGTTACCTGAACTTGAAATTCAAAAAGAGATTCCTATAGGTGGGTATTCAGCGGAAGTTGTTACTATGCACAAAGACTCTTATTGGGTGTTCTATCATGACAAAAATGAAGCTTTAATATTGGATAAAAACTACAAGATAAAGAATACAATTCAACTATCTGCGAATTTCGAAAAAGAAGGAGGGTATCAAGGAGCGTTTTGGGAAGGTGATAATCTATATCTTAATCTTCATGGTTCTAATAGCTACGATGACAATGCTTATGCATTTGGACTGGATCATTATAAATTGACGGAATCAGGGCTAAAATACATAGAAAGAATTGTCCCTCCTACTTATGGATCTGGACAAGGCATTGATAAACTAGGGTCAAAGTACTTGTGGGTAGATCGCCCTGCTAATAAGATAGTTCTAACTGATAAAATTGTAACTAAACCAAAACAATAAAAAAAATGCCCCTGAAACAAAATACTCAGGGGCATTTTTTTAAATCAATTTTTGGCCAGCTGCCTTACGTAATTCATTTGCTAAGCGATGAGCTTCAGCAGCACCCCTTTCATCTCCCTTGCGTTTAGCATCTGCAAATTCTGGTTGTAAGAAGTTCTTTATTATTTTCTCTGCATCTTCTTTTTTTAGCATATATTCTATTTCCTCACCTCCTAATTTGGTCCTCACAAGTTCCTTAAAAACTTCCCAACCTTTCCAACTGCCGCCGTCATACATTAGACGCGGGCAAATCTTCCCTGACCAGTCGTAATGTCGGCGTAGCCTGTCTATTCCCCATCCGCGCTCTTTAAGTAATCCGGCTACTACGACAGCTGCGTTATCCAAAGCCTTTTCGTAATTTCCTGACTCGCATATTTCAACGGAAATTGAAGTATAATTTCCTTCCCTTGTTCCTGAATGAAGGGCCTTCTCGTTTAAGGGGATACATTCAATCGCCTGGTTATCATCAACACCTATGTGAAATGATGCTTGTCTGCTGTTGCCCGGGTTTGTCAGCCATTCGCGTTCGTTCTTTGCTGTGCTGGAGGCATTTCCTGTATTGTGAATAGTTATTGTCGTTGGGGCGATGACAACACCCTGGCGGCGGCCTAAGGGTGTTGTCAGAGGGATATGATTAACAGCTATCTTCATTTTGTGAGCCCGCCTTTCCCTTTTAGGACACTAATGATATTTACTAACTGATCTGGTACAGGTAGTTTCATGCGTCCGGCATTTTCAATCAGTGAAATCAGCTCATTTACAATGTAAAAATAGATCGCTCCCATTTGCACTACGTCTGTCTCAAGGGCGACATCGACTTTATGGCATATCAAAATAATCAGCATGATAGTTCCTTTTCGCAACAGACCTATGAATCCCCTCGATGATTGAATTTTCGTCTTATCTACGATGCTTGCGACCATCCCGCTAACGTAGTCTACCCCAATCAGCCATAGCAACAGCTCAAATGGTGCTGACCAGCCGCCATAAAGTGTTGTAACCGCCAAGCCAATGAACCCAGTTACTGCAACGAATGATGCCTGTGCAGCTGCGTAAATGCCCGTCAATTCTGAAGTTATTTTAAACAGTTCTGTTGTTTTCAATATATCTCCCCCTCAAAAATAATAGCTCCGCCTAAGCGGAGCCTTCTGCTGCGGCCGGAGCCGCGTTCTGTTCAGTTAGGTATTGCTGGTACTCGGCTTCCCACGTTGCATCCTTATTCGTCTCGATGAGATAACGGTACGGATCGCGGACCTTAGAAACTGGATACTTGAAACGCCTGCACATTGCAAACCAGTATTTCTGATCATTCGCTGTCCAGTTGACTTGATTGTATGGGTATGGGTACTCGTACATACTATGCGCCTCCTTTTAATGCCGCGATCTCTGCGCGGAGCTCATCAATTTCTGTTCTCATTTGGAATACAAGCTCCAGTGTATATTCATCGATCTCCTGCATGCCCGCAGTGCGCTCTTCATTTGAATTAAGCTGCTCTAGCGTAAACTGGTCAATTTCCTGCATGCCTGTTGTGCGTTCATCGATAATACGGACTTGTTCGGTGACAGGTGGAGGCATCGGCGGTTTGGCAGATTCTGCGGTCAGGTATGCCTCCCATGCTTTGTTTAATTCTGATTTATTAGGTTGCGGTACTGATAGATTCCATGCAGCAATATAAGGACCTTTTTCGTCTCCATCATCCTGCACACGAAAATCAACGAAGGGGTCAGCATCCGGGTAAATAGTCATAATAGCTTTTGCTATATTCATTGAGATCGTCCCCTATCCTACTTTCAATATCTGTAAATGTGTATATAAACCGTCGCCACTGACGTTCCTAGCAACAGAGTTATTATGCTGGCAGTAAAACTCCATCGTGTCCCCTGCATTCAATGCTAATAATTTTGAGGCAGTGACTTGAACATCGGCACCCGTGAGGGAACTATGAGCGGTTCCTGATAAGTTTTGTTGACCATTTAAATTTATTGAGCACCAATACTGTTTTTGCGCTTCTGTATTAGTAAACGTCACAGAATAAGTCACCAAATAAACACCCGCAGATTTTGCGGTAAATTTGCTATTGGATGTGTCCCACTCTGAAAGATGATCTGCAGCTTCGTTAATGAATTGCAACTTTGTGTATATGTTAGGGTTTACCGGTTGAGCTGCTGCAGGAAGAACCCTAACATGACTACGTAAAGAGGTTGTGTTATCACCCCAAGGATTCAACGTCCCTACAGCGCTCACTATAATCCCGCCCTGCGATGCCACTTGAGCCGCTGCTCCCGTTGGGGCAGTAGTGGTATTAAATCCTACATGCGACGAGATTATCGAACTAACCCCGATAACATTTCCCGTTCCGCCTGTTCCGTTGATGAATACCTGACTATAGTAGTTAACCATGATACCACTATTCCGGTTGGATGCAGCTCCACCTGTTATGCGTCCCTGAGATGATGTGAACTCATACCCATGTTGACCACTTGCTACAGCAGATACCCAGCACGAATCAAACAATACGTGAGAGGAATAGACCGAAAAGAATGCGCTCTTTGTTGTTGTCGTTGCAGTGAATCCAATTATCTCAAAACGCCCTTTAGAATGTTGGAAGGAAAAAGAGTTTACATTTGTTGCTCCTTGGGCTGTATTTGCCGATTGGATTACTATACCACCGGCCCCAGCAGTTGTACCTCCATACACAAAACCATAAGCGACGACATCCTCTGGATATGTTCCGGCGGCGACATTAATTGTCACCGGATGATAGAGGATTTTAGGTAGAGAATCGAGCGCTTTTTGGATTGTCCGAAACGCACCTCCGGCGGTATTTGATAGACCATTATTACTGTCATTGCCGTCTGTACGGACGTAATATGTGACAGCAGCAGTTGTGCTGTTTGGTACGTTAGGGGCAATGAAATTACCAGTCATCGTGTCTCCGTCGCGTTTGACCGCATTTTCAAGTGTCGTGCGCGGAGAAGTGTACCAGTTTGCCTTCCCCGTGATCTGCTTAATCATGTTACCAATTTGCCCTAACAGAGATGTTATCCTCGCCGAAGCTGCAGCAGGTACATTGGCATCATTAATAGTGCGGTTACCAATAATGGTATCTGTAGCTGCATCTGCTGCCAAACCGGCGCTAGTGATCTTGGGTCCGTTCCCAGCTGTGCCGTCATGTGTATGACCCGCAGCTCCAAAAGCCGCGTCAAGGATATCTGCATTGTCGTCAATTATCGGTTTGGTGTTAAAAGTTGTGGTGGTCGGGTTGGACCGATCCACTTTATTCAATCCTAAATTTGTAGTCTTTGGATTAGCCAAAGCACTCACCCCCAAGCTAATTTATCAATCGTTGTATTTTCAATTTGCTGAAGCGTCATGGCTTCGACTTCAGAGAGCATCAGGTACCGGTAATTATAAGAAACTAATAAATGTGCAGGCACAATATCGTCTACAGTTCGCTTTAGATCATCAATATTTGGCGGAATCCCAAGTGCGCTGATAAAACGTATCGTGAAGGTGCTGGTCGGTGCATTAAATGAGACATCTACCAGTCCGTTCACGTATGCTTCAGCAACGTCCTTTAATAGCTTTCCTGAGAATTTGCCATATCCACGCATTTTTGAGGATACAATAGCCCTTCGCTGTTCGATTGGTTGATCAGCTGCGGGTGTCGTATTGTATTCTTTTTCCCATATGGGAAGTGACCAAGTGGCTGTTTCAATTGAATCCTGCAGCTTAAGATCTTCTATCTCATCCGCACATTCATCAAATTCAACTGCTTCTGCATTTAATATTTCTTGGATGACTGTGGACTTCCGAATGAACGGCGGAAGTGTCTTTAACATCTTCTCGGATCTGTTAGACACTTATTGTCACCGTCCCAAGTACCGCAACCTCTGTATTGCTAATGGCAATGTTTACGTTCCCACCGTTAATTGTCAAATTAGAGTAGTCAGCGACACCTTCACTAGAAAGGATCGATTGACCAATACGTGCATAACTAACGATGTTTTCTGTGAAAGCAATTTGCTTTAAAAAGTCCGTCAGGCTGTCCGTGATGTTACCCGTTGCTTGCGACAATGTATAGCCAGGAGTTAGCGATAGGGTAAACGAAACATTGATGACCTTGGCCAAAGCACTGCTTGCGGTAACTACTGCTCCAGCAGGTGCTTGCCCGTCACCTAATCCCGTCATACCGGGATCTAAGTATTGCTGGACGGCATTTACAATAGCATTACTCGCTGGTTTTTTATCACTATCAATAACAATGACTTTTACCGTATTAGGCCCATTCCAAATAGGGAATACCCTTGCGCCGCCTACACCTGGAACCTCTTTTGCCCAATTTAAATAATGGGCACGATTGCCACTTGTGGCCGGGGTCCGAATTCGTTCATAGTACCTTTCAATTAAGTCCTCGTCAGTTTCTTCATCGAACCCGTCCTGGGTTGGTGCAGCATTAGATACGGATGTAAATCCTGCAAGCGTAACAGGAAAAAGTGTAATGGTTTCCGCAGGAATGTTGCCTTTAGAACCGGCTTCTACAGCTCGAACGTTTACAGCACCGGTATTAACGATGTTTTTCGTTTCAGTAGCTTCAAATTGGATCTCTCCTTCAGTTTCAAAGAGGTCTCCAACATGAATCGTCCCAGTCCCGGTTAGTGTCACCACACCAACGGCATAAGTAGCACTCTTTCTTGTTAGGCCTGTCCGCTCCCTAACCCTTTCGGTCAACTCATCACCCGATAAATTGTCGATAATACGTTCTTTTTTCGCAGTTTCTATTTCTTGTAACAGATCAGCAACCTGTTCGGCAACAGGAGCAAGTGTATCGTAAGCAAAGCTTCCGGGACGTTTATCTACCTTATCCGAAACAGATGCCAATAGGGTCTTAAGAATTTCATCTTTTCCCACCTAGAACATCACCTCTTCTTTACTCTCACCGTAGATGCTGCTCACGAAAAACTCTGCCGTCATCCGCGATCCTTCTTGGGTAAAGGTGAAGTTTTCAACGGCAATAATCGCGTCGTTTTGTAACAGCGCTTCTTGAATCATTCTCTCGTACTCTGAACGGGAAAGATCCGGATGCAAATTAAGCCCGATCATAGAATGGTGCTCACTTCCGTATCCTGTACCAGCATAAATACCTTCGTCTTTTTTGGTACGGAGGGCCTTTTGAATCCAGATTTTTATATAGTCTAATCCGGTAAGCTCTACCAGTTTCCCGTCCTTTAGTTTGAAATCATTTTTTTCAAAATCCCAATCGTAAATCATATGGACGGTATTTGAGGCCGTAGTTTCAGGCACTTCATATTCCAGTTGTGCAATTTCAGGGAGAGACATTAGTCCCGACCCTCCTTTTTACGTTAATGCGTCGATTACATACCATTGCCTTAAATTCTCATCAGGCATAATTAGCACTTGGTCGCCAGGTTTTAACGCGATCTTCCAAAGGATCATTTCATCTACCATAGACCCGTCGATGTTCTTGTACCTGTTAGGAATTTTGATTCCTTCCCTATATAGTTTGGGAACATATAGCTTGTCTTCGGTTATATGGATTTGGTCACCCCATCGTATTTTTAACGGAGTTGATGTTATTACCACACCGATTCTCGGCGCGGTGCTTGGCGGGTTCGCGTTCGCTTTATGCATTTCCACAAGCCGACGCGCCAGTAAATCTAAACTGTTGCTCATATGAACCTCCTTACTTCACTTCTTGAGGCAAGACGAGCTCAAGGTCCATCGTATGAAACTGATTTGCTACATTATGCTTAACGGACAAAATCATAAACCGGCCCTTCATTCCGGTTAATGGTTCAGAGACATCAAAAAGGCGACCAGCTTTAAATGCGGGATCGCCTATTAATTTGATAGTATTAGTCTCCTGGACTCTGGCCAATCGCTGTAGTAGAATCCGGGAAACTTCTCTTGCCTTAGCAGCGTCTTCAGCCTCGATCTTAAAGACTTCTTCAAGCAACCCATATTTTCGAATTAAGCCTTGATCTTCTGCGTTAGCAACTACTTCATATTTAGCCTTCCCGGCATTCTCCTTTCCGTTATCCCGCTCGATGAGGATCTTCACTCGGTTTCGTAAAGATTCAATGGTACGTGTACGGCTGGCACTTAACGGATTGGACAATACATCATACTCCGTCTCTAACTCGGATAAACGGAAGGTGCCTTTAATGACAAGATTTTTCATTTCCTCGAAGTAAATCTTGCCCTTCCGCATCTCGACATTAAAACGTTTCCCGGTCCGGCGTTCTTCCCTTTTGTAGATTTCTTCAATGATGGCTGCAGGACTCTTCTCTAAAAATATCTCATCAATGATGGTGTTCATTGTTGGGACGTTCCCTACAAGCATTCCAAAATCCTTCAGTATACGTAGGATTGCTTTTGAGGCCGGGACCTTGTTGAACTGGTAAACGCTTTTCGATTTTCCTAAGTACCATGCATAATCATAAACGGTGTATTTCATCGCTCCCCGATCTGCTTGGCCCTCAGTCACGACGATTCCCCTGTATACTTCCTCTTTGTCTTGCTTCAGGATAACAACATCACCCAGGTCAACGGGGTTCTTAGGAAGAAGTGTATTGTCAGCCCAAAATAATTCAAATTCAAGGACAGACATAAGAGATAAATTGGAGTCCCAAGAAACTGCGCCGATGATGGGAGTTAAGTTGAATATCTTGGAGCCGTCATTTTTGATCAAATTCATTGTAAACATGAAGTCACCTTCCTGTGCTTACGAATGGAAATTCGCTCATTTGCAAGGTATACTGGATATCCCCATCCGTAGCCATACCATGAGTAAAATCATCGATCACTACGGCCATGTTTTCTGTCTTCTTACCGCTTGAGTCAATGATAACGAGCCGAATGGGGATGCGAAGGCCTCTCCAACGTTCAATCGTATCAACATATTGCATTCCCCACATGGTTCTGTTCTGAAGGAAAGGATAGTTGTGTCCGGCAGCTGGGAAGAATGATGATATTTCAACAGAACGCAAACCTTTTAGGCCGATGATATTCAGAGTTTGCTTTAAGCCATCAACCTGAGTGTTTTTCCACGGGCCTGGTATCGAGTACATGTTCGGCGGTACCGGCAGCTGCAGCACCTCTTTATTGTTCTTTATGCTTAGAAACACCTTAATCAAGCTACCACCGCCTTATACTCCATACATGTGCCTTTCCACTCTGGCCAGCAAGCCGTCCGCAATATCCATACCAGTCTTATTACCTTTAAGGGTCTCGGTATTTTTTCCGGTCGCATTGGTGTTTTTGCCTGTTTCCTCCGTGTTTTTAGCCAGTGCTGCAGTATTTTCCTTTAGAGCCTTTGTCAGTGGGTCGTCATTCTTGCCTTTCTTCTTATCCTTTTCTGCCTGGACCTTGCTGACCTGCTTCATGATAGCATCGTCACTGAATTTCGCGCCGCCAAAATTAACTTGGGGGAATACGTTGAATCCGCTGTCCCATTTTGGTTTTTCAGCATTTGCTTTAGCTCCGCCAAAACTAACTTTCTTCATGCCCTCAAAAGAGAGCTCATTAGCAATGGTGCCAAGTCCTAACGATTTAGAAATGCTATTCGCTTTACCGATCAGCGAGTTAATTCCTTCTAAGGACTTATTTATCATAGAGTTAACTAACCCTATAAATCCGTTTACGCCTGCTTCACCCGCTGTCAGGATGCCATTCCAAATGCTTTTGCCAGCGTACTCAATACTGTCCCAGGCATACTTATAAATTTTCATCATGAAGTTAGCAAAAGTGAAGTACTTATTGACTGCCCATTCGGCTGCACCCACGACTGTGTTCCAGGTTCGCATTCCCGCCAGCTTGACTTGTTCCCAGTTCTTGACCACATAAATACCAGCTATCACTAGCAATCCAAGTAACGTGATGATTACACCTATGGGGTTTGCATTCCATGCAGCATTTAATAATCGCTGTGCTCCAGCCAAGATGCTAATTTGACCAGAAGCTACAAGGGCTGCTGTACCCATAAAGGCAGTACTTATAGAGGAAAAGGTCGCCTCTTTACCAAAGACAGCAGTCCAAAAGGCGGCACCCATGGCAGATACCTTGTATGCTGTAAAGGAAGCAACAATACCGTATATAATCGGTCCAATCAATGTCCAGTTGTTTCTAAAAAACTGATATGTGCCGCTAGCTATATCTGAAACTGATTTGATACCTGCAGCAACCCGTTCAATCCCACCGTTCGCGGCCCATGAAGTTACTGCGCCGGCTGCCCCTTCAACCCATGTAGTAATTTGAGGCAGGTACTGGAGGAAGACTCCGGCAAACTCGGTCTTCACTTTCAAATAAAGCAAACCTACAGCGTCCTCTATACCGCCCATAGCATTAGCGACTTGCGCGAGCTTCCCCGCATCAGTCTGAGCTAGTGCCTTATTAACCCCGCCAACATTCTTCGAGATAACCTCTGCTAACGTTGCAGCTCGCTGTTGTTCAGTTCCATGCTTTAGCATCTTCTCTTGAGCTGCGGTAAAACTTATGCCGAGCTTAGATAAAGCCCCGGTCTGTCCATCCATTACTTTTCCAAATAAATTACCTACGGATACGGCGTCACCTTGTGCCGCTTTGACACCTTTCGTTTGAGCTAGTAGATCGTTCATACCCGGCATCAGTTTTTTGATGGTGTCTGACTGTAAAGAGAAAGTTGCCAGTTGCTGAGATCCTGCCAGGGTAACATCGGCAGCGACAACACCGCTTTTCTCCAATTCATCTGCATAAGTCTTCACTGACTCAATTTGTGCATTTGTGGCTCCTACCGTTCCTTTCATGATGGTAGCCAGCTTTGTAGATGCTTCAGTCATCGCTTCAACGCCCTCGACTGACCTGCCTACAAATTCCGCAGCAGCGCCTAAGCCAAAAAAACCAGCAGCAACGCCAGCAACTGTAACTATCCCAGTCCGAAGTGAAGTCCATGTATCATTACCAGTTTGTTTTAAGTCCTGTAGGTCCTTTTTATACTTCACGGTACCTGCGCTAATTTTACCGAGAACACTGGAAACACCATCCTTGAGCGTCATCGTCTTGGATATATCCTTGGCTCCCACAATTCCCACCTCCTAATGCACAAAAAAAGAGCCGGGGTTACCGGCTCTCATCCCTTTTCGCTTCTTCTTCAAAATACAGTAACATGGATGCTTTCATAAAAAGTTTTCCCGCTGCATCTAAATTAAGCAACTCCGATAGTGGGTGACCCCTGTTGCTGAAATGATGCATCATATACAGGTCACTATCGGAGTTGATTAGTTTTTTAGATCCGTGATCATCTTCTTAACGCCATCGCCATAACCGGCCAGCTGCAGTGCATGTCCACTAATAGCTCCAATTTCGCCCGGCTTGAAGATCATGTCGACAATATCCGTTGGCTCAACGCAGCCATAGGCTTTAAGTAGTTCCGGATCTTTCAGATTCGGTTCAATCACACAATTGTATACTACGAAAGGATCTGACATTTCCCTTTTCATGTCATCCTGGGCCATCTCTATCGCCTCAAGAGCGAGTGCCCTACTGGGCTCCTCGATCACAATTTCTCCTTGCAATGATTCGATATGAAGCGTGAGTGTCCTCTTTGTTTTTTGTTTCAGCTGCTCTTTCTGAGCAATCAATTCAGTAATGGTTAACTTTTTACCCATATGAAATATCCTCCTTATGGCGCAATGGTATCAACCATCTCGTAGTCACTGAACGAGAATGGAATCTCTTCGCTGCCAAGTGTTTTCGTTTCGAATTTTAGAAGCATGAACTCGCCGATCGTTACATCATGTAAAGCAACCCTCTCGGAAACTCGGGTATCGGGATCTTCTACCTTGCCGACGATTTCCAATCGTGGATATATTCCTTTTCTAACGTTTTCAGCCATTTTCCGCTGAACGCGTGAGTATATTTTCTTGATTTTCATCTTGCCGTCGCTTTTCCATCCAGTTGCTTTTTGATAAGTCGCCCCGTCATTGGCAAAATTCACTTCTTCCCAGTTGATGGTGACTTTAGCTTCAAAGCTGTCGACTTCAGCCCATAATTCTCCATCAACCCACACACGTCCAAATGTGCCGTTAATGATCCGATTAGCTTTATGCAATTAGGACACCCGCTTTCTATGCAGAAATTTTAAAGTCTAAGTCTTCAACTGCATCCAAGAATTTAAGAGAACCAGATAGGAACACTTTGGCATCAAAGCTGGTTTCTTTGACCTTTTTCTCGTCCCATTCGCTTGTATCAGTTCCAATGGATTCCCATGCTTGCCGCTGTGCCTCGATATCTACTGCTACCGTGTTGGTGCCAGCAGCATCCAAGACCTCGCCTGTCAGGCCACGTAGGTATGCATTTATTGCGGTCAGGAACAGTACTTGATTGTCGTAACTGTTATTCACCTTGCCGACATATTCATTTTTGAACGTGCGTGTGATGTCTTCGACAACCAAGTCATGACCTTCGATAATCTTTATCTTTTGAAATGCTGCCTTTTTACCGGTTAGCGTTGTGAGAGAATTAACGCCACGACCAATCTTGATCTTCCCATCATCATTGATGAGGATCAGCTGGCCGGCATCAATGTCTGCGTCTGGATCGTCGCTCTCCGTTATTGACTCCACTTCCGGCAATTCGAAGAAAGTTGCACTGCGAGTTAAAGGTAATCCTGCCAGAATTCCCGCAATTCTAGCCGTGTATTCTGATGTTTCGTATGTTACACCGCCGACAAGGATGTCATCCGTTGTGAAGTTAATAATACCTTCGTGATCACTAACACTGTTCGGAAGTACAGCTTTAAAGATCTTTTTATTCGCCCGCCACGTTTTAATTTGTGTAGCAATATCCGGGACATCTGCAGCCGCAATACCAGGAATGGCCAAGTAGTTCCAACGCTTACCTCCTAACCTCGTAAGAGCATCGCTATATGTTGTTGCCGCCGTATCCAGTCTTTCGACAATGACCTTGGAGGGTCCGCCTAAAAACGCCTGCTTGATGTATGCTATATTATCTGCTGTCCAATCAGTCGTTTTGATTTCCGAAATTGATCGATATTCCTTTGTATCAAAAGCTCCGGCATTCTTTAGGATGAGGGAGACAACCCCTCTTTTACTACGTTCAATAGCCGAGACGGCTAAAGTGGAAAAAATAATATTAATTTCGGGCAAGCCCATTGCATTCACCCTTTCACAATTTGTCCATGATCCGGTCGAATTCGCGTTCTAGGATCTCATTCCATTGCTCGGAAACTTCGGCAGCCGCCCTATCAAATACATGGTAGCCTTCCTTAAATCCGAGTTCCTTCCCTGACTTATCCACGATCCTGTGTCCGTATTCAATGAGATGTCCATGCGGTGCGCCGGTGTAGATCCGAACCTTAAAGGATTCCTCACCCTCATCCATCCACACTTTCCCGCGCTTAATGGATCTCAAGTACGTTCCGGTTACCTTCTTGACCAGCTGCCTAGCCTTTCTAGCTACTATGCCGCGAGCCTTCGAGCCTGAGCGAAGCATGACTTGTCGGGCTTCCCGTGGAAATAGCTCCTGCAGGCTATCCAACTCATTTTTGAAGACTTCCACGTTGCTGTAGTCGATGTCAAATTCAGCCATTGAACTCCAGCTCCTCCATTAGCGGACCTTCCGGTGCCTGATCCTTTGACTCGTAATAAGAAAAATCAAACGAAAAGTGCAATACCTTGTCCACCACTTCGGTTGCGGCCCCGTCAATGGTGAAAACGCGGTCCCCAACAGGTAGCGTGAGTCCAAACTGCATCTCAAGCTTATCCTGAACGTCATAAACCTCTTCTTTATTCAGATTCCTGTCTTTCGGAAAGTACTTAATACGGCATGTCATATCCCGCATGATAGAAAACTGGTATTGCTGCGTCGAATTCGTCTCGATAGAAACATAGAAAGAAGGCCTTGGAAAGCCTTCTTCTATATCACTGCTTTGTATCGGGACTGTTGGGAATATTGTCTTGATAGCGTCGTTTACCGCCTTATTGATGTGTGCGCGGCTCAGCATTATGAATCCACCCTCTCAACACTCAACAGAAGCGTCTCATGACGGTTAAATGGATCTTCTATGAAGCGAATATCATGGCGATTACCGTCGATCATTAAGTACATATCCGGAGTAATACCAGCGCGGTACCGGATGGTAACGGTAAGGTTGTTGACCGTCTCTATGACATCATCCGCTGTATTTGATGAACCACCCTTATATTCAATTCTGGCAGGAACCGTGCACACCCGCTCCGGCACTGGTGAATCCTCACCCATACTGTTCTGGTTCAAAGTATAATGCCATAGTTCCACGCTGTCCCTAAGTTCAGATAGGTTGGTTTGTATGTCATTTACAGCTGAGCAGACCAATTCAAGCGTTCGACTTTTGGTTTCAAAGGTACGAATAACCTCATAGAGAACCCCGTTATGTTCCAGGCGGGGCTCTTTATGATACTCATCTGACCACACTACAAAAGTTGCCGAAGGCTGAATTGAATTCCCAATCGCTTGGTAATATTCGGACTGCCGGATGGATTTCATTTCCGCCAATATAGAGCGGTATTCACCCTCCTGAACAGAATCAACGTCGCCTGAGCTGACATAGGACAGCGGGATCAGTTGGATTAACTCAGCGAATCTCATGGCAGACTCACCGCCATGAGCTGGGGCAGCAAGATCACCGTGAAAGCTTCAGAGAACTTGACCTCACCGGAGTTGGAGTTCCACAAATCGGACACCCCAAGTGTCAGCGTTGCAACGCCAAGATCACTTTCAATTTGCTCAGCCGTAACCCCCGCATTCAACATGTACTGCCTAACCGCCAACATCTTGGCCATTAAATTTCCATCATTGTGGGTACCCGTTACGCTTAAGCCCGTTTTCACCTTTTCAAGCAGCTCATTATTCGTCAGCGGCAACGGGATCACCCGCAATAGCGGTTTCCGTCTCAACGCTAAATGGCACTAACACGATAGGAATGCCGCTCTTCATGGATTCGAAGCTCAGCTTTTCGGATAAGTGCTCATGTTCCTCAACTGTCAGAGGACGGTTTGCTTTCCAAAGGAGAACCTCGATGCCTCCAACATTCGCCTTTTCAGGCACATCATCAACATCTGGACTATTTGGTTTTTTAGCCACTTAAAATCACCCTTTCGTTATAGTTGAAAACTCCGCGATTAAGTCGCGGAGTATCCCCACAGTGTGAACGTTTGTTTAGGGAACATCGGACGACCGCCGCTGTACACCTTACCGCGCCACATCGTTTGGTCCTTACCGAACACATCATCACCGACGCTGGAAGACTCAATTGTAATTTCCTGAGACTCGTTCACGACATATTGCTTAATGTCACCGAACAGGATATCATCGATGGCCATTGCCGTTGTGAAGATGACTTCATGTCCGTCCAGGTAGAACTTCGTCTTCCCGTTCCCGGTCACAATAGGAATTGTGGTCGTGATTGGCGCACCGCCTGCATCGGTCATTTTCCGGAACCGGTTAAAGAATGTTTTTCGACGCATGATGAAAACTGCATCGTCTCCATACGGACTGTCTACTTCTGCTTCAATATCCATTAATTTATCCCAGTTCATCTGGGAGTAAGTCTTCTTGGCCGTTGGTGCAGCCGTAATGGACGGCACAATGCCCGTGAATGATCCAGCGTCGCCGTTAATAACCGCGCTGTCCAAATACGTTCCGATGTATTTACCCATTTCCATTGCGAGGTACGTTTCAAGTGCGGAAATACTGTTTTTCAGCAGTACGTTTTTCACTTTAATTGTTGCGACGATGGCTTCCTGCTCGATTGTTGCTTCAGTGAATGTAAAGTTGAGCGTCATCGTTCCGTCGCCGTTGTCCGTTGGTGCACCCGCTGTACCGATCGGAAGGCTTACATTACCGGTAAAACCGTATTTCGTAATTGCGGAATACACCTGACCGTATTTCGTAATGATGGACTGAATTGTATCCAGTGTGGTCTGAGGGACAAGGTACCCCGCTCCACTTGTGATGCTACCACCGTTCAGGTCAGTGATTGCCCGCTTACCCATCTCCATGATTTCGGTATCATCAGCAGAGACGTTCCGATTAATAAAGCTACGGTAAAATGCATCACGATATTTTGTAGAGCTTCTGAAATTCTCTGTTGTGATTTCTTGACCGCGCGGCATGTTGCCAGCTCCGCGCTGCTCTGGTGCGTCGGCCAGCTTGTCATCGATATCATCCATTTCTTCAGAAATGGTTCTCAGCTGCTCTGCGTATGAGTTCATTTCTTCTGCAGATGCTCCGCGATGATTTTTCACCTGTTCGCGGATCTCTTTACGTTTGGAACGAAGCTCCGACTTTCTGCGGCGAAGCTCAGCAATTTCTTTGTGTGTCATAGGGGTATTTCCTCCTCAGAATTTTAATTGATTACATGTATTGCATAAGCGTTGTCAGTGCCGACTGGAATGCAGCAGAATCTTCAGGTGCTGGTTCCGGATCGGGACTGTCATCGGCAGTGATCATAACCGTATCGTCGTATGCCGGGAACGGGAGTAAGCTGACCTCGTAGATCTCGTTTATTTTCGTTATAATGTCGATCTTGTTCGTCCAATCGGTTGCGATAATGGCTTTGCTGTCGAAGTAAAAGCTCATACCGTCAACGATTTCTCGGTCTACCCGGTCATGCACATAGTCATCAAACCATGTGCCTCCAATGGTGGCCTCTACAAACAGTCCCACATCATCAACCTCGACCCGCATGTTTTTTCCATTGCGGGCTAAAACCCAAGTGGGGTCATGATTCCAAAGAAGAACAAGCTTCGATAGGTCAACGCCTTCCAGCGCACTCTTGCTTATCTTCTCTTGCCACTCGCTTCCACGCCACGGCTGACCAAGGACATCAAACAAAATGGCGTACCCTCGCAATTTGCGAACAGGTACGCCACCTTCAACTTCCTCTGTAACGGCACGAATGCCGGCTTTGTCATCATTGTATTGCAAAGGCCTATGCCCGCGCTTATTCACCAGCGGGGACTTCTTTTCCTGTTCCGTTTTGCTCAAGATTATCACCTCCCCCCACAATTGCGTTTTGTCCAATCGCCATGAAGTTTTTCGATTCCATATATTGATCTAACTCAGGCGGCCCCTTAGGGAATGACAGCCTGCGGCGAACATCATTTCGATTCAACACCCCACCGAATAGCATTTCTTTGAAGAATGCAGTTTTTGCAGATAGGGTGCTGATTTCAAGATCAATCAGTTCGGCGCTGATCCGGTTGTTATGTCCTACCTCCGTGCTGCTAAAAAGCTTGTATGTCAGTTCTTCTTCAATCTGATACACAATCGGCTTAATGGTATTGTCGATAAACTGTTCATACACTAGCTCCGTGGCCGTGTGCGTAATGATCTCCTTTGAAGCTCCAAAATAGTTGTATAGATATCCAATGATGGCCTCCATTACTTCACGGTTTAGAGGTGAAAGCTTCATGTCTAACTTATGGACCTCATATTCAGCACCGATCATCCCAAAACCTGTTGTGTTCTCAGAAGTAAGAAATAGATCCTTGAACTCATCCAGCTTCTTTTTCATGTCCGTCGACTTCAGCGCTGTTTTCGCTTGCAGCAGTGCTGCGATACGTTGACTGTTCTTGCTGTCTTCAACAGCTTGATTTTGCATCGTGCCAACAATTTCGACATATCCGCTGGTGGCGTGCCGGGATGATCCGCCCTTTTCTGTCGGGAAGCGCTGAAGATGGATGATGTCATCGTAGTAGCACGAATATCGCTTCTCATACGGAAAGGTAATCACCGCTCGCCCATCCTCATCCTTATCAAACTCAAACCGAGTAAATGGCATAACATAAAGTGCCTGCAGCTGGCCTCGATCATCCCACTCTGGCATGATAAAAACGTTGTTGGAGAGCAGAAGCCTGGTAATCGCATACGTCCAAAACACCTGTGGAGATTGATAAGGGTTGGGCCTAATCGTAAGGACCCTCTGAACACTTCCTGGTACTATGGCTATATTCCCTTCGAAGTCAGAACGGACATGATAAAACGGAACACTGCTGACTTTTTCAGCAATGAAGTTAATCGTTGTTCTAACCTCCGGAATGTTGTAAAGATCACGACTTACGTTAAGCAACGGGGCTCCTCGGTTCATCAAATCAATGATCTGAGAAACCGTTGCCGTTTCCTTCCCTCTCCCAAGTATCCCGGTAACCCGTTTCCATACACTCAAGATATTTCACCTCCTCACGGTTGGTATAGTTCGAATTGATCCCGGACCTTAAGATAAGCGACATAAGCCATTAAGAACGATACATAACCATCAATCCTCCCTCTGCTCCTTGCTTTGTCCGGCTGGACGTTGTTGTTCACATCAATCCGGCCTGATGTATTTGTAACACACCAACGAAATAACCCGTTATGCCGATCGAAAACAATTGATCCGTCTTTAAAAAGGCTTCGTGTTTCTTTCATTGGTGTTGAAAGCGACCGCGCACCTTGGGCAACCGGGAAAGTAACGCCCTTATCCCCGTCCTCTTTTGGAAAGCCGCTTGTCTCCATATCATCTGCCCAGTCGCCACCATGCCAACGGTCATAACCGATTTTCCAAAAGGTAACGCCGTAAGTTTCTGCCAACTCTCTGTACCATGCAGTTACGTCTGTCTTTCTGACCATGCTCCCTTCACAGATATGCAATAGCTCCTTGTTCAGCGGATCAGTCGCATTGGTGGAGCAAAAGCTTTCATATGCCATTTTGTCGGCTTTGCTGTTTGTTTCCAGCCGCTGACGGGCAATGAAATATTTTTGAAACACATGCAGCTTCCCGCCAAATGGTACAAGTGCCGTAGCGCAACATAAGTCTGTCGTTTCGGCCAAGTCCACGCCGCCGACGGCATAAAGGTCCTGAATCATATTCAAGGACATATCGTCTACGCACTTATTAACCTCATGTAAATCGAAGTAGATTACGCTCGTTCCGCTGGCGCGATTAAGATGCTTTGCCAGAAAGCTTGGCATCTGGGCTGGATCTTCCAACGCCTTTTGATACTCGCCTTCCAGGTAGCTCATTGTCGGTCTAGCTTCATCCATGCCTGGGTTAGCTTTAATCCAGCAGCTTCTATCCGAAGGGTCATCATCGTCATCTATCCGGAAAATCATTGGGAACATACGCTCTTTGCTTTGACCGGATAGAACCTTTTGACACCTTTCCAGCACACTGTCGAAAATTCCCTCACGGATAAACCCAAACGTGCTGATGATTACGCCAAGCGGCTGAGTGCGAGCACCTACGGCTGAAGAGAATACGTCATAGGTGTTCCGCTGTGTAATAGCATGGCATTCATCGATCACATAGGCATGCGGGTTAAGTCCATCCTGAGAATTGCTATTTTTACTTCCTGCCTTAAGGTAACTGTTCGTTGGCTTAAAAAAGATCAGCTCGGAATTATCCTTGTCCCGTTTTGTTCGCCAATATCTTTTAGGATCTTCTGATGGTGTGAGGACATCGCTGGTTAAAAGGAAGCTCTTTGCATTGTCGTATACGATACCGGCCTGCGCCTTCATAGTAGCGAGGCACCAAACCTGAGCAGCCGGTTCACCATCAGCCATAAGCAGGAATAAAGCCATTGCTGAAATAAAGAAGGACTTTCCCCATTTACGAGCGACAAACAAAACAAGCTCCCGGAAGTAACGAACTTCCATTTGAAGCTCTTGGTCATACATTTTAAAACCAAAAACGCATGCGATAACATATTTTTGCTCAATTGTCAGTTCAAACGAATCCCCCGCCCATCTACCTTCGCGGTGTTTCATAAACGAACAAAATTCGATAAACGCTTCTACATCTGTGGGATCGTAATAAACAACCTTACTTCGCAGAAGACGCTCGACCAACCTCATGAGCGCTTTAATGTCGTTCCCATGTTTCTTCGGTTCTCTTTTCACATACTGGTGCCAGTTATAAATGAATTCCGGTGTGCTAGCCATGCTTCCTTACTGGAGTGGACTTCCTACCCATGATTTTCATAAAAGGATCTGCTTCATTCGTCTTCGGAGCCGAAGCTGGCACCAGCTCCATTACCTGCTTACATGCAGTGGTATAGTTCTTGATGGTCGCGTTGTAAATGGTGACAGCCGGTCTTTGACGGTCATAGGTAGCGTCCCCCTGAGAAAATGACTCCACTTCTCCGTAACAGTTGATGTCCGCTTCAAGATCCTCCAACGTAATTGCCATGAAGGCGATTCGTCGAATAAGGCCGTCCGCAGCAGAGAGTTGATCTTTGGACAGATTTTTTAGCAGACGCTTCAATCTGTTGAATTCCGTTTTAATCCTCTCTTCTCTTGTCTTCCCTGTCGATATCGCCATAACATCACTCCTTTCTGTCCATATATTCACAAGCGCTTGTAACTTTGGGGAGGGGGGTACAAATTTCACCCGCGAGTAAAAATGAAGCTCCCCAGTACGGTATAGACAATATGCTCCCAAAAGCTAACCCCCGGGGGGATACTCCGGAGGTAAGAGGAAATCCTGCAATCCGTTACTCCTGGAATGCTTATGGTTGTGGCAGTCAGAGCATAGATATTGGAGGTTGTCAGGGTTGTATGCTATGTTCCAATCATGCTTGTTATCGTCTGTCAGCTCTATGATGTGGTCAACCTCTTTACCCTTGACTACCTTGCCCTTCTTACTATGAAGCTCACAAAGGCCACCGGCCCGAATGATAGCAGTCCGCCTTGCCTTCTTCCATTCCGCTGTTGCGTATATCTCAGGATGCCTGGCCATTATTTAGTTCCACTCCTGCTGCTTGCCCTCTAATAGTGTCCAAGATTCACGCCACATGCGACGACGTGCCGCCCGTGCCTTACGAGTCTTGCGTACCTCATTCTTGGCTCTGATCTGCTTCCACAGCTTCTTAAGCATTGTTGCACCCCCCTCCTTGACAGGTTAATATTCGCATGAAATACGAACACTTTGTGAACGATTGAGTTATCCATAACAGATATTCTGTTTAACTGATGCGACTCTCGAAACCCTTGATTCTACTAGAAGAAAAGAGGTTTTCTAAAAACAGTTACACCTACCCGCAATATGCTGAACTCAACCTATTTTGAATCGTTTCATTACCGCATCCATGGAGTCTTGAAGCTCTCCAATATACCGTAATGTGATCTTCTCAGAGGAATGGTTGAAGTGATTCATTAACATTGCGATGTCCTTGTTCTGCTTGTAATGCCAATGACCAAACGTTTTCCGCAGAGTGTGACACCCAATTTCTGAAAGTCCAAAGTCATCAGCAATGCCTTGCATAATTTTATAAGCCATACTCCTACCGATCGGTCGGCTTGGTCCTTGCCTACTTTTAAACAAATACTCCTGAGGAAGCATTCCCTCGGTGTATAACCTAAGCTCTCTTTTAAGATTCGTTGTTATTAGAATTGACTTTTCCTTACGTGTTTTCTTTTCCCTAATCGTAATGTGAGTGCCTTGAACGTCACGAACTCGAAGTTTAAGGATGTCACTAATGCGAAAACCGGTGTTGATTCCAGTAAGGAAAAGCAAGTAGTTTCTTTTATTGGTTTGATTCAAGTGGTCCAGTATGTCGTTGATGATTTCGGCATCGCGAAGCGGCCTCACCGTATTCATCTTTGATCACCTTGCTTTTTCTTTCTCACACAAACCTGCTTACTACAGAACTGTTTTCCTTCCCATCTTCCCCATACACAACCACGGCATTGGGCCGGCTGTAGGTGGGCGTTGCTTTCTTGCCTTGCTTTTATTGCCGTCTTCACCGGCCCTCCTCCTCTCAATAAAAAAGGACTGCATGAGCAGCCCTTCAAAGTAACAAACGACAAATCACGAGAATCATGGTTTCTCGCATGGTACTTTTGGTGAAATAAAAGTTAGGGGTCTCAAACCCCGCCCCATCTCCACACCCTTGACGATAAACGTCTAAGGTTTGCCTTTTATAGTACAAACCCACAGCATGGCCGAGTACCTACGATGGTAAGGGTACAGTAGGTTCACCCGAGCTTGTTCAGCTCCTATGACCTTACTGTACCGTGTATTCACGGACATGCTGTGGACTTGTTTCGGACAGAAAATGGACATTATTTCACTCCAAGTATTTCAAAGTATTTGCAATGGACTCGATGCCTTCCATCAGCTTACGGTCCACGGTTTTTTCACAATAAAGAGGGAAACGAATAATGGTAGCAGCTCTTGAATTTCCTTGAACATACCTGTATTCGATAATCTTCTTCACATCCGCGTCAAGGATCTGTGCAATTGCACGCTCAATGTTCCTGGTGAATTTAAGGAGGCGGAGGTATAGTTCTTGTTGGAGTTGTGATTCAGGCGGGTTTTTCTCGAAATCATCAAATTGTTTTTTTCGTTTCGCATAGCTGGCAAGTTCTGATTTAGTCTTAACAATATCGGCCGGCGTGGCCTCCGGAAAAAGTACGTCCATATCCATAACAAGCATTCCTCTCATCCTTCCGATCATGGTACAATATGGATGAGTATAGAACAAACATTCCCCCGGTGACCCTATCCCCATAGGCCGGGGGAATTTCTTTATTGCTGACAATCTTCTAAATCGATCAGTTTCAATTGCTCCGCTGTAAAACCACACTTGCATCGGTGAACATCAGTTTTTAATTCAACCATATCACCGCCGCAGTCCGGACAAATAAGCTCTACCATGGTTCACCTCACAACTGCAGCTGATCCCCACAACCACTGCATATCCTTGTCATTACGCTGGATATATACTTTAGTTTAAAAGGTCCTCCTACTCCGCAATTCCGGCAATGCCCGGGCCTTTCACGAAGTGGCACGGAGGATTGGCTTGTCTTCTCTCTTGCCGAAGGCTTTTTTGCCATGTTCAGCAGCTCCTATACCGCAGGTATTACTCTCTTTGTGCCGGTTAAACGATGTACAAGGTGTAGCTGAGTTCCTACTGCCTTATAAACAAGCCAGTTATCTACATTTAATCCACAACCCTGAATAGTTTGCTTTTGTTTCAACGTGAGTGTTTTCCCGTTTTTCATACCCTATTTCCCCCAGGTTTCCTCAAGATTTAAAATAATTCCATTTGTCCAGCTTCTAGCTCTTCCATCCTTACATAGTTAGGAACTTCTTCCCAACTCCCCTGGAACTGATGCTCTCGAACAACTTTGTTTTCATAGACCGAATAATGATGAAATCTTCCTTCAATCCGGCATATGCAACTGTGTCTATATAACTTGTTCACAGCAATGACCTTGATGTCGTTGCCAAGTATATTCTGCATTTCGGCAGCATGTTCAAGCATTTGTGGTTTGCTGGCAATTACTGCATGACTGGACCCGCTATAAAAGGCTTCCCGCTTCATATAAGCCCTCCCCATGTTCCTCAATATTCATTTTGATACACGGCCCTTAAGCACCACATAGTCTCCTTTGAAACTAAAAGCTGATATGCCTTTTTCTGTTGGCCGGTAGAATACCTGGTTAAACTGTTCAACATAACCTCTATTTACAAGACCCTTGAGGATTGATAAATGTACCCCCGCCTGAGTTACTGGCCTACCTGCCTGATATCTTCTGTCAATAAGATTAAACCAAGCCTTGTGTTTCTTAGATACTGGCCTCATTGGATCATCTCCATCCATTCGGATAGTTGTTCTTCTGAAATGCTGGTGTATCGTGTAACATAACCCACACTTAATTCGCCATTCCTCACTCCTGCAACGAGTTGTCTAATCTTAGTCGCCAAGATTTGTTCCCGATCCATCTGCTGCAGGTTTTTAACTTGAATAGCATGCTCTTCCGAACTATACAAACACTTCACTCTCCTCCAGGCAGGATTCCTCCATTGCAAGCAGATGAAGGCTTCGTTTCTTCCTTTGATCATTCCGAGGTTTGTTTATCTCCTTGCCCAAGGCAACCAGCTTAATTCCGGCTTGGCAAACAGTATTACAATGCTTGTCTAGTTCAGATGTAACCCTATTAGTTTGTTTTTTCATATACTGCTTTTTATAGGAGCAACCTCTACAGTTCTCATCTATAATCATCCCGGCTAAAATTCTCATCTCACGCCGATCCATTGTCTACTAGCCCTCCTTTTTAAGACCAAGTGACAAATGTTCCTGTGTCAACTCGTCAATGCTTTGCTCTACACTAATCTCATGCATGCCATCCCAAGTTTCACGAATTTCTTTAGCCTTCTCTTGAACTGCTGCTACTTTAGCTGCACTTATGCCTGATGTACACTCCATAGCTTCTACTAAGTGTTTCTGACCTTTCCAGTAAGCTTGAGTATGAACCCAATTCATCCAAGACCAAAATTGTTCATGTGTCATGCCTTTCACGTTCTGAAATATTTTTCTGCGTTGAATGGCATTCATTGAAGATCCCCCTTAGTCCATAAGAATAATTCCACTGTTCACCCTTGCAATATCACTCTCTGTCGCTGGGCTTACTACAAATTGCCTTCCTTTAACGAAGATAATGCTTTCTTCTTTCACGGAGAGAATTAATTCCTCAAGTGTGGATACCTTGTCTTCCATTGCTTGGATTACCTCTTTCTATGCATGTCCGGTATTGGGGCGCTCGACTTACCGTATGCGATCTCTTGATGAGAGCGATCAAGTGACACGAATTTGTTGTAATTTTTAAGGAATATGAGCTCCACTGTTCCAACCGGCCCATTCCGCTGCTTTGACAGGATAATTTCAATGACGTTTTTCTTTTCTGATTCTGCATTGTAATAATCATCCCGGTAAAGGAAAGCGACTATATCAGCATCCTGCTCGATAGACCCTGACTCTCGAAGATCTGACATCATCGGTCGTTTGTCCTGACGCTGCTCTACTCCCCTGCTCAGTTGGGACAATGCGATAACCGGCACTTCTAGCTCACGGGCCAGCTGCTTAAGTGTCCTTGAAATCTCGGAAACTTCCTGCTGCCTGTTTTCACGGCGTCCTGTCCCTGAAATGAGCTGTAGATAGTCGATCAGAATCATGTCCAATCCTTGCTCTTTCTTCAACCTTCGGCATTTGTTGCGAATTTCAATGACGTTAATGGCTGGCGTATCATCGATAAATAATTTCGCATCACTAAGGGCACCCATTGACATGGTTACTTTTTCCCAATCATCTGGTTCAAGAAGCCCTGTGCGTAATCGAGAAGCATCTATATTGCCCTCGGCGGCTATCATCCTTTGCACCAGTTGGCTGGCACTCATTTCAAGACTGAATACCGCAACGGACTTCTTTGCTCGGATTCCTACATTTTGAGCAATATTTAAAGCGAAAGCTGTTTTACCAACTGATGGCCTTGCGGCTATGATTATTAGGTCAGAATTTTGGAATCCGCATGTCATCCGATCCAGATCAACGTATCCGGACGGGATCCCCGTTGCTTCCCCATTACTCCTGTTTGTGTACCTGGATTCAAGCTGCTCGAAGTTTTCTTTGCAGATATCATCGATTGTTCTGAATTCTCGTTTGCTTGCCTTTCTGTCAGCGAGTGCAACGCCTGTTTCCTGCATACTCATCAAAATGGCATCTGTACTATGTGTGTTCTTCGCAGTCAGCAATCTATCGGCCATTTCCATAATGGCAGCTCGATGGATGAAGGCATCCGTAACTGCTTTGGTATAATAAGACATCGATCCTTCGGAGGAGGAAGGCACTGAGGAGGCAAGTCGTGTCATGTATCCTAAACCGCCTACCGCGTCCAGTTCTTCCCTTTCTGTAAGCCTGGTACCTAGGGATACAATGTCAACTGGGTTTCCCTCGTCATTAAGAGATTTCATGGCTCTGTATAGCCGTGCATGTGCTTCGTGGTAAAATTCATCCCCACGAAGCTCGTCCAGCATACTTTCCAGTGCCTCCGGATCAATAATGGCTGCTCCTAGCACTGCCTGCTCTGCTTCAACGTTCCGCGGCAATTCCGTTAAGTCGATCTCAAGAATTCCTTGCTTTGCTCCATCCTTCGGCAAGCTGTCTCATCCTTTCTTTCACATGTGCTGGTGGTGGAACTGCCGTCTTCCTCCACTCTTCTACTTGGTCAAAGTGTTGCTTTGATGAGATGCGTAATTCCACATGAAACGCACTGCTTGGATCGCTCTTGAATGATCGGGAGAGATCGGCAATGGTAGGCGGAAACTTCTCGACAGCAATATGCTTAAGCAAGTTTTCTTGAGCCAAATCCGCAGGCACATCTTTCAGGAACTCCGCCCACAAGTCCATCTTGCTCAGGCCAGTATCAAAGTTGTTATAGGCTTGTTTAATAGTTTTAAAGAGCTCCATTACTTCCGATTTTTTCACGATGCTTCTCCTCCTCGATGAGCTTGTCCAACTCGTCCAACTGCTGTTGGTGCTTGCTTTTCCCACGGATGCTGCGGGGTCCAAGAGCGACTCCCCCGTACGGCACCAGTGGAGTTATGGATTGTTCCGTCTGTATCCTTGTCCACTCGTCATAGCAGCGAGGGACGCAATAATTAAAGCTTCGTATTTCATCACGCTTATGTTTCGGCACATACTCAGCAAAACTCTTATCAATACCAGTCTTAATTACATCCTCAGGGATTCCGTCTTGGATCATCTGCCTTATTTCAGCCTGGTCCTTCACACTGACTTGGAATCCCTTGCCACGTCGATGTATGAAATATCGTTCAATCACATTCGCAAGCTTTGCGGCATCAACTACATCAACATCTTTGTTTAACCCTGTTATATCTTTATTAGATCGGACACTTTTGTCCGTGAGATCGGACATTCTTGTCTGCTCTACTCCTATGAGTTCAGACATTTTTGTCTGATCAAAATCGTCAGTCCGGGCAAATTTGTCCGTTCTCTTCCTTTGAAATTTCTTGGAGTTTTTAACAGTGATGATCAGACCATATGGAGCGCGAGTCACCTTGATATAGTCATGCTTCTCAAGAGACTCAAGCCATCTGCTTACGGTCTTATCATCAACGGAGAATACTTTCCCTAGTTCGGATAGCTTCATCGGTTGATTTCCACGTACAACGCCCCAAGTCACCCCATCTTTCTCCACATCCTTGGTTGTTGAGCTGATACACCAAAGAAACAGCCACAGAGACTTTCCTATCTGCTTGTAATGCTTCGGTTCCAGCAGCCCGGAATATGTATCAAAAGGGTAACTATCAACTGACATACTAACATCCCCTTATTAAATGTCAGGACCGGGAGACACCCGATAATGATCCTAGAGCTTTTTTAAAACACCTTCCTGAGCAGTATAGATCCGGTCCGATTCGCCATACGCTCTGCCCTTTGAATAGAGGCTTTTGGCAGCAATCATTCGCACATTCGTCAACTTGAATCTTAAACGGCATGATATTCACCTCCCTTGCTTTCCGATTCCAAGGGAGCTATACTGTTTGTAGAGTTTTTTGATAAGTCTTTTTCTAAGTAGTCACCCTGGCCGGTGGCTATTTTCTTTTTCCCTGATGTCCGCTTTAATTGGCGGGCATTTTTCGTTTCCAGTTTTGCAAACTTGATTAACATGTTTAAGTAATCTTCCAGCTGATTGCGTTTATTCTGGTCATACCTTTCAGGGTACTTCTTAAGCCATTTCAAATTGTGCTTTGCATGCTTGGCCGCTTTTAATGCTTCCTTAGCCAATTTGTCCCTACACATAAAGAACCTCCTCATTTAAGCTACACCTACCGCTTGCAACACAGTTTGAACAGAATCGATGATCGAGGCAGGATCTACTCCATATAGAAAAGCAATTCCAGCTTCGGCGTTTCCAGTCACTTTCGTCCAATTTACAAATGTTTGAATATCGAGCACCTTCTGATTCTTCTCGAACTTGCTGATACAGCTTTGAGTTCTATGTAGTAAAGCAGCAAGTTTCTCCTGACTGATTCCTGCGCGCTCTCGGAAAGTCTTAAGTAGAGCACCGGTCGTCAATGTTACTCACCTCCATATTCCAAATTGGAATTGATATACTTTCAATCCGAATTTATGATTGAATTAACGGATCTGAAATCGGTGCCTAATTGCGTTTAGTGCTAACTGTTTATTTGTAGGATCTAGGTAGTCCATATCCGACAGATTGACTTTATAACGCTCATTAAAAAGATGTAATGCCAATTGCAGCAGGAATCTCTCTGAAGATGACCACGGCTTAGCAATTTTCGTGAGAGCATGATAATCTACTATTCCTTCCTCAAGGTCGAAGTATCTCGGAGTGAAATACATCTGAAGTCGAGGCTGCTTAGAGAAAAGCATAAGCAAAGCACCCCAATAACGATCCTGGGTTAAATGGTTAGGTATCCTGATTACAGTTTTCATGAATGGAGTACCTCCTGTTATTTCTCATAGTCGCTAATTGCTGGATAATGCCTTAAGCTAGTTGCATTTGAACACTTTCTTTCTCTAGCTGAGAAAACCAGTTATCAATTGACTCTTTGCGAAAAAATACTCGCCCCCTAAGGCGAATGTGAGGGATTTGTTTTTCCCTTGCCATGGTGTATAGGGTATCTACACAAATGCCGGTATAAGTAGCAGCCTCAGAAACATCCATTGTTGCAGGTGCAATTTTTAGTTCATTCCGGATCAACTGGCGAATTTCTACTTCTGTCATTATTTTTGCCTCCTTATACATTCGATGAAATAGCAATAGGAAACATTTTGTTTCCTTTGTTGTCAAAAAAAATAATCCAGTTAAAGTTTAGGACCATCCCAATTCTTTTAGCAACATCAACACTTGGGTTACGGTTCCCATTCTCAATCATGCTGTAGTATTGCCGCTTGATATTTGCTTTAATTGCTACCTCTTCATGGGTCATTCCTGCTTGATCTCTGTAGCTGCTTAACCAATCTCTTTTCAATCTCACCACCTCCACATAGCAACGTTTTGTTTCTATATACTATAATTATACGCAACAGTTTGTTTCTGTCAACAGATTTATGCAACATTTTGTTTCCTTCCTTTTTAGCAACAAATAGTTGCGTTATAATTATCTATAAATGACTAGCTAGAAAGAGTGGTAAATGTGTTTGCTGATCGCCTATCAATATTAAGAACCAATAAAAAGCTAACACACCAAGACATGGCCGATCGTTTAGGAATAACACGGCAAGCATATGGAAACTACGAAAGTGGCAAAAGAGAACCGGATTATGAGACATTACAAAAACTTGCGGATTTATTTAATGTCTCCTTGGACTATCTTCTTGGACGCGATCAGGCACATGATGAAAATAAGGGATTTGCTTTTTACGGTGGTGGAAGCGACTTAACCGAAGAGGAAAAAGAAATAGCGGAAGCTGCAGCTAATGCAGCCATAGATGCTTATCGTAAAGGCAAGAAAAAAGGTAATGAAGGCAACTAAATATGGCCCTATTAAGGGCTATTATTTTTAAATTTATATAGAACATGTGTTTGCTTTTTCTCTACTTATATACTTATTTATCCACATCTTGGGGGTATCGCAATGAACTTAAAGTATTATAAACCGACCCAATTAGAGCAATGGATCAGCAACGTATATCAAAAGAATGGCATTAACTACGCTAGTGATCTAGATCTAGAGAGGATCTGCGACATTTTCGGAATTAATCTGCAATATTATACTGGACCATCCTGTGCAAAATGGGCTGACGATTACTCTTTTATTTTCTTAAATTCATATCTCTGTACCGAGCAAAGAAGGGAGGTTTTCTTTCATGAATTATGTCATCCCTTGAAGCATGTAGGTAATCAACGAGAACTGCCTGAATTATTCAAGCAATTACAAGAAAATCAGGCGGCCCAGTTGCAGATGTACGCAGCCATTCCCGCCTATATGCTTGAGGAGTTTAATGGCATTACTTCATATTCTGCATATATAAAAGTGTTGTCAGAAGAGTTCCTTTTGCCTACAGCATTTATTGTAAAGCGCGTTGAGCAAATTCAACGTCGAATATACCAGGCTAAGCAAGATCGGCAACTCCGTATACAGTCGAAGACTATACAACTCCATTTTGGTTACTCACCAGAAACAATGAGGATCCTCAACCAATTGGAGAAACAACTTGCCAAAACTAGGGAGATTGTCTAATGGCTACTATGTCTGTATATTACGAATATTTTGATGGTCCTCTTGTCCCACAATGGATGGTAATAAAATTTGGGCGTTTAGGTGTGCCGTGGGAGAGAAATATAATCTATGTTCCCGTTGAGTCCCCATTCACACAACATAGGGCAGAGGATTTTGAGATGGACACAATCAATCTTTCCATAACTTTAGACAAACTAGTCATACATCCTGAGCGTCCAGGGTCCTTTGGTATAGATATTAAGTCAATTCAAGAAGAGCTTTTTAAGAATTATGGAAGCCAATTGATATGCGAAAAGATTGAAATGCTTATTATCCAAATGGCAGATTTAGAAGAGATACTACAGATGGAAGCACGAGCTATTTATCCATGGGAGGAATGATACGTGGCATCTATAGAAAAGCGAGGAAAGAATAGTTGGCGGTTTGTAGTTGAAGCAGGCTATGATCCTAACGGTAAGAGAATAAAGCGCTCAAAAACAATAAAAATTGAAGATGAAGCCCTTTTGAGAACAACTCGAAAATTGAAGGATTTCCTTGATATGGAGTTAGCAAAATTCAAGATTGAAGTTGAGGCCGGTGAGTATGTATCACCAGAGAAAATGTCATTCAGCTCATTCGTTATTGAGTGGAAGAATAAATACGCAATAAAGACACTTAGCCCTTCAACATTAACAGCTTATATGGCTTATTTAAATAAACGGATATTACCGGTTCTAGGCCATAAACGGATCGATGAGATAAAACCAATTCATATCGTTAATTTAATATCAAGTATTACAGATAGTCCAAGAGAGGGACTTGGACATGAAGGTACAATAAGTTCTGGAACGGTTGCTTTCATTCTAAGGATACTCAAGAATGTATTCTCTCGTGCTGCAGAGTGGAAATTAATAAAAGAGAGTCCAGCTGCAGGCATAAAGAAACCAAAAGTAAACTATAAAGAGTTTGAAATCTATAATGAAGACGAAATCGAGAGACTTTTCGCTGCACTAGAGAATGAGCCTCCCCAATGGAGAGTTATGATCGCACTAGCACTAACTACGGGGCTACGTCGTGGAGAACTTCTTGGCCTTGAATGGCATCATATCGATTTAGAAAATGGACTTCTGGAGGTAAGACAAACATTATCCGGTAATGCGTTGGATGGACAACCAATACTAAGTGAACCTAAGACCAAACAATCAAGAAGGATACTAAGCCTTCCTGAATCTATGATCGAAGAACTCAAATTTTTCAAGCAGGTAAACGAAAAAGCAAAGAATGTCCTGGGGGATAGATGGAAAGGTGAAAATCGCTATTTTGTTTTTTCCAAACACGATGGAGAGCCTTATCACCATAAAGCTCCTTACTTATGGTTTAGAAGGTTCCTGTTGAGACATAAACTGAGACATATCCGATTCCATGATCTTCGTCATACTTCTGCTTCACTATTAATCAGCCAAGGTGTGCATGCAAAGTTAATCTCTTCACGTTTAGGTCATTCAAGTATCTCGACAACTATGAATATTTACGGTCATGCTCTAAGATCGGCCGATAGAGAGGTAGCCAGCAAACTTAACAATTTACTCCCTGGCCGAAAAAATAAATAAGGGACTTTATCTCAGGAGATAAAGTCCCTTTAACTTTTAACTTGCCTGTATTCGTTCTTCTCTAACTTCTTCATTTTCTGGACGTAATAAGTGGATAGTTAATTTAGTAAGAAATAAATAATAGCCATAACTATTAAGCGAAAGTGTCTTCTTAAGTATTCCTTCAGATATTCCATGCGTAATCAAACGTTTAGAATAAGAGTTGATTAAACTCAAATCTACCACATAATCTGTCAAATCAGCATCAGGAATATATAAGAGCCTATAGTTCATATTATTCTTAACTGCCAATTCATCCACTTTTAGATCCTTTATTGGTAAGAGCGGAGCAAATAATATTTCTTTATCATTTTCAGCGTCACATGTGTTTGACAGGAGCATCCCTTTCGTTACATACCTTTTTTCTTCCCCATTTTCAGTAAATCTAAGGAAAGGAAGCGATTCTACGATGTCACCTTGTGAAAGAAAAGGAAATGGTTGTGCTTTGCAGAATTTTTGTGTTTTACCACTAGATTGAAACTGCTTTATTGCCTGTTTTACATTTTCTTTAGTGTAAGGTTTTATTGATGGGAATAATTCTTCAACAAAATTTATAAACTCATTTAACATAGTCAAAGAAGTTATTTCCTGTTGATGTGAATAGACTATCTAGTGAAGCTTCATACGCTTCCGATTCTTCTTTAGTAAAGTCCCTAACCACAGGAAACAACGATTGGGCTTCTTCTATCCAACTGAGTTTTTTGTAAGATACTATTCCCGGAGTACCTGTTTCCTCAATAAAACTTACTTTTTGAAAGGAAGGAACTGAATGAACAGAATATACACCAAGTGTAGAAACAGCTGCAAATGTTAATGCGGCTTTAGTGGCAAAAGAAGAATTCTGTTTACCATGATCTACCATTGTCATAATTCGATCACACCTTCCATTATTATTTTCTGAACTTTATTTTCTATAATATCTCTTGTAATAGAGAATATTTCTTCTACTTGCCTTGAATCTGAGCGATACTCTTTTATATGATTAAAAGCATACCTATTGTTAACATCTAAACTTAAACTCAACATATGTGAAGTTTCCTCTAGTTCAGACATAATTGGAGTAGAAATGCCGGTGGGAATGACTCCTTCATAAACCCTAGCGTTTGAAAAAGTGAAATTAGCATAATGTGTATTATTTAATGCATATGTTATTTTGTATTCTATATCATGCGGATCTTTATTTGACTTATAATTCAGAAACTTCTCTTTAATTAATTCAATAGCCTTGCCATCGAACTCATCAAAATATACTTGCAATTTTAATCCCGAGAAAAAGGACTTATCCACCATGTAGGACTCTAATACTTGGGTAACCTGAAAAACACGTTTATATATGTAGTCCAAGCATTTTGAAGGATCATGCATAAAGGCGGTATCATACTCTGTAGTGATTTGTGCATTTGTCATTGAGATCTCTAATATTGAATGACCATTATGTGAAGTTGTGGTCAGTCTAGGAATAACTTCTGGTGCTTCATCAGGAATCGGCAAAACATTAATAGATGAAAAGTGAGGAGATAATTGATCCTCAATTTCAATTGCTCGTTTCCTTAAATTTAATATTTTTGGGAAGACTGAATTAAAAGTTGCTGATTTAATATACATAAAAATCCTCCGAACGTAGTATATCCTTGGTTTTTATTATATACAGTTGTGGTAAGTCAAGCAATAATTATTAATGGGTTATTTGTCCAAAAACGAACTATTATAACCATATATATATATTTATAACCACTTTTAGTGTTTTTATGTATTAAACGTTTAATTAACGTATAATAAAAGAATGTCCCCAATTTGTCCCCAACAATTAAATAAGGTTTTTATAAATCTTTAAATATAAAGGGTTTGTGCTTCATGTTATTTAGTCCTAAAGGGTAGATATCGGTTCAATTCCGGTCGGGGATGTTTAGATGTGCCTGACATATAAAGAACAGCCCGCCCCTATGCAGGGTGCGGGCTGTTCTTTTGCTGATGCTTTCATGTACCGGGTTCTGCCTTAATCAAACCAGCCTTTCCGCCGAAACCAGGCATACATGCTAAGTCCCAGCACAAGCATCACAATAAGGATAACGGGATATCCATATGTGGAGGTCAGCTCGGGCATCCGTTGAAAATTCATGCCGTACACGCCGGCGATGAACGTAAGCGGCATGAAAATGGTCGTGATCACCGTCAATGTTTTCATTATATTGTTCATCCGGTTGGAGCTGACGGACAGGTAGTTGTCCCTTAGATCGGCGGTAAGCTCCCGGTTGGCTTCTACCATTTCGGACAGCTTGAGCAGATGATCGTAAACATCATGAAAGAACACAGCCTTATCCGGCAGTCCCTCGATCCGCTGCGAATTCAGAACCCGGTACATCAGATCCCGCATGGGAATGATGGTTCTACGGAGTTGCAGCAGCTCTGAGCGAAGCGAGAACACCTGGTCCATGATGTCGTTCAGCTGAGATCCGGAACGGAATTCGATATCGTTCAAATCATCTTCGATCCGGTGGACACTTGGGAAATACCGGTCAACGAGTTTATCCATCACCATATAGACGGCATGAAGGGGCCCCTGAGGCCATAGCGCGGGCTGATTCAGATATTTGTCCCGAACCTGTTCCACCTCATGGCTGGGGTTCAGATGAAAGCTGACTACAAACTTTTTGTGTAAGAACAAATCCAGCTCATCCACTTCCAAAGTCTGCTCGTTCATGGAGTGCAGCACAAGAAAGTGTACGGGCCCGTAATGATCCAGCTTAGGACGCTGCAAAAAGTGCATACAATCCTCCACCGCCAAAGGATGGAAATGAAAATGGCTGCTCAGCGTTTCCCGTTCCTCTGGCGTAGGCGAAGAATAATCCACCCAGTACCATGAAAAGTCTTCTTGATCCAGCTGTTCCAGCGGCACATCCTGGACCATCCTGCCGTCGCTGGTGAAAGCAATGGTTCGGATCATCAATATCCCCTCCGTTCGTCCGACATTCTTCTCAGTGTAGAATGACATAATATAAACAGCTTTTCAATCCGCTCTACTTATCCTTGGAGGTTAGTACTATTTATGCGTTATTCCATTTATGTTTTTTTGGGCGCCTGCAGCTTCGGCGTGTTATCCACTTTCGTTAAACTCGCTTATGCGGACGGATATACTGTGAACCAGGTATCCGGCTCTCAAATGCTGTTCGGCCTGCTGTTGTTTGCGGTTGTGTATCCCTTTACCGGCAAAAGCCGGATGACCCTGCGCCAAACGGCCTTCCTTCTGCTGGTGGGCATTACAGTTGGGCTTACGGGAATATTTTATTATAGCGCATTACAGACGATACCCGCATCTATCGCGATTGTCCTGCTGTTTCAATTCACCTGGATGGGAGTTCTCATGGAAGCCTTTCTGGCTCGCCGGAAACCGGACCGCAGCCAATGGATATCCCTGGTACTGCTGTTTGGCGGTACCATCCTCGCGGGAGGTATCCTGGGGACGCAGGGGGCTCTGGAGGGAATTACATGGACGGGGGTCGTGCTTGGGCTTCTCTCTGCCCTTTCTTATGCCTTCTTTATAGTTTTGAGCGGCAAGGCGCCGGCGGAACTTCCTTTTATCCAACGAAGCCTTGTCATCTCGGTGGGCTCCCTGATCATCACTTTTCTGATCTTTCCACCGGACTTTCTTGCGGACGGCTCCTTATTCGGACGACTTTCGCTTTGGGGGTTTCTGCTTGGTTTCTTCGGTCCGGTCATCCCCACCCTGCTGTTTACGATAGGTGTGCCCCGAATAGGAGGATCCTTAGCCTCCATCCTTAGCGCTGCTGAGCTCCCTGTTGCCGTTCTCATGTCCTGGCTTGTGCTCAGTGAGACAGTTTCAGGCTGGCAGTGGGTGGGGGTCGCTGTCATTCTTACCGGCATTGTTCTGCCTGAGTGGTTAACCCGCCGTTCGAAGGAGGCTGGACCTGCTTGATCCTTTTAAGCGAAACTATCTATTTACGGCAGTTAACTCCGGACGATGCTGATATGATGCTGGATCTGCGCGTTCAGAACAGACAATTTCTGCAGCTCTATGAACCGATTCGGCCGGAATCGTTCTATACGCTGGAGGGCCAGCGAGATGCCCTTAATAAAGGGGTGGAAGACTGGGAGCTCGACCGGGGATATGCGTTTGGCCTCTTTCTTAAAGAGAACGATACGCTGATCGGCCGCGCAGCACTCTCCAACGTGGTGAGGGGCGTGGGCCAATATGCCGACCTTGGCTATTTTCTGGATCAGGAACATACAGGAAAAGGCTATATGACCCAAGCCGTCTCGCTCATCACGGCCTTTGGCTTTCAGTCTTTGCGGCTTCACCGGATTCAGGCCGGCGTAATGCCTTGGAATGAAGCGTCCCTGGCTGTGCTGGCCCGTGCCGGCTTCGAGCGGGAAGGCATTGCCCGCAAATATATCCGCATCAACGGCCGTTGGGAGGATCATGTCATTCTCTCACTGATTAACGATCAGGAAGAGGATATGCTCTAGCCGGATGCAACCCATAGCAAAAACCCTTCTCCGCCAAGAGAAGGGTTTTTTAGCTTCCTCGCTTAACTTCCTTCCCCATGATTGTTGCGGGAATGATTGCGGTTCTTCACCGTTTTGGAACCGGACAGCGGTTCAGGACGGTGATCGATAAAATCCTCGCGGTTCGATTGGCGTCTTTTTTCCTCGGGGCTGGTAACGGATTGAACTTTGGGCTTCATGCAGCTATCGCCTCCTAGTAATGAGTGATCTCTTGAAGATTCTGCGCGCATTCCCGCATATGGCGTACATAGTCATGGGCCAACCCTTGAATGATGTCCGTATGCTCATCAACGTGAATACCATCTGCTTCTACATCGACTAACTGGGTATCGATTTCTCGTGAATCGGCATAGGTCACTTTGAAATCGAAGCTGTAATTCGTTCGGCCCGCTGTCTGGATAGCCACGCGCAGCGAGTTTGGATCGGCCGCATCTCCCTGCACCAGCGCTTTATCGGATCCGTTCAAAATGCTCGGCAGCGTCTCATTCCAGGCATCAACCAGTTCATCCTGATTTACTTTCAATTGGTCCTTCTCAGGCTTCATTATTCCACCTCCACTTGTTATAAAATGCGATTTCCCGATCCTTTTTATTCGTATCTTCGTTAACAACACAAAAGCCCCTCTACCAAGGTAGAGAGGCCTGTGTGTATTTGGATTAGTGGGAAGCGGTGAATTCCTCACTGTGCGCAGCCGGATCCAGCTTCTCCCCGCTCATGATGAACGAAGCGCCCAAAGCCAGCACGGCTGGAATCAAAGCCCAAGCAAAAGTCTGTGCGATCGAAGAGGACAAGGCATTCGTGATGCTGTCCAGCACCTGCGAAGGGATCCCTGCGCGTGCTTCAGGGTTCAGTAAAGCTCGAGGATCCGCAAGATCTACTCCTTCGGGAGCTTGAGCGCCTCCAGCTCCGGCAAATGCGTCCGAAAGCTTCTTCGTCAGCATATGACTTTGCATAATTCCGAAAATGGTGATCCCCAGCGTCATACCAAGGGAACGCAGGAAGTTCAACGTAGCGCTGGCCGATCCGCGCTGTCTTGCAGAGAACGTATGAATCGCTGCGTTGCTAAGTACGGAGAACGAGGCTCCAATACCCAGTCCGATCAGGATCATATAAATCGTAATCATCAACCGTGAGGTATCCGGCGTAATTGTTGTAAGCAAGCCAACCCCGATAACCAGAAGCACCAGAGTAGGAATCATAATGGTACGGTACTTTATTTTCGTCAACAGCGCACCGCCCGTCGTAGCTGTTACGACAGATCCAAGCATCATAGGAAGAAGCACGAGACCGGAGTTGGTTGCCTTACCTCCCAGTACCCCTTGGATGAAGATCGGGATATATACCGAGGCTGTAATAAAGGCGGCACCGCTAAAAATTGCGATCAGGTTGCTGGAAGCATAGAGGCGGTTTTTAAACATCCCGAAAGTTATAATCGGCTCTTCTACTTTGGTTTCAACTATGATAAAGAACACCGTTAATACGGCAAAGCCTGCGAATAATCCGATAATTTGCCCGGAGTCCCAAGCATACTCTTTCCCGCCCAGCTCAAGAGCGAACATTAGGCACACTATAGCGCCTACTAAGGAAACCGCGCCTAAGTAGTCAATCTTTTGCTTGGAATGAACAGGGGATTCTTTATAAAAGAAAGCAATAAACACAAAGGCAATAATGCCCAGAGGAAGATTAATGTAAAATACCCATTTCCAGTTGATGTAGTCCGTAATGTAGGCGCCTAACAGCGGGCCGAATATACTGGACATGCCGAATACCGCCCCAAATAAACCGCCTAACTTACCGCGCTGCTCCGGTGGGACAGTGTCGAACATAATGGTAAAAGCAATCGGGACCAGCGCCCCTGCGCCAATTCCCTGGATAGCACGGTACACGCTAAGCTCCGTGATGGAGCTGGCCGTGCCGCATAACATCGACCCTAGCATAAAAACTAGAATACCAAATACAAAAAAACGTTTGCGTCCGTACATATCGGACAATTTACCGAAGATCGGCATCCCTGCCATCTCAGCTACCATGTAAGCGGAGGTAACCCAGACGAATTTATCCAACCCTCCTAATTCTCCAACGATGGTACCCATGGCTGTAGCCACAATGGTATTATCCATCGAGGCCATTAGAATCCCCAGCAGCAAACCTGCCAGTACAATTCCTAAGTTGTTGCGCGGTTTTACACTTTGAGCCGTCATAACTTACGGTTCCACTCCTTTTTTATCTAATAAAATTAACGGTTTCCATCCTGTTTGAGAGGCGGGGCCGCTTTACACCTTTCTTCTTACCTCCACGACAGCCTGGGCATGGACCTTCAGACTCTCTTTGTACTCTACAGTGTTGATGCTGCAGCCATTACCTATTGTAACCCGGCTTCCACGGACGATCTTCGCCTGAGTATATTCCAGATACAGTTCGTCGCCTTCTATAAGATCTGCCTGAAGTTCCGGCTTGCCTGAAGGATGCAGCCAGTCTTTCAGCGCGGATAATGTATTCTTTCGGACATCGATACGAGAACCGCCGATTTCCTTAGCTTGGCAGGGGCCGTATAGGCTTATGCGGATCTCTTCCGCATTCAGCATCCCCTTAATCCGTCCTCCGCCCTTCCACGAGATGGTCTCGGCTTCACAGGAGCCGCCGGTTTGAATATCCCCGCGGAATTTCAGACGATCTCCCTGAATTCCTGACTTTGCATAAAACTGTCCCAGAAAATGCAATTCTTTACCCCGCCAGGAACCTTCCACACGCACTTCTCCATTTACCTTACATATAGTAGATTCTACGGACCCTTGAATGGAAGCTCTACCCGTACATTTGAATTGCTCGCAATGGAGCGCTCCGTGGATATCCCCTTCCCCCGTAATCGTTACATGACGGAAACGACCTCCGGAGGTAGAACCGTTGCCTGTTATTTTTAGATCACGAGAAGTCTCAGCATTCATTAGTTTACTCCTTTCTCAGGATAAATCTACCTAAAGTTTTACGCAATCAAACTTTAACTTTTTTTCCCACTTTCGCTGTGGAGTGAACCTTTAGTTCGCCCCGGTATTCAACAGTCTCTACAATGCAACCCGCGCCCAGCTCCACGTTGTTGCCTCTTACAGTTCCTGCCTTCGTTTTCTCCAGATAAATTTCATCCGCTTCTATGACATTGGCTTCCAGCACGCTTTTCAGAGAGGGGACCGCCCAAGAAAACAGCTGGCTCCAGTCCGACTTATTCGTCTTAATGACATGTACCCGGGTACCGCCAATCTCTTTTGCTTTCGAGCGCCCATAGAGTTCAATTTCAATCAGGTCCGCATTCAATAGCCCCCCAACGACAAAGCCTCCTGCTCCATGAAACGTTTCCGCTTCACAATCACCTCTTATTTTCACTAAACCATTCAAGCGGGAAACGGCTGCACTCATGGAGCCTTCCACCGTCATTTGTCCGTCAAACTCCACCTGTTCTGCATGCAGATGTCCCTTAATTTTGAGTTTTCCGTTTGCTTTAAAATGGTCTGCTTTCACTGACCCATCGATATTGGCAACCCCATTGATATAGCAGGTATTGCAGGATAAATCCCCCTCTACATCTCCGATGCCTTCCATATGGACTTTGGAATACTCCCCGCCTCCGGCTTTGCCGATCCCATTGATCTTCAGCTCGTTACCATCCACAGGTGCACCCTCCTTAGTATAATTTCATTTTGAATGCCTCTACCCATTCCGACATGGGCACCCGCGCGATGACTTTAACTTGAGAATCATAATGCCACTCCCCCGGGACCGAAATCAGATTGAAGAAAGACACCCCCATTTTTCTAGCAAAAATAAGTTCGCATTTCCGTCCCTCAAACTTCATGTAATGGTCTTGGAGCGTAGTTAGCAAAAGAGCTCCTTCGTCTAATCCCATTTCACCAGTCTGCAGCAGACGATCCACTACGTAAAGGTACAGCCCCTGTTCGAATGACAAAGGTTCCTCCTGACTGCGCGCTGCATTCGCAGGCATATAGCGGGATAGGACCATCGGCGATACAATATAGCGGGATTCAAGTTCTTCCCGGGTAAACCGAATGTCCATCGGCAGAGGGGAAAGTTTCCCAGCCAGTTCATCCAGAGACAAATCATCTTTCATGTGAACAATCCGGTCTATGCGGGCCAAAATCAGATCCTTCGGGAAAAATGTCTCCTGCCCCGTAAACGTGGATTTGCGTATAAACCACTCTTCGGGAATCAGCTGCTTTCTCTTCCAGCGATACAACTGTCCATAGGAAATCCCGGTCAGTTCAAGCAGATCCTTTTTGGAAATAAGGTTCTCCTCCATTACCTTGGCTCCTTCCTGTTTTACATTGTTTATCGTAACATAACACTGTTACGTTATAATCGGTCTTGAGACTGAGTGTAGCACATTCGATGGGAGGAACGCCACTTTCGGGCCGCATTTGTCAATATCCTCCTTCGTGACCTTCAGCCTCTCGGTATGGTAAAATAATAGTTCGTTTGGAGCAAACTATGGTTGTCAGAAGACAAGATGAGGAGCAGCATCATGAGTGAAATGAAGCGTAATTTAAAACCCCGTCATATTTTGATGATGACGTTAGGCGGGACGATCGGAGCCGGCATTTTTCAAGGTTCCAGTTCCTCTATAGAGTTAGCCGGGCCGTCGGTATTACTCACCTATTTAGCCGGCGGACTTCTTCTGTTTGTGGTGATGCGATGTTTGGCTGAGCTGGTGATCCGGCATGGAACGGCACGGAATCTGAGGGAGTTGATTGAGCCTTCTTTAGGCAAAGCGGCTGGATATACAGTAGGGTGGGTTTACTGGCTCAACTGGGTACTGGTCATGGCGGCGGAGATGGCGGCGGCTTCGTTCTTCCTGTCGTTCTGGTTCCCTAATGTTCCTTTGTGGGTCCTTGCTTTGCTGTGTTCTATCGTGATTACTTTGATAAACCTGCTTCATGTCAATATGTTTGGGGAAACGGAATATTGGCTGGCCGGGATTAAAATTATCACGTTAGTGCTGTTTGTTATTATCGGTTTTATCGTACTTGGCACACAATCCTCTTTGCAGGAAGTACAGGACAACCTGACGGCTCACGGCGGATTGTTTCCGCACGGTTTTATGGGTATGGTTTCAGCTATGCTAGTCGTTATGTTCAGCTTCGGAGGCATCGAAATGATCGGCATGACCTTGGGCGAGACGGAGAACCCGCAAACCACTATTCCCAAGGCTACGCGAAGCATCATCATGCGGATTCTTCTTTTCTATATCCTGCCGATCTTTATTATCATAAGTCTGGTGCCTTGGAACAGGTTAGCCGAACAGACCCAAAGCCCGTTTGTCACGGTGTTCACGGAAGCAGGCATCCCCTATGTGGATGGCATAATGAATTTTGTATTGCTTACGGCGGTCCTCTCCGCGGCAAATACGGGCATGTACTCTTCTAGCCGGTCTCTTTACGATCAAGCTCTAAAAGGAAACGCTCCCCGGTTTCTCACCAAGCTCTCCCCTGCCGGGGTTCCAGTGCGTGCCCTGCTGTTCAGCACCATGTTCCTATATGTCGGGGTCGTTATAGCCTTCTTCGCCAAAGGCGAGACATTCAACTACCTAATGGTGTTTCCTGGCTATACCGTCATGATTGTGTGGACCATGCTCGTACTCTCCCATATCAAGCAGCACGGTATACAGTTCACCACTGGCCTTGCCTTTGTTGCCCTCTTGGCTATCTTTGCGGGAATCATCTTCACCACAAACTGGATCGGCACTACCATCATGTTCAGCGTACTGCTTCTAATCTTGTTGTCTTATCGACGGCAAATCAAAAAACCATAGGACTTGGTCCTATGATTTTTTCGTTCTGTTATTTATCGGAGACCTAGACGGTCTTGACCAGCAGATGAGCTGTTTCTTTGTTTAGCGGTAAATAGTTCCCCTAATCCGACAATATCTCAGCCATTTTACCGTTTAAGGGAAAAAAGGTTACCTAAATCCACAAATTCCCCGCCTGAACCAGCTTTTCAGCCCTTTTAAAGGAAGTTAGTTCCCCTATATCGCGGAACCGTTGATTTCAGAGTCCAGTAGCGGAAATAATTTACCTTATTCTTCGGCGACCCCAGGAAACCAGTTCGAATCCTTGAAGTATGTATATACGGAGAGGGTGGGATGCTCCACTGCGTGGAGACTGCGAAGTATCCCTAACGAAGCTTAAGCTCCGGCGAACCCAAGAAACCAGTTCGAATCCTTGAGGTATGTAATACGGAGAGGGTGGGATGCTCCACTGCGTGGAGACTGCGAAGTATCCCTAACGAAGCTTAAGCTCCGCCGAACCCAAGAAACCAGTTCGAATCCTTGAAGTATGTATATACGGAGAGGGTGGGATGCTCCACTGCGTGGAGACTGCGAAGTATCCCTAACGAAGCTTAAGCTCCGCCGAACCCAAGAAACCAGTTCGAATCCTTGAAGTATGTAAATACGGAGAGGGTGGGATTCGAACCCACGGTGCCCGCAAAGACACGGCGGTTTTCAAGACCGCTGCCTTAAACCACTCGACCACCTCTCCAAGAACCCCGCAAGCGGGGGAAATCCCGAAGGAGGGAGCCAGCGCCTTCCTATCAGAACGGCTGGCTCTTGTACAACCTATTGTAAGCTGATCTGCTTCAGATTATTCATATAAGGCTGAAGCACTTCCGGAATAGCAACGGAACCGTCGGCCTGCTGATAATTCTCAAGAATCGCAGCAACCGTACGTCCGACAGCCAGGCCGGAACCGTTCAACGTATGCACGAACTCCGGTTTAGCCTTGGCATCGCGGCGGAAGCGGATGTTCGCGCGGCGTGCCTGGAAGTCCTCGAAGTTACTGCATGAAGAAATCTCACGGTATGTACCGCCGCTTGGCAGCCATACTTCGAGATCATACGTCTTCGCCGACGAGAAGCCGATGTCGCCGGTGCAAAGCGAAAGCACACGGTACGGCAGCTTCAGCAGCTGCAGCACCTTCTCCGCATTCGCCGTCAGCGATTCCAACTCGTCGTAGGAATCCTCCGGCTTCACCAGCTTCACCAATTCAATTTTGTTGAATTGGTGCTGCCGGATCAAGCCCCGCGTATCGCGGCCGGCCGAACCGGCCTCCGAGCGGAAGCATGCACTGTAGGCTGCATAATACTTCGGCAGGTCCTCTGCCGACAAAATATCCTCCCGGTGGAAATTCGTCACCGGGACTTCCGCCGTCGGGATCAGATAGTAATCTGTTCCCTCCAGCTTGAACAGGTCCTCTTCGAACTTCGGAAGCTGACCTGTACCCTTCAGGCTGTCCCGATTCACGATCATCGGCGGCAGCATCTCTACATACCCGTGCTGATCCACATGCAGATCCATCATAAAATTGATTAGTGCACGCTCCAACCGCGCCCCCAGCCCTTTGTAGAACACAAAGCGGGAACCGGTCACCTTAGCGGCAGCCTCGAAATCCAAAATCCCTAACGCTTGCGCCAGCTCCCAATGAGCCTTAGGCTCAAAGCCTAACTCAACGGGTTCCGACCATCGGCGCAGTTCGACATTTTCTTCTTCCGAATGCCCTACCGGTACGCTTTCGTGAGGCAGATTAGGAATCGCCATGACGATCTCGCTCAACTGCTCCTCGAGTCCGCGGATTTCATCATCCAATTCCTTAATACGATCGGAGACCGTACGCATTTCTACTATAAGATCGTCGGCATTCTCGCCGGATTTCTTCATTCTCGCTACATCCTGCGAAACTGTATTGCGGCGATTCTTCAGCTGCTCGCTTTCCTGCAGCAGTTCCCTGCGGCGTGCATCCAGCTGCGTAAAGCCGGACAACTCGTCCAACTTCTTGCCGCGATTCGCCATCGCCTGTTCCACACGTCCAAAATCATTCCTCAACACCTTAACATCCAACACTAGAAAACCCTCCCGAACGGGATATTTTTTCAATATGAAATTACTATACTATATCTGCATGAAAAAAGCACTTTCCACCTGAACGACCAGGCGAAAAGTGCATCTTCTTATGATCTTGCAGCACGAATCATATCAGCAAAGTAAGAATGCAGCCGGTAATCATCCGTTAATTCCGGGTGAAAGGAAGTCGCCAGTACATTTCCTTGTTTCGCCGCAACAATCTCATCATTGTAAGTCGAAAGAATTTCCACTTCCGGCCCAACTGCTCTAATCAGCGGTGCGCGAATGAATACGGCTCGGATCGGCTCATCAATGCCCTTAACCGGCAAATCCGTCTCGAAGCTTTCCCGCTGCCGTCCAAAAGCGTTCCGTGCCACAGTCATATTCATCAACTGCAAATGGGGCTCATCCCCGCCTGCGATCTGATCAGCAACAATGATAAGTCCTGCGCAGGTTCCGAACACACCTTTGCCTTCAGCAGCAAACTGCTTCAACGCATCCAAAAAGCCGTACTTCCGCATAAGCTTGCCGATCGTTGTGCTTTCACCGCCGGGAATGATAATGCCGTCAAGCTCTGCAAGCTGCTCGGTCTTCTTCACTGCAACGCCTTCGGCACCCGCCTGTTCGATCATTCGTATATGTTCAGCCACTGCGCCCTGCAGGGCAAGTACGCCAATCTTCATTGCTATACCACCTTTATGCCTGTATCCCTAAAGCAGGCAGCTGATTACCAGCCGCGGTCCTGCATACGCTCGGAAGCGTGCAGCTTGGAGATCTCGATCCCTTTCATCGGAGCACCCAGGTTTTTGGACACTTCAGCAATCAGCTTATAGTCTTTGTAATGTGTTGTAGCTTCTACAATGGCACGCGCGAATTTCTCAGGGTTGTCCGATTTGAAAATCCCGGATCCTACGAATACGCCGTCAGCGCCAAGCTCCATCATAAGAGCAGCATCGGAAGGAGTTGCTACGCCGCCTGCAGCAAAGTTTACAACCGGCAGTTTACCGTTCTCGTGGATGTATAGGACCAGATCAAAAGGTGCACCCAGGTTCTTAGCTTCAGCATAAAGCTCATCTTTGGAAAGGCCTTGAATTTTGCGGATTTGGGATTGAATCAAGCGCATGTGGCGTACTGCTTCCACGATGTTGCCTGTTCCCGGCTCGCCTTTAGTACGAAGCATAGCAGCTCCCTCGTTAATACGGCGAAGCGCTTCTCCAATATCTTTAGCGCCGCATACGAAAGGCACTGTGAATTCTCTCTTGTCGATGTGGAATACTTCGTCCGCCGGAGTCAGTACTTCGCTTTCATCGATGTAGTCGGCACCGAGTGCTTCCAGGACGCGTGCTTCTACAATATGTCCGATTCTGGCTTTAGCCATAACTGGAATGGAGACCACTTTCATTACTTCTTCTAAGATCGTAGGATCAGCCATACGGGCTACGCCGCCGGCCGCACGAATATCGGAAGGCACTCTTTCCAGCGCCATTACTGCTGTTGCTCCTGCCGCTTCTGCGATTTTCGCTTGTTCAGCATTCATGACGTCCATGATGACGCCGCCTTTTTGCATTTCAGCCATACCTCTTTTTACACGCGATGTACCTGTTTCCATATTCCGAACAGCCTCCTGATCTATAAATAAAAATGTAGAAATGGTCTGCATTTCTAAGCCTTATAAGAAGTCATTTTACCGCAAGGCTACTAAATATACAACCCATTTGGTTGGAATTATGTGACGTTCTCTGCTAAAACAAATCCTTAATGCCCGAGAACAAATCCCGGAAGAAATCGCCGATGGCACGGAAGAACAGTTTCATGCCCCCAGCTTTGTTCATGTCTTCCGATGCAATAAGCTTCAGGTTCTGCTTCGTGTCTCCATAAGTCACTGTTACTGTTCCCACTTGCTGGCCTTTTTTAATCGGAGCGACCAATTTCTCTTTAGGGGTCGGTGCAGCAGCAATCTTGACGCTGTCCGGCGTATCGCCTTTTTTCAGTACAACGGTGATTTCTTTCTCCGCTGTCACAGGCACTTCGTTTTCTTTCCCTTTGGTAATTTTGACTGTTTTCACATCAGCGAGTTGAGCGCCTTGGGCTATGATCGTCTTTTTCTCAAAATTGTTAAAACCGTAATCCATTACTTTCTTCGTCTCGATAAAACGCTTCGGTTCGCTCTTCGTGCCCATCACTACGCTAATAAGGCGCATGCCGTTACGTTCAGCCGTACCCGTAAAGCAGTACCCGGCTTCGTTGGTATGGCCTGTCTTTAACCCGTCCATGCCCTCAAATACATATCTGCGGAAGTTTTCGTTATCTTTGTTCCCTTCCAGCATCCAGTTATAGTTGATCATAGGTTTGGTATCGCGTTCTCTGAATTTATAGGATGGAATCTTGGAAATTTCCAGCGCTTCCGGGTGCTTTGTTACGATATGATAAGCCAGCTTAGCCGCGTCTAATGCGGTCATCAAGGTTTCCTTATCGGGCGATTCCGGGCGGAATGCTGCAGGCATGTCCGAACGGCTAAGTCCAGTTGCATTAATAAAATGTGACTTGGAAGATAAACCGATTTTCTTCGCAGTGTCATTCATCAGCTTCACAAAAGACTGCTCCGTACCGGAAATATGCTCGGCCAGCGCAACTGTTGCGTCATTGGCAGAACCTACAGCCATAGCTATGTAAAGTTCTTTAACGGTATGCTGGTCACCTTCCGCCAAAAAGATACGGGAACCGATCTGGGCTGCAGCATTAGCGGTAGTGTTTACCGGCTGATCCCAGGACAATTTCCCCTGCTTAATCTGTTCCACCACGATGTATTCTGTCATCATTTTGGACATCGATGCCGGCGGTAAAGGAATGTCCGCATTCATATTATATAGAACTTGTCCGGTGCTAACCTCCATCAAAACAGCCGATTTTGCTTCCAGCTGCAAAGGTGCCAGCTCAGCCGCCTTCGCCGATTGAGGCAGTACCGTCCATATTACATTCAGTACTAGAGTTAAACATAAAACATAGATTAGTGCCTTGAACTTGCCGTAACCCATCACTCACACTCCTAGTCGCTTTTTGTCGTTGTTGTCCTATTGTAACATACCGTATAATGCAAAAAAAAGACAGGGTAAATTAGTTAATTTACCCTGTCTCTATGAACAAAACATGTGTTCTATTATAGTGAATAGTTCGGTGCTTCTTTCGTAATTTGGACGTCGTGCGGATGGCTCTCGCGAAGTCCTGCACCTGTAATGCGGGTGAACTGCGTATCGTTCTTCAGTTCCTCAATGCTCTTGGTGCCGCAATATCCCATACCGGAACGAAGCCCGCCGATCAGCTGATGAATGGTGTCGGCTAAAGGCCCTTTATAAGGAACACGTCCTTCGATGCCTTCAGGTACAAGCTTATTCTCGTTCTCCTGGAAGTAGCGGTCCTTGCTGCCTTCTTTCATGGCACCCATGGAGCCCATTCCGCGGTATACTTTGAAACGGCGTCCTTGGAAAATTTCCTGCTCCCCAGGGCTTTCTTCCGTTCCCGCAAAAATCGATCCGATCATAATCGCACTCGCTCCCGCAGCGATCGCTTTTACGATATCACCGGAGTACTTAATGCCGCCATCAGCGATAATCGGTACATTGTATTCTCGTGCGACTGTAGCACAGTCATAAATCGCGGTAACTTGCGGAACCCCGATCCCTGCAATAACACGGGTCGTACAAATCGAACCTGGTCCGATACCTACTTTGACAACGGAAGCTCCTGCTTCAATTAGATCACGAGTAGCTTCGCCAGTGGCTACGTTACCTGCAATGATAGTCAGCTCCGGATAGGTTTCACGCAGCTTACGAACCGTATTAAGGATGTTAATATGATGACCGTGTGCGGAGTCAACCACCAGTACGTCGATACCGGCTTGTACTAACGCATCCGCACGTTCAAACGTATCTTTGGAGATCCCTACCGCCGCACCGACCACAAGGCGTCCATGCCGGTCTTTGGCTGCGTTCGGGAATTGGATTGCTTTCTCGATATCTTTAATGGTGATTAAGCCTTTCAGCTCGTTATGTTCATCCACCAGCGGAAGCTTCTCGATTTTATGCTTTTGAAGAAGATGTTCCGCTTGTTGTAAGGTTGTGCCGACTGGGGCAGTTACCAGCTCTTTGTGAGTCATGACTTCACTGATTTTCATGGAGTAATCATGTACAAAACGCATATCACGGTTCGTAATAATACCAACGAGCTTATTCTCGCCGTTTACAATAGGAACACCCGAAATACGATATTTGCCCATTAGCGATTCTGCATCATATACATGATGGTCTGGTGTCAAGGAGAACGGATTCGTGATAACGCCGCTTTCCGAACGCTTCACACGATCCACTTCTTCTGCCTGCTGCTGCACGGACATGTTCTTATGAATAATTCCGATCCCGCCTTCTCTGGCAATGGCGATGGCCAGTTTGGATTCGGTAACGGTATCCATTCCCGCGCTAATTAGAGGAATATTCAGTTTCACGTATTCGCTTAATCTGGTGCTTACATCGACTTCTCTCGGCAGCGTTTCAGACTTACGCGGAATCAACAGCACATCGTCAAACGTCAGACCCTCTTTAGCAAATTTCGTATCCCACACTTGGTTTGTTCCTCCTTTGATTGTCCTTGCCGCAAAACTATTATTGCTCATATTATCAGAACGTTAAATTTGGTGTCAAGCTTGTACACTAACATAAATAAAGTATACGCTCTCATTATCCAAAATGCGGTCATCTTTATCCTTTAGCGTTATTATGTGCCAGTACAACCGTTTCCTTACTTAATTAAAAAATGGAACGATACCTCTTACCTTAACGATGGAATTGGAGCATGTCGCCGTCTGTTATATCACAATTCAGAGTAAAATCATGCTGCTCCAGCCGGATTCCATATTCCTTGGATGACGCAAAAAAGAGACCTTAAAAACTAAGGTCTCTTCCTCGTGCTTGGCAACGTCCTACTCTCCCAGGACCCTGCGGTCCAAGTACC
>NZ_JBHUME010000011.1:218882-311002 GCF_042684925.1 Paenibacillus gansuensis | reverse complement strand
GTGGAGTATTATTCTTAAGAAAAGATATTAGATCGATTTCGAGTTATGTTCAGCGGATAACGGATTTTAACTGTATCGTTAATCACTTAATTAATAATGACTTAACTTTGCATTATGTGGTGTAATTTAGTAAATAGTCCCGATGAGTTATCATCGGGGCTATTTTTATGGGAACTTAAGTGGGCAAACCATTAAAGCAAAAGGAGTGTTACATCCATGTCCAATATATCAGGTCGAAGATAAGTTTGGCGCTCTGCTTCCGAAACCAGTTCCTAACACGCCCCCATTCAAAGCCGAAGTCGTGTTTAAAACAATAGGCGCTAAAGGTGCGGCTTTGACACCGCGTCCGGCAAGGCCGTACTGGCCGTCACTAAAGGGGCATTCTCTAAGAATGCAAAAGTAACCTTAAATTCCTATCGGATGACTGCGGGCAAGTCAGCCCTAGTAAGCACAGCCTGGATTGTCGCCTCCGACCAGAAGTGGAAGAAGGGAGTTACGCTTACCCTTTCGTATGATTCGAGTTTAGCGGCTGGGAAATCGCTGGCCATGGCTCAATACGATACCAAATCGGCATCTTGGAAGCCAATCTCAAGCAAAACGGATGTCGTGAAAAAGACGGCCACCGCTTCTATTTCGTTTGCCGGAACATACTCCATCATTGTGAAGTAACTGTCAAGCTGATTAATAAAATCAGCGTATCCTTTTGGTGGACAAGATTTTGCATTAAGGATAATTAGATAGCTAAGATGAGGTTGAAGCCAGCTTATAGCTGGCTTTTTTATGTGATTGACAAAACAATTATCCTAATGTTAGGATAAATATATATTCTATTATTATAATTTATAATATTATTTAATATTGTTGGGAAGGAGTTGAGGAGCTGCTTGTTTAACTGGCTAAAAAAGGGAAAGCAACAAAGTCATCCGGAAGAAGTTTCATCATCGCAATCAAATGTAAATGAATCAAATCATATGAAAACAAATGGAGGAATGAATATGTTGAACATTGGTATTATTTTGGGAAGTACACGTCCAGGACGTAATGGTGAAGCTGTAGCTCGTTGGGTAACTGAGATTGCGCAAAAACGCACGGATGCCAAGTTTGAGCTTGTTGATATCGCAGATTTTAATTTGCCGTTGCTGGATGAACCGTATCCGCCGTCCATGGGCCAATATACGAAGCCTCATACCATTGCTTGGTCGGAGAAAATTAATACTTTTGACGGATTCGTGTTTGTGACGCCGGAGTATAACCATGCGACTTCCGCTGCGCTGAAAAATGCGATTGACTATCTGTTCAACGAATGGAAAGACAAAGCGGTTGGTTTTGTCGGCTATGGTGGAAGTGGAGCTCAACGTGCAGTAGAAAACCTGCGGACTATCGCTGCGGAATTGCACATGGCTGATGTACGTGCTCAAGTGGGACTCTCCCTGTTCACGGACTTCGAAAACTTCAGTGTATTCAAGCCAGCTGCGCATCAAGAGGCTTCGGTCAACACGATGCTTGACCAGGTTATTGCTTGGAGCGGCGCAATGAAAACTTTGCGTTAAACGATTATTCGGAATCGTCTTATCTATACTGTTGGGGCTGTCTCATTAATGAAAATTGATAATTGTAAATGGGAAACAGCCAGCAAAATACAGAAACATGGCAGTCAGGATGTTAATCCTGTACCTGCCATTTTTTTGTTTTGATCCATCATTGCTTTCTATGGTACCTTGGACAAGCCCCGAAGCAGAGAATCTCTTGAATAACGGTAACCAGCAGCCGGATCATTGAAAACTTTGCGCAATCTTTTTGCCACTTTAGGAGTCTTTGGGAGTTCTTTGCTTCCATCCATCGCAGATACAAGCAGTATAGGCAGTTCTTGTCTATGTAGCGTCAGGGTTTGTTAATATTGTTTATACAGGGTATATAATTTCGACAAGAAGTTATAAGTTTATTTAAATGGGATTCGGAGAGAACAGGTGGAAAGGCAGAATGCAAAAGTGAAGTTGCAATACGTCATTTACCCTATAATACTTGTCATTATACAGTTTGTTATTAGCTTCCTAATTGACTCTTATGTTCTTCAGTGGTTATTCGCGACCATGAGCCCTATTCACGCACTGTCGTGGATAAAGTAGACAAGAAGCGTTGGCGTGGGCAACAGTAAAAACAAAAAAGCCTGCAAACAAGGCGACGAATTAGAGTCGCCGGTGTACAGGCTTTTTCGTTACTATTTATGTCCTAACAACATTCCGGCAGTCACTTAATGCTCCACAGATACGTGGAAGGTGACCCCGAACTTGTCCTTTACCATGCCGTAAGCGGGGCTCCAGAAGGTCTCCTGGATCGGCATCAGCACTTCGCCGCCTTGCTGCAGCTTGTGGAACATGTTCTTCGCCGATTCCGCATCGTTCACGTTCAGGGCAATCGTTACATGGTTGCCGATCTGATGGGGCATGCCCGGGAATGTGTCGGAGAGCATGAGCAGCGATTCGCCGAAACGCAGCGTTGCATGCATGATGCGATCTTTGGCTTCCTCAGCAACCGGATAGTTCGGGTCCTGCGGCGCTTCGCCAAACGTCTGTACAATTACCACCTCAGCAGATAAGGCATCTTTGTAAAATTCCACTGCTTCTTTCCCATTACCGTTGGTTACGAGATAAGGGTTTAAACTAGACATTACCACTGCTCCTTTTGCCCTGAGGGCAATATTCTCACGTTCCACGGTTAGTGTAACAAATTGGTATACCCCAACTCAACCAAAGTAAGGGACGGGGCAGGTGACCGAACATTCCGTAGAGCCGCCCACCATCCTGCAGATGTACCGCCCGTCAATGCTATAGATGTGCCACCCGTCATCGCCGCCACGCTCCCCAATCCGCGGTCATTAGAGTGATGGCAGGATAATGTGTTTGCTTCACGAATATTTGATAGGTACACAACTGGTGCAAAATACTCTTAAGGGGCTATTTTATGAAAATTGGATTTCTAATTATCGATATGCAACCCGTTCACCTGCAGGAAGTTGATAAGAAAACGATAAATAGAGCTTGCGAGCACATCAATTATGTGTCGGATGTCCTTCGTTCCAAGGATCACGTTGTCATTCACGTTCAAGACAATGAAGGTATGTCGGAATCGAATTCAGATCCATATTCTATTATTCCTGAGATCGATGTTAACGAGAAAGATTTGATTGTGGGCAAGGAGCATTCGAATGCTTTTTGGAAGACAGATCTTGAACAGATGTTATCGGAGCGACAGGTTGAGTTGGTGATTATCTCAGGTTTTGCTGCAGAACAGTGTGTCCTGTTTACATATAACGGAGCTGCGGAAAGAGGATTTCGGCCCGTACTTTTGCAAAATGGGATTTTAAGCACACAAAGTGAGGTAATTGCATCTACTTACAGGGATCGGAACCTGATCTCCTATGCGGTAGTCAAGTATTTATAAGAGTAACTTAAGTGACCGGAAAAGCTGGGCAGATATACTGTCTGGCTTTATTTGTGTTTGTGTAACAACCGAAACATGGTCATATATCCTGTGAAACTGCGGCTTGATTGTCTTGAGAAAATAAAGTTTTAGACTGGAAAAAATAGTTGTAGACTAAGAAAATAAAGATGTAGACTGCGAATAAAAAGTATTAGTCTCACGTCGGCAGCATTGAACTAGCGGGCAGTTTAGCGAAAGATAGACATGTGCTTAAAGAGTAGAATGGAGGGTCTGCTATGGGCATTAGGAATTTTTTGATTGAAGGCGTTTCCGGCACCGGTAAAACTACGGTCTGCAATGAACTGCAGCGGCGCGGCTACCATGCCATTCATGGCGATCGTGAATTGGCTTATCAAGGCGATCCGGAAACTGGTACACGGACGGATACCGCCACGCACGAGCACCACATTTGGCATGTAGATAAAGTAAAGGCTTTGGTTGCTGACCAGAATGAGGCGGTAACCTTTTTCTGCGGTGGTTCTAGGAACTTTTCGAAATTCATAGATCTTTTTGACGGCGTGTTTGTCCTCGAGGTCGACCTTGACACATTGAACCGGCGGCTTGACGAGCGGCCGGAAAATGAGTGGGGCGGAAAGCAAACGGAACGGGAACTCATTGCGCGATTGCACCAAACGAAAGAAGACATTCCGAATAACGGAATTATCATCGACGCCACCGCAAAGATCGAGCACGTCGTTGACGAGATCGTCCGTCAAAGCGAAGTAAATAAACGCCAACGGCAGTAACTTACGGTTACTAAGCAGCACCACTTTTAGATTCATTCAGCGATCTTGAGACATGTCTCAGGATAGTTGGTTTTTCAAAATAGAGGTGAGCGAAGAAGGAAAGTATATCCAGAAATCATCCCTTTTTAAGGGAGGGACTATTTGTTTGTGCGCCAAGGTGACGCCGCGACAACAGCAAGGCAAAAGTCAGATATACGATCACGATAAAACCAAACAACAGATTATAGCCGCCGATATGGTAAAATAGGCTGCCAACGATCGGGCTGACAGCCATCCCTATATAACGGAAAAAGTTATACGCTCCAATGGCGGTTGCACGGTTATGCTTAAAAGCGTCGGTCAACAGCGTCGTCTGCACCGGAAGCGAGAACCCGAGGGATAACCCGAAGAAGATAATTCCAGCCAGCAGCCAAGGTAAAGAAATCGAGTAGAAGATGAGGAAAAACAACACCGAAATTGCATTTAGATAAGTCATCAGTACGAGCAGCCTTTTTCCATCTATCCGTGCTTGGATTTTTCCGCCTAAGTAACTGCCGACCACAATGCCAAGCGACATCGGGAGAAATACAAGTCCCTTTTGCTCGGCTGACAATCCGTAACTATCGGTTAATATGTTCGGCAGGAATACAAGAAAATAGTAAAACACGTAATACTGAATAAACGCCAAATAAATAATGGACGATCCGATCCGATTCTGAAGAATCGCTGCAAAATTCCGCAGTTGAAAGCGGCCTCCTTCGACGCTGTCCGGCTTCGTTTCCTTCAAGTATAGGTAGTTGAAAATCAGCGCAAGCATCCCCGTTGCCGCAAGAGCAAGAAATACGGAGTGAAAATTGAATAAACCGCTAAGGAAGCCCCCGATGACCGGCCCGAGCACAGGGCCTAACGACACCAACATTTGAAAGGTTCCCATTGCTTGGCCGCGTTCTTTTCCTTCGAACATATCGCTGATGACCGTAACGGCCACGACTGATCCCGCAGCGATGCCGATAGCCTGTACCGCTCGGAAGACGAGGAGAAACACTATCGTTTCGGAGAAAAAACATCCAACCGTAGCGATAACATACAGCGTTATTCCGAAAAGCATGACTTTGCGGCGCCCCTTTAAGTCCGTGAGCGGGCCATAGATTATCTGCATGATAGCAAGAAACACGGTAAACACTGAAATCGTTAGGTTTACAATAAATGAGGTGGAGTGGAGTTGTCTCGCAACCTCAGGTAATATAGGGGTGTAAATCGTTTGCGTGAACGGCCCAAGAAACGCGGCAAAAGCGACAATGTAAAGAACGAATTTACGATTCATGATGTTCAACCCTTTCTACGAATGGTATTGTCATCGTACTTGAAATCTATTATTGATTCCAACGCATTGCATGCTATAAACTCATGGACTAGAAGGAATGATGATTCCATCCTCGTCGCCGTTCCATTTTTACACGCCATTTATGTACGAGGGGATGAACCGGCAAGGCTGGTCAATCTTGGAAGCTGAAATGAAACTCACGAAGTAGTGCGGGAAATCGCATTGCTGATTTATGAAACATCTCGTTTATTACGAACTAAGTTGAAGAAGCACTCCTCTGGGTGTTTTTTTTTATATGTCTTTCACGTATATGATTTGCAATTTGTCTTTCACCTATGCGATATATACTAAGGTATCTGAAATTGAGATATTGAGTATCACGATTCTGTATTATTCAGGATGACTAGTTCATAGTATGATGAGTGGGCGGTTGAATATCAGAGAAGAGAGGAGTTGAAACTCTATCTACTAAAAGGTAGAACGCGATGAACAATCATAAGAATACCGCAGAGATTATTTTAGATACGGCCCATTTCATAGTGCAAGAAGTCGGATTCAACGGATTCAGCTATGCACATATTGCAGAGAAAGTCGGGATACGCACGGCCAGCATTCATTACCATTTCCCTAACAAAGAGGATTTAGGAGAAGCGTTGATCACACGTTATCACAAACAATATATGACTGCCATTGCTCAAATCGATGCCGAAACACAGAACAACTTAGAGAAACTGCGCAAATTCATCTTATTATTCGATGGCCCTGTTCAGGATTACTGTACGTGTTTGAGTGTCATGTTTTCTACTGAATTGGCAACTTTATCAGAGAAAGTACGTGACAGGTTAGCACAGTTTTTCATTGCTAACTTAACATGGCTGGAACGAGTATTGGATCAGGGGCGCCAGGAAGGGCATATCAACTTTGAAGGTGTCGCGGATGTGCAAGCCCATAAATTTTTGGCTTCTCTTCAAGGAGCGCAATTGCTTGCAAGAAGCTTTCGGGATAAAAGCAGGTTCAAAGTTATTGCCGAAGGATTAATTGCTGGCCTAACCATTTCATATTAACTTACCTTTTAGTAGGTAAGTAGAGTGGATGAATGAACAAACACTTTCTACCAGGAGGCGTAAAGGATGATATATGAGCTTCGGATTTATGATATTAATCCTGGCAAGATGAAGGTTATTTTAGATAGATTCAGGGACCATGTTATTGAATTATTTAACAAACATAATATGAACATAACGCTTTTTTGGGAGGATTTGGATGATTCAAGTAACCGTCTCTATTATATTGTTGAACATGCCTCCATGGAGGCACGTAACCTGAACTATGACAGATTCCGTAATGACCCTGAATGGATTGAAGTAAGACGACTATCAGAACTTGATGGACCGTTAGTTCAGAAACAAGAAAGTATATTTATGAAGAATGTCCCATTTTTCAAAAACAAATAAATTTATTATGAATAGGAGTAAATAAAAATGAAAATTTTAGTAATCGTAACTCACCCGAACATTGAGGCATCTAATTGGAACAAATCATGGGTAAACGAACTGCAAAAGCATGACGATATCACGATCCATGAATTATATAAAGAGTACCCCGACGAAAATATCGATGTTGCTAGAGAGCAGCAGTTGGTTGAGGCGCATGATCGGATTATTTTTCAATACCCGCTATATTGGTACAGCACACCGCCATTACTGAAAAAGTGGTTTGACTCTGTCTTGCTATACAATTGGGCTTATGGACCAGAGGCTACTAAAACAGTCGGTAAGGAAATCGGCGTTGCGATTTCGGCATATGGTACAGAAGAGTCCTATCAAGCAAACGGGTCCAACCGGTTTACAATGGAAGAAATATTGCGGCCCATTCAAGCGCTCACTCGTTTTATTAGTGCCACATATCTGCCTCACTTTGTTCTAAACGATACTTCTGACGTGACGGATGAAAGATTAACTCAAAGCAGTATCGATTTCGTAAATCATATTAAAACTGTGCGGTCAGCTGAAGCGGTGAGCAAATGAAGGAACTGGTGATTGACGTTTATATGGATACTAGCTGCCCTTGGTGCCGTATGGGAACGACAAGTCTGTTAACCGTTCTGAAGCAATTGCCAGCAGATAAGAAGGCAACCGTCCGTTGGAATGCCTTTCAAATTAACCCTGGAATTCGTACTGAGGGAGAAGATTATCGGCAGGTGATGATTGGACGCTTAGGCGGAGTTCCTCAATTCGAAGCAAGGAAGAAGCAATATAACGAAAACGGGAAACATTTTGGTCTTAAATATAATATGGATCTCGTCAAATATACGCCTAATACAACGTTATCTCATCAGTTAATATCAATGGCCCCTGAGCACTTAAAAGTCCAATTGATAGAGAAAATATACACGGCTTATTTTGAAGAGGGTGTGAATATCGGGGATGTGGACGAACTTGTGAAAATAGGATCATCCATCGGGGTTGGTGACGCCGCGAATCTCAAGGAGCGCCTTACTCAGGGTGAGGGGCTGGAAAAAGTAGAGCTAGGACAACGCAACGCGCAGAAACTCGGTGTCAGAGGAGTTCCATTCTTTGTTATTAATGAAGAAATTAGCTTATCCGGGCTGCAATCACCTGCAGACTTTGTTAAATTGTTTGAACAAATGTAATTCCATCTGAACAATCAATATCCAAAAAATCATAAAGGAGAATAACCAATGACTATACAAGGAAAAGTAGTAGTGATTACCGGCGGAAGCAGCGGCTTGGGGAAAGCAATGGCGATTGAGATGGTGAATCGGGGAGCGAAAGTTATCATCAATGGGCGCCGCGAAAAGGCATTGGCTGAGGCTGCGCAAGAAATCGATCCTGCTGGAAAAAGCGTGAGGTACGTTGCTGGTGATATTGCCGATCCAAAAGTCGCGAAGCGCTTAATTGAAGAAGGGTTGGTTCATTTCGGACGCATTGATACGCTAGTTAATAATGCAGGTATCTTTATGTCAAAACCATTTACAGAGTATACCGAAGAGGATTTTGCAACGTATTTATCCACGAATGTCGTTGGCTTCTTCCACGTTACCCAACGTGCGGTGACTGAAATGCTGAAACAAGGATCAGGCCACATTGTAAATATTACGACAAGTCTGGTTGATCAACCGTCAGTGAACGTTCCTTCTGTACTTGCCTCATTGACGAAGGGCGCTCTGAAGTCGGCTACAAAATCATTGGCAATTGAATATGCGACAAGCGGTATTCGTGTGAACGCCGTTTCGCCGGGAGTAATCAAAACACCTATGCATGCGGTTGAAACACATGAGGCGCTAGCTAGTTTACATCCTATGGGACGCATGGGCGAGTCTCAAGATATCGTCGATGCCGTCTTATACTTGGATTCAGCCAACTTTGTTACAGGTGAGATCCTCTATGTTGATGGCGGGCAAAACGCCGGTACTAAATAAACCTAATAAATCAAGCAATTCTAATAGCAAATTAGAGATCAAATTTTAATAGGAATGGGGAGAACATCTATGCCCATCGTTAATATCCAAGTAACCCGTGAGGGCACCGCACCAGATCGTCAGTCAATCACAGCTGAAGAGAAGGCCGCGCTTATTAAAGGGGTCAGCGAGGTTTTGCTCAATGTCCTAAATAAACCGTTAGAATCTACTTTCGTAGTTATTGAAGAAGTTGACACCGATAATTGGGGTTGGGGTGGATTGCCTGCCTTGGAATATCGCAAGAAGCTTGCCGAGAAGTTTATTAAATAAAGCATTACGCTCGAGTTCGGTAAAAATAAAAAATGAGTAAAATAAAACAACCAACTTTGGCTGAGACATGCCAACATTGGTTGTTTTATTATTCAATCCTTATCGGCCGGCATGGAGTAAGTGTCCAATACGGATGATTTGACTTTCAGGATGCAAGCCAAGAAGATGCAGGATGATGTAGGAAACTTTCTTTTATTCATGTCTACATCTTATCTCACCACTAAGTAAGGATTCAAACCGTTGACAACTTACTTACTAGTAGGTTAGAATGTGAAAGCCGGTAATTAAGTAATGAATGTGCTGTTAGAAATAAAGGTTGCTTATCTAGTTCATTCATAAAACAAATACCGGCAGAATTTCCGTATCTCTAGGTAAAAACAGGACATAACTATGCAGGTATATGTAACTGTGCAGGGTTAATTTTTCTGGGTATTAGAAATTGATATTAGTGTAAAGGAGAACTATATGTATAAAATGCTGTGGGTTATTCTTATGATGTCCTGCGGGGCTACGTATATTTCATCGTTGTTCCCTGTATATGGGAAGTATTATCACCTGAGCAATTTAGAGATTACCCTATTGTTTGCTGTTTATGCCATCGTCTTGCTTCCAACCTTGCTTATCGTGGGCGCCAGAGGGAACTATTGGGGATTGAAAAAGGTGCTTCGTATCAGTATATGGATATCCATCGCGTCAACGCTGCTCTTTATCGCGAGCCAAGACGTGTGGATGCTCTATGTGGCAAGAATTTTGGAAGGTATCGCCTATGGTGCTTTTACGGGTTCCGCTACTGCCTTTTTAATTAAGCAAACAGCTCAAACGAAACTGGGTACTGCCCTCAAGTTATCGGGTGTAGCCGCGATAGGCGGTTTTGGCTTGGGCCCCGCCATTTCAGGATTAGTCGTGCAATATGTGGACGCTGATCCGCTGCGGATGCCGTACTGGGTTCTGCTCGTCATGTTAGTAATTTCCCTAATCATTCTCGAAATATTGCCGAAGCGCGAAGATGCACAAAAACCTGCAAAAGCGAAGATATCGCTCGGTATTCCCGATAATATCCGTACACACTTTTTTTCCATTATTGGACTTCCGGCTTTTCTTTTCTTTATGATTGGCGGCGTGATCTTATCTTTGATTCCCACTTTCGTCAAGACCGTCATTCACTCCACTAATCTCTCTGTAGCAGGGTTGTTAGTGTTCATGCTTCTCACCGTAGCGGCCTTGGTACCGTTACTTCCTTGGGCACAAAATCCGGTTACGCGGGTACGGATAGGCGTTATCTGTATGGCCATCGGACCATGGATTATTGTTTATTCCGGCCAGTCAGAAAACATATTCCTGCTTTGGGTTGGAATGCTCATTCAAGGAGCTGGCGCCGGCTTATCGTTTCAGGCTGCATTACGACTTGCGGGTCAGTTGCCGAAGCCGGAAGAACGTCCACGGGTCATCTCTGCATTTTATTTGTGCGCCTATGCCGGGTTCATCATTCCTCCGATTGGAGTCGGCGTGTTGACTACGTTCTATAGTTTGAACTTCTCCTTGGTAATTCTTAATTCAATTGCCGCGCTGCTCGTGATTTATGTTTTAGTTTATTCAGTTAAATTTAAACCTTATTATACGAAGGTGACATCGCAATAATTGCCAACATTGACCTGGCTGCAGTGCTTATGAAAAAGAAACAGCGCGTTCCTATTGGGAATGCGCTGTTTTTTATAATGGAACCTATTGTAGAATAAGCTCTTTTTAAAAGTAACGGGTTAGGATTAAAAATAGGAACGGTATAGAGCAAAAGGTAAGTATGCCGTAGATAACAGGGATCGTGCGGTCTTCCAAATTTAATTTTCGCACAAACGGCATTATAGCGAAGGTGATCATTAATGCAAAGAGCCACTGAAGGTAGAAGGGTTCCGCCAGATAACTGAGGATGAACTGGCTCACTGTAAGAATTACGGGGTACAAGACGATCTTCAGTTTCATAGCTTCATGCCGCCTTTCTAAGCTACTCCCTTTATTTTAGTCTTTAAGCTAAGTGCTTTCAATCCAACCTACTCGCATCTCGGGTCTGTTATCCAGGTCACTGGGAGCGTATTCCTAATGAACATGAGATGTTGGTTTCGTATGGCAACGGTTTCCGTCCTGTCCTTAGGATTGACGGTCTGCAGTACTTATGCCAATGCTAATGTTGGGAACTTGCAAGCAAATCCCCAACATTCCAAAACTAATCAAAAGGAGATCATTCGCCCGTTTCAAGTGCATGTTCCGGAAAAGGAACTTATTGAATTGCGCAGGCGCATAAAAGCGACAAGATGGCCTGATAAGGAAACGGTCTCGGATCAATCGCAAGGCGTACAGCTCGCCACAGCTCAGGAACTCGCGCGCTATTGGGCAACAGATTACGACTGGCGCAAAATCGAGGCGAGGTTGAACTCCCTGCCGCAGTTCATCACCGAGATCGATGGTCTGGACATTCACTTTATTCACGTTCGTTCGAAGCATAAAGGCGCTTTGCCGCTCATCATTACGCACGGATGGCCCGGCTCGATCATCGAGATGCTGAAGATTATTGAGCCGCTTACCAATCCCACGGCGTATGGCGGGAAGGCATCGGACGCTTTCGACGTGGTGATTCCATCGATGCCTGGCTACGGATTTTCGGAAAAGCCAACTACGACCGGCTGGGGTCCCGACCGCATAGCACATGCCTGGGCAGAGCTAATGAAGCGCCTTGGATACACAAAGTATGTGGCGCAGGGAGGCGACTGGGGCGCGCTCATCACGGATTTGATGGGTGTACAGGCGCCTCCGGGACTGGTTGGCATTCACTCGAACATGCCTGGCACCGTTCCGGACTACATTGATAAGGCGCTCAAGTGTGGCAGCCCGCCGCCTGCAGGTCTCTCAGAAGACGAAAAGCGCGCGTACCAGCAGCTGGACTTCTTTAACAAACGCAGCGGCTACGCTCTATTGATGGGGACACGCCCGCAGACACTGACTGGACTGGCGGATTCGCCGGTAGGTTTGGCAGCCTTTATGATTGACCATGATGCGCGTAGTCTGGAGCTGATCTCGAGGGCCTTCGCCGGAAACCCCGGAGGCCTTACGCGAGACGATGTCCTCGACAACATCACGCTCTACTGGCTGACTAACACGGCGATTTCTTCTGCTCGTCTCTACTGGGAGAACAAGTACCCCTTTTTCACCGTCAAGGGCGTTTCCATCCCGGCTGCTGTAAGCGTCTTTCCTGACGAGCTTTATCAGGCACCTAGGAGCTGGGCTGAGCGGGCGTACCCTAACCTTATTTATTACAACAGGCTCAACAAGGGCGGGCACTTCGCAGCATGGGAGCAGCCTGAACTATTCACGAAAGAGCTCCGCGCTGCATTTAAGCCGCTTCGTTAATCAGAGTTAGGAACCTATTAATGCACCCCTAGAATGGACGTTGGAATAACACCCTGGTATATCCAATGAATTCTAGCGGGTGCTTTTTTCTTTTTAAAGAGGCATGGGCTAAATGAACAAATAGAACGGACCTTATAGAAAAGCGAAAAGCCTTATTATACGTTAAAGTGATTTCAGCAGCCGGAATTCTTAAGTCATTTGTATAAGAAAAAACTGAGAAGGTAAAAGTATGAATTCAGAGATATACGAGGGGTAATAATTACAAAAACAAGACAAAGGAAGGGAATCTATATGACAAATCATAAAGTTTGGTTCATTACCGGGGCAGCAAGAGGCATTGGTTACGAAATCCTAAAGGCTGTCTTGGAAACGGGCGATCACGTTGTTGCAACGGTCCGGAGTTCGGCGGAGGCTTTAGCTGATAGTTTAGGGAATCCGGAAAATCTTCAAGTAGTTCTTCTGGATGTAACCGATGAACAACAGGCGATAGAGGCTGCGAATCAAGCTGTACAGAAATTCGGAAAAATTGATGTCCTTGTGAATAATGCAGGATATGGTCTTCTGAGCGCGGTTGAAGAAGCCACTGCTGAAGAGGTAAGGAAAAACTTCGAAACCAACGTGTTTGGTTTATTGAATGTAACCCGGGCGGTACTGCCTCATATGCGTGAAAGACGTTCTGGACACATTATTAATATTTCATCCGTTGGAGGATTGAGCGGATATATCGGTTGGGGCGTGTATGGCGCAACAAAGTTCGCTGTTGAAGGGTTGACGGAGTCACTTGCATTGGAATTGGCTCCTCTTGGGATCCATGCAACCGTAGTGGCACCGGGCTTCTTCCGTACGGAATTTCTGGATGCTGCGTCGCTATCGCGGTCGGGCAACATCATCCCGGATTACGAGGAAACGGTGGGGCAAATGAGGACATTTGCTACCCAGGCAAATAAAAAACAACCGGGAGATCCCGTCAAGCTGGCGAAGGCATTTGTGCAGGTCGCAAACGCGGAGAAGCCGCCGGTACACTTGCCGCTTGGCAATGATGCACTTCAAAAATACAGGGAAAAGACAGCCAATTTTGAGAAGGATATTGAAGCTTGGTATGATTTGATAACAGGCACAGATCATGATGATGTCTAATTTCTAAGTCGAATATATTCTAATTGAACCAGGGGAGCGTTCAGATATAGAGATGGTTCTGCGAGCCGAAAAAGTAAGAAAAGTTCCTCAAGAACTAGCCAGAGAACCGTTAAATCAAAGGATTTTGCAGTTGAAGGGGCTGACCGTTGTTGAGTCTTGTACCTTTACCAAAAGTGTAACGGGGACTATGTTTCTGGAGGACCATCTGCTTTTGTTTGTACTAGAGGGGATTTACAGGGTAAGATTCGGCAGTCAGGAGTATATCGTTAGGAAAAATGAAATGGTCCTGCTGCAGAAATCCATCATGGTGGAATATGAGAAATCGGGAGAAGAAGGTTCAGACTATGTTTTGGACTATATGATGTTCTTTCTTAAAGAAGAGCTGCTTACTGAATTTATCAAAATGGCAGATCTTGAAAGCAGCTATCCATCCGTGCTGGTACCGGTCTCTGTAAAAGCGGTCAATGAACGATTAATTCATTACATCAACTCACTGAAACCTTATTTTCAGGAGACCGATAGCATTAAAGATGGATTGATAAGAGTGAAATTGTTAGAACTATTGTTCGACATTGCGGATGCTGACGAACAGTTTTTATACCAGTTTTTGCAGCTGAAACGGACAAATAGGAAGAGCATCACCGAGGTGGTGGAAGAGAATATTACTAACCCTGTCTCCCTAAATGATCTCGCTTACCTATCGGGCAGAAGTTTATCCGCGTTTAAAAGAGATTTCCAAGCGATCTATAACACAACATCACCTGTACGCTGGATACGTAATCGCCGATTGGATATTGCGAAAGAAATGCTGCTTCACACGTCATTATCCGTTACGGATGTATGTTTTTCGACAGGTTTTGAAAGCTTGGCTCATTTTTCCAAAGTATTTAAAGAGAGGTTTGGCGTGGCTCCTTCCACATACAAGCAACCTCCGCAATAGTTATGTAGATCGAGGGGCATCCCGTATATTATGGATGCTCCCATCTATTTATTGTAAAGTATCAAAGATCGTTGCAATCATTTTATTCAAATCAAGCGGATGATGTATAATAATACTACCCCAAAGAATGCCGCCTAGTGTCGTGACTACGATAAAAATAAGTACTTCCCTACGAATCAACTTACGAAATCGGTTCAAACCCATCAATCCTAAGATGAGAAACAGTACATAAAGGCTTATCATCCCGATCATGCCGGTGTTTCACCCCTTTGTATGTTCCGCATCCAGGAACCAATAATTAGAATGACCGGAACTATGATGGCGTAAATCATATAATAGCTAAACAAATACTTTTGAACCCATTCGATATTCTCTATAACGTTTGCAAATAAGAGGGAGTATGCAGAGATGACCCATACTAACGGATAAGCAACTACAGAGCGTCTTTCCACATGGAACAGCTGGCATATCGCCATTACCGCACAATAAAACAATAAACTTAATTTGATGCAGACCAATAGGAAAATGTTTATAGAGAGAATCGATTCTAAATGTTCTAAGAAACCGGAAAACTTCATTTCACGGAAGATGGTATAAACCGGATATATTTGTTTCGAACCGCGCTCTAATCCGATAATTCCAATTGTCATAAATACACTAACGGAAAGAATCACCCCGGCTGAGCCGATTCCTACAAGAAACGCAGTTTTCAAGTGACGTTTCACAAAAGGAAAAAGCATCATGAACATAATTGTTTCCATATAGGGAAAAGCAAGCGCATATTGGGTTTGAACGATTGTGGGCCAAAGCTGAAAATGATAGGGCGTACTGAATGCCCGCCAGTCCCAGACCTTAAGCGTAACCAAAAACGGGATCCAGAAAGCGACCACGATATACGGCGTAACAAGCTCACAAACCATTGCAATGGACTCAATCCCTTTCACAACGCCATAAGCACACACTAGCAGCACCACAATATGGAAAATGGAGAGGGGAGTTCGGGGCATCAAATTCGTATGCATAAAGTCGCCTAAATTCCGTGTAACCCAGGAAGCAATTTGAATGAAATAAAGAACGTATAGGGAAGCTACAAAACCTCCAGCCCATTTCCCCAGAACTTGGGTCGCAATTTGTACGAGACTTTTCCCGGGGTAACGTTTGGATAAATACAGCCACAGCATCGCCAGAAGTAACCCGTACAAGAACGACCATACACAAACGAGCCAGCCGAACTGTTTGGCATGATCTATAAGATTCCCGGGTAACAAAAGAAACGTTGTTGCGCAGACAAAGCAAAAAGTTAATGTAAAAAATTGCCATCCGCTCAGCTGTGGATTTTCCATATTCTTATTCACTCTTTTCGACTTGGTATGGGGATCCCGTATTCCCTATGGTAGTGACTTTGGAGTTCACGAGAAACACAACCTTATAGTTATGCCAGTCTTTCGGATGGACGCCTTCATCCTGAAGTCCGAACAGATCCCAATCTTTCTTCTTCCCCAATTCATCAAGGGACTTTGCTTTCCTTTTCAGGGTCTGATTAAATGCCTTCTCGATTTCATGAAGATTCTGAACGTTCATTTCCTTTTTTTGTTTATTTGAGATAATGCGAAGATCGGCACGGATCCGGATGATAAGACGGGAGGATGGCCGGTCGTATTCCCTATGAACTTGAACATTTTGGGCTTCTACATCGACGTTTTCTCCATTCACTTTAATGGATTCTGCAAACCTTTGAAGATCGTCATTCAAGATGTAAAATAACGTTTTTGTTTTTACATCCATGCGGCCGACCATGCGGGCATTGAGAAACACAGCTCCATCCTCAAAACTCATCGCCGCTTGAGTTGCATTCATGGTTTCCAGTTTATCTTTCTTTGAAGCAGGCTGCTTGCTGCTAAAATCGAGAATGGGGATAACGGTCGGCTGGTGAAAATTGATGCCTTTTGCTAAATCGTTTACCTTGATAGGAAATACACCCCTATGATAATTGCGTGCATGCAGTTCAAACAAAGAGCGAATATAACGGCCGGGCACTCTCTCTAGTGAGGTAAGGCTATTCATAACAACGGACAGAGGGGCATCAGAAACGACAATATCCACATTCGTCCGGCGTTCCGGGTTGTGCTCCAGAAAATTAATTAAATCCAATAAACCTTGCCGGGCATACTTTTGGGAGACAATATAACACTGTATTTGTGGTGTATAAAACAACCTCGGCATGACCCTGCTTGTCTTTTCCTCAAATCTCCCAGAACTATATTCCTTGAATTCAAACGAGTACACGGCTGTGCCTCCCGAACCTCCACTTTTCGTTGAAACGCCAGAGGGATTGATGACTTGGTAATAAGCGGTGATCATACCCGTCTTCGGGTCTTTGTCGGCTGCAGCAATGTTGACAATCGCTAATTGATTAATCTCCTTCATATCCCAACATCCCGTGCAGAATAGGAGAAGAAATACGGCAAGACATGTTGTTCTCACAATTCTCACTCCACTTTATTTCTTAGAGTAAAACGCACGCGGAACACGTTTCATTACATACCGAGGTACCCTAACCAAGGTATCCTTCCAATTGGAAAGGGCTACGGGAGCCAAGGGGGTCATATATTTGACGCCAAACGATCGTATCGAAACCAAATGAATCAACAGAAAAAATACGCCGGACATAATACCGAAGAAACCTAGTACCCCAGCCAACAGCATAAAAGAAAACTGAATGATTCTTTGGGCAATACTGAAACTGTAGTTAGGAGAGACGAAATTCGAAATGGCTGTAAGGGATACAACAATCACCATCGCTGCCGAAACGAGCCCGGCTTCCACTGCGGCCTGGCCTAAAACGAGTGCGCCTACGATAGAGATGGATTGGCCGGCAATACGCGGCATACGAAGTCCGGCTTCCCGTAAAATTTCGAACGTTACCGTCATGATTATCGCTTCAATAAATACAGGAAACGGAACTTCTTCACGCTGAGCCGCCAAACTGATAAGGAGAGATGTAGGCAGTAATTCCTGGTGGTAGCTTGCTATCGCTATATAAAGAGAAGGTACGAAGATCGATAACAAAAAAGCAATCATACGCAACCAACGCGTAAGAGTGGCAATATCCGCTCTCTGGTAATAGTCTTCAGCCGATGAGAACATTTGAAAAAAGGTAACGGGACCCATTAGAACGATGGGTGTTCCGTCCGTCATGACCGCGACTTGTCCATCAAGTAATTTAGCGACAATGATGTCCGGCCGTTCTGAACTAACTAGTTGAGGAAACGGAGAAAATGTTTTATCCTGAATCCATTCTTCAATATAACCGCTCTCCAAAATGCTGTCGGTTTGAATGGCTTGAAGACGACGCCGGAACTCATCAATCACTTGTTTGGAGGCCGCGTTCTGAAGATAAGTCAGGTAAACTTTAGTCTTTGTTGCTGACCCGATCGTCATGGATTCAAACACTAAATGTTCGTTTTTCAACCGTTTCCGGATTAAAGCGATATTCCGTGATATATCCTCAACGAAGCCTTCTCTTGGTCCGCGGACTGAGGCCTCCGATGTGGGTTCCGTAACACTCCGATAGTCCCCTTTTGAGACATCATAACTAAGGATCGTATTTCCCGGGGCTGGAATGAGAAGACAATGACCTTCAAGAAGTTCGTTGATACCTTCTATGGACCCTGATAATTCCTTCCGTTGAATTAGCGGGATTGTATTTGTTAACCAGAGAACGGGATGATGTTTAGATGCTTCTATGCTTGGATGATTTTGAAAAATGGGCTTTAATAGCATATCCTCCACCTGTTTCGTCGTCACGATCGATGCAAGATAAATGCAGTAAAGGTTCAATTCCTCGTTGATGGCCAGTTCTTTACAAATAAAATCGGGTGACTGTCCAAGACGTTCAGTGATTTGTTTAACAACGGGATTAGATGTCTCGGCCCTTATCATGGAAAATCCCCACTTCCCACCAATATTAGCCATATTGTTTACTCGGGTGGAATTTTTATGCATATGTTACATTAGAAGATCGTCATAAAAGATTTGCTGGAGGCTTAACTTAGACTGTCCAGAAAATATACAGGACCGGGACAAATCAGTACTATGCTGGTTTGTCTTTTTGTTGATGGCGAATTTATCTGCCGCTGTTTGTTCTCATTGAACCATAAAAAATACCCCATACGGTACCAGGTTTTATTCTTCACCTGTCTACCGTATGGGGAGCATATCACTTTTGGACAGCCTTTAAGGTTTTACTTCAGCAATTCCAGCGTGGCTTCCGGAGCGGAATGTGCGACTTTGAATACGTAACCGGTCATATTGCGCCCTTTGCGAACGCCCTGCACTTCACCGCTCAGCAGGCCTTGCTGGAGGGTGAATGTCTCTCCGTTGATTTTGTAGGAAGAGAATGATGTATTGGTCTGAACGGCGGTATAGCTGACGCCGCGGCGGAGGCCCTTGATGCTGACCTTCAGCCCGGCATCCGTGTTCTCCATCGAGTCGATCTGAACGCCGGATACGACTCGGACGCCGTCGATTTCCTTTGCCGCCCAGTGCGGCGAGATGCTTGTAGTATCATACTGCATATTGGCAAGCAGCCATTCAGGCCATATATTCTGAATCACCGGCTTGTCGAGTGCGACGTCGACATTGTCGGGGAATCGTCCTTCACGCTTCGTCGTTGCCGCCTGGCGTGTGCCTTCCCAGATGATGCCGTCGGCCAGCTTGTTCCAGTCGATCGACTGATCGTATTTCGCAAGCTGCTTCAAGCCGTCAGAGATGACGAGCCCGTTCCACTGTACATGGCGGCCCCACCAGCCGTCTCTCCAGTTCGTTGCCGAGAAAGAAGCAACGGAGCCGTATAGGGAGTGCTTCCGGTCGGGAATCTGCCACAGGTAGATAAACGGCAGGCTGGTCTCGGCGAGATGAACGGCCAGCTCGAGATGCTTCGGATCTTTCTTGTACTCATAGGCTTCCACGGCGGCCAGCAGAGCCAGGCCGCTTGCGAAGGATTCAGCGCCGAACAGCGGAAGCTCCCATGGGCCTGCACCGGTCGGTTTGGTGAAGGCGGCGATGGCATCAAGTCCTTTGGAGGCTACCTGCCAGGCTTCTTCGCTGCCTGTCATCTTGGCTGATTTGATAGCCTGCAGCACAAAAGGCGCTGTCGTTCCCATCGTCTGATCGCCTTCCTTACCGAATGGCGCCGTTGTACGGTTAGGCACGAAATTCCAGTTTCCGTTTGGCTGCTGGCTGTTTTTTAAGTCCTGCGTCCGCCGCACCGCGATTTTGTATAGATCGTCGATGACGTCGCGGTCCTGACGCAGCCAGTAGGAGTCGGTATAGCTCCATTCGATATTTGGAGCGGGTTTGTTGATATTATCCAGAATTTTTTTGGCCCGCGCTGCATCGGTTTCATCCAGCACGCTGCGCATCGTCTGCAGATTCTGGAGCAGGCCGAGTTCAACGGATTTGGTTTGCGAGAAGCCGATGAACGAGATCCAGCCGTCCTTGCCTTTTTTCTCCTTCTCGAGACCGTTCAGCGTAAGCTTGAATTGCTCTTCGTTCGAGCGCGGAGCAGGCTCCGGAATGTCAGGCAAGCCTTTCTCTTTCACATAGTCCGTCACACCCTTGAGCGCATGATCGCCTGTCGAGACGCGAAGCTCGGCATCCAGCTTGATCTCGGTGCCTTTGGTCAACGGGAATGCGTTGATCGCGTGGGTCTTGTTCTCATTCACCCAATAAGGTATGGATGGAGCGAACATCCCGACGATCGAATGCTCATAGCCTTCCCGGTTCGGTGAATCGAACAGGACGGAAGGGTGCAGCTGTCCGCGGGTCCATTCGAGCATCGGATTCCAGATGAACGTCATAATATCGTTGTCTTTCTCGATCGCAACAGCTGGAATCGTAATCTTGTAAGGATGCGGCACCGATCTTTCATGGAAAGGAGGAAGCACCGCGATCGTATTCGAAGATTTTTCCTGATCCAGATAGTCGATGCCCGGGAAGATGGCGCTGTCCTTGGCGCCGCCGAAGGAACCGTCACCAGCCAGGAAGGAAGGGCCGTCGAATACTTTCAGCTTGGAATCGTCTGCTGCCGTGAAACGCTGCGACATCAGGACGCGGTCGTTCGCGATGGACCAGACGACTTCCACATCGCCGCGCTTGTCCTTAAGCTTCATAGTTACGGAGGAGTCGGTTTTGGCCGTAATGTTCAGTCCCTCGATAGGCGTCTGAGCCGATCCCTCCAGCCACAATCTGCCGAAAGGAAGCGTGCCGAGCAGCTTCTGTCCGCTTGCCGTTTTCTTGTACAAATGGCCTTCGACCGCTTTGCCGTCCTTCTTGTAGATGGCAACTGTCAGCTTGTCGTTGGCAATGGTATCGAATCGGGACGGATTCCGCACTTCCACGTTATAGGATGGCAGAATCGAGACTTTCGTACGCTTGAGCTCGGTACGTTCGCCATTTCTCATGACATTTAGAACCAACTCCTGATCCCCGGGGCTCGCAGGCGGCAGATTCCACTTAAGCGTGATCTCTTTATCCGGGTTCAACAGTGATATGGGCTTGATCTCGCTCCGGCCGTTCTGCACGAGTTCAACGGCCAGCTTGTCGTTGGAATCAATTCGGCCCAGACCGTCATTGATGAATACGGCCTTATAGCTCCATGCGCGGTCGGCATACAGACGTTTGCCGGACGGAGCGGCAGCCTCCAGGTTCAGAATGCCCATATTTCTCAGGATGGCAAAGCCGGTAACCTCGGCGGATGAACCCGCAGTGAAGGTCAGTGTAAACTTGACCGTCGATGGGGTTGCTCCGGTGGATACGTCGTCGAAGTTGAAAGGAATCAAATAGCGGAAAGTACCCGCTTCCGCCGGCATGGCAACGACGTCGAATGTTTGTGTCGATTTATCCTTGCCGTCAGCGACGAGGGTGCCTGATGCTTTCAGCGCGGGCACTGCCGAGCCGGTCGTGCCTTTCAACTCGACATAGCCATTCAACACTTCAAGCGGAGCGGAAATGACGCGGCTTTCGCCGGCCTGCAGAGTCCACTTGCCCGAGCCGGCCTGAATCGCACCGGACGTCTGCCAGCCTGCTGGAGGGCCGCTCCAGTCAGCCGGTGCTGCATTCGCTCCGGCGAGAACAATCCGGGGTTCCGCGAAGATGGCCCAACCGTAATCCGGGACAGGGTCCGGCGCTGTAGCGAATTCGAGCTTGACGCTCTGCCCGGCGAAGGCCGAAACATCCAAAATATGATGGATCCATGACGTTTCCTTCCTCGTGATCGTGAAGATTTGCGTATCGTTCACTTTCACGAAGAAGCGGATGCCCTGAGGCTTCGCATTGTCGATGATGCCGGTATAGAAATCGAGAAGAAGCGGATCGTTCACGCTATATGCAGTCAGATCCACCTGGTAGACGGCTGCATGGTAAGGCAACGGTGCTTCATCCTCCGGATCCTGCGAGGCGGGGGGAATCGGCGGGTGAATGAACAGGCCGTCCCGGAAGACGCCGCCTGACGGAACGGCGGGAACGATATTGACCATATTATCGGGGCCATAGCGCTCGAAAGGTTCCGTCAGCGCATCGAACAGGATGTTGCCTGCCGAGATCGTTTTGTTCGACGGAGCATAGATGACGCTGACCAGATCCTTCTTGGCATCGGTCTTCACTTCGAGGGCATGGGTAGCCTCCGCAAGCTGGTTGACCGGCGCATAATATGTTCCGCCGATATGCTCGACGAACACCTGCGCGTCGCCGATGCTGACCTGGTTCATCAGCGCGTCATACGTAAACGGTATGTTCAGGCTGCGCGCATAAGCGGACACATCGGCATGAGTCAGGCCGTTTACTTCTTTAACGGCTTCGTCTCCAAGCAAGGTGCCGTTGACGCTGACCTTCATGGAACCCTTCTCTGCCTGAAGGGGAGCGGATGGGACGATGGCGGCAAGCAATGCCAGAATCGTGAATAGGCTGATCATTCTTTTACGAAAGCGGGATGCGGGCCTGATCTCTTTCATGTTTGCCTCCTTAATATAGAATTCCTCATTATGGCGCTGCGGGATCGGCATTGGCGCCGTTCGGATCATCGCTTACAGCAATATCCTTGAACTGCACCATGGCCTGCGTGGATGCTAGCCCGACATAGCCTTCCGTGAAGCTGCTGTCGGATAAGGTAAGGAAAGGCTCGGCCCCGCCGTTCACATAAATATTCATCTCGGAACCGACCATCGTAACCTTCAGACGAAGATCCTGCTCGGCGATGCTCGTGCCAAGCGCCTTGCCTGCAAGGACGCCCGAGCCGGCCTTCAGCACAAGCAGATTACCTGTTCCCGTTGCGATGACGAGGTAGCCGTCATCCCACGGGAAGGCGGATGTGTTCGCTTTGCGGAAATTGAGGCCTGCCCAGTTGTTCAGATCTCCCTTCGCATCGGTCATGCGAATCGTGGCCTCGATGGCGAAGTCGCCGAGCACGCTTTCCTCGCGCGTCGCCACGGAACCATTCGTCACTCCGTCCGTCAAGTAGACTTCGTTCTCAATGCTCCATTCGCCGATCTTCGGCGTGAAGACATGTGCAGGTCCCTCGCCTGCCGGGTTCTCGGTAATCACAATATCTTTGAATTGGACGACGGCCTGTGTTGCGCCGAGTCCGATATAGCCTTCCGTGAAGCTGCTGTCCGAGAGGGACAGGAAGGGATCGGTGCCGCCGTCAGTATAAATATTCAGTTCAGGACCGATCATTGAAATTTTTAAGCGTAAATCTTGTTCGGTAATGTTTCTGCCCAGCGGTTTGCTTGCAATCGGTCCTTCACCGGCTTTGAACACGACGACGTTGCCGGTTGCCGAAATATACAGCAGATAGCCGTCGTCCCATGGATAGCCGGATCCGTTCATTTTGCGGAAATTGAGGCCTGCCCAATTGTTCGCGTCGCCGTTGTCGTTCAGCATGCGAACCGTGACTTCGAAGGAGAAGTCGGCAAGCACACCTTCTTCGCGGGTTGCCGTGGAGCCGTTGGTCGTTCCGTCTGTTGTGTACATTTCATCTTCAATCTTCCAGTTTCCGATTTTCGGCGTGAAGATCGAATCATAGACCGGACCGTCCCCGCCGCCGTATGGCTCGTCATTCGGGTCAACCGGGGGCACGTCTGGAAGATGCTCGATGGACACCCGGAATGCGGTTTTGCCTGAGACGGCGGTTACTGTCCCGCCCAGCGCTTCCGTAACGAATTGGAACGGAATCATGATCTTGCCGCCGGATTCGGATACAGGAGCGGGAAGATAATGAGGTACGCCGTTCTTCAGTGCGGTTGTTCTGCCGAGCGTGAACTGCGCGGTTCTGCCGTTCTTTCTGATCTTGACGGTGGACGTATATTCGTCGTTTACATAGACGGCCTGCAGGGCGTTAAGATACTCGTCCATCGGTACGTACAGCTCTTTGCCTTCCAGAATCGGAGATGTCTGGAAATTTACTGCGCTGTCGTTAATCTCAATCCTCGCCGGGGGCGAGGCTGAGCCGATCCCCGTCAGACTCACGGTAACCAGCAGGACCAGAACCAACGTCAAATACGTGATCCGGAAGCTGCCTGCCCATGTTTTGCGGGAGATTCCCAGTTTTCCGTGCATGAATGAACACCACACTCCTCATGATATGGACTTTGCAAACGATTACATGAATAGTTTAGCGAGGTACGGGTCCTTTTCGTAGAGTAGTATTTTTACCTTCCTGTACGATTTTGCCGAAACTAGCTAAAATTCTCCCCGTCCGGAAGAAAGCGGAATGGAAGCGAGATTCATATTTGTCGTTCTTCCCTACGTTAGGGGAAAGCTGCCTGAACCGATTGTCATCGAAGTCACGAAGTAAACTATAGTTCATGAAAAAAAAGGACCTCGGAAGGTCCTTTCCATATTGAAAACTGTTCTGAGTGTGTCTTCCTAATTATTTTCCAACCCTTTTACTTACATTCCCGGTATTTCCCCGGTGTCACGCCCTCCAGTTTTTTGAATGCGCGGATAAATACGAGATCGTTCGAGTAGCCCACCATCTGGGCAATCTGATGATTGGTTAGAGATTTATCCTCCATCAGCTTTTTGGCATAATCAATCCGCTTTCTGAGAATGTAATCCGTCAGATTCTCCCCGAACGATTTTTTGAAAAAGGTGGATAAGTATTGCGGCGACATGTTCATCTGTTTCGCAATTAAGGCTAGCCCCAGATCAGGGTCGGTCAAATGCTGGAGGACCAGCCCGGTCATTTTCTCCAGAGTTTGCTGACCGTGGTCCGTTCTTTCCTCGCGAATGGCGTCGGTTAACAACCGGAACAACCGCTTCGTTCTCTCATGCATGCATTCTGCTGTGCTGGCGGCAAAGACATGCTTAATCGAATCGAACAGCCGGTCCATCTCCTCCGTATTGCGAAGAGGGGATGCGTTCAATATTTTAAGCAGCGTACCGGCCATGTTGAAAAACAAGCATCGTCCGATCTCCGGACTGATCCGCTTCGATTGGAAATTCGTCTCATAAATTTGCTCAAGAATGCGTTCCGCCTCTTCGGCATCGCCGCTCTTGACCATATTCATGAGCAGGGTCTCCGTCTCAATCGTATAATCGAAGCCAGTCTCGGTATGTTTGAGATCCCGGTACAGCAGGAGTTCGCCCCGGCCGCGGACCATTCTGCAATCCGCCGCTTCCATTGCCTCCTTATAGCACGTTCCTATCATGGCGGAGCCATGATGAATGTCGCTGATCGAAATTGTAATCACGAGTTGATACTTCGTTTCAATCCAATCCTTCAACCGGATCGACAGCTCTACTAAGTCTTCTAGTCCGGTTTCCATACGTATCGGATTCAGGTTAACCAATAGGGCCAGACGGTCTCTGTCAAGTTCTACACTGTAAGCAAAATGATACTGCTGTACAAGCTCTGTAGCGACATTGGTCAAAATGAAGCGAATGGACGCCCATTGTTTTTCATTCAGCTCTGCGGCGAAGGCTGCCGCGTCGTCAATATCGATCAGCATCACGGCGAATCGATCCGATTCGAACCGCAGATCGAGCCACTCGGACGTCTCCATGTCGTCTGAAAGTTCCACGTGTCCCCGAATCAGGCGGGACAAGAAATTGGATCGGACGACAGGCATTTGCCGCTGAACGATCTCCCGCAGGTTGCGGCCTTCCGTCAGAGACTCTTCAATCGTTTCCTGCAACAGCTCATATTCATTAGGCCGGGAGGACCGATCCGCAGGTTTCCCTTTCCTCACAGCCTGCAACATCAATTTTAACGGGGCATAGTTGCGGTAAGCGATGAAATAGGCGGCTGCCGACCCGGCAACCAGGAAAAACAAGAATAGCCAGATAGCCGCCATCTGCATCATGTTGACGCGTGCCAGAAACAAACCGGTCGGCATGATGGTGACATATTTCCAGTCGGTCTGTTCGGAAGTAGTATAAGAAACCATGACGTCTTTTCCATGTAAGCGGGCATCGAACAAGCCCTTCGGAGCTGAAATCGGATAGTCAGTAAAAAATTCGCGGTCGAGCGGTTTGTCCGTTCCCATCACCAGCTCATCTTTGGAATTGACGATGAATACCGAGCTTTGGTTTACCGATTCGATCTGTTGGATCATATCCCGGATCTTCGATTCGTCAATCATTACGACGAGTGCACCCTTCACATCCGCTAATGCGCCAAGAGGAAGAGATTGAACATAAGAGATGACGTTACCGGATGGTTTGCCGGACGGTTTGCCGTAAGGATTTGGCGGGACCGAGGGCTTGCTGACCAGCTCGGACGCTGCAATAAACGTCCGGTTGTTCACTGCGGTCAGAATCGTGTCCCGCCAGTCCTGATAGCTCTTGCCGGCATAATTGTAATAATACTGATAGAACGTTCTCGAGTCCGTCACTAAGCCCGGCTTCAATACCGTATCCGTACCTGCAAAATACAAATAATAATCGTATATAAAATCGCTCGTCATGAGCTTTGTACGTTCAAGGTAGTTCCGGTTGAACTCCCAAAATTTATATCCGTTATCCCCTGACGCGCTGCTTTCGCCAAGCAGCGGATTCAGCTTCGGGTTCAAGGCGATTTGTACTGAGAACTGCTCTACTTCCTTAATCCGCCAATCCATTTCTTTCTGCAACTGCTGAAGCATTGCTAAATTGTACTGTTGGGCGTTCTCCGTTATGAACAGCTCCACCCTGACATACAAAATAATCACGATCAGAAGGGGAACAAGCAAAATGACGGCATTAGAAACAAGCAGCTTGAGGAACACGCTTCTTCGATGAATTCCGTTCAAACCGAATCGATGCCGAAACAAGGGCGCCATGAGCAGGAACCTCCAACCTCCACGATATCACACGATTTCTTAGGTATTCGTGAAAGCCTTTACTTTTCCTGTAATACATTAGGACTATTCTTTGATCGCACCGATCATGACGCCCTTAACGAAATATTTTTGAAGGAACGGATATAAACAAAGAATCGGCAGCGTCGATATAATGATAGTTGCATATTTGATCGTCTCGCCAATGGGAATCCGATCGCCCATGGATGCACCTGTCATCATATTGTCCGTACTGTTTGTAATGAGGATCTCCCGCATGATGAGCTGCAGCGGATACAATTCCCGGTCCCGCAAATAAATCAGCGCGCTAAAGTAAGAATTCCAATGCCCGACCGCATACCACAAAATCATAACGGCTATGACGGGCATGGACAGTGGGATGATGATTCTGAACAAAATGGTGAAATCGTTCGCGCCGTCCATGCGGGCCGATTCTTCCAGGCTGACCGGTACGGATTGGAAGGCCGTGCGCATGATGATCATATTGAACGTATTGATCAAGCCCGGGATGAGAAGAGCCCAAGGGGTATTCAGCATGCCCAGCTTGGTGACGACGATGTAAGAAGGAATCAGTCCCCCGCTGAACACCATCGTGATGACAATCATGAACATAAGGAAATTGCCGAACAGCACGTTTTTCCGCGATAGCACATAAGCTCCCAGACTGGTAAAAAACAAATTCATCAAGGTGCCGGCCATTACATAAAATAGCGTGTTCTGGTAGCCTTTGCCGATCATCGGGTTGTCGAATACAGCCTTATAAGCGGCCATGGTGAAGCCGGTCGGCAAAAACAGCAGTCCGCGGTGCTGCGCGAGCAAGGCCGGGTCGCTGACGGAGGAGAACAGCACATATAATAAGGGATACAATGTCAGAAAACATAGGATGAGCATAAGAATCGTGTTCATAAAGCCGAAGATTCTTTCGCCTGCCGAGAGATGATTCGCCATGAAGGGTCCTCCTTTCACCACAGTTTGTTTTCGCTGACCCGCTTGCTGATGCCGTTGGCCGTCACGATCAGCGCGAAGCTGATGACCGCGTTGAACAGGCCGACGGCCGCTGTATACCCGTAGTTTGCTTCCAAAATCCCTTTGCGGTATACGAAAGTGGAAATGACGTCGGCGGTTTCGTAGGTTAGCGGATTATACATCAACAGCACTTTCTCGCTGCCGACACTCATCATGGAGCCCATATTCAGAATCAGCAAGATGACGATGGTCGGCATGATGCCCGGAATGGTAATATGCAGCGTCTGCTTCCACCGGCCGGCGCCGTCCATCTTTGCCGCTTCATATAAAGCCGGGTCGATGTTCGAGATAGCGGCCAAATAAATGATGGAGCCCCAGCCGATGCTCTGCCAGATTCCCGATGATACATAGAGAAACCGGAACCATCCCGGTTCGCGCAGAAAGGAGATCGGCTCCAGGCCGAATAGGGCGATCAGCTGGTTGATCAGTCCGTCAGTGGCCAGAAAATCGACCATCATCCCCACGACGACGACAATGGAGATAAAATGCGGCAAATAGGATACGGTTTGGATGGTCCGCTTAAACATGCTGCTGCGAATTTCATTGAGGAGCAAAGCGAGCACGATCGATGCGGGAAAGGCAAACAATAACTCGTAAACGTTAATCAGCACCGTATTCCGTAACAATCTGCCGAAATAATGGCTTTGGAAAAAATCCTTGAAATGATCGAAACCGACCCATGGGCTGCCCCATATACCGGCTGATGTGTTGAAATCTTTGAAAGCGATCAGCAGCCCGTACATCGGACCGTAATGGAACACCAGATAGTATGCCACTACCGGAAGTGCCATAAGGTAAATATACTTATTGCGCCGCAAATCTTTGACGACTGTCCGGCGCCGTGCCGGCATTCGCGACACCGCCTTACCGGTTACGGTCACTTCGTTCGGTATCAGGGACATCCAGTTCACTCCCTTTCTTTAAACACCCATGTGGGGAACCGTTCCGGAGGATGCCGGGCTTGAGCCGGTATCCTCCGAAACGGGCACACTTATCAGCGATTGTTGTAACGTTCCAGCGCCGCTTGTTGAATTTTCAGCGCTTCCTCGATTCCCATGCTCTTCAGCGTTTCGACGTACTTGTCAAAATTCGAGAGCGGTTCGTTGCCCATGACGAACTTGTGGAACATCTCGTCTTTATAGGTGTTGATATCGGCCATGAGAGAGGCAAATTGGCTGCTTTCCTCTTTCGTAGGGGTGACGAGTGGCATCAGCTTTTCGTTGTTCGGCTCAGCCCATACCTTCAACGATTGTTGCTGCTCCGGAAGAACCGCATACTGTTCGATGTAACGTACGTCCTGCACGAACGGGCCGTCCCAGCCGGCGCGGTTGTGCTGAGCCATCGCCTGCTGCATCGGCAAGCCTTCAGGATTTTTCGTAATGACCTCCGTATATTTCGGATATCCGTTCTCCAGCTTGTAGCTGACGCCTTCCTTGCCGAAGTTGAACAGCATCTGGCCTTTCTCGCTGTAAGCCAAATCGAGCCATTTCACCGTTTCGACCGGATTTTTGTTGCTTGTGGAAATAGCGGCACCGCGGCCGTTAAAAGCAAAGTCGCGCTGTCCCAGCTGCGGTTTCTCTCCTTTGGCAAGTGTCGGATACGGAGCCGGGTACAGCTTGAAATTAGTGTCTTTACCCGCCATCAATCCCATAAATTTACCGATGCCGCCGCCTGTATTCATGATCGCGGCGCCGATCTGATTCCCTGTTATTTTCGCGTCGAGCATTTTCGCGTCGGTGGCCGCGTAATCTTTGTCCAACAACCCTTCCTTATACCACTTGTTCATCAGTGTCAGGAACTCCTTGAACTGCGGCTCGATCGGTCCGAATTTCACTTTGCCGTCTTCTTGGAAAAAACCGTTTGTTATGCCGAAAGCGCCAATGAACGCATGAGAACCGTTCAGCTCCTCAAGGGTTATAATTATAGGGATTTCATCCGCCTTGCCGTTGCCGTTCGGATCTTGTTCTTTAAGCGCTTTCAATACAGTGTGCCATTCATCGATCGTTGTTGGCATCTGCAATCCGAGCTTATCCAGCCAGTCTTTGCGCAGCGCCACTCCTTTATATACTTGAAGCAGTTTATCCCCTCGCAGGAACGGGAAAGCAACGATGCTGCCGTCGTCGGTGATCACCTGCTTTTGCCATTCCGGATGCGTATCGAGTATCTTTTTCAGATTCGGAGCGTGCTGATCAATCAATTCGTTCAGTTTGATAATTTTGCCGTCTTTGATCGCCTTCTGCGGACCGCCGGGGAAGCTGGTCCAATGATATTCGATGATATCCGGCAGCTTGCCCGAAGTCAGCATCAGGTTGAATTGCTCCGCGTCCTGTCCTTGCGGCGGGTGTTGAAATTCTACTTTGACCCCGGTTTCTTTTTCTATTTCTTTATAAACTTCCATCTCGCCGTAGCTCTTCATGGTGACGGCGGCCTGGCCCGCCATTCCGGTCCAATAGGTCAGATTTGTGAGTTTCTTTTCTTCCGCTGCGGTTTCAGATGCTTCAGGTTCCTTGGTGCCTGAACCCGAATTCGAACATCCCGATAATAGGGCGGTTCCGGTTAGTACAACAGCGAGCGTAAGAACGGACCATCTTCTCCATATTTTGTCCAATGTAAAGCCCTCCTTTATGAGTGTGAATTTTTGAAGATGCTACTCATGCATCTATGGTAACGATCATACGCAAAGGGGCAGTTTCCGACTACAGACGATATTTCGGAAAGGCCGATGTATCATCAGATCAGGCACATACTTTTTTTCTTTTGCACTGATGATATTATAACTTAACAGGAAACCCGCCGTATGTTTGCAGGCAGCATTGGGGGATTGGCGAGTTATAACAAAGCGTGAACCAGTGACGACACATACGATCTTGCTACTATGTAACAGTCTGTTCGTTAGCAAAACCATCTGCGGTTACAAAAAAATTTTTTCCTCATGCACCCTGACATAATGTTGTCAGGGTGTTCGCTTTAATATAGACATTGTAAGCACGACAAAAACGAACCCATTTCAAGGAGGAAATTCCCATGACAAATGTAAGACACTCATTTCCGAGGTAAGCACAGAAATACAGCCGTTCCGCATCTCCGTATCGCATGACGATCTTGATGATCTTCGGAATCGTTTGTCTCAGACTCGTTGGCCGGCCGCGTTAGACGGAGCCGGATGGAAATATGGGGTTTCGCTCGATTATGTGAAAGAGTTAGCAGCCTACTGGCAGAAAGAATATGATTGGGGTAAATTCGAAGATCGCCTGAATGAATACCCTCAATTCACTACGAATATCGATGGCGCCAACATTCATTTTTTACACGTTCGTTCGCCTGAACCTGACGCATTTCCGCTGCTGCTTACCCACGCATGGCCCAGTTCGGTTGTCGAGTTTTTGGAACTGATCGGTCCGCTCAGCGATCCGCGCAGTCACAGCGGCGATCCGGCCCAAGCGTTCCACCTGGTCATCCCTTCCGTACCTGGATTTGGTTTCTCAGGGCCGGTTCTAGAAGCAGGATGGGATATAGCCCGCATATCTAGAGCATGGGATGTCTTGATGAAGCGCTTGGGATATACAGAATACGGTGCTCACGGCAGCGATTGCGGCGCACTTGTATCCAGAGAACTTGGAATTCAGAAGCCGGAAGGCCTTCGCGGCATTCATGTGCTGCAGTTGTTTTCTTTCCCTTCCGGAGATCCGGCGGAAATGGTCGATTTATCGGAAGAAGATCAGCAGAACCTTCAATTTCTGGCGAATTTCCATGAACGGGCGGGCTTTCATTCGGTCCAATCCACACGGCCGCAAACACTCTCTTACGGGCTTGCAGATTCGCCTTCAGGCCAGCTTGCTTGGATATCCGATTTATTTTGCGGCTTTGGAGATCATGTGGATTTTATGGACCGGGATGTATTCCTGACTAACGTCAGTATATACTGGCTGACCAATTCGGCGGAATCATCCTCTCGCTTATATTATGAGAATGCTCACAACCAAGGGCAGGAACTGCAGCAACCGAATACGACTCCAACAGGCGTAGCTGTGTTCGGGCATGATTTCAAATCGATAAAGCGTTTTGCTGAACGTGACAATACAAATATTGTGCACTGGTCCGAATTCGAGCGAGGGACGCATTTCGCTGCGATGGATGCACCGGATCTTTTAATACCTGACATCCAGGCATTTTTCCGGAGATTCCGCTAAAAGGTTTGCGGCATTTGAATGTAGAATAAGGAAGGGGATACGCGGATTGGAGGACGTTCTATGAAACTGGATCGCTTGCTTGCTATTACGATGACATTGTTAAATCAGCCCCGCGTCAGTGCTACTGAGTTAGCCAAGCGATTTGAAGTTTCGCTGCGAACAATCTATCGCGACATGGATGCTATCAATCTAGCCGGAATCCCCATCGTGTCTTTTGCCGGATCGGATGGAGGGTATGAGATTATGCAGGGGTACCGATTGGAAAAGCAGGTATTATCTTTGGATGATTTCTCGTCAATCTGCTCAGCCTTACGTGGAGTACGTTCCGCGACAGATCATTCCGAGATTGACCGATTAATAGAACGTGTTGGCGCGTTGATGCCCGGACGAGACACATCCATGGATCAAAATTATGTGGATCTAGATTTCCAGCCGGCGCCAAACGATAAAGTGCATATGGGTCCATTACACCAGGCAATCAAAGACTTTCAATTGATTTCGTTCACATACTTGGATAACAAAGGGGCGGAAACCGAACGCAAGCTGGAACCGATGGGTCTCTTCCTAAAAGGATATGTCTGGTATTTATACGGCTATTGCCTGACCCGAATGGACTTTCGCGTATTCCGGTTGTCCCGAATCGGAGAACTGAACATCTTACCGGAACAATTCGTGAGGCGAGAGTACACGCTGCAAGATGTGGAACAACAATTCATGGATAGAGCCGATTTTAAGAAGGTGCATGCGGTGTTACTCTTTCAGCCTGAGATGAAAACCAGGGTGCGTGATGAGTTCGGCTTTGATCAAGTCCTCGTGAATTCTGATGGAATGTTGTCACTAACCAGCTATTTTTCATCTATGGAACGAGCGATCCAAAAAGTCTTGAGCTATGGCAGTATGGTGAAGGTGATGGAGCCCCCGGATTTAATTATGAACATAAAGCGTCAAATCCAGAAGATGGTTGAGCTGTACTAGATTGGGATGATTCATTCTAAAAAAAGGACCTCTGGAAGGTCCTTTTTCTATATGTACGGGCACCATATTCTCATCTAACATCGATTTTTTGGAAAAACAGGTTTGACAAGACACCAAAAGGTGGCATATAATCAATCCAGACACCAAATGGTGTCCTAATGGAAGTGATGATAAGAACATATGAGGGAGGAAACACATGAGTACGATGGTCGGTACGGAAACAATCGTGAAAGCAGAAACCCGGTCCCGGGGGAAGGTAATTGCTTACTGGTCAGTCACCTCGCTGTTTGCGGCGTCGATGACGATAAGCGGTATTGGGCAGCTGATGGAGTTGGAAGGAAATGTCGAGTTACTTGAAAAGATCGGTTATCCCTTGTACATTATGACTATACTGGGGATTTGGAAAGTGCTTGGGGCCATCGCTCTTGTCGTGCCTGGACTTCCTAGGGTGAAGGAATGGGCTTACGCCGGCTTTTTCTTCTTGTTGACGGGTGCGGCTTTGTCTCATGTATTTGCTGAAGATTACGGGTTTCCTGTGATCCTTCCGCTTGTGTATGCTTCACTAGGTATGGTCTCATGGGCGCTGCGTACAAAGAGCCGTAAATTGTAGTGCAGATGGAAAGGTTACCGGATATCCCTTCTTTTCCTAGAGATGTCTGTTACTGAAAAATATAAGTTGGTGAAGCTGTAATGAGAGAAGATCAACAATTACGGGATGTGTTCGACGCGATTGCGGATCCGAGCAGGCGCAAGCTGATTCGACTGCTATCGGAAGCCAGAGAACTGCCCCTGCATGAATTAACGGCACAGTTCCAAATGGGCCGCACCGCGGTATCCAAGCATTTGACAATCCTTAAAGAAGCGGGACTGGTGCTTGACCGAAAAGTCGGCAGAGAAACGAGATATAGGCTAAATGCCTCTCCACTCCGAGAAGTTCAAGATTGGGTGGCTTTCTACAATAAATTCTGGAATGAAAATTTGATGCGCTTAGGCCAACTATTAGAGGAGGATGAAGAATGAGCTTAACATTAAACTTGGATTTTCAATATAAAACATCGATCGGGAAACTATGGTTTGCTTTAACCGATTCAAGCAAACTTGCCAAGTGGGTGGTCAATATCCACTCCGGTGAGCCGATGGAGAATAACTTTAAGCCCGTCGTAGGGCATCGGTTCCAATTTCGCACGCAGCCGTCCGAGTGGTGGGATGGCATAGTTGAAGGGGAAGTGCTGACCGTGGACGAACCGAACCGGTTGTCCTATAGTTGGGCCAGCGGCGGAGAGAAGCACACGGTTACCTGGACGCTGCAGGATGCAGGGGATGGAAGGGTGAATCTTCACCTAGAACAGACCGGAATCTCCAATGAACCAGCGCTTAACGGAGCCAAGTATGGATGGAGCAAATGGTCCGGAGAGCTGGAGAAGGTACTGGAACTGTAAATTCACAGAAAAGGAGCGGACCTGATGACAAGTGTTGTAGGCAACCCTAAAGTATTTGGATTTCTTAAGAAGGCCAAAAAGTGGAGGGATGAGTTTGAGAAACTTAGAGAGATTGTGATGGACTGCGGGCTGACGGAAGATTTCAAGTGGATGCACCCTTGTTACACATTAGAAGGTAAGAATATTGTCCTGATTCATGGGTTTAAAGAGTATTGTGCGCTTCTATTCCACAAAGGCGCCTTGCTAAAGGACACCGAGGGAGTTCTGGTCCAGCAGACGGAAAATGTGCAGGCGGCCCGCCAGATCCGGTTCACCAGTGTAGAGCAGATCGCTGAAATGGAACCTCTTATTAAAGCTTATATCGCAGAAGCGATTCAAGCGGAACAAGCAGGGTTGGAAGTGGAATTTAAGGAGACAACGGAATTCACGGTTCCTGAAGAGCTTCAGCATAAATTCGACGAAGTCCCTGCCTTGAAAACGGCTTTTGAAGCATTGACGCCGGGGCGGCAAAGAGCGTACCTTCTTCATTTCTCCCAACCGAAACAGTCCAAAACCCGAGTGTCCAGAATCGAGAAATATATGGAACCTATTCTCAGCGGTAAGGGTTTAAACGATTAGAAGATGGCTGATAACTGCATAGGTTTCCTGCTGCACAAAAAAGCATCCAATGTTTGATTGGATGCCTTTTTCATAATAACCTGCCTAGCTCAAAGCCAGATGCTTTCTAATGACATTCAAATAATTACGTCTGATAAACAGGAAAAACAAAACCTGAACGAGCAGGAAGATCCCCATGACGGTAACCGCGGCTGCGCCCACTTCCAGGTGAAAAATCCTTTGCAGGGTTCCTAAAGCAATCGCGGAATGCACAGCTGCCACGATGTACGGTAACAAGAACAATACGCCAATTTCGATCGAGACCACTTTCTTTATTTCCTTCAAAGTTACACCGATTTTGTGCAGTTGCTTATATTTCTGTTTATCTGTTTCCTGATCCATGTAAAATTTGTTATAGATAAAGCTTGCGGAGGCTACGAAGAAGATGATGCCTAAAAATACGGATAAGAACATCAACGTGCCGTACGCTCTTTTTTCCGTCTCATAAATATGGGATTTGGACAATAACAGCGCTCTCGAATTGCCTCCAAATTTCTTCTCGTATTCGTCATAGACTACATAAGTGCCTGACCAATCCCTGACATCAAACACATACTCCGGCTGGGTATCTTCATATGTCGTTTTCACACGGTCAAACAGCTGGTCGGCAATGACATAAACCGTATATTCCTGAGACGGCAATAGTTTGGCTCTGATGCTATCCTTTATCAGAACTGGCTTCCCTTCAACGGTAGGGCTGATTTGGCTTGGGTCCCCCGAACCGAGGATTTCCATGGCTTCATACCCCTGAAGGGAAGCGGGTTTCAAGCCTAATGGTTTGGCCAGTTGATTATACACGCTTGCTTTCATTACAGTAACAGCAGACCCGTCCGCTTGGGCAGCAGGTTTTCGGTCTACAGTAATTGTTTCATAGGGAAACTGATATTTCGTCAGCTGAGCTTCAATAAATCCGATCTCCTCCGCGGAGGTAGGATTAACACCGAAAGTTTGATAAGTAAATGCCAGCGGATAACGCTCCTCTATATCGTGTAATGTGTTCGTCCAAAAGGCATAGGAGGCACCGCTCAAGATTACAGCAGCTGTGGATGTGATGGTTATGATGAAAAACATTCTGGCATTGTCCCGCACCCGATAGAACAAATTGGATACCCAGATTAAGTTGGTATTGCGTAGATAATACAGCCTGTTCTTTTTCAATAAAGCGATCGTAAACACACTGAACTGCGAATATATCAGATAAGTGGCGATCACGACCATGACTGCGACAAGTAAAATAAACTTTTCCAGGTTCTCTTGTGTTGCAATAAAAGATAGCACATATCCCGCCAATAGCAGAAGAAAGCCAAAGACCGCAATAGGTTTCGAATAGGCGGGAGCGGGCTTAGGCGCCTTCGTTGCCTTCAGAAGATGTACAATATCTTGTTCCTTTACGATCCGCGACGTGAATACGGAAACGAGCATACCAAGCAGCAAGAAGCTGAACAGTGTAATAACAATGGCTTTGACCGGAACATAAAACGGCAGGGAAGGTAGCCTCAGAAGTTTCTCGATGATCAACAAAAATAATTTGGAGAACACCAGCCCCGTGACGATACCGCTGATGGTTGCTGCGGCGCTGATGATCATATTTTCGGTCGAAATCATCTTCAGAAGCTGCTTCCTCGATATGCCGAGCATATATAGGATGCCGAATTCCTTGTACCTCTTTTTTAATAATACACTGATGGAATAAAAGACAAAGAAAAATAAGAATAAATAGGCGATCACTTCCGAACCTAGAAGGGATACCTTGATGTAGGATTTGAACGTCCCTTTATCGGGGTGGAGAAGAAACATGGTCAGAGAGAAAAATAAGGTAACGGATATGAGTGTGCTTAAGAAATAAGCGAAATAGGTCTTGCCGTTACGCAGGACGTTTCTTGCCGCAAACTGTTTAAACTCCATGAGCAGCGCCCCCTAAAAGCGAAAGCACATCAATGATTTGTTGATAGAACTGCTGCCTGCTGCCTCCGCTATGAATTTCATTGTAGATACTGCCGTCTTTAATAAAGATGATCCGGCCGCAATAACTCGCTGCCACAGGATCATGCGTCACCATAATCGTGGTTTGCTGATGTTCTTTATTAATCTTCTCAAACAGTTCCATGACGGTCCTTGCCGCTTTGGAATCCAAATTTCCGGTTGGTTCATCCGCCAAGAGGAGAGAGGGTTGATGGATGACAGCTCTGGCTATGGCCGTTCTTTGCGCTTCGCCTCCGGAGATTTCATACGTTCTTTTGCCCAGCAGATGGTCTATGCGCAGAGTTTTGGCGATACTATGCAATCTTTTATCCTGTTCTGCAACAGGTATTCTATCCAGGGTAAGAGGCAAAACTGCATTCTCCCCGACGGTCAGTGTATCGAGCAAATTAAAATCTTGAAATACAAAGCCAAGCTCCCTGCGTCTAAAGAGAGCCAGTTCGTCTCCTTTTAACTGCAGCGGATTGAGGCCTTTAATCAGAATGTCTCCCGATGTAGGCTGATCGACCGTAGAGATCGTATTTAACAGCGTAGTCTTGCCGCTGCCCGATGGTCCCATCACTCCGACAAATTCTCCGGGTTCAATGGAAAAGCTAACTTGATGTAAAGCGTGATGCATCGCTTCTTTGCCGTAGGTTTTGCTTACATTGCTTACTTTTACCATTTCCATCACAACGACTCCTTTTAGTTCAGCTTTTATCTATCCATAGTACTTCGCCGCATCCTCCTAAGCGATTCAACTTTCTTACTCGATTCTTACATTGATGTAAGGTTGGGAGTGAACACCAAAGAACATGCATTAGGAATAAGGCATGTTCTTCATGGGACTAGCTAGGATCCGTGTGGCTATGTTCGAACAGAATGCTGACTTTGGTTCCCCGGTTCACTTCGGATTCTATCGTAAGCGTATGATGTAAGTTTTCGCATATCTTTTGTGCAAGATACAGACCCATGCCCGTAGATTCTCCCAGGATTCTTCCGTTTTCACCGGTAAAGAAAGGATGAAAGACTCTCTTAAGATCTTTAGGATGGATCCCGATGCCTTCATCCGTGACTTCTAGCACCGTATGTTCTTTTGTTCTATAAGCGGAGACCGTTACATATTTCCCTTTTCCCTTGGAATATTTAATGGCGTTTGTCAGCAGCTGCTCGATGACGAATTTGAGCCATTTTACATCGGTATAAACTTCAATGGAATCGTCGACGTCAGCTTTCGGCAATATATTATTTTTAATGAACAGTTTTTTCTCTTTGCTGATGCTGTCTAAAATTAAAGGCTTCAACTGTGCCTTTTCGATCACAAAGTCTCTTTCAAAAGCATCGATCCGCGCATAGTATAAGGCCATATTCAGTCCTTTTTCCAGCTTATAAACCTCTTCGCTCATGCCGTGCGTATAAGGTTCGCCTTTGTGTGCCTCCAGCTGAAGCCGGATGACGGAAAGGGGCGTTTTCATTTGATGCACCCATTGGTTGATAAAGGTTAAGTGCTCTTGGTGGTTGTTGTTGATTTGGTGCATGTTCCTTTCGTATAAGCGGTACTGCCGCTTTAATAAGTCTGATATGTGCCTTCCCCAAAAGGAATCGCCTTGATCCAAAGAGGATTGCTCGATGGCATGGAAATTACGTTTAAGTAAGGCATAGACGTCTTTAGTCTTCACATATTTCCATCCTAGAAAAACAAAAAGAATAAAAGAATTGAATAAGTATGCATATAACACTTCAGCAAGTGAAACATCGCCCGCAAGGGAACAATAAAAAGTGGTTATGATCACGGAAACATAATAAAGAGCGATATAACTTTTGTGTTCTTTTAGAAATAAACTCATTGCCCCACCTACCAGCTCTTGTTTAATCTGTAGCCCATGCCTCTGATTGTTTCAATTGCATCCTTAATATCAAGGTCCTGCAATTTTTTTCTCACTCTTGTGACATTTACGTTGAGCGTATTCTCTTCAACAAAATCGGTATGATCCCACATTTGTTCCAAAAGATAGTTGCGGTTAACCACCTTAGGATAGGCCGAGATCAGGCTTTCAAGCAAAATGGCTTCCTTCTTGGTCAATACGGCAGTCTTTCCTTGAAACTCCAGATCTAATCTTTCCGGGTATAATTTTAATCCTTCCCATTCAATGATCCGCTCGCCAATGGTGTGGGCATAATCCCCAAAGGCCCGTCTGAGATGGCTGTTTATTTTAGCCATTACTACCTCGTAAGAGAAGGGTTTCGTAATATAATCATCCGCGCCGTTTTCCAGAGCTCTCACTTGATCCAGACCGCTTTCCCTTGCAGATACGAAAAGGATAGGAACCTTGGAGATTTCCCTGATCCTTCTGCACCAATAAAAGCCGTCATACTTGGGTAAATTAACATCCAGCAGGACGAGATGAGGCTGAAGGAGATGGAATTCTTCCATGATGTTCTCAAAATTTTCTACAATCTTTGCGGAAAGTCCATACTTTTCAATATGTTCTTTCAGCAGACGGCTAATGGATTGATCGTCTTCAATAATGTATATCATGTAGTTCATAACCTGCTCGCCTCCCAATAAGGTACACTGTGTTGATTGCTTGAACAAGGGCTGATCCCATCCCCTGTTTGTTACTTTAACCAATCGCACATAAACACCATAGATTTATTAAAAAATTTCTGAATGGAGCGTTACTACAATGAGCAGCAAACACTGGTTACGTTTGATTCTGATTATGGCTTTTTCCCTTGGATGCACAGCCAACGGGGCTTATGCCAATGCAAGCAGTGGGAAACCTCAAGCCCATCCCGTAAAAGCTGAAATTCAACAAAAAAATGCGATACGTCCGTTTCATGTGAATGTTCCGGAAGACCAGCTTACCGACTTACGCAGGCGCATCAAGGCCACAAGATGGCCGGAGCGGGAAACGGTCAAGGATACGTCGCAAGGCGTGCAGCTCGCAACGATGAAAAAACTTGCAAGCTATTGGGCGAACGATTACGATTGGCGCAAAGTCGAGGGTAAGCTCAATTCGCTTCCGCAATTCGTTACCGAGATTGATGGACTGGACATCCATTTCATCCACGTCCGTTCGCGCCACAAGAACGCGCTTCCGATTATCATCACGCATGGTTGGCCGGGCTCGGTGCTTGAGCAGATCAAGCTGATCGGGCCGCTGACCGACCCGACTGCTTACGGCGGTAAGGCCGAGGACGCATTCGATGTGGTTATCCCGTCGATGCCCGGATATGGTTTCTCCGGTAAACCGACAGCGACCGGCTGGGGACCTGAACGGATAGGACGAGCCTGGGCAGAACTGATGAAGCGCCTCGGCTACACCCGCTATGTTGCCCAAGGGGGTGACTGGGGAGCGATTGTCGTCGATCAGATGGGTTTGCAGGCACCGCCGGGATTGCTGGCAATTCACACCAACATGCCCGCCACGGTTCCCGCTGACGTAGATAAGGCTCTTCAAGCCGGGGCGCCGGCGCCTCCGGGGTTATCAGCTGAAGAAGAGCTGGCTTATAACCAGCTGGTTAGAACGTTCAAGCAGGTTGCCTACGCCACCTATATGGCATCGCGTCCTCAAACGTTATATGGCATTGCGGATTCACCCGTGGGACTTGCCGCCTGGCTTCTCGACCATAACGATGCTTACAATCAGCCGGCGGCGGCCATCCTCGAGGGCCTGAACCGGACGGCGAGCACCAACGGCGAGCTGACACGTGAAGAAATCGTCGACAATATCACCCTGTATTGGCTGACAAACACCGGTGTGTCTTCGTCCCGGATTTATTGGGAATATAAGGGCGGCTATTTCAATGCCAAGGGCGTCAAGATTCCGGTGGCTGTGAGCGTTTTCCCCGGAGAGCAATATGAGGCCCCGCTAAGCTGGACCAAGAAGGCCTATCCTAATCTGATATATTACAATAAGCTCGAAAAAGGCGGCCACTTCGCTGCGTGGGAGCAGCCGGAGCTTTTCACAAAAGAACTCCGCGCCGCATTCAAGAAGGTCCGCTAAACCGGGAAGTTGCTGATTGAAAAAAGAGACCCGTCAGCTCTCAAGCTGACTGTCTCTTTTTTGCTTTCACCTTCTCACAGCACGCGCTGTTCGTTATTCTTAAGGGTCCGGTTTATTTGTTCAAGGACCTTAGGCAACAAATCAATACCCATTACACGCTGATACTGAATCGCACCTTTAATTGACGAAAGAATCATAAGGGCTAAGGATTCCTCATCAACATTACTTTCTTCTTCATGTTCAACTATGTTAGAAACAATTTGTTTCATGATCGATATTTCGAATCGGCTTAGGTCCTGCACTCTTTTTTGCAGCGATTCAGGTAAAGATTCGAAGTCCGTTTGCAGGGAAGAGACGGGACAAATTCCGTCTGCAAATTGTTTGATTTGCCTGTTTGCAAAAAAAGAAATCTTCTCTTCAACCGTTACCGAAGGATCATTGACTGTGAGCAATATGGACTCCAGTCTTTGTTTAATCCGATCGGCAACAGCGACTCCTAGATCCTCCTTCTTTTCAAAGTGGTAATGGATGCTTGCCTTGGTTACGCCGAGTTGTTTCGCAAGGTCATCGTAACTGATCGCGACATAACCCTTTTCTTCAATGAGTTTCAGCGCCAGGTCCGTGATTTGTTTTTTTCTGTTATTCATGCCTACATCTTATCTTCCAATTGGTAAGGAGTCAAATGGTTACCTTAACCTCCCTTTTATCAGAAATGAGAAACTTACATAAATTTCTAGGTTATAAATTGACATGCCACTGGGGTGGATATATTATAGACTATGTTAATCATCGATTAATCAAGTCGACAATAAAAACTTAGGAGGAACTATACATGGGAAAGTTACTTATCATCAATGCACACCCGGATTTTGATTCTAAAACCTCTGCAAGTCTAGATGTGTTTAATTACTTTCTAAACGTATACAAAGAGAAGCATTCCAAAGACGAGGTCATTGAACAAATCAATCTATACGACGAAGAAGTACCCTTGTTAGATAAAACTGTACTTAGCGCATGGTCGAAACAAGCGGAAGGCAAAGAATTAACAAGTCAAGAAAAAAAAGTAACAGATCGCATGAGTGAGCTATTAAAACAATTCAAAAGTGCTAGTAAGTATGTCATTGTATTCCCAATGCATAACTTTAGTATCCCCTCAAAACTAAAAGATTATATCGATAATGTTTTGATTGCAAGGGAAACGTTTCGATATCTAGAGGCCCCATTGAGTAATGGAAGAGCATCCGTCGGACTACTCGATGATGGAAGAAGCGTAGTTACAATTCAAGCCAGTGGATCAATTTACACCAATAATGACTTTTATACCGAACTGGAGTACTCAAATAAATTTTTGAAGTCCATCTTTTATTTAATGGGAATCGAAGATTTTGAAGCAGTTCGAATCCAGGGAACTGCATTCTTGGACAGAAATGAAGTATTACAAAAAGCATATAAAGAAGCTGAAGAGCAAGCTTCTAAATTAGCAGTTAAATAAGAAATTATTTTGACAGCCGATCTGTTTGATCGGTTGTTTTCAGTTCAATTGGGATAATGTACACAGCGTTGTCATGCGCCGCTGTGTACGATAAGCTCAAAAAGAGCAGCTATATAGAATAGTTAGTAATAACCCAATCCCAATAAATAGAGACCAATCTCATTAATACTTGTTATTTTGATCAAAACGTAAAAACCCGAAAGATGGGCACTTTTTCAAAGTGTCTTACCTTTCGGGTTACAGTTCAGGTATAACGAAAAAATTGAATATTCTCGGTTTATAAATAGTCCGTCCACGTTATCTAGGTATACCTGGATAGGTTTTAACGGGACAAGATTTTTTTGTAAGCGTTGATGGTCCCGAAATGCAATCCTTCATGATACAGGCTATAACGGATCGACTGCTCTGGTGTAAGCAGATCAAGTCCTGTTGACGTTGTAAGGGGAGATGCGCTTTCGTTCAAGCGGCTAATTGGAAACGTCTCGCGAATTCTATCCGGCTGTTCTTTCAGCATGCTCACCAGCTCCGGTATCGTCAACACAGGGAATGATTTTGCTGCCTCATCCTGCGGGGTCGTCGAGTAAGCATACCGCTCCATAAAGCCTTCCGGTAATTGTAACGGAAGTTTCAATTGCATCAATGAAAATGCTTCAGTAACGAGATAGACGTGGCCGAGTTGCCAACGGATATTATTGCGGAACCCTTCAGGAATACGATCTGCGAGCTCCTCCGTTACGCCCTCCACCAATTCTAGTGTTTGACCTCTAACGTGGCCCATTTGATCAAAAATAGTATTGAAAAGATTTGTTTGCATTTGTCTCGCTCCTTAATTTTTTATTCATGTTAGATCCTGCTGATTTAATACCTTTTTGTCTCATTACAGTACCCATTGCACCTTCAAAACATGCAGCAAAACCTGCAGCGAACAATTGCTCCGGGTTAGTTCCAGTGCCATTACCGCGAAGTTCTTTCGGGTATCTCAAGTTAACGTTAAGGTTACCGTCGCTTTGTACAATTTATTTTTCCATTTTTTCATTTTAATATCGGTTTATTTTATGGTTTAAAACTAACATTCAAAACAATTCAAAAGACTGGCTATTAGCCAATAACGTTCGAGATTACTTTGATGTTGCCACGAGTTGCTTTAGCATAAGGGCAAACTTTATGAGCACGTAACCGTCGTTTGCATCTTTACCAAGCGCACAGTTAGAAACGATTGTTACTCCTTCTGATTTAAGACCTTTTTGTCTCATTACAGTACCCATTGCACCTTCAAAACCTGCAGCAAAACCTGCAGCCAACAATTGCAATGCGCCTTTGTGCTTCGAACGAACGTGCTGGTCTACCGGTACGGCGTGTCCTGGCAGCTAAATTTAGAATAAGCTTAAGTTTAAAACAAGTTGTATGGGGGCAGTACTTTTTCCCTTGTGCAAACCTATGAAAACACTCCCTCGGACCTATGAATTGTAAGCCTTATCTAAGACTATGTTCTTATTGTAGGGCCAAGCTCTTTGACTGGATAATTATGTTAGATTTCATTCTGTAGGAGGTTGAGCTGGTGACCATTTCTTGGTTGAGGGAGAATCGATTCGTTTCTTTCATGCTGCTGTTACTGCGGATTTATTTGGGTTGGACCTGGCTCAAGGCAGGTTGGGAAAAGGTATCGGCAGGAGGGTTTAACGCGAGCGGATACCTGCAAGGGGCCGTTGGAAAGTCGACGGGAGAACATCCTGCGGTGGAGTCCTGGTGGGCCGAGTTTCTTACGGGTGTAGCGCTGCCGAACGTAGCCTTGTTCAATGTGCTTGTACCATGGGGAGAGCTGTTAGTAGGGATAGGGCTGCTGACGGGAACCTTGACCTCGCCGGCAGTACTGATGGGGATGGTAATGAACTTTTCCTACATGTTTTCCGGGTCGGCAGGCACGAATCCGCAGATGCTTCTTATTGGCATGATCCTGCTTACGGCGGGAGTGAACGCAGGCCGCATTGGGGCTGACCGGTGGATTGCACCTTGGCTGGAGCGGAGATTTCGAAATTCAGGTTCCTTAAGTAAATCTGCTGTACGAGAAATCTAGAATAGCTATGATAAGGCGCAATCTACAATAGTGGATTGCGCTGAAGATATCCGGGCCACAGCGATATCGCGCGTAGTGTGACTTTAGGCGCAACAGAAATAGCCCATTGTAGAAAAGCTGCTTCTCCTCTAAAGTAAGGATTATAAAATGTAAAACTTGGGAGGAGAAGCAGTTTTATGATAACTAGACAGTATTGGGTGGACAGCATGTGCCGTATTGCGGAGCCGGTGCTGGAGGCGCTTGCAGCACGCGAGCTTAAGCAGCGGTTACCCCATAAGGGGAAATGGCAGGAACGTTCGCCGTTTGCCTATCTAGAAGCTCTTGGCCGAACGCTGGCCGGATTGGCGCCTTGGCTGGAAGGCGGGGAAACGTCGGGAGCGGAGGGGGAGAGACGGGCTCGATATGCGGCAATGGCCCTTAAAGCGATCGATGCCGGGACCGATCCTTCCTCGCCCGATTATATGGTCTTTCATGAAGGGGGACAGCCCCTGGTGGACGCTGCGTTTCTTGCTCATGCCTTGGTGAGGGCACCCCGTGAATTGAGCGGGAAGCTGGAGCCGCGCGTGAAGCATAATGTAATAGAGGCATTGAAAGCATCGCGCGCCATAAAGCCTGCTTTTAATAACTGGCTTTTGTTCTCGGCCATGGTTGAGACGGCGCTATACATACTTGGTGAAAGCTATGATTCCATGCGGGTAGATTATGCATTCCGCCAGCATGATCAGTGGTATAAGGGGGACGGCACGTATGGAGACGGGGCCGAATTCCATTGGGACTATTATAACAGTTTTGTCATTCAACCGATGCTGCTGGACATCGTCCATACGTTAGGTGACCATGATCCCGCATGGAAGGCGATGAGAGAGCCTATACAGACAAGGGCTGTGCGCTATGCGGCAGTCCAGGAACGGCTGATCTCGCCGGAAGGCACCTTCCCCGCCGTCGGCCGCTCGCTGGCCTACCGCTTCGGTGCGTTTCAGCACCTTGCACAGATGGCGCTTCACCGCCAGTTGCCGGCGGAGGTTTCTCCGGCAAGTGTACGGTGCGCGTTGTCCGCGGTCATCCAACGCATAATGAAGGCACCGGATATGTTCGACTCGAAAGGATTTTTGAACATTGGCCTTTACGGAGAACAGCCGGAGCTTGGTGAAGGGTATATTACAACCGGCAGTTTATATCTATGCACGACGGTATTCTTGCCGCTAGGCCTGCCGGCGGACGATCCGTTCTGGAGCAGTCCGGATGAAGACTGGACCAACAAGCGGGTGTGGTCCGGCGGTAAGGTCCCCATCGACCAAGCGTTATATAGTTAACCGCCGTACGAGTACATGTAAGGGGTCCATAATGGTCTGCTGTTGCCATAATGGACCCCTATTTATTATCTGGGCCGTTCTGCACCTGTTGAACCTCTCTTACTTGTTGTGTGCTTAGCATATTATCTCCTCCGACGGATTGATTTGTAATAAAAAATATGTACAAAACACGCCTTATTAGGCTACTCTGTTTATAACAAACATTTTAGATGAAAGCGGGGATCTTATGCTGGAGCTGTCGATTAATGAGCCTGACAAGATCGTCCGGGTGGCACATGCCCTTTCCTCCCATACCAGGCTTAATATTATTAAGCTGCTTCTTACCCACAATAAAATTAATATAAATGAGATTGGCGAGAAGCTGAACATCCCGGTATCAACAGCGGGGGTTAATGTAAAGGTGTTGGAGGAAGCGGGACTGATCGTTACGGAAATTCTTCCGGCCAGCCGGGGAGCTATGAAGGTGTGCCAACGTAATTTTGACGACGTCAGGCTGATCTTAAATCCGATTGCGGGTTATGTGAATAACCTGGAGTCCTACGAAGTAGAGATGCCGATCGGCCACTATATCAATATTGAGGTACAGCCGACATGCGGATTGGCTAATAAGGACGGGATGATCGTGCCTGAAGACGATCCTGCAAGTTTCTACTATCCGGAGTGCAGGTCTGCGAGCATCATGTGGTTCCGGCAGGGATGGGCGGAATACCGGTTTCCAATGTCCATCCCGAAACATGTTAAGCTCAGATCCATTGAATTTTCCTTGGAATTATGTTCTGAGGCCCCGAACTTTAATAATGACTGGCCTTCGGATATCACCGTTTGGATCAACGACAAAGAGATCGGAACATGGACTTCTCCAGGAGATTTCGGCGACCACAGGGGCAGGTATAATCCCCCATGGTGGTTTGACAGCAGTACCCAGTACGGCTTGCTGAAATCGTTCAGAGTCGATGAGCACAAAAGCACAGTAGACAACCTCAAGCTGTCCGCAGTCACGATCGAAGACCTGGCTATTGAATCTAAGCCTTATATTTCTTTTAAATTGGGCCTGAAGCAGGATGCGGTCCATAAGGGCGGGGTGAATCTGTTCGGGCGGGGATTCGGGGATCATGACCAAGGCATTCTTATGAAATTGAATTACGAGCCGGTGTAAGATGATGCAGTATCCAAATTCGTTCTGAAGCGGAGGGGGAATCTCTCCATTTTTTTCTTTTTAATAACAAAAATTATGTTTGAAAGCGTTGACATGTATGCAATAACCCCATATAATTTGGAATGTAACAATAATATTGTTTTAAAACAAAAGTTATAGTCTATTCGAAACGGGGAGGCCACATTCAATGAAACGGATGAAAAAAGGGTTATGGATTATCGTTTCTGTCTTCATGCTTTTTAGCAGTGTGATCGGATGCAGCAGCGGGAACAACAGCAACAGTACAAGTGCGGATAACAAAAGTGGAAACACAGATACCACCACTAGCACGGAAGTGAAAACAAATGAAAAAAGCAATGAACCTGTGAAAATCAAATTCTCCGGGTGGGGGGATCCCAGCGAGAAGGAAGTTTTTACGAAGCTTCTCAAAGCTTTTGAAGAGAAGAACCCCGACATCAAAGTGGAGTATGTGCATGTGCCGGCTGATTATGTTGGCAAAATGAACACGATCCTGGCAGGCGGTGAAGCTCCGGATGTGTTCTATGTTCCTGACGGTGATTTCGGACGTTGGGTAAGCCAGGATTTATTGCTGCCTCTCGATGACTACATGTCGAAAAGCAGTGTCGATACGTCCGACATGTGGGATTCCGCTCTGGTCCGGTATCGATATAACGGTGCTGTTGTAGGGGACGGCAGTCTATATGCGCTCCCGAAAGATATCGGTCCGACCGTATTGTACTACAACAAAGATTTGTTTAAAAAAATGAATGTTCCTTTCCCAAGCGCGGATGCGCCGATGACGTTCGAACAGCTTTTGGATACAGCCAAGAAACTTACAGTTACTAAAGGCGACAAAGTCGAGCAGTATGGCATGGGGCCGATTTGGTGGGAAGGATTTGTATTCGGAAACGGAGGCCAGGTGCTGAGCGCGGACAAAAAAGAGTTTGTCATGAACAGCAAGGAAGCGACAGACGCCCTGCAATTTGCAGCAGATCTCTCCCTCAAGCATAAGGTGGTTCCGGATGGAAGGGCACTGAAATCCATGAATGACGGACAGATGTTTGAAACGGGCAAGCTGGCCATGATGATTCAGGGCCGGTGGATGGTACCGACCTACCGCAAGCTGAATTTCGATTGGGATGTGGCTCCTCTGCCTGCTAACGGCAAATGGTCCGGTTGGAGCGGTTCGGTTGGACTCGGCGTTTATAAGAAAACGAAACACGCAGACGCTGCGTTCAAGCTAGTGGAGTACCTTGGCGGACCGGAAGGACAAAAAGAACAGTCCATGATGGGTTTCGCGATCCCAAGCTTTAAATCAATGGCTAATACAGATGTATTCCTTCAGCCTGGCCAAAAACCGGAGCATGCCGGGGTGTTCATCAAAGCAGCTGAGAATCAGGTTCCAGGTCCTTGGACACAACTGCCCAATAACAAGTGGTGGGATCTGCTGGGCCAGAATTTAGGCCAGATGTGGGAAGGAAAGAAAACAGCCGTTGATTTGATGAATGAGCTCAAACCAAAGGTTGACAAGACCATTAAGGATGGAAATCCGGTTCTGTTTAAGTAATGCTGACGTGCAGAAAGAAGGGGCGGAAGCATCCGACTCTTCTTCCTGCAGCCAGACCAGGGGGGACGTTATGAGTAAAATACAGAGTGAATTAGGCAACTCCAGCGCCATCCATAGGAACAAGAGAAAGTATAAGGAATATCTATGGGCTTATGCTTTTATTGCTTCCCCGATTATCGGGTTTCTCTTGTTTGCCTTTATACCGATCAGTTACTCCGTATACGTAAGTTTTACCAAGTATAGCGGCTACCAGGCACCGGTAGTAACCGGTACAGCAAACTACGAACGTCTCCTGACGGATGATCCCCTGTTCTGGAAAACGCTGTTTAACACGTTCTATTCAGCCCTCTCTGTACCGATAGGTATGGCTGCAGCCTTGGCGATTGCCATTGCTCTGAATCAGCGGATCCGGGGTATCCTGTTTTTCCGGGTGATGTTCTTTCTCCCCACGATCAGTTCCGTAGTTGCACTCACCTTGCTTTGGAAGTGGATTTTCAATTCGGATTACGGATTGCTGAACTATTTCTTGGGCCTGCTCGGCATCATAGGACCAGCTTGGCTGAGCAGCGAGCAGTGGGCGATGCCTGCCATGATCATCCAAGGCGTGTGGGCGGGTCTAGGCTTTAACATGGTATTATACCTGGCTGCGCTGCAAGGGGTCCCCCAAAGTTTATATGAGGCGGCGGAAATCGACGGGGCAAACGGCTGGCAGCGGTTTTTGCGCATTACCATACCGGGCATCTCGCCTACGACATTGTTTATCCTGATCACCTCCATTATCGCAACGATGCAGGATTTCCCCCGTTTTCAAATTATGACCGAGGGCGGTCCTAACTACTCAACGACAACGATTGTATACTACTTGTTCCAGAATGCATTCCGTTATATGGAAATGGGCTACGCATCAGCTATGGCGTGGATTATCGGGATCTTGCTCATGCTGATCACGCTTCTGAACTTTTGGTTATCGAGACGTTGGGTGCACTATGATTAGGGGGAAATTGTATGGAAACAGTAGTCCAAAATAGCATTCATCGCAAAGCTGCCGGGGAGCGGCTGCGCAAACTTATGGCTTATTGCTTTCTTATGGCAGGCTCCCTGATTATGGCCGTTCCTTTCTTCTGGATGTTCTCCACATCCTTAAAAGAAGAGGGGGCAGTATTTGATATGCCGCCAAAGTGGATTCCGGAACATTTTGCATGGAGCAATTACAGCACGGTCCTGGGAGAGGCCGATTTATTTCATGGCTTCTTAAATACGATGGCAATCGTTATACCTACGACCGTCATGGGCTTATTTACAAGCTCGCTGGCAGCCTATGCATTCGCGAGGCTTCAGTTCCCCGCGAGGGGTCCGCTGTTTCTGCTTCTTTTGGCTACCATGATGATACCGGGGGTCGTTACGATGATTCCGACCTTCATTTTGTTTAAGCAAGTCGGGTGGTTAGACAGCTGGCTGCCATTAATGATACCGGGCATGTTCGGATCGGCTGCGGCTGTATTTTTCCTGAGACAATTCTTTATGACGATCCCTTCCGAGCTGGAAGATGCGGCCAAAATGGACGGGATGAATCCGTTTCAGATCTTTATGAAGATTATGATTCCGCTGTCTAAACCCGCGTGGATTGCTCAAGGGATTTTCGGGTTCCTGGGCGGCTATAACGATTTTCTTAATCCTTTAATTTATATTAACAGCCCTGAAAAGTTCACTCTTCAGCTTGTTTTGGCATCGTTCCAAGGATTCTACAGTGCACAGTGGACATATATTATGGCGGGCTCGGTGCTGGCGCTGATTCCAACCGTGATTTTGTTCTTTTTTGCGCAAAGGTATTTTGTGGAGGGTATCGCCATGACGGGGATGAAGGGATAGTTAGGAGGAAACATTTTGAGATCTTTAACTGATAAAACATATTGCAATCCCATCATGCCTAGCGGGGCTGACCCTTGGATGTATCGTCACGAGGACGGTACCTATTACTTCATGGTGACTTGCGGGGACCGGTTAGAGTTATATCAATCCAAAGTGATGAGCCATTTGGACGAAGCTGTAAAACAGACGATTTGGCTGCCTGAAGAAGAAGGACCCGGAAGTCGAGATCTTTGGGCGCCTGAGATTCATTATGTTGAGGATACCTGGTATGTGTATTTCACGGCAAGCGACGGCAGCGGAGATAAATCCCGGCGTATTTACGTACTTGAAAATCAAAGCCCGGACCCTATGCAAGGGAAGTGGGTGAACAAAGGTGCCGTGAATACAGCGGTCCCTGGATTGGATGGAACGATTCTGCAGCATGGCGGGAAGCTCTATTTCATGTATGCCGGTTATGGTCACTTCCCTGAGTATGGATCGGCTATTTATGCCGCGCTGATGACGAATCCCTGGACGTTAACGGGGAAGGAAGTACTGCTGACCAAGCCTGATTATGACTGGGAGAAACAGGGGGGGATGGCGATTAATGAAGGGCCATGTTTTCTGCACCGGTATGGCAAGCTCTTTCTGATCTATTCCGCCAGCACGACCTGGTCGGACGACTATTCCCTTGGTATGCTGGCTGCGGAGGAGAACAGTGACCTGCTAAACCCTTCATCTTGGGTCAAAAGCAAGCATCCGGTATTTAAAAAGTCGGTGGAAAACGGCGTATACGCCCCCGGCCATAACAGTTTCACCACTTCGCCAGACGGCACCGAGGATTGGATCGTATACCACGCGATCCCTTTATCCGAAGGAGGGATGGAGCGCAGGCAGCCGTGCATGCAGAAGTTCTATTGGACTGGAGAGGGGCTTCCTGATTTCGGCATCCCGGTTGCGTCCGGGGTAGAGTATCCGGTCCCTTCCGGAGAAGAGTGAGAGTACAAGGTTAGGTTAAGATGGTTTGATAGAATGGGCTGCTGTACATTAGTTCCATTTCTACCGCGTTGGATAATCAGGATGCTACATTTTATGTAAAATAAAAATGGAAGAAGCCTTGACCTCACGCGACAATATTGGTTAACAAGACGTCCTTTTGCGAATAGAAAAATGTCGATCTCAAAACCAAAAATTCGAGGGGGACTCAACCATGGCTGACAAATTGGCCGAACGAATTTTCAAAATTAGAGAGCCCTTTCAACCCTCTTTATAAGCAAGTTCAGAAACAAGGAATTATTATAGGGGGCTGCGAAGCCTATGCGAATTACTTCGAGACAGGCGAAGATATGAAACAAGCCGGTGTAGGATTTGCAGAGAGCAATGAGGCTGGAGGACATTCTAAATTTTCCAGGTACATGAAAGAGGGCTATGTGCCAATTATCCTCTAAGCAGGATGAATTGTAACGTCGATATTCTCACCGGTTGACATACGACAGGGCTGCCTTTAAAGGTGAAGTTACCTTTAAGGACAGCCCTTTTTTAAATCGTGGGTATGCTTAATCGTTCGCTGAAATCCAGCTGTAATCCCGTATTATACCGTCGGCGAATTTTACTTTTTCCACTTCATAGTTCGCGCTGTAATAGTAATCCAGCACTTTTACTTTGTCTGTTGTGCCGGAGAAGCTGATAATCAGGTCATCTCCTGAGCGGGTGAAGGTTGCTGCGGTAGAGTTCAAGCCGGTGAAGAAGATCGTATCAGAATCGGTGGAAGAAGTATCGTAGTCTTCCACATAATCGTAGCCGAAGCTGCCTTGGAACAAATACGTATCATTGCCGGCAGTACCGTAGATGTTGTCATTTCCGCCAAGACCGTCGATCACGTCAGCTCCGCCGGTATCATACAGTGTGTCTGCACCGCTCGTACCCGAGATGGTAGGTGTTGGAACGGTACCACCGCCGCCTCCGGAAGGGGAAGTGCCTCCGTAAATGTTGCCTGTGGAGGAAGTGATGGTACCGCTGTTCACGTTGAGCGTATAATTCAACACGTTAGTGCCGGTCCACGTACCTAAGTTGAATGTGCTGCCGCTGAACAGCTTGGTTACAGACACATTCGTGAACGTAAGCGGCGATCCGCTGACTACTGTCGTTGGAGCTGTTGTGCTTTTGGCAATATAGGCTCCTGTGTTCGAAGCGCCCGGCTGGGTCAAAAGCGTTGCGTTCCCGTTGCTTTCCACAACGAGGGCGGACTGTTCATTAACAGCTATGCCTTTGGCTGTTGTAGTCCAACCGTCTTTGATGTTGCGAGCCATAAATGTTAAGAGGCGGCCCATCCGGTCCCGCTGCTCAAAGTGAGAGTCTGCAATAAAACCGCTGTTTACCGGGGTCGTGACTAGATTTTGGGAGAAGGACATCAGGCTGTTATAAGGATTGGCCAGTGCTGTAGAGGAATCCAGGGAGGAGGAACCGGCCGAAATGGCGTCATAGACAAATTGTCCCTGAATCATTTCCCCTGCGCTCGTGCCGCCAAAGGGTATACCAGCCGAGATCCGGCTGTTCAACGCCGCTCTTGCCGTTCCCGTACCGGTCACTGAAAGAAACCTGGTATAATCGGCCTGGTTGCCGCCTGCAAAGAAGATGCCTTCAGCTTTATTAATTTTATCGATGACAAAAGCATCCGTTGCCGCCGCCTGCAGTTTTGTGGCGTTCCCCCCAGCCAAGAGAAGGGTGCTGACGGAATTTAAAGGTTTACCCTGTGCCGTTGCCAGATCGTAGACGTAGGAGTCATAAGCGCTTGTTCCCGTTGCCCGGATAATGAGGAAATCCCCGCCGTTCGCTTTGTTAATCATCCAGTTGAACGCCGCATCCACATCGGTGCCGCCGCCCATGAACACTTCGCCAAACGTTGTGGTTTTGGTGACATCCGGAGCATTATTGTTGCTATAGCGGTAATACGTGTAATTGGTACCGGTGGTCGTTACTTCGGACGGTGCGGCGGACACGGCTGCGGGCAGGGCGGTGATCAAAAGCGCCGAGGCCATTGCCATCGGCAGGAGCTTGCGGTAAACCTTTCTCATCATCAAAACACCTCTACTTTGGTATGGGATAGGTACAGAGATGTAATAAGCAAACTTTGTGCCAATTGTAAGGGAATATAACATGTTCTTCTGAGGCTATTTTATAGAGGGGCAGCTTCCTTTGAGCCTAAATGTTGTCAACTTAGATGGTTTAAAAAAACAAATGGGTTCAATTGTTAGTAACCAATAATTAGCCATGTTATCTAAAATCACATAAATGTTACACAAAATGAATTTCACTAACTCACGCCAGAATTACGCTATAATGGAAATTGAAATCAAAACCTAAGGAGGGAACCGATGAAAATTATTGTATTAGACGGCTATACTCTGAATCCGGGAGATTTGAGCTGGGCTGGAATGGAGGCGCTCGGGAAACTGGACGTATACGAACATACGGCGCCGGAACAGATTGTGGAGCGGGCTGCCGGGTACGAGATCGTAATCACTAATAAGACGCCGATTACACGGGAGACTATAGACGCCCTGCCGGACATGAAATACATAGGTTTGCTGGCTACGGGATATAACGTCGTCGATGTTGATTATGCACGGCAGAAAGGCATTCCGGTCACGAACATTCCGGATTACGGCACTCATTCCGTTGCTCAGATGGTGTTCGCCCTCCTTCTGGAGCTGACGAATCATGTACGGGAGCATGCAGATGCAGTGCGCGGCGGGGCTTGGAGCCGAAGCCGGGATTTTTGTTTCTGGAATCAACCGCTGACGGAATTGGCAGGCAAAACAATGGGGATTATCGGTTACGGACGCATCGGGCAGCAGGTGGGGGTCATTGCGGAAGCTTTCGGGATGAACGTACTGGCGGGCAGTTTTCGTCCCGGCCGCGGGGCCGAACAAAACGGAGTTCGGAGGGTGGATATAAAGACACTGCTGAGCGAATCGGATGTCGTCAGCCTGCACTGTCCGCTTATGCCGGAAACGCAGGGGATGCTGAACCGGGAGACGTTAGCGCTGATGAAACCGTCGGCAATCCTGATTAACACATCCCGGGGACCGCTAATCGTGGACGAGGACCTGGCAGATGCATTGAACCGGGGAATCATCGCAGGTGCCGGGCTGGATGTGCTGGCAGTAGAGCCGCCTCCTATAGATAACCCTCTTCTTTCGGCGAGGAACTGCATCGTCACGCCTCATATCGCCTGGGCAACTAAGGAGGCGAGATCAAGGCTGATGGATATTGCAACGGCGAATGTGAGTGCTTTTTTGAACGGGGCTCCGGTAAATGTAGTGAATTAGTGTCAGAAAAATGGAGACAGGCGGTCCATTCTGCTGTGTGCAGAAAGACCGCCTGTCTATTATCTTTCTACAAACTGCAAGTAAATAGGACAGCTGCGGCCAGAGCAGTGATCAATGGCGCTGAGGCCATTGCCATCGGGAGCTTATTTAACGCATTAACACGGTTTATGGAGGGGATTGTATAGAATACGGCTGTCACTTCTTTGGGGAAGTCCGGCTTTTTAATTATGAAGTGATAATGACGCAAAGGAGCTGCTTAAGATGAAAACTTATAACTGTGGACTTGATATTACCCTGGAGGTTGTAGGGGGGAAGTGGAAAGCGTTAATTTTATACTATTTGTTAACAGGACCGAAACGTACGGGCGAATTAAAGCGCCTTGCCGATAACATAACCCAGAAGATGCTCATACAAACATTAAAAGAATTAGAGGCGAATGGTCTTATTCATCGTAAAACGTACAATCAAGTCCCGCCGAAAGTTGAATATTCGGTAACAGAGCTTGGGGAAACGTTGAAACCCGTTTTAGAATCGCTTTGTAAATGGGGAGAGGACTATGCGGAGAGCACCTTCAATAAAAATGAATATCAAATTTTAAATGCAAATTAATACTTGACTCAAAAAGGCGGTCTCTCCTGTACTAATGCAGGAGGACCGCCTATAAATCATTCTTCATTTCTTCAACAGTAAATAAATAAAATAAGGCGCACCGATCAGCGCGACCACAACCCCTGCGGCCATCCCTTCGGGCTGGAAGGCATTGCGTCCAATTACGTCTGCGAGAAGCAGCAGGAAGCCGCCGAGCAGAATGCCGACAGGCAAGGAAAGCTGATGGCGGGGGCCGACCAGCCCTTTGGCGATGTGCGGAGCCATCAGCCCAACAAAGGAGATGCCGCCGGTGACGGAAACGGCGGATGCCGCAAGGGCAACGGCCAGGAAGAGCAGGACCGTTCTTTCACGGCCGAGCCGGACGCCTACCCCAATGGAAGCAGGGTCGCTCAGTCCGAGCAGGTTCAGGCGCTGAGCCATGGCCAGCGTCACCGGGATACATACAAGGAGCCAAGGCAGCATGGCAAGGATGAAGGGCCAGTCGTCCCCCCAAATATCGCCTGCAAGCCATTGCGCGATAAAATCGACTTTCTGCCGCTCGGCTGAAGACATCAGCACAATCATGACCCCGGACAAAGCCATGGACAGGCCGACGCCGGTTAAGACCATGCGTACGGGCTGTAAGCCGGTATGCTTGCGGAGCGACAACACATAAATCAGGGATGCGGCCAGCAGCGCCCCGGCAAATGCAGCCACAGGCAGCAAGTAAGCAAAGTGCCCGGCATCGATCGGAGCGAACAAAAAGAATACCGCAATGGCAACCCCGGCCCCCGAGTTGATGCCGATGATGCCCGGATCGGCTAAATCATTTCTGGTGATCCCTTGTAAAATGGCGCCCGACAGAGCTAAAGCCATCCCTGCAAGCACAGTAATGACGATCCTCGGCAGCCGGATAGAGAAGAGTACAAAATCCTCTTTAAACGTTCCCTGTCCCATCAGGGTGGGGATCAGGCGGTCAAAAGACAGCGGGGAAGGCCCCAAACCGGCACTGACGGCGGCCAAGGCGGCAATAATGACGAGCAGCCCGATGACAATCAGACGTTGTTTGCGCAGCAAGGCAGGATGAATCATGAGAATTCACGGCCTCCTTTGTACACAACGTAAAGGAAGAACGGCAGCCCGATTACCGCAACTACAGCGACTACGGGTGTTTCCAGGGGAGCGTTCAGCGTCCGGCCGACGAGATCGGCAAGCAGCATGAAGATGGCTCCGGCCACTGCCGACATCGGTATGATAAACCGGTAATCAGTCCCGACCATGGCCCGGACGATGTGCGGAATCATCAGGCCTAGGAACACGAATTTGCCGGCCAAAGCTACCGACGCGCCGGCTAACAGGATGATTACGATCAGCAGTGCCGTTCGGATCAGGGTTATATTCTGTCCGAGGCCGGCCGCAACTTCCTCGCTCAAGCTAAGGACGGTCAGCTGGCGGGACAGCAGGATGGCTGCGATAATGCCTGCGGCCACTACAGGAACGATGATTTGGAGCTGGCTCCAAGTAGTTCCGATCAACCCGCCTGCATTCCACAAGGACACATCTTGTGAAATATGAAAATATAACGCGATTCCTTCAGCAACGGCATAAAGGAATGTCGATATGGCCGCCCCGGCCAGCACCAGGCGGAGCGGGGAAAACCCGCCCCGGCGCAGGGAGCCGATGCCGAAGACCAGCAGCGTGCCGCCGGCAGCGCCCAGGAAGCAGGCGATGACAATGCCAACTGTGCCGAGGGAAGGCAGCAACGCCATGGAGAGTGCCAGCGCGGCATTCGCCCCGGCGGTGAGCCCGAGAAGGCCGGGATCGGCAAGCGGATTGCGAGTGATCCCCTGCATGACGGCGCCGGATACGGCGAGCGCCGCTCCCACGGTCAACGCCGCAACTTCCCGCGGCAGGCGGATTTCCCGCAGCAACAGCACCTGCTCGTTCCCGGTGCCGGAGACGATGGAAAGCCATACATCCTGCAGGGTTACATCCGCCGCACCGAAGATCATGGCTATAGCGAACATCGCGGCCAGTCCCGCAAGCCCTGCGGCCAGTTTATATACGAACGGAAGGGTTCGCTGTGTCGTACCAGGTATCATCTTACTCACCTAAGAAATGCTTTACAAAAAACTCCAGCTGATAATCCAGCGTCAACGGGTCGTTAAAGTAAAACTCGCGTGCGTCGGCGACGAAGGCGCGATTGTTCTTCACCGCAGGGATGTTCTTATAAGTCTGAGTCTCCATGTAGGCGTTGTCGGAATCCGGGAATTTGCTGACGATCAGATAGTCTCCTGCGAATTGAGGCAGCACTTCAAGGGAGAGCGCATAGTATCCCGGCTTTAGAGCCATCTCCTTCACTTTGGCCGGCATCGCTAGCTTCATTTCCTGATACAAAATCTCCGTACCGCGGCCCCAGTTGTTTCCGTACACATACAGCTGCTTATCAAAGCTCTCGACAACGGAAACGGTAGTGTCTGCGCCGATTTTAGCTTTTATTTTAGTTCCGGCTTCCTGCGCGCGTTTGCGGAAATCATCGATCCATGCTTTGGCTTCCGCTTCTTTGTTCAACAATTTTCCGATTTCCAGGTGCTGCGTCAAATAATCTACTTTTCCGTAGGTGTAGGTTACAGTCGGTGCGATTTGCTTTAATTTGTCTACGTTCTTGATGTTGGACAATCCGATGATCAGGTCAGGCTGCAGTTCCAGAATTTTCTCCAAATCCTCGTCGGTCACAGTTTCCACGTTCTTCAGGACGGCGTCGTAGCGCGGGTTCATTTTGGACCAGGAATCCACGCCTACCAGAGGGACATTCAGGGACATCACATTTCCCGCAAAAGAGGACAGGACCACTACGCGCTGCGGATTCGCAGGTACGTCTACCGGTCCGTTTTCGGATTGATACACAATCGTTCCGGATTTGGCGGTGTCAGCGGCGGGTTCGGTTTTGCTGCTGTTTGAAGCTGAATTGGCGTCTTTAGGATTTGCGTTCGAGCCGGCTTCCTTTGCAGGAGCGTTGTTACAGGCGGTGCTAACCAGTAATAGCAAAAGTACGATCAGGTAATGTTTCTTTTTCACGAAAGGAGTCTCCTTTAAGTAAGTTATAGGTAATGCACATCGGTTTGTTTGTCCGGGGATCGGTACCGATTTCGGCATCGATGTTGAAAACTTTTCGCAGGGTAGAAGGGGTAATGACCTCTTCGCAGGGACCGGCCTGCACGATCCGTCCGTCCTTCATCGCAATCAGATAATCCGCAAAACGGGCCGCCTGATTCAAATCGTGAAGCACCATCACAATGGTCCGCCTCTGCTCCCGGTTGAGCTGCTGCAGCAGTTCGAGCACTTCGAGCTGGTGTGCCATATCGAGATACGTAGTGGGTTCATCGAGGAAGATAATGTCCGTTTCCTGGGCCAGAGCCATCGCAATCCATACCCGCTGCCGCTGGCCGCCGGATAGAGCGTCGATCGGGCGGTATTTAAAGTCGGAAGTTCCCGTTACCTGAAGCGCCCAGTCGATCACTTCATAGTCTTTGCGGGCCAGCCTTCCGAAGCCTTGCTGGTAAGGATATCTGCCGTAGGAAACCAGCTCGCCCACAGTCAAGCCGCTTGCGCTTTCGGGAGTCTGCGGGAGAATGGCGATCTTGCGGGCAAGCTCCTTCGTATTCTCCTTGAAAATATCTTTGCCGTCCAAAAGGACCGAACCGGTACAATGCGGATTGATGCGGGTAATCGTCTTCAGCAGAGTGGATTTGCCGCAGCCGTTCGGGCCGATGATGGCCGTAATCTGTTTGTCTGGAAAAGACACGCTCAAGTTGTTGACAATGGTCCGCTCCCCATATCCGATACTGAGATCTGATGTTTGCAACCGGGACACAGCTTCACCTCCAAATGGTTTATGTAAACTAATTTCCTCAATAGTGGAATGGCTTGTGAGAAAAAATGGATGATAATGATTCTCATTATTATTCACGTTTATGAATATAACTTCGATACTCGGGGTTGTCAACTTATTTTTAGTTGTGATAGTGGTGATATTGCTGGCGTTGCATAGTGGCTGCAATGCTCACTTGCATAGTGGCTTGCATAATGGCTGTATTGCTGCGTTGGCTGCGAAAAGTTGTAGTATCCGCAACATATTTTGTCTCTGAGGGCCTGCTGTAGGGGAAATGTTGTAGTTTCTGCACAAAATTGGCTTTGCGTGCGCTAAATCGCGGGAATATGTTGTACATAATGCAACAATTAAAGAAATTCGGCAGAAATATAGGAGATTATGTTGCAATAAATACAACTAACCGGAATAGGGACAGGGCTGTAACTTTCTACATGGGACTCGCGGAATTCCCGGTTCGGGTAGGTTCTCAATTCTTTTTAGAGTTGATATTTCCCACCGCACCCTTTATACTTTTCATTGAGAATGATAATCATTAATAGTTCGGAGCGTTGAAATGATGAGCCAACATATAATGAATACAGATACAGTAATTAAGTTCGATCCGGAAGAAGTATACGATGTAACGATTATCGGAGGGGGGCCTGCGGGTCTGTACTCCGCTTTCTACAGCGGGCTGCGGGAGATGAAGACGAAGCTCATCGAATTTCAGCCGGTGCTGGGCGGGAAAGTGCATGTGTACCCGGAGAAGATGATTTGGGATGTAGGCGGGCAGCCTCCGATTCCCGGGGCCAGGCTGATTGAGCAGATCGTGCAGCAGGGGCTGACGTTTCAGCCAACCGTTGTGCTCCAGGAGAAAATAGTATCGCTGTCCCGGAACACGGAGGGGCTGTTCGTGCTGCATGCGGAATCGGGCCGCCTGCATTACTCGAAAACCGTGATTGTAGCTGTCGGGAGCGGGATTCTGAATCCGCAGAAGCTGACGATCGAGGGCGCGGAGCGCTTCGAGGTTACCAATCTGCATTACACGGTGAAGTCGCTGAAACAGTTCAAAGATAAGACCGTTCTGCTGTCCGGCGGCGGCAATTCCTGCGTCGATTGGGCGAATGAGCTGCTGCCTTTTGCCAAGCAAGTAATCGTTACGTACCGGAAAGACGCCTTCACAGGACATGAAGCGCAGGTGAAGCAGCTGATGGAAAGTTCGGCGAAATGCCTGTTCCACACGTCCATTACCCGGCTCATTGCGGGCGAAGGCGACACCTCTAACGTCATCCGGAAAGTAGAGTGTACCCGTCATGACAACAGGGAAGTATTCGAGCTGGACGTAGATGAAGTTATCATCAACCACGGCTATGAACGGGATGCGTCTCTTCTGGAACAGAGCGAGCTGAATATCGAGATGGCGGAGGCCTCCTATATTGCGGGAACATCGCAAAGCGAATCTTCCGTGGAGGGGCTATATGCGGCGGGCGATATTTTGCATCATGAAGGCAAGCTTCATCTGATTTCCGGGGCGTTTCAAGATGCGGCTAATGCCGTAAACCGGGCGAAGCGCTTCATTCAGCCGGACGCGCAGCAGCACGCGATGGTTTCCTCGCACAACGAGGTGTTCAAGGAACGGAATAAGGAAGCAGTGAAACAGTGGGTCAGGTAACAGGTTCAGTGCGGAAATAGTGAATTGGATCGGAAAAGTTATGATGCTTTTTTCCTGTATTTCTGTTATCTTTCTAGCAGGTTTATCTACTTACAGGAAGGAAGTTCCGTCCCGATGAAATGGAATGCGAAGAAAGACAAGTCATTTTACTCCAGCCTGTTTACTGTGCTGACTATTACCATCGTGGCTACCATTATTATTCTCTCTACGATTCTATATTTAAACTTTGAAAGTATCGTGGCGAAGCAAACCTACGAGCATACGATCCGCAATCTGGAGCAAACGTCGCAGGATGCTTCCGTCATGGCGGTTACGGCCTCCTCTTTTGCCAAACAAATCTACAACGATGTGCAGGTAACCCGGCTGTTGAACAATATTGCGACAGATCCCGTCGATCTGTTCAATCTCATCAGCCAGCTGAATGCCTACCGGGCGACATCCCCGTTCATAGATTCCATCTATATATACAACGCCAAAACGAGAACGTTCTACATCAGCTCGGACCTGTCCTCGGCGCTTGGCGAGTTTACGGAACAGGAAGTGGTGGACAGGGAAGCGGTCGACATCGTGCACCATTTGGACCTCTATAAACCGCTGATGCCCATCCCCCGCCAAATGAAAGTCAATAACATTACCAATCCGCTGGAGAAAAAGAGGGACATGTACACGTTCCTCCTCTTCGACACGCTGAGCAATAAACCAAGGCAGAATACGGTGATCGTCAATGTCTCGGAAACCCAGCTGCACAAGAAGATCGACGGTTTGCTGACGCAGTCGGAAAGCAATACGTTCATTATCGACAGCAGCGGTACGCTCATGTCCAACAGCTGGAAGTACCCGATCCTGTCGGACATTTCCAACAAGGCCTTCGTCAGCAAAATCCTTCATCAGCCCTCCTCTTCAGGCTATGTGCGCGAGAAGGTGGACGGCGTTGACTCCTTTATCTCCTTTACACAGCCGGACAGCCTGGGATGGCGTTACATCCGGATTATGCCGTACCACGAGGTTATGGAGCGGATTGAAAGCATGCGTTGGAAGACAATCTCGATTGCGGCTACGATCCTGCTGATCGGGCTGCTGATCTCCTATCTCATTTCAAGCCGGATGTTCCGCAAAGTGGACCGGAAGCTCGCGCAGTTAAGTCAGCTGGAGACGGAGCGGCGGGACAGCATCCATATTTTGCGGCAGGAGTATATGAGGAATGTGCTGCTCGGCTGGGAAAAGTGCCCGGCGGGGCGGGCTGAGGAGCAGTTCAAACGGTACAGTGTCCCTCTTCGTACAGACCAGCCGATGGCTATGGCGCTGCTGAAAATCGACCATTACCATGATTTCACCGAGCGTTATAACAACGACGACCGGAAGCTTTACAAGTTTGCGATCATGAACATTGCTCAGGAAGTATTGTCGGTAAATACGGATGCCTTCGCGGTGGACATGGGAGAGGACCGGATCGCCGTTATTTTGGGCGGCGCGGCTTTAATGGCGGATCATGCCGATTCCGCACTGCTGAAAGAGGTAAAGAAACTGCAATTCGCCGTTAAGGACTGGCTCAAAATGTCGGTATCCGCCGTTTGCAGCGGGCCGGCCGACAGCCTGGATCATTTGCATGCCTTATATAATCAGGTGCTTTCCGCCTCGTACCACAGGCTGTTCTACGGACACGAGTGCGTCATCGACGCGGAGAAAGTGGAAGGCTACAAGAGCAAGAAATATGTGTACCCGCAGGCCAAAGAAAAGCAGCTGATCGATGAACTCATGCTGGGCCGCATAGAGGAAGTGAAGCGCCAGTTCAGAGCTATTATAGAAGAGACGGCGGAATACTCTTTCGTGTCCTTCCAACTAGCTTTCTCCCAATTGTCTTTAGCAGTGAATAATACAATTTCCACCATCGGCCAGTATTCGTTTCAATCGGAGGGGCTGGGCCTGCAGCCGATTCATACCGTCGTGAACGATCAAGTAGAAACGTTGGAAGAAATTCTTAAGCGTTTCAACGAGCTGTTTGACGAACTGGCCTCCAAGCTGGATGAGAAGCGCAAATCCAAGCACGATGATCTGGTCCAGAGCATTACGCAGATCGTGGACGAGCGGTTCGGGGACCCGGACCTGTCGCTGGATGTCATTGCGGACGAACTGGGCCTTTCCTCAACGTATATTGGCCGGATTTATAAGCAGCACACGATGAAAACGATCCTTGGCTACATCAGCGAGGTTAGGATGAACAAAGCGAGAGAACTGCTGCATGGCACGAATGAGTCCATAGGGGACATTGCGGAACGGATCGGATACGCCAATGGGCCGTATTTCTTTAAAGCCTTCAAAAAGGCGAACGGCGTCACCCCGGCGGAGTACCGGAAACATGTCAGACAGCAGCAGGACACCTCGGGAACGATGTAAACTGAACAAGCGGCTTTTGCCTTGAAACCAGGGCGAAAGCCTTTTTTTGTGCCCAAAAGACGGGAAAAGTGACTGAGTTCGAAATAATACAGTGCTGGAATGTCGCTTAAATAGAGTCATATCGGGGATGAAACGTTGTTGGTGCAGGCTGTGCGGATTTATAGTGAATTTGCAGCAGAGACGCTGTGTGAAACACGTACCAAGGAGGCCAATACATGCATACGTTTCTATCCGAACTTAGGCGCAACAAAGTGTTATTTTTCATGCTGCTGCCGACGCTGATCTTTTTCATCATCTTTAGTTACTTTCCCATGGTCGGCATCTACTACGCATTTACTCAATACAGCTTTGAGGGGGGCTTATTCGGAAGCAAGTTCGTCGGAATGAAGAATTTCGAGTTTCTTTATAAATCCGGCGTGCTATGGAACCTGACGAAGAACACCGTGCTGTACAATCTGGCGTTCATTATTCTCGGCAACATCCTGCAGCTTCTGAGTGCGATTTTTCTGGCTCAGATTCCGGGGAAGCTGTTCAAAAAGACGACGCAGTCGATCATTTTTCTCCCCTACTTTATCTCTTGGGTACTGGTAGGCGCATTCGTGTACAACTTGTTCAATATTGATACCGGCGTAATTAACGCGATACTGAAGCAACTGGAGCTGCCTCCTTATGATTTCTATATGAGCACGGCACCGTGGAAGTATATTATTGTAAGTTTCAACATTTGGAAAGGCCTCGGTTACGGCATGATTATTTATCTGGCGGCCATCATGAGCATCAGCGAGGAATATTACGAGGCGGCGAAGATCGACGGGGCTAATATTTTCAAGCAGACCTGGCACATTACGCTGCCGCTCCTGATGCCCACCTTCGTGATGCTGATCCTGTTCAGCTTGGGCGGCATTTTGAAGGGACAATTCGACCTGTTTTATCAAATTATCGGCAACAACGGCATTCTGTTCGAGTCGACGGATATTATCGATACGTATGTCTTCCGGTCCCTTGCGGTGAATTTCAACATCGGGATGGGAACGGCCGCAGGGCTTTATCAATCCCTCTTCGGGTTTGTGCTGATCCTTACCGTGAATTATATCATCAAAAAAACCCGCGAAGATTACGCACTGTTCTAGAGGAGGACGTTATGAGAATCAAAACCGAACCATCAACCATCGTCTTTAACCTCGTAGGCTATGTCCTGCTGGCGCTGCTGGCGCTGTTCTGCCTTACCCCGTTCTGGCTGATGGTCAGCGGATCCTTTTCGGATGAAATGGACATCGTGAGCAAAGGGTTTCAGATTATCCCGGACAACTTCTCGTGGGAAGCATACAAATCCGTGTTTCAGTCACCTGAACAAATTTACCGTGCTTACGGCGTAACGATTGGACTTACGGTCGTCGGTTCGGTGCTGGGCCTGCTGCTGACATCCATGGCCGGGTTCGTGCTATCGCGCCAGGAATTCAAGTACCGGAATTCATTTTCCTTCTTCATCTACTTCACGACGCTGTTCAGCGGAGGCTTGATTCCGTGGTACATCCTGATGGTGAACCAGCTCCACTTGAAGGACAGTTATCTCGCGCTGCTGCTGCCGCCGCTGCTCAGTGCGTGGAACATCATTTTGATGAAAAATTTCATGAAATCCATCCCCGACTCCATTGTTGAATCTGCCAAAATCGACGGAGCGGGCGAGTTCTACATTTACTGGAAGCTCATTCTTCCGCTCTCTACACCGGGGCTTGCCACGATCGGCCTGTTCCTGGCGCTAAGTTACTGGAATGACTGGTTTCTGGCTAACATTTTCATTACTTCGACGGAGAAATATCCGCTGCAGTTTCTGTTATACAAGATACTGGCCAGCGCGGCTGTCCTTCAGACGAACGCAGCGAACTACGTGTCCGCTAATGTGACGCCGCCGACGGAAACGCTGAAAATGGCTGTTGCCGTAGTTGCTACGGGACCGATTGTGCTTCTGTATCCTTTTGTGCAGCGGTTTTTCGTAAAAGGACTTACCATCGGCGCCGTGAAGGGCTGATGATACGGACATTGGTTGGATCCGGCTATTGCCGGCTGACATAGTTTTGCGCTTTAATGAAAAAGGAGGAGTCAACAATGAGAAAAAACAGGGGAACGTGGCTGAAACTTTCCATGGTGCTCACGCTGGCGGTAACACTGCTTGCCGGCTGCAGCGGATCCAATGAGGGAGCTCAGGGCAACAAAGCGAATGCAGGCAACGGGGCGGCGGTGAACCAGCAGGACCCAAGCAAGCCGGACACTTCAGAGAAAGTCGAGCTTGTCTGGTACCTTGTAGGGGATGCGCATAAAGATCAGGAGCAGATTGTGGCCGAATGGAACAAAATGCTGGAGAAGGATCTGAACACGACTGTTAAGCTGAATTTTACAACATGGAACGACTGGCAGACGAAATATAACCTGCTGCTGACTTCCGGCGAAAAAGTGGATATGATGTTTGCTTCCTCTTGGGCGGATTTCTACCGCTTGGGCAAACAGGGCGCGTTCCTGGATGTGAAAGACCTTCTGCCGAAGTACGCCCCGGAAACGTGGAAGCAGATCCCGCAGGAACACTGGGCTGATGTAACCATCGACGGCAAAATCTTCGCGATTCCCAGCACATACAATGAATATGCACCGGACGGCTGGGTATACCGTGAAGACTGGCGCAAAGAGCTGGGGACGCCTGAAATTAAGGACCTAGCTTCCATTGAGGCTTATCTGGACGCTGTAAAAACGAAGAAGAACGTTACTCCGATTAACGGGATTGCTTTTGATAACGTGTTTAAACTGTTCCGCTATTATCACGATTATCAGCCTTATATAAATGAGAACAGCCCGATCGCTTCTACGTCTTACGACAATCCGCGCGACATCATCAACTATGTAGATACACCGGAATATGAGGCATGGGTTAAGAAGATGAAGGAATGGCAGCAAAAAGGCTACTGGACAAGCAACTCTCTTTCTTCCAAACAGGAAGCCGGCGATTTCATCAAGACGGGCCAAGGTGCGATTTATTGGAGAAATCCGTCTGCAGCAGGCGGCTTTATTAACGAGATCAAGGCGAAGAAGCTAAATATGGAAATTGCTTACTTCCCGTTCACACGTTTCCACAACTATGTGGTACCGACGTTGTCGATCACAAACGGTATGGCAATTCCTAAAAATGCGGCTCATCCGGAGCGCGCTTTGATGGTGTTGGATAAATTGAGAAACGACCCGAAATACTTTAACCTGATGACTTACGGAATTGAAGGACGCCACTGGGCACAAGGAAAAGACGATAAACACATTGTAGTTCCTGCTCCGGGTGTGGACTTGAACGAAGTGCCGCGCTACGATATCGCAAGCTGGGGCTGGCGCTATGAGCCGAACATGAAGACCGAAGACGGCGGCTGGGACGGCATGGCTAAGCTGAACGAAGAGTTCAAGGCAATCAGCAAACCGAACACGTTGAGTTCCATTACGCTTGATTTCGAGCCGGTAAGCGCGGAATTGGCTGCTGTGAACCAGCTGGTAGAGCAGTATGGACGTCCGTTGATGCTGGGCCTGGTCAAAGATGTGGACCAGAAGCTGAAAGAGTACCGCGAGAAGCTGAAAGCGGCAGGCATCGACAAACTGACGGAGTATGTAAAAACAGAAGTAGATAAACAGTTAACGGCTAAGGGAGTTCAATAGATAAAACGCGGGAAACCCGCGCGGGCGTGCTCAGCAGAGCGCAGCTTGCGCGGGTTTTTGCGTGTGCCGCGCTGCGGGCAAAGTATCGCTGCACGGCGGAGCAGTCGGGTGCAGCGGCAGCTTGCAGCGGGCAATCCTAGGCTGCCGGGCAGCTGATTGTTGTACTTTGTGCAACATTTCAGGCCCTTAGGGGCCGGCGGGAGCGTATTGATGTATTTTGTGCAACATTTAGCGCAATGGGAGGCTGCTGGGCGCCCGATTGTTGTACTTTGTGCAACATTTCAGGCCCCTAGGGGCCGACGGGAGCGTATTGATGTATTTTGTGCAACATTTAGCGCAATGGGAGGCCGCTGGGCTGCCGATTGTTGTACTTTGTGCAACATTTCAGGCCCTTAGGGGCCGGCGGGAGCGTATTGATGTATTTTGTACAACATTTAGCGCAATGGGAGGCTGCCGGGCGCCCGATTGTTGTACTTTATGCAACATTTCAAGCCCCTAGGGTCCGGCGGGAGCGTATTGTTGTATTTTGTACAACATTTAGCTCAATGGGAGGCCGCTGGGCAGCCGATTGTTGTACTTTGTGCAACAATTTGGACCTTCTCTCGGCATGATCGGCCCCAAATGTTGTACTGAGTACAATATTCTTCCGAAATACACCCTTTTACCGGTCAAAATGTTGTATAGAATACAACATTCCGTAACTAACGTGGGAGGTACTGCCCTTGCGCAGCCAAACTGCATTATCTAGGGCGGCAGCTGCCGTAAAAAAGCCGGCAGCGGACAAAAGTACCGCTGCAGGGCGGAGCTGTTGCGTGCAGCGGTCAAAAGTACCGCTGCAGGGCGGAGCAGCCTCGCGCAGCGGACAAAAGTACCGCTGCAGGGCGAAGCTGTTGCGTGCAGCGGTCAAAAGTACCGCTGCAGGGCGGAGCTGTTGCGTGCAGCGGTCAAAAGTACCGCTGCAAGCCGGGCCCGCCGTGCGCAGCGTCCCGCCTTTTAAGTCACATCGCAAAAGTATAGCGGTTCGGCGGGCTGAAAAGGTGAGAAAAGTCAGGAATAGACAGTTGATGAAAGGCGGGGCGAGGGGCTATGGTCGAAGGGCAGGACACCACAATATTGAAGGAGGAATTGTAATGAAGAAAAAGGCGTTCAAGTGGCTGGCGGTAGCCCTATGTGCAGGGTTGCTGCAGCAGCCGATCCTGATGCCGAAAGCGTCTGCCGCGGGTGAAGTTGTAAGCGTTTACCTGACAACGGCGGATAAGAGTAACTTGCTGACTGCCAAGCCGACCATGAACTTTCAGGCTGACAGCGGCACCAACTCAACTACGATCGATGTGGACCCAAGTGTAACGTATCAGACGTTTGACGGGGCCGGGGCCGCCATCACCGGTTCTTCCGCCTATCTGATGCAGAAAAAAATGAACGCCACGCAAAGGGACACCTTACTGAACGATTTGTTCGGATCCAGCGGCATTGGGATCAGTTTGGTCCGCCACACCATCGGCGCTTCCGATTTTAACCAGGACGGCAGCTGGACTTACGATGATGCACCGGCCGGCGAGATGGATTACAACTTAACGCGCTTCTCTATCGCTAAAGACGCCGACGTCATTGCTGCGATTAAAGGAGCTATGGCCAAGAACAGCGCCCTGAAAGTGATGGGAAGCCCGTGGTCCGCGCCGGCGTGGATGAAAGTGAACGACCAACTGCACGGTTCCTATCTGAAATATTGGGACAGCGGGGTTTACACGTCCTATGCCAACTATTTTGTGAAATATTTGAAAGCCTATCAGGCCGAGGGAGTTCCTGTGTATGCCATCACGGTTCAGAACGAGCCGGATTATGCCACAACAGGCTATCCTTCGATGAGTATGGGCCCGTCCGAACAAGCCAATTTTATCAAAAACTATCTTGCGCCCGCTTTCAACAACAATCAGCTGAACACGAAAATCATCGGTTTTGACCATAACTGGGATAAATCCTGGTACCCGGATCAGCTGCTGGCGGATGCCGACGTGCGCAATGTGATTGACGGTACCGCATGGCATTGCTACGGAGGAGATAACGCATCTCCGCAATCCACCATTCACGACAAGTACCCGACCGAAAATATTTACTTTACGGAGTGCTCCGGCGGCGGTTGGGCGACCAATTTTGGCGATAACATGCAATGGTTCATGACGAACATTATTATTGGAACGGCTCGGAACTGGGCCAAAACAACACAAACCTGGAACCTGGCGCTGGACCAGAACGGAGGCCCGATTAACGGCGGGTGCACGAACTGCCGCGGTGTGGTGACTATCGACTCAAATACAGGAAATTACACCAAAAATGAGGAGTATTATGCGCTAGGCCACCTGACGAAATTCGTGAAACCGGGCGCGGTGCGTATCTCGACAAATAATTTCAGCGGCGGCATCGAGAACGTGGCCTTCCGCAATCCGGACGGTACGATCTCCTTACTGGCTGTCAACAACAGCAGTTCCCAGAATACGTTCAAGGTACGTTGGAACGGTCAAAAAATCGAGTACACACTGCCGGCCAAGGCTGCAGTCACTCTGCAATGGCAGGGAGGCAGCGGCATGAGCATTAGCAACCCGATCCAAAATGCGGGTTTCGAGACAGGCAGCCTGTCGAACTGGAGCGAGTGGCATCCCGCAGGTCAGGCGTTAGCTCACAAAGTGGACTCGGGCGATCCGCATAACGGTACTTATAAGCTGGTTCACTACGAGGGCGGGGCTTACCAGCAGCTCACTTCCCAGCAACTTACTGTACCTAACGGAACCTATAAGTTGTCCGCATGGGTGCGCTCCGGCGGCGGGCAGAAAGCAATGCACCTGTATGCCAACGGATACGGCGGTAATGAGGTGACGGCAGCCATCGGCGGCACAGCCGTCAGCAGCTGGACCAAATACGAGACGGCCTCCTTTACCGTAACCAACGGTACTGTAAACATCGGGGTATGGACCGATGCAAATGCAGGGAACTGGTCGGTGTTCGACGATTTTGAACTGGTAAAGATCAATTAATACGGGGGTATGGAAAGTAAAGGGCGGCCTTAGGGCAGTCCTCTTTTTTATGAAATTACTTTCTACTAATACTTCTAATCTTTGTCACATTCTTTTCTCACCGTTCTGCCTTATGATAGAAGTACTACCTTCGTCTTATGCTGGAAGTAGCGGGTTACGCTTCTGGAAATGACTTCCTGAACCCATGGACTCATTTTCTATCCGGTCTGTTACAAAGCATTATTTTATGGGGTAAAGTATAAGGGGTAATTTATGGATTACTTTGATGTAGGAGATGCCTGGATGAAATGGAAACGTTCGGTCGGGCTGCTGGTCCTGGCAGTATGGATAGGCTTGTTAACTGCTTGTTCCTCTTCGGGCGGGTCCCTGCTCCCTCCAAATCATTACGGGGAAGAAGCCGGGGTGCAGCAGATGAGAGCGCTCCTCTATCCTTTTGTTACGGAAGATTTGTCCGGAAAGTATGGTGTATATACGAATTACATTGAGTCGGATCAGAACGCCCCTATGGCGACCGGCCATGAGGTTCTCAGCGAGTCGGCCGGCCTTCTTCTCCGGTTTTATGCGCTGACGGGCCAAGAGGACCGCTATCGGGAAGAGTGGGAGCGCACCAAGGCGGTATTCGGCCGTGAAAAGATGTTCAGCTACCGCTACAGCCCAAAGCTGGATAAACAATATGAAGTCAACGCGGCTGTAGACGATCTGCGCATCATCCGTTCCTTATACGAGGCCGGGGAGAAGTTTGACGACCGGTCCTATACCTCATTGGCCAAACTATACGGCGGCAAATTTTCCGAAATTGTGATCCAAAACGACAAATTATACGATTTCTATGATGACCGTCTGCTCAAAACCAACGATGCTATCACCTTATGTTACATCGACCTGAAGACACTGCAGCTGTTTCTGCCCAAAAAGCAGGAGAAAGAGCTGATCCCCGGCCTGCTCAGCATCATCTCCGGGGGATATTTGTCCGATTCCTTCCCTTTTTACGCTGCAAGTTATAACTACAGCACGGGAACCTACAACAAGGACAGGATCAACACGTTAGAATCGGTGCTCACCATTCTGGCTCTGACGGAAATCAACGCCCAGAAACCGGAAAGCATTTCTTTTTTGAAGAAGCACGTGAAAGAAGGCACATTGTACGGACGGTATACGCCGGACGGGGTGCCCGATACAGATATTCGCTCCACTGCGATTTATGCCGCTGCAGCGATGATCGGTTCCCAGCTGGGTGACGAGGAGTTATATAAGGACAGTATGCTGCGGGTTAAAGAGTTCCAAATCAGGGACGAGAACAACCCGCTCAACGGCGGCTTCGGCGACGCGGCAGGCCAGGCCTACTCGTTTGATAATTTAATGGCGCTGCTTGCTGCAGCCTATTGACCGGAATTATGAAATTTTATGCTTACAGGGGGAAGTGCAGCTATGAACAACATCATTACTCCAGCTGCTTCCCGGGTTGAATCTGCTTCGTTTCTACAGCGGTACTTCCGGCTTATGACGCCTGCGGCAGCTGCGGCTCTGGGAATATTTCTGATAACCGCACTCGCCTTGTTTACGCCTCCGTACGTAGGTATGGCCGATAACGGGGACTATTTCCGCGTAGCATATGGAAACGGCTTGTATTTTAATGATCCCGAGTACGGGAAGCAGTATTTCGGATATTACGTAAAACAGTATGGAATTTTTCAGTACTTTAACGAAAATCCATCCATGATCATGACGTCGCAGTCTTTGTTTATCCAAATTTCGGTTTGGCTGAATAAACTCCTGTTCAGTACTCAAGTGTTTGATCTGAGAATTCAGGCCCTTCTCTATTTGACCCTATATACTGCTGCTGTTTATGTTCTTGTGGAGGCCGCGACATGGCGGCTGGAGAGGATCCGCGGCTACCTTATCGCAGCTTTAGCTGTGTTTATATTCGGCGATACCGCTTATACGGCTTACTTCTCTTCTTTTTACAGCGAATCTGTAGTTCTGATTATGATGGTATTTTTGCTCGCATCCGGCCTGCTTCTATACAGGGGACGCTACAACGATTATGCCATGATCGCTTTGTTCGGGACGAGCGGATTCCTGTTGACTACCAGTAAACAGCAGCATGCGCCGGTAGGGCTTCTTATCGCGGCTGTCGGCGTGCTCTTCCTGATGCTGCGCAGGGAATGGCGGTTCCGTGCCGTTACGGCAGCCATACTCGTGACTGTGATGGCGGCAGGGGTGGCCAGCTATGTGCTGATTCCGCAGGAATACGTGTACATCAACCAGTATCATGCCATGATGAGGGGGGTCCTGAAGGACTCGCCGGATCCGGAAAAGACGCTGGAATCGTTCGGCATAGACAAGCAGTATGCTTTGTTGAATAAAAGCATTTACTACGAGCCCTATCCTACCATTGAAGCCGATGACCCGCTGCTGCAGAAATCGTTCTATCCCAAATACGGATTCGTTTCGATAGCTCTGTACTACGTAAAGAATCCGGGACAGGCGGTTCAAATGCTGAATTTTGCAGCGAAAAACGCATTTACAATCCGGCCGGAGGCAATGGGTAATTATGAGAGATTTGCAGGTAAACCGGCCGGTACGAAGACATTCTTTTTCTCTGGTTACAGCATTTTCAAAAAGGCGCTTAGCCCGAAAACAGCCGGTTTCATTGTTATTTGGGTCATATTGATCATCGGCCTGTATGCGCCTCATTTTGTGTCGTCCTATCTGCGAAGGGACTGGAGACAGCTTCTGCGTCTTCCCCTGATGGGGCTCCTGATTCTGATGGGTTTGTCCGGTATTGCAGTTTCCGTCATCGGGGCGGGTGACGCCGATCTGGCGAAGCATGAATTTATGTTTACTGCTGCGTTTGACCTGGTTTTGTTCGTAACCCTGACAGACGCTATCGGTAGGCGCCTGTGGGCTGAACGGGAAACCAAAGCGCGAAGGAGGGGGATGTCATGAAGAAACGGCTGCTCATTCAGCTGGCTGCCATTCTATGCTTCCTTCTTCCGTTAGGCGCTGCCTGCCGCGCAGAAGCGGCTGAGGAACCGAAAGTGCTTCTGCTCTATGACAGTTTAGGAGCAGGTACATCCAAAGAGGGCAACGTAGAAGAATTGAAACGCCTTCTGTATGCTTTCCGGCTGAGCGTAACCGTGAAGCCGCTCCAAAGCTACGAAGCAGGTGATTTGGCGGACTATAACCGTATCATTAGTATCCGTAACGCTCCAGACTTGTCTTCCTTGTGGACTAAAACGGATTTTGCAGCTGACAGCAGCAGTTACAACGGCGCATGGATGCACATAGGGGCGGAGCCTCCGCAACGAATCAGCAACGGTTTACAGCTGGGGCTGCGTAATGGGCGCCCCGGAGCGCTGGAGTTATCCGACGGGCGGTTCAGGCAGAGGTTTCTGACAAAGGAACCGATCTCTTATGCATTTCAAATGAAGGCCGGCACTGCCGAATATGGCGAGCTTGCTTCGGAGCCGGAGGGATGGAGTGCACCCTATGGCATTTCGGACGGGCGTTATGCCTATGTTCCGTATTATGTCCGTGGGGACCTTAGCAAGATAGCTATATCGGGTGTCCTTAAAGGCTGGCTGCAAATGGGCCGGCAAGGCTCTACGTATCTGATGTTCACGGATGTGTACCCTTTTTCTGATTTAGAGCTGCTCCGCAGGATGGCGGATGATTTGTACAATTCGGGATTTCCGTTTCTGATCAGCGCCCGGCCGGTCTTTTCCAATGAAGAGTATCCTGCCATGAAGCGTTACCTGGAGACGCTGAAATATGTACAGAACAGGAACGGTACCGTCCTTGTGCAGACACCTGCCGTGTATTCCGCAATCAGCGGCAGCAACCCTCTATTGAACACTCAGCTGGAGCGGTTCCTGGATACGCTGATTGCCGGCGGTATCGCTCCCCTTGGTATCGGTGCGGAGCTTTATTGGGCCAACGACGGGCTGTTCCGGGCTGAGGGGTTGTCGTTCTTCGATTCGGCGGTGCTGTTTCCCAACAAGAAGCCGATGCCCCGCGCGCCCGTAAATACATCGCAGCCGTTCCGTTCATCGCCGTATATGATGGAGCTGAGCGATCTGCAGCAGTACGATCAGACCGGTTTGTCGCTGGGAGCGTTCCCGATGGATACGGCACTTGCCGCCGCCATGCCTGAAACGCAGAAGGAATGGCAGGAGATGCTGCCCCTGCTGGAAGAGCGGTGGATGACTATAGCGGATTACAAAAACACACCGCATAGCGTGCATACCCGCCGCTATTATGTTCAATCCGAGGGCGGCATCCTGAAAGTGAACGGCAGCACGGTGGCTTTGGGCAACGCCTACGCCGAAGTGAAATCCAAACATGTTTATCAGGAGGCGAATGCGCAGAGTTTAACGACTCTTTTTTCCTGGCAGAACAAGTTCTTCATTGTCGTCATCGTGCTGTCCTTGCTTGTATTCGCTTATTTTTACTACATCGGGCGAAGGCTTTACAAACGCAAATACATGAAACAAGGAGAAAGCATATGACGTTAGCCGATATTCTTATGCTCTTATCCGTTCTCTGCATCTGGTCCTTGCTGCTGGTGAACGTCGTGCTGATTATCGCCGGATATCTGTACTATATCGAATGCGAAACTTCGCCGCTGCCTCAGCTGCCCCGGGTACTTCCGTTCGTCACGATCATGGTACCGGCCCACAATGAGGGGAAAGTCATTGGGAAGACAGTGGAGTCCCTGCTGGCACTGGACTACGACCCCGACCGCTACGAGATCATTATCATTAACGATAACTCTTCGGATAACAGCAGCGAGCTGCTTCAAGGCATACAGAATCGTTATAAGGACCGTAATCTGACGGTGATTAATACGGACAAGGTCACTGGCGGCAAAGGTAAGTCGAATGCGCTGAATATCGGATTTGCTCAAAGCAAAGGGGAACTCATTGCCATCTATGATGCGGATAACACACCGGAAAGAAAGGCCCTCTCCTATCTCGTGGCTGAAATCGTGAAGGACGGCTCGCTGGGAGCCGTGATCGGAAAGTTCCGGACGCGGAACCGGAATGCGAACCTGCTGACCCGGTTCATCAACATCGAAACGCTGTCTTTCCAATGGATGGCTCAAGCAGGTAGATGGAAGCTGTTTAAGCTGTGTACAATTCCGGGAACGAACTTCATTATGCGGAGGAGCATCGTGGAACAGATCGGCGGGTGGGATGTCAAAGCGATAGCTGAAGATACGGAAATCAGTTTCCGCATTTATATGATGGGGTACCGGATCAAATTCCAGCCGATGTCTGTCACATGGGAACAGGAGCCGCAAACCGTAAAGGTTTGGTTTAAACAGCGGTCGCGGTGGGCCAAAGGTAACATTTATGTCATAGTCAAAAATGCAAAGCTGCTTTTCAACCCCGCAGCAGCCCGCATCCGTTTCGACATTGCCTATTTTCTGTCTATCTACTTCCTGCTGCTAAGCTCGCTGCTTACGTCGGATGCACTGCTGATCCTCCACGCGCTGGGTTACGTTCACACCACGCTGGCCGGATTAAGCTCCTTCCTGTGGGCGCTCGCCATTACCCTGTTTGTAGTGGGAACTTATATTACGCTGATTACGGAAAAAGGGGAACTCAAGCTGTCCAATCTGTGGATCATCCTGCTGATGTACGTCTCCTACTGCCAGATGTGGATGGTTGTGGCGGCCTACGGATTATATGCCTACATAAAGGATCAGATTCTCAAGCGCGAAGTGCGCTGGTACAAAACGGAACGTTTTTGAAAAAAGGATGGTAAAGGACGTGCAATTATGAAAAACAGAGTTGCGGCACTTCTCTTGGCTGCCGGGATCCTGCTGGGACTGCTGGCGGCTATGCCCGAGCCGGCAGGCGCGGCCGGTCCTGCTCAGCTTGAGACCTACGTGACTCCATTCACGGATACGGAGAATGCGTTGTCGGGAGTTTCGACTTACCGCCAGCAATTTTTTGAAATACCGGACACCTGGAGCATTAAGAATGTGAAGGTACATCTGGATTATAAAGCCTCGCAGCTGCTCTTGAACGAAAGATCGAGCATTACGTTCCTGATGAACGGATCGCGGTTCTATTCATTCCGTCCCGAGCTTTCCGATTTGACCCGTCAGCAGCTGACGGTCAACGTACCGGGCTCCCTGCTGGTCAAGGGAACCAACACACTGGTTGTGGAGGGATATATCCAAACGGACGATACGGACTCTTTCTGTCCGCCTACACAGACACGGGAACACTGGCTTCAGCTGTTCGATACATCTCATGTGAGTGTTGATTATACTGTAAAGCCTATGTCAGCGAGCATCAGCGATTTCCACAAATTCTACGCAGGACTGGATGCTATGAACAACGGAAGAGCGGCTGTAGCTGTGCCGCCTAAGGCTGAGCCTGAGGAGATGGAGGCCGCGGTTTATGCGCTGTCAGGTTTCGCGCAGTCCAACCCGCTCAAGGAGAAGCTGATCCCGTTGCTGGAATATGGTTCAGCCGAATTGCAGAAGCACAGCATGCAGGTCGTTGTCGGCCGGACAAGCCGCCTTGCTCCGGGCCTGCGGGATCAGCTCGACTTGAACGGCCGCGACCCCATGAAGGAAGCGCTCCTTCAGGTCGTTATCCTGCCGGACCGTCCGACGCTGGTCATTACGTCGGAAAACGCGGACCTGCTCCGCAAAGCGGGACGTCTTGCGGCTAACCCGGCTTTGATGCAGCAAATCAAGGCTGCTGTCAAAATAGTGGACGAGCGCACGAACGTCGATACGCCGGCTTACGGCATTTCACGCGACATTCAGCTGACGGGAACAGGGGATAAGCTGACCGGGCCGCAGCACAGGGAGAAGCAGTATTATATCGCACTGCCGGCAAACCGCTCGATAGCGGAGGCCAGCAAAATCCGGTTGAATTTCCGGTATGCCCGCAATCTGGATTTCGACCGTTCCCTGGTGACCATTCTGGTGAACGGCACACCGATCGGAAGCAAGAAACTGACGCCGCAGCTCGCCGACGGGGATACGCTGTCTCTGCCGATTCCTAAAAACCTGAATATCAGCGGGAATTTCACCGTTACGGCAGCATTTGATCTGGAGATCAAAGAATTATATTGCACTGATAATCAGAATCAGATGCCTTGGGCCTATGTGACGAAAGATTCGATGCTGCAGCTGAATACGAAAGACCGGACGGAGCTGTTGTTCAACAACTACCCGTATCCGTTCCTCCGGGACGGCAGCTATAACCAGGTAGCGGTGGTTCTCCCGCAGCAGCGCAACGGAGAGACCTACCTGGCTTTAACGAATATCTTCAACTTGCTCGGGCAATATGCGGTAGGCAATACGGGTGAGGTAACCTTTGTCAGCGATACAGCCGGAGAAAACGAGCTGAAATCCAAACAGATCATCGCCATCGGAAGCTACCAGGATAACCGTCTGATTCAACATACGAACGATAAGCTGTATTTCCGCTACGACGAGAAGGGTGAAGGCTTTGTTTCCAATGAGAAAATGAGTATCGATACCGACTATGGGCGGCAGATCGGTTCCTTGCAGCTGCTCCCGTCTCCTTACGAAGCGGGCCATGCCTTGCTGGCGGTTACAGGGGCTTCTCCGGAAGCATACAACCTGGCCTCCAAGCTGGTTTCCAATCAGGGGACGCTGTACAAAATATACGGCGACGGCGCGGTGACCGACCTGGACGGCAACGTCTATCCATACCGCTTCAAAAAGCAGGCGGAAGCCCCTTCCTCTACAGCGATAGCCGATGTGCTTCAGCGGAAAGACGTAGTGCAGTTTCTGGTGTCTTTAGTGCTGGTGCTCGTTCTGGTACTCGTATCGCTGATGCTGCTGTTTATTAAATATAAGAAGCGCAGAACCGGGGAGGACAGGATATGAGGCGAAATCTAAGCAGCTTCCTTTCTGACGGCGCATTTCTGGCACTGTTTCTGCTGTCGTTTCTGACCATCGTTTATATTGGCGGAGATCCGGATCAGTATCTGCGGAATATTATTTTTCTTAACGTTGCGTTTCTGATCGCCATTATCACGTATTTCACGAATGTGACCACGGGCCTGATTATTAATATCCTGTTCCTGTTCGGCTACGGCACGTTCACGTTGTACCGGACGGCTGTAACCGGAGGGGTGGTGGAGCTTCAGACTTATTTTTGGCTGATCATGACCCCGATTTATACGCTGACTACCTGGCTGCTGACATATGCAAATAAAGCGATCCAGGCGGAGAATGCCAGATTGAAAAAAGCGACGGTCTCCCTGGCCACGATGGACGAACATACCAACCTGAAAAATATCCGCTCCTTCCAAAAGGATGCTACCATCTTTATGGCCCTGTCCAAACGGTATCAGATTCCTCTGACACTGGTTGTGGCCAACGTGAAGTATTGGGATGAAATTAAGCAGATGATCAGTGAGGACCAGATGACGGAGGCGATTTTCGATGTTTCTTCGCTCAGCCAGACTACCATCCGGACGAACGACTCCCTTTACATGCTTAACAGCAATAACCCTACGTGGGGCATGCTGCTATTTACGGACAGGGAAGGCGCCAACATTGTCATTGACCGGTTGAGGGACAAGGTGGAGGATCTGAATATGCAGGATTATGCAGGACGGTTCTCCGTGGAGCTGGATTTGAGGATCGGTGCCGTGGAATATGACGAAACTGCCATTGAATCGCCGCTGGATTTCATCTCGCAGGCGCGGAAGCAGCTGGAATATGATGTGTAAGCATCCAGGGTTTCAGTGCGGCAAAGGAACTTCGAATACGCTCATCAAAAACCAGATAATGAAGATGGAAATCAGATAAGTAAGCACGGGACGGGTGTAATGAAGGCGCAGCATCAGGTACATGGTGGGGTAAAACAGGGCCTCCATCCAAAACCGGTATCCGTTCATTAATTCCAGCCTGCCGAAGGCGATAAACACATATTCCACAGCCAATGAGCCGGCTACCCACAGCAAAATATATTTGCATTGACGCCAGGCCCGTTCGCCGAAAGGGTAGTTCGTTAAGTACATTAAGGCAACAGAAGGCAGGATGAGGAACGTATAGAGGAGATCGACCGCCACATGAGAGCGGGGAAATAAGTGCGGGTCCGGATGATAACTCCATAGAAGCTTATCCTGGCACAAAATGTTATAGAGCAGGTCACAGGCGGCGGGATAGAACATCGACAAACCGTATTTCTGCCAATCGCGCCAGTCCCCTTTAAAATATACAAAGCAAAGGATGGCAAGCGTAAATAATACATGCATGAAGTTCTACCTCGCTTGACTGGAGTCACGCTGCTTACAGATACTTGTTACTGTGCTCTAGTTACTGCCAACTTATACCTTTCGCCGCAGGGCGTCGGAAAGACAACAAAGGGGCTGCCTCAAGGTTATATCAACCTTGGGGCAGCCCCTTCTCTTAAAAGAACGTCCGATACAGCATGTACAAATTCAGCGACACGATTATAACGGCAACGGTCCAAGCCAGCACCTTCAGCCATATCTCCTTCTCGTTAGCACTGCTGTTGTACAAACCAAAGAGTGTTGTCTAAGTGCAACTTTTACCCGAAAAAAATAGGAATGATCAAGTATATGCAAAAAAATTCATGTGTTATTTTATGAATATTGTACCAGTGTAACTTTTCTTGTCAAGGTAAAAAGACTGGATGGTAATTGATGAAAAAACAGTTATGAACGGCTTAAAGCGGTATAATTAGAAAACAATGAATTTCAACGGAAGGAGAATCCTAAGGGTGAAAACACTGCTTGTTACAGGCTATCGGGCTCAGGAATTGAGCATATATGACCAGAAGCATGCAGGGATCGTCTATATCAAGCAGGCTTTGCGGGATAAGCTGGTTCCGTTGATCGAAGAAGGGCTGGAATGGGTGATTACGGCGGGTCAATACGGGGTGGACCTGTGGGCGTGCGAAGTTGTCATCGAGCTGAAGAAACAGTATCCCGATGTAAAACTGGCTATTATTACGGCTTATCTTAATCCGGAAGAGAAATGGCCCGAGGCCAAACAGGACTATTACCGCGGGATTCTCAAAGGCGCGGATTACTGCGGATCGGTCAGCAACCAGCCGTACAGCGGTGTGTGGCAGCTTACGGCAAGAGATCAGCTGCTGCTTAGGAAATCCGACGGCATCTTGCTGTTTTATGATGAAGATGCAGGTGAGGCCAGCCCCAAATATATGAAGCAGCGGGCTTTGAAGAGGCATGAGGAAGACGGGTACGCCTACTTGACCATTACAGCCGAGGATGTACAAAGCATTGCAGACGAACAGACGCGCGACATGCAGTAAAATACCAACCTTATGGTTGGTATTTGCGGCTAACATAAGCGGTCATCCTTGGTTTAGAACCATGATTTGCCGATATACTTCCATAGCTTCAGTATGCTTGTCCGGATGATCAGCATTCAGCAGCAGGCCGTATTCATTCTTCATCCGTACCAGCAATTCACGGTAATGGCGCTTCTTTTCTTCTTGGGGAAAAGAGGACCGTTTCATCGATAAGGCATTGTGGAGGTAGTCTGAGGGGCTTTTCATGCTATACATCTCCTAATAAGAGCGACCTCTTGTTAGGTAACACAGCCGGCATAGATGCGTTATCCGTAGCCCTGGTGCTTTGCGTCCCTGCCTTTCGGCAAGTTTGCCTTTGTCTGTAAGCGGTTCCCGCTGGATGGTTTACTTACGTACATCCTATCACAGGGCCGCCGGATATCACCATAGTTCCAAGGTCTGTCTCTTTGTGAATTTGCGTGTTTGTAGCTGGGCGAAAGGGATGAAAACCGTGGAACTCCTGCTGTTCCTTATAAAAAGAACAGGCAGGCGTACCACGGTTAAGGGAGATGTTATAACATTTGGGCCCTGTGATTCCGTGCCGCGAGCGCGGGCAGCGGGTTCTCCTTCTGCCGGGACAGGTAAGCTACCATGAGCCAGATCAAGAGCACGCCGGCGATTTGCGCCATGGAAACGGACTGGCCCAGGAAGTACCGGTTGATGAGCAGGGCGGCCGCTGGAAACGACAGCTCGGCGATGGCGGCATAGGCGGCTTGCGTGCGCTGCAAGCCGTAGTAGTACAGGAGCAGCCCTGCCAAGCCGGGAACCAGCGAGAGCAGGAACAGGTCCAGCCCGAGGGGGAAAGTCAGCTCCCCGAGGGCTGGGGTCAGTCCGCCCTGCAGCGTCTGCAGCAGGGTGAGCATCGGCAGCGCGCAGAAGACGCGCAGCCCGGTCAGCTCCGCGAAGCTGAAGCGCTGGAGCAGGCTGCGGCCGAAGGTCGTGCCGCAGCCCCAGAGCAGCGCAGCAGCGATCGCGAGCAGGGAGCCGGCCCACTGGCCGCCGTGTGCTGCGGTGAAGGGGGCGGAGAACCCGAACGACAGCACGTAGGCGCCGAGCAAGGCTCCGGGCAGCACGACGTAGTAGGTGCTGGACCAGCGCTCGCGCAGCAGCCATTTCGCCGCCAGGACGGCGAAAAGGGGCTGCAGTTTCTGCAGCAGGACGACCGCGCTCGGGTGGCCGTAGCGGAACGCTTCCGTGAACGCCCAGGTGGCGAGGGCGGAGCTTCCCCACGAGACGGCGAGCAGGAGCAGCCACCCGCCGGCAGACAAGCCGGACAGCTTGCGGAAGGCGCGGATGATCCAAGGCAGCATCATCAGGCTGATCAAGGCATGCTCAAGCCAAACGATCTGCAGCGAGGTGAGCCGCTCCACCAATCCGCTGCGGAACAAGGCGTCCGTGCCCCACATGGCGGCCCCCAGCGCCACCCAGAGTAAGCCGCTGCGTCTGGCATCCGGCTTGATCATGCTCTGTTTCCTGTTTTGGCCGAATCAACAACATTCGCCAGAAGCTGTGCCGCTTGGTCTACCAGTTTCGGAGAGTTGGACTTTACGCCGCGGAACTTGCGGTTCTCTTCCACGGCATGTACGCCGAATCCTTCCAGGTCATAAGCGGTCATCATCATTTTCATCGTTGGAGCCTGGACGACCAGGAACCATTCCCGGACCAGCGGGTGATCTTCCGGCAGGTGAATATATTCTACATTCGGATGCGCCGGGCGCTCCTGGTCAGGAACGCCGAAGATATACACCTTCTCCGCCGTTTCCGCCATCGTAAAAAAACGCTCCAGTACGGGGGCCACGGCACGGGAAAGCTTCTGGAACCCGGCATAGATAACCGCTTTAGGTTTTTTTGTTATCACCATATTCTCCATAATCAGGCACATATACTCCAGCTGCGGCACCTGCGTTTCATATTTTAAAGAGGCCGTATCCAGCTGAGCACGGCTTATCATGCCTGCTATTTCTTGAACTTCCCCCACACTTTGGTCAAAAATATCCCGGTATAACGATGCGTTAATCATGTTCATTCCTCCATTAGATTTAGGTTTATGTATTTCGGACGGTTACAGTTGAAAAGGGCGGATCCATTTTACTTGGGCCGGATCCAGTCCTGCTTGCAAAAGCTCGTCTGACAGCTGGGCAGCCACACCCTTGAGAATGTCTAACGAAGCGCTTAACTCCACGAGGCTCATCAGTTGGATTTGCGAAGCTTCCGAAGATAACTCCGCTTTCCCGGAAACGGCTGCCGAAACCTCTGTTAACCGTCGCAGGCGGCCATACAGGTGATCGTACAACTGCTCGAGTTTGCCGGTATTGCATATAAGCACCTGCTGTTCGGTTGCTGCCTGGTTAGCCGAGCCGGAAAGCGTCAGCAGCAGTTTGCGTACATGCTCCGTACGTTCGGAGCCGGCGGCAATGAGTTGATCTTGTTCGTGCATCGCCGAAGCGGTATGGTCGGCCTGCTTGAGCAGGTCGTTCATGGTGCGTCCGATATCTTCGGACAGCTTCTTAGCCTCGCCGGAGAGTTTACGGATGGCATCGGCAACGACGCTGAATCCGGCCCCGTATTCGCCCGCATGGGCGGCTTCGATCGCGGCGTTCAGGCTGAGCAGCTGTGTCTGGTCTGCAATATCCTTGATCTGCAGGAACAGGGCTTGTACCTGTTTGATTTGTTTGGCGAAGGTTTCGTAGCTTTCATTAGCCAGCTCCGTCCGGTGCTTTATGCGGGACATGTCGGATAGAAGCTGTTCCAGAACGCCGCGTCCGGCCTCCATCTGCTTCACCCATTCCCCGGTAGTCTGTGCAGTGGAGTGGAGGGTGTCCTTTGTTTGCTGAAACTGCTGCAGCACCTCTTGTCCCTGATGCAGTGTTTCCTCCGTGCCCGCCGTTTGCCCCTGAATTCCGGATGTAATGTCCGCCGAGGCAAGTGTAATCTGCTCGGCCCGGGCTTCTACATCCGCCGCATTCTCTTGAATGGCGCTTGCTGCTGTCTCGATATGCCGGTTCAATTCCGCCAGCTTCATCAGCACGTGAGGCAGCGTATCGTTTGGCAGCCCCGGATGGGCATCCGGAGTTTGGAGCAGTTCATGTGCCGCCGCTGTTTGAAATTCCGCCGTACCGGCCGATTGCAAGATACGGTAATAGGGATACAGAAGATAAATCCACGCGGATACGACACCCGCGTAAGCGAGGGGCAGTGCCCAGTGCCCTTTCAGCCAAACGGTAAGGGATAAACCAAGAAGAGTCACTGCGCCTAAAGCCCAAACCTTTATACGATGATGTGTTGCAATGAGGACCGCCTCCAACTTTGTACCTAGTTTGTATAATGTTTGTATAGGAATTGTAGCACAGATTGGAATTACTTAGCAATATAAAATATATACATAGACCACCTACGTGGCCCCCATCGCGCCCCAGTGACCAAGGGAGGGTAAAAACTACCCACCATCACGCCCGAGTGACCAAGGGAGGGTCAAAACTACCCACCATCGCACCCCGGTCACCAAGGATTCAGTAATGGGTACTGTAACCATTTTGTAAATTCGTGTACTTTTCATCGGTCTCGGGTCCAGTATCGAAAACCATCCCGGGTCCGTTACGGCGGGAAAGGAATTCTTTTACACTTAGTTCTGTGATGAAGCACTCGATACGGACGCGGCCTGACAGAAGTCACAAAAAAGAAGCGCGATATGCCATAAAGGGTATTTGGGCAGTCGGTAAACTTCAGAACGCAAAGAACATGGAGTAAAGGAAAGGGAAGGGGAACAACAATGATGACATGGTTAACCAAATGGTCATTCACTAACAAAGCGGCGGTGGGGCTGCTCGTCATTATGGCGCTCGTGATCGGGGCGATCAGTTACACGACACTGCCCATGGAATTTATGCCGGAGGCGGATAACCCGCAAATAACGATAACGGTGCTGGGCCAAGGCCAAGACGCTAAATCGATGGAAAAGAACGTCATGAAGCCGATCGAAGAAGCGGTCGGGACGGTAAAAGGCAAGAAAGAAATGTTCTCGAACGCGGGGGACGGTTTTGCCCAAGTGAACATGAATTTTGACGGCAAGACCAATATGAAGGAAGCTACGCAGGAAGTGCAGAAGGCGATCGATTCGCTGCAATTCCCGCAGGGCGTCATGAAGCCGTTTGTGGTTCAGTTCAACACCTCGATGATTCCGATTTCGCAAATTACAATGTCGTTTGACGAGGGATTGACGGATCAGAACATCAAGACAGCCGAAGAAAAAATCCTGCCGGAACTGCAAAAAATTGACGGCGTGGCAAGCGTAGGCCTCTACGGCAAAACATCCCCGCAAATCCACGTGAAAGTGGATCAGGCGAAGATGGCACAGTATAAGGTGAATGCACAGTCGCTTATGACTCTGCTTCAAGGGCGCAGCGTGTCGGCTTCCATCGGGGAGCAAACGATCGGCGGCCAAACAGGCAACGTCAACGTAACTTCGACCATCGACAGCGTGGATACATTGAAAAAACTGCCGGTCGCAGCGGGCGCAACCCTGCAGGACATTGCCTCCGTAGACATGGTCTCCAACCAGGAGAGCGTAAGCCGGGCAAATGGGAAAGATGTGCTGTTCGCGGTCATCACGAAAGAAGCGAACGCCAACGCGGTAGCGGTGGGCAAAGAAGTCCAAGAAACTGTAGACCAGCTCAATAAAGATGTGAAAAATGCCGAAGTAGACGTAGTATTCAGCACTTCCGATATGGTAGTTACCTCCGTTAATAATATGATGCGTGAAGTATTAATGGGTGCGCTTTTTGCAACAGTGGTCATTCTGCTGTTCCTGCGCAATTTCAAAGCAACGCTGATTACGATCGTATCGATTCCGTTGTCTCTGGCAGTTACGCTATACCTGCTGAAGGCCTCCGGCATTACGCTGAACATTGTTACTCTAGGGGGAGTAGCGGTTGCGGTCGGGCGTCTGGTGGATGACAGTATCGTAGTGATCGAGAACATTTACCGCCGGTTGCAAAAGGAACCGATGTCCCGCGACATGATTATCGGGGCGACCAAAGAGGTGGCGCGTGCCATCACCTCATCCACCATTGTAACTGTAGCCGTGTTCCTGCCGATGGGCTTGCTGCGCGGAAGCTTGCAGGCGTTCTTGCTGCCTTTTGCGCTGACCGTGACGTATTCGCTGCTTACTTCCCTGGTCGTAGCTCTGACGGTAGTGCCTCTGCTCAGCTCCTGGCTGCTGAAACATTCGACTATGAAAGAACACGCTCCATCCAAGCGCTTCTCGGGCTTCCTGACTTGGAACCTGAAGCACAAATGGGTGACGTTGACACTGACGCTGGTAGTGTTTGTAGGTTCTATCGCGGCTTACATGAATATGCCTAAGGCAGCGCTGGACGCGTCTGATGCATCTTATGTGGGTGTACAAATGAAATATCCGAATGACGTGCCTGTCAGCGATGTGCTTGCAAATGCGAAGCTGATGGAAGAGGATTTAATGAAGCAGGATCAGACGGAAAAAGTGCTTCTTCAATCCGGACGCAGTGCCGACGGTGCGAAGTGGGGGAATGTTTCCTCGCTGACACAGGCGGATTTCACCGTAGCTATGAAAGAAGGCGCTGATGCGCAGAAGTTTATCGACCATGTGCTGGCGCAAAAATCCAAGTTCAAAGGCGCAACGATTTCCGCTAATGAAACCAGCATCTTTGGCGGCAGCTCGACTTCCGAGTTCGTAGATATTATGGGCGACGACGTAAGCGCACTGAGCAAGGTAGCTGATGAAGTGACGGCTAAGCTTCAAAAGATCGACGGCATCGAGAAAGTATCCAGCAACATGAACGATACGAAACCGGTGTTCTCCTATAAAGTAGATCCGACGCAGGCGAATGCCCAGGAAATTGCTATGCAGCTGGGTATGATGTTAAATCCGATGCCGATCGGGCAGGTGGAAATTAATGAAACACCGGCGGCCGTTATTCTGGATCCGGTGGTGCAGGCCAAATCCGAAAGCGATCTGACAGGAATTACGCTGATGACCGCGGCAGGCCCGGCTCCGATTACGAAGCTGGCGAAGTTTGAAGTGCGTAACGAACCGGCGATGCTTTATCACAAAGACGGCAAGCCTTATGTAAGAATTACCGCGGACGTAGATCCGAAGAAAGTGTCTACCATTGGTGCGGATATTAAGAAAGCTGCTGACGAAGTGAAGCTGCCGGACGGCGTGGAGCTGTTCGCAGGCGGGGCTTCGGCGGATCAGGCGGGCGACTTTGCCGATATCGGCATGACGGCTTTGATCTCCATCGGCCTGGTATACCTGATTATGGTGCTTACGTTTAAAACGCTTCGCGCACCGCTAGCCATCATGTTCTCGCTGCCGCTGGCTGCAATTGGTGCGATCATCGCTTTGATGGTGTCCGGTATTACCCCTGACTTTACCGCTATGTTCGGAGCGCTGATGCTGATCGGTATCGTTGTGACCAACGCAATTGTGCTGATCGACCGTATCAAGCAGAACGAAGAGCACATGACGGTCCGTGAAGCGATCGTGGAAGCAGCCGCTACACGGATGCGCCCGATCCTAATGACGGCGATCGCCACGATCTGCGCTATGGCCCCGCTGGTGTTCGGCCACAGCGAGCAGGGCAGCATCGTTTCCCAGAGCTTAGCGATCGTAGTTATCGGCGGTCTGGTGGCCGCAACCGTACTGACGCTGATCGTCGTACCTGCGATCTACGAGCTGTTCTACTTCCGCAAATCCGCCAAGCAGCGCCGCCAAGCGGCAGCTGCCGCGGTGACAGCGGCTTAAATTAGAAACACCCTTATCGTGGTTGGTTCCACGGTAAGGGTGTTTTTGTGTTGTAACGGACCTAAGAGCCGTTAATGTGCCCGATATGGGTTGTTTCCCAATGTAACGGACATGTAGGCCCTTATTAGGGCAACAACCCCCTTATTAGTCGCAAAATGGGCGAAATAAGGTATCTCTTGTCCGTTAGAATATGAAATCCATGTTTTGCGGCGGAATAAGGGCTGTGGTGTCCGTTAGCCATGACGGGTAGTTTGGCTGCTTGGTGGTTTTGGTTACTTGGCTTACATAGCTGCTTGGCGGCCCAGGATACTTGGTTACTTGGCTTACTTATCTGCTTGATGGTCCAGGATATTTGGTTTCTTGCTGCTTGGTCTCGCTGCTTGCTATTTTCGTAATTTGGTTACTTATGAATCCTTAGTGAGCCCGTTCGATAGCAGGAGCATAGCGAACGACAGCAGCACCATGGTCCCGGCCCAGGCCCAGGCCATCGGCATGCTGCCCCCGTCGGCGGCGACATAGATGGCGGACGGGATAGTTTGGGTTCGGCCGGGGATGTTGCCGGCGACCATCAGGGTCGCCCCGAACTCGCCCAACCCGCGGCAAAAGCCGAGCAGGTAAGCGGAGATGACGGTGCGGCGGGCCAGCGGGAGCGAGATGTAGCGGAACACCTGGCCCTCTGTCGCCCCGGAAGCTCTCGCCGCATCCTCCAAGTCTTGGTCTACCTGCTCAAAGCCTGTCTTCATCGTACGGTAAGCAAGCGGAAAAGCAACGACTGCCGCGGCAATGACAGCAGCTCCCCAAGTAAATAGAAGCGGGCCGCCGGTAAGACTTTCATACGCCTCGCCGACCCAACTTCTCCTTCCCAGCAGAACGAGGAGGAACAAGCCTACGACGGTTGGCGGCAGCACCAGCGGGAGCAGGAGGAAGGTTTCCAGCAGGCTATGCCCGGGAAAGCGGGCCCGCGCCATCTTCCATGCTGCTGCAAGAGAGGCCGCGAAGACGATAACGCTGGCTGCCAGCGAGACTTGGATGGATAGGGCTATAGGCTCTGCAAAAAGGCTCCAGTCCAAGCTGAACCTCCTCCTTTCTACTTCTTTAGGGTGACTTCCCTTGATAGATTTCAGCGGTCAGTCTAGCACGGGTTCATATTATGGCAGTTGAAACCCATATTTGGAGAATACCCCACGGGCTTGTTCAGATTGAAGATAAGTATAGAAATCGTCCGCTTCCTTGGGATGTTTCGTTTGTTTCACGATCCCTGCAGGATAAATAATCGGGGCATGAATGCCCGGGTTAACACGGATGGCGATTTTGACTTTGCTTGATGTCATGGCATCGGTTTTGTACACAAATCCCGCATCTGCGTTCCCGGTTTCGACATAAGTGAGCACTTGGCGGACGTCCTTGGCGTAAACGAACTTGTCTTTCAGGACGTCCCAGGTTTTCAGCGCAGTTAACGTCTCTTTCGCATATTGGCCGGCCGGCACCGACTCGGGCTGTCCCAGCGCAATTGTCCGTACATCCGGACGGGTCAGTTCTTTCACAGTGGCAAAAGCAAGCTTGGAATCACGCGGAGTGATCAGGACGAGTTCGTTCAGCAGCATGTCCGTGCTTTCCCGGATCAGGCCTTGCTTCCGGAGGGTGTCCATCTGTTTGGTGCCGGCGGAGAAAAACAAGTCCGCAGGAGCTCCTTGCTCGATTTGTTTTTGAAGCGTACCGGACGGGCCATAGTTAAATTGGAGCTGGATGCCGGGGTGTTCTTTTTCGTACATCCCTTCAATGTCGGTTAAGCTGTCCTTCAGGCTGGCCGCGGCGGAAACGAGCAGCTCGGTTTGGGTTTCCGCTGTAGAGGCCTTCTGGGTGTACTGTACAAACACTGCCCCTGCAGTGATTCCGACGGCTAACGCAAGAAACCAAATGATGCGCTTTCTCAACGTGTACGCCTCCCGTTCCTGTTATGGCTGTTAATGTCAAGTATACTAACATAAAATAGGCTGGTTTTGTATGGGTTCCCTTTAAATCTATCAAGTACCCGGAGGAATCGCACGCTCGGCACGCCCCAACCGCTCAGCTAGGTTAACCCTGTGAAAAACGCTGCCTGTACTTGCGCGGCGGGATGCCCTCGTATTTAGTGAACCGCGAGGTGAAGTAGGAGGCTTGATTAAAGCCGACCTCTTCCGCGATGCGGGTCATGGGGTAGTCGGTTTGCAGGAGAAGAAGCTTCGCCTGCTCAATCCGGTAACGCAGCAGGTATTCGACTGGGGAACAGCCGAATTCGGACTGCATGCAGCGCGCAATGTATACCGGATGAAAGTTCAGGCTGTCGCCGAGCTCCTGCATGTTCACTTCTTCCTTGTAATGCTTGCGCAAATACGCTGCCGCCTGTTCGGCGCAAGCGATACGCGGCGAGGCCGCGGGAGAGGTGAAGGAGGCGGACAGCAGCTGCAGCATCTCCTGAAACAACGTCTCCTGCCGCCAGCGCACACTGCTTAGATGGGCGCTGGCTTGCAGGTGGACGAGCTGGCGCAGCAGCGCGTCCATGGACGCCGGCTGCAGCAGGCGGGCGAACTGCGGCAGCTGGATCTGGAAAGGGCGTGCATTCAGGCTCCAGACCGCTTTGTCTTCGTCGCCGTCCGGCCGCGTCAGCGGAAGAGCAGCGTCCGCAGGCGACCAAGGGCCGGAAGCTTGAAAGTGTACCCAATAATAGCTGGTCCTCTGCCTGCATCCTTTCGTACCGTAATGATACTGGTCCGGACGCAGGGTAAGGGCGCAGCCTTCCCCGACTTCGTAGGTGCGGTCTCCTTCGCCCATATACAGGCAGCCTTCCGTTACATACAAGAGGTCGAATACCCCGACATGATGCCTTGCTACATGCTTGGTTCCGATCCCGTTCGTCTCAAAGCCGGCCAGGATGTAATGCGGGAACGGAGGGACGGTAAACTGGAGCAGGTTCATGGGAATACTTCCTTTCATGAGGTTGAAATCGTGATAGTTTTGGTTCCATATCTGATACCATAAGCTCACTATACCATCTATAATTTGAACTGAAAACAACGTCATTACCCAACCAAAATGAAGTTCGCCCGACAACAGGGCAGGAGGTTTTAAAGTTATGAATTCGGAAGACCGTAAATTTGCCTTGTGGACGCTCGCATGGCCTATTTTCATAGAAGTGCTGCTGCAGACGCTGCTCGGGACCGTCGATACGTTCTCGGTGAGCCAAATATCCGACGACGCTGTGGCTGTCGTGGGCCTGTCCAACCAATTGTTTAATGCGCTCATGACCTTGTTCATGATCGCGGCCAGCGGAGCGGGGATCCTCATCGCCCAGCGCATCGGTTCCGGCGCCAGAGAAGACGCGCGGACGCTGGCTATCATTGCGCTGAAAGTATGCGGCGCCATCGGACTGGCCATCAGCGTGCTGCTGTTCGCCATCCCCGAGCCGATCGCCCGGCTGCTGCAAATGCCGGAGGAGCTGCTGCAGCTGTCCAATTCCTATATATCCATTGCCGGCGGCGCCATGGTATTTACAGCGCTGAGCGCCGTGCTCGGCACCGCCATCCGCAGCACCGGCAACACGAAAGCGCCGATGTACATCGGCATCGGCGTGAACCTTGTGCATGTAGCGATGAATTATGCTTTTATTTTCGGCATCATGGGCTTTCCGGAATGGGGGCTGACCGGCGTAGCCGTGTCTACGCTCATAAGCAAGGTCCTTGCTGTGGTGGTGCTTTATGCGGTATTCCGGCATTCTTTTGAACGTAAAATTGAATGGTTCGATCTTAAGCTGTTTGACCGTGGATTGTTCAAGGAGATTATCAAAATCGGCTGGCCGCTCGGCGTCAATATGTCGGCATGGGTGCTGACGCAGCTGGTGATGTATTCTTTTTTGGCTATGCTCGGAACAAAGGAACTTGCGGCCAAAACCTACATGAACCAATTAGAGTCATTTTGCTTCTTGCTGGGATACGCGTTTGCACTGGCCGTGCAGATCCAGATTGCGCACTTGTTTGGAGCGGGCCGGCTGAAAGAAGCGTACCAGGCTGCGTACCGCGCGCTCTATATCGGGCTTGCTGTCGTGATGCTCAACACCCTACTGCTGGTATTGTTCGGCAAAACCATGCTGGGCTGGTTCACTTCCGACCCGAGTGTGATTGAGATGTGTCTGCCGTTACTTTTCCTGAATTTCCTTCTCCAGCCGGGCAAAATGCTCAATATGGCCGTCACCAGTGCCTTGAATGCTGTAGGCGATACGAAATTCAACATGTACGTGGCCATGGTCTCGATGTGGCTGGTCGCGGTCGGCTGCTCCTGGCTGTTCGGCGTCTCGATGGGTTGGGGCATTATCGGGATTTACATCAGCATGACGGCGGACGAATACCTTCGCGGGGTGATTTCGTTGCTGCGGTGGAGAGGCAAGAAGTTTTTGTACAAAAAGATTGCGAACGGAGCCTCCGGCGAAGTGCCCGCCGGCGGAGCGGCTGCGGGAGTGTAAGGTGGCTGCTGCGGGCAGGAGCTGAGCCTTCTTACCGTTCTCATGCAAGGTTTCTTTTGCAGGCATTTTCCGCAGGCATTCACCAATCTTTTTCCGGGCTAATACACTATAGCAACACTCCTTACC
>NZ_JBHUME010000011.1:0-218815 GCF_042684925.1 Paenibacillus gansuensis | reverse complement strand
CGTGTACACACTGCGTAAGACTGCACTGAGAATGTACCCGTTTTACCGCAAAATCGTGCGCAGCCGCACCTACTCCGACCTTTGGGCGAAAGCGGTCGTGAAAGCGGACCTGGACGCCATGCAAAAGCTCCTGTTCGCCGCTATCGGCAAGCAGAACCTCGCTTCCCTGAGCACGAACGCCATCGGCTATTTCGTGGATTTCCCGGTGCGCGGCAGCAAAACCGATGTCGTATCGGCCAGCACATCAATCCGGCCGGGGCAGGTGCAGTTCACGTTCAGCGCCGCGGTGCATCGGCGGATCGCGAAGGCGGTGCTCCCTTTTTACAGGGAACTGGTGTTGAACAAGGGCTATGCCGTGCAGGTCGTTCGGGCGATCCGGACGCAGAATGCCGGGCTGCTGGAGAAGCTGGTCCGCAGTAAAGTTCCAACGTCGGCATTGAGGAAAGTAGAGGCGGGGAACGGGTTTTTCCTCGGGTTCAAGTATCCGCAGAGCAAGTATGTATATTACAATCAAATTTTTCAGGATCGGTTGTTGTAGGGGAACATGCAGAGAACGCCGTGATGTGAGAAACCGTCGGGAAACCGACGGTTTTTCTGTTTCTGTTCTGAACCTTTGCCGGCTAACGAATCCTGGTATCGCTATTTGAGCAAAAATCGGTACCGGAAACTTCTAATGAACTGTAGACACGTTATTTGGGCATTTTACTACTCTAGACATGGCTTTTTGGCGAAATAACGATACCTCGGTTCGTTAGAGTGAAAAACCGTTCAATTTGCCCGAAATAACGATATCACAGTTCGTTAGCACACCTGGACCGCGCAACAGATGTCCTTGCCACTTTCAACCTTTGTACTCCTAAACCTTCTAACATACATGCGGACTTGGGATCATTAATATAGGAGCCCAACCGCCATTCTATCTCCCCATTCATCTTTCTCCCACCGCTTTCATGTGATAAACTAGAGGGCAGGTAACGATATCACACTAAATTACTCGGAGGAGCGGGAATTATGGCTAAGGTACTTGTTTTTGGACACAAAAATCCAGACACGGATACGATTACATCTGCGATTGTGTATGCGGAGTTGAAGAAGCAGCTGGGCGTGGATGCGGAAGCGATCCGTCTGGGCGAAGTGAACGGAGAAACGCAATATGCGCTGGATTACTTCAAAGTAGCGGCGCCTCGCCTGGTGGAAAAAGTGGCTGCGGAAGCCAAAGAAGTCATCTTGGTCGACCATAACGAGCGTCAGCAAAGTGCGGAAGATATCGCGGAAGTACGTGTCACTGAAGTAATTGACCACCACCGTATCGCCAATTTTGAGACAAGCGATCCGATCTACTACCGCTGCGAGCCGGTAGGCTGCACGGCTACGATTCTTAACAAGCTGTACAAAGAAAACGGCGTGGCTGTAAGCAAAGAGATGGCAGGATTGATGCTGTCCGCGATCATTTCCGACTCCCTGCTGTTCAAGTCCCCGACTTGCACGGAGCAGGATGTGGCGGCTGCGCGCGAACTGGCTGAAATCGCCGGAGTGAATGCAGACGAGTACGGCCTGGCGATGCTGAAAGCCGGAGCGGACCTGAGCCAGAAGACGATCGAACAGCTGATTTCCCTGGATGCCAAAGAGTTCTCTATGGGCAGCGCAAAGGTTGAAATCGCACAAGTCAACGCTGTAGACGTGAACGATGTCATGTCCCGCCAAGCGGAAGTGGAAGCGGCGCTGAACAAGATCATCGACGCGAAGAACCTGGACCTGTTCCTGTTCGTAGTAACGGATATCCTGACGAACGATTCCGTAGGTTTGGCCCTTGGCCGTTCCGCGTCCGCTGTTGAGCAGGCATACGGCGTAACCCTGAACAACAACACGGCGCTGCTGAAAGGCGTTGTATCCCGTAAGAAGCAAATCGTGCCGGTTTTAACGGATACGTTCAACCAACTGGCTTCCAAGTAAGCTGAGCCGGATACGGTAACATAGAACAAATAATAGAGGCTCCCGCCGCGGCGGGGGCCTTTTTTGCTTGTCAAAAAGCCCCCGGTTGATTTAAGATTACGGACAATACAACCGATGACGGGAGGGCGCTGCGCATGGTGGCAGGCTGGATCAGGAAATGGACGCCCGATACGCTGAAGAATCGGATTTTATTATCGTTTATCGTGTTTCTCATTGCCCCTATGGCGTGGCTCGCCGTTTATAATTTCCGGGAAACCGAGCAGATGCTGCAGGAACAGGCCTCCATCAAAAACTTGGAGCAGCTGGAAGCCATCAAGACCGGACTGGTAGATGTCATGAGCCTGGTGATGAAGACAGGCCTGCTGCTGGAGCAGGACACAATTCTGCGCAGCACCATGAAGACCCCTGGCGCTTACGACGGCATTCAGCGGAAGAAACTCATTGAGAACAAGTTTGCGGGGATTGAGAATAGCTTTTTCCTTACGGGAGCTACTGTGTACTATACGCTTGCGGACTTCCATGGAAACGCATACACTTCGTTTAAACCTCGGAATGCGTTGAACTATCAGGAGTTGATGAACGAGGATTGGGTGAGGAGCCTCCAGGGAGAAGGGGGCGGACGTTACAGCTGGAATGCGAATGATGACAACTATGTCGTACGCGAAAGGACCAAAAGCAGCAAAATGCTCAGTCTATATCAGCTGCTTAGGGACGACTCGCTGGCTCCTTTTGCCTACGGACGGTTCAGTATCGATTACGAAGAGTGGTTTGACCGGACCACGAAGGAGCGGGGGCAGGAGGGGAGTTACTTTTTGCTGGATTCATCGGGCCGTCCGATGTTGAGTTCCGACCCTTCCGACACCGTTGCCTTTTCCGCTGCACAGGCTGCCGGCTTTTCCAGGGCCGGTGGCGGGGACGGCAAGCCCGGAAACAGCCTCAACCATCAGCGGAAGACTGCGGCGGATGCCGATTCCTTCTCGATCGCCGATCAGGGAGAGGGAATGCTGTATACCTTTATCCGGATCAATCAGCTCGACGGGTATCTCGTGAAGAAGATGCCGCTTTCCCTGCTTTTTAAAGACATCACTGTGCAGAAGCAGCGGTTTTTCCTGGCTTTTTCCTGTATTCTGCTCCTGTTTGTTCTGCTCACTTATCTGATATCCTCGACAATCACCGTACCTTTGAAGCTGTTCCAGAAGAAAATGGAGAGCACCGCAAAAGCCAATCTGAAAGTGAAGCTGCCGGAACAGGGCAGGGGCGAGATTCTGGCGCTTACCCGCAGTTTTAATTTCATGATCGATGACCTGAACGCGCTGCTTGAACAGTTGAAGCTGGAGGAAAGACAGAAGCAGTTCGTCCGGTTCCAGGTGCTGGTTGCCCAGATGAATCCTCATTTTTTGCTGAATACCTTAAATACGATCAAGAGCATAGCGCTGCAAAAAGATGAAGACGACATCTACGAAATTTGTATTTCGTTAGGTAAAATTTTGGAGACGACATTGAAAACCGAAGTGGATCTGATTCTGCTAAAAGATGAAATGATGCTGATTGACTCCTACATGGATATCCAGCGGAAACGGTTCGGCCATGAGATGACGGTCCGTTACGATATCGATGCTGACCTGGAGTATGCACTGGTGCCGAAGTTTTGCCTGCAGCCGCTGGTGGAAAACGCACTTCTTCATGGGTTTGGTTCTTCCGGCAAGCAAGGCTCCATCGCCATTCATGCGGAGGTCCGCAGGGAATCCTTATATATTGCGGTCCGGGATAACGGCGTGGGCATGGCCAAGGCGGCGGAAGCGAACGCGGGGCGGAGAAGGCAGGGCATCGGACTGCAGTTGATCCGGGAGAGCCTGGAACTGATCTTCAAAAACCAAAGTACCGGGCTGGCCATCGAATCGTCGGAGGAAGGCACGAAAGTTACGCTGCACATGCCGATCCTGCTGTCCAAGCCATATGCAGAGGAGGGAAACAGCCATGACAAACTCGGCGCTGTGGCGCTTGCTGATTATAGAGGATGAAAGGCCCGCCAGGGAAAGTATCAAAAAGCTGCTTCAAAAAGCGGACGTGCCCTTTGAAATCATAGGGGAAGCGGAGAATGGCCAGGAGGGGCTGCACATGATCCGATCTCTCAGGCCGGATGTAGTCCTCTCGGATATTCATATGCCCCAAATGGACGGAGTGAAATTGCTGCAGACCGTGAGGGAAGAAGGGCTGGATTGCCGCTTCATCATGCTCACGGCGATCAGCGAATTCGAGTATGCCCGCCAGGCTTTGGAATACGGGGCATCCGGATATCTGCTGAAGCTGTCACTGGACCCGCAGGGGATCCGGCAGACAATGCAGAAGGCGGCTTCGGAACTGGAGAAGCTGGAGCGTCTCCGCAAGGCGGATAAGTGGTTTCCGGAACAGGACCGCCAAGCCCCCATGGACCATCCCGAAATGAACCGGATTATCCGTTATATTGACGAGCATTATGCGGAGGAGATCACCTTGAAAGGCATGGCCGATCTGATCCGGATGGACGCAAGCTACGTAAGCGATTTGTTCAAAAAGAAAACCGGAGTGACGTTAACGCACTACATTCAGGACCGCCGGATCCGTGCAGCCCGGATGCTGCTTGCGGAAACGGACGGGACGGTAAGCGAGATCGGGCGGCAGGCGGGATTCGAGAACGATAATTATTTTATTAAAATCTTTAAAAGGTTCTGCGGCATGACCCCGAACGAATTCCGGAAGCAGGAGGCTAAGGAGGAATCCGGCCTCTAGCAGCCGCAATCCTAAAAATTGTTCTATGAATCCCCAAAAGCCGTTCATCCCCTCAAACGCAGTCCAATGATACAGTAAACATGTAAAGATTACTTATTTGCGGGGGGAAAAGAATGCACATGAAAAAGTGGTTCCTGACAGCGCTTAGTCTCTTATTGATCACTGTTACCGTTGCCGGGTGCGGAGGCAGCAACACCGAAGCTGTAGATACAAAAGCGGCATCCGGGGGAAGCGGCGAGACGATAAAATTGAAAATGTGGGGCGCTGTTCCGGCGGAAGCGGGTCCGCAGGCTGTCGTGGACGCCTGGAATAAGGAAAACCCGGATATCCAGGTAGAGTACGTCAGGTATGTGAATGACGATGCAGGAAATTTGAAGCTGGATACGGCTTTGATGACGGGACAGGATGCGGATCTGTTTATGAGCTACACGGTGGTCCGCCTGCAGAAGCGGGTAGATGCCGGGGTCGCGCTGGACCTGAGCAAGAAGACGGATTATGACATTGACGGGCAGATCGGACCCGATGCGGCCTTGTGGAAAATAAACGGCAATTATTACGGCATTCCGACGAAGAAGAATATGGCGTTTGTCTGGCTGAATAAGCAGATGCTGGATGATGCGGGCCTGCCGATTCCTCCTTTGGATTGGACATGGTCCGATATGAAGGACTATGCTGCCAAGCTGAAAAAAGACAAAGTGTACGGTCTGCTGCAGCATGAAGCGAGCTTTACCGCTTCGCTGGACGGAACCATCTCCGGTATAGGCGCTGTTAAAGCGGATGGGACCTCGAATTTCAACAACCCGTTGTGGAAGGAGCAGCTGCAGATTTTGCACGACATGATGTTCAAAGATAAATCAACTCCTGAATACGGGGAGCAGTTAACCAGCAAAATGCCTGTAGACACCATGTTCCTGAAAGGCGAGGCGGCGATGCTGAATGCGGGGGAATTTATTTTCCGCAGCGCCAACAACCTGAAAGAGTTCCCGCATGATTTCCAGATCGCTTTTGCAACAGTTCCGCGGATTTCCAAAGATCAGAAAGACTTTAAATACCCGGGCGGCGTAGGCGATATGCTGTCGGTGAATGCGAAATCCAAGCATCAGGACGCTGCGTGGAAGTTTGCCAAATGGTATGCGGACGGCGGCATGCTGCCGATGGCGAGCGGCGGACGGCTTCCTTCGTCGAAAAGCGTGGACAGCAAACAGGCGATGGATCTGCTCCTCAAAGGGGTAGAGAAACAGTACGATCTGGACTCCATGAACAAAGTAGTGTTCGGCAACTTCCCGTCCTTCCAGCTGGATCTGCCGCAGCAGGCGATCGATGCCCGGAGCGAGGAATACGAGAAGTATTTCCTGAACAAGCAGGATCTTGATACGACCATGGCCAGCATGGCCAAGCGGCATCAGGAATACATTAAATAACCGGATAGCCACCTTATGCGAAGAGAAGAAGGACCCGTACTTCCTTCTTCTCTTTGCTGCATTTTTCAGGCCACATACGAAAGGCGGAGATTCTACTTGAAATCCAAGAGCTGGGTCCAAAAGCAGGGCTGGGCCGGATATGCATTTATTTTGCCGAACATGCTGGGGATTCTCGTATTTTTCATTTTGCCCGCGCTGGTTTCCTTTGTTCTGATGTTTACCGATTATCAGTTTGCCAATCCGAACTGGTCGTTTACAGGGCTGGATAATTTGAGAAGGATGTTTCATGACGAGCAGTTCTATAGTGCGATCCGGCATACGGGATTGTTTTTGCTCGCTGTCCCGGTATCGCTGGTGCTTTCTTTTTTGACTGCGCTTGTATTGAACCGGAGTGTGTTTTTGAAAGGCCTGCTGCGGGGGATGTTTTTTCTTCCGTACATTTCTAGCGGGGTAGCGGTCGCTTTCGTCTGGATGCTGCTGTTTCAGCCCACGAACGGGCCGGTCAACGGAATACTCCGCTGGGTGGGCATTGCCTCGCCGCCGGGCTGGTTTGCAGACCCGGATACCGCGATGTATGCCATTGATATCATCCAGGTTTGGCTGATGCTGGGCTACAACATGATTATTTACCTGGCGGCGCTGCAGGAAATTTCAACGGAACAGCTGGAGGCGGCGAGGATCGACGGGGCGAATACACGAAAAATCACATGGAGCATCGTGTGGCCTCTGGTGAGTCCAACTACGTTCCTGCTGCTGATTACCGGTTTGATCATGACGATGAAATCGTTCTCCCTGATTCAGGCCATTACGCAAGGCGGGCCGAGCGGAAGTACGACGATTCTTTCTCTTTTTGTGTATAAAACGGCGTTCGGTTATTACGAAATGGGCTACGCATCGGCGATATCGTGGTTTCTGTTCGCCGTCATTATGATGATTACTGTTATCCAATGGATCGGCCAAAAGCGCTGGGTTCATTACTAGAAGGAGGCGCTGACATTGCCGGAAACGCGAAATGCATGGAGAACCAAACTGCCGGCCACTGTTCTGATGTTTATTGCCGGCCTGTTTATGATCCTTCCTTTTCTATGGATGATCAGCACTTCGTTTCAGACCCCGAGCGAGGTGTTCACCCGCTGGCTGCCGTCCAAGCTGGACTGGAGCAATCATAAGCGGATTTGGAGCGGGAGTTATAACTTTGCGCCTTACTATATCAATTCCTTGAAAATCGCTGTGGTGAGTACAGTAGGGGCCGTTCTGCTGTCAGCCCTTGCCGCTTACGGATTTTCCCGGGTGGAGTTTAAGGGCAGGGATTCCTTGTTTCTCATCTATCTTTCGATGATGATGATCCCGCCGCAGGTCATTTTTGTGCCAAAATTTATCATGTTTAACTGGATGAACATTTACAACACCCATTGGGCGCTAATCCTGCCAGGGATGTTCTCGATTTTCGGCGTGTTCATGCTGAGGCAGTTTTTTATGAGCGTACCCAAAGAGATTACGGAATCCGCCTTCCTGGACGGGGCGGGGCATTTCCGGATTTTCGCAAGGCTGGTGCTGCCTTTGGCGAAACCGGCGCTGGTTACGTTCGGGATCATCGACTTCTCCTGGCACTGGAACGATTACGAGAATGCGCTCGTCTTCCTGACCAGTCCGGAGCTGTACACAATTCCGCTGGGGCTTCAGAATTTCATCCTTGAAAATAATGTCGACTACAACGGGATGATGGCTGCTTCCAGCGCGGCGATTCTGCCGATGATCCTGATCTTTTTTATCGGGCAGAAATATATTATTCAGGGGATCTCGAGCTCGGCTGTGAAGGGGTAGGGGTTGGTGCTGGAGGAGCAGGAGGAGTAGTAGGAGTTGGAAGAGCTGAAGGAGCTGTAGGAGCTGAAGGAGCTGAAGGAACTGAGGGAGCTGAGGGAGCTGAAGGAACTATAGGAGCTAGAGGCAAAGAAGAGGATAAGCAGGCAGCTTATCCTCTTTGTGATGCCCCGCTTTAGTGTAAGCGGGGGGATGGGCTGTCCGCCTGCCCCTAACGCAGGCGGATGGTAAAGGCGGCGCCGGCGCCGGGACGGCTGTCCACGGCCACGGTGCCGCCATGGGCCTCGACGATCGATTTCGTGATCGAGAGGCCTAGTCCCGCGCCGCCGTATTTGCGCGTGCGCGAGGTGTCGACCCGGTAAAACCGGTCGAACACGTGGGGGAGGTAGGCTTCGTCGATGCCGGGACCGTTGTCCCGGACCGACAGCTCGGCTTCCTTGCCGGAAGCCGTTAGGGAGACACGGATGCGCCCTGTGGCCGGATCCGTGTGCTGGACCGCGTTGTGGAACAGGTTGAGGATGACCTGTTTGAGCTTGTCGGCATCGTACATGCCGGACATGCCCTCGGTCAGGTCATAGGAGACACCGCGTTCCCCCGCGAGCATCGCAAGCTGCGGCTCCATCTCGCGCACCAGCTCCGCGATTGGGACTTCCCGCAGCTGCAGCTCCGGCGCCCTGTCCAGCTTCGCCAGCAGCAGCAGGTCCTCCACCAGCTTGATGATCCGCCGGGATTCGCCGTGCATGCTGTTCAGCGCCTTGTACAGTTGTTCCGGCCGGTCCGCCGCCCCCCGCAGCAGCACTTCCAGGAAGCCGTGGATGGACGTCAGCGGCGTCCTCAGTTCATGCGATGCGTCGGCGATGAACCGCCGCATCTGCTCCTTGGCCTCGCGTTCGTGCTCGAACGAGGCCGCAAGCCGCTCCAGCATGGCGTTGAACGCCAACGCCAAGCGGTCGATCTCTTCCTGCCCCTGAGCGGCAGGAAATCGCTCGGCCAGGTTGCCGGCGTTCGTCTGGCCGACCGCCTCGCCGATCCTTGACAGCGGCACCAGCGTGCGCCGCAGCACGGGCAGATACACGGCCAGCCCTGCGGCCAGGGCGGCTGCCGCAAGCATCACAAACGTGAGCAGCTGCTGCAGCAGCACCGCCCGCAGCGGCCCTGTATCGATGCCCATCTGCAGGACCGTAGACAGGCGGTCCGGGTTGAGCGGCTCCGGCAATGCAGGCAATCCCGGCAGTCCTGTCAGGAGCGGGCGGAACATGACAATTTGTTCTACGCCGTTTTCATTTTTCACAACCCGGTATGGGATGGGTTTGAAATGGAAGACGTCGGCAAACACATTCCGGTATTCTTCACCCGTTAGAACGGGCGCGGCTAGGCCGTTATTTCCGGCCACATCTTTAAAAGTCCCGTCCCGTTCCACCACCGCAAGAGAGAAATCCTGCAGAAATAAAAACCTTAGGCGGTCCGGTCCAACTTGCCCGTTCTCATCGGTACCCGGCGCCTCCACACCCGGCAAAGGCAGCACCTCTCTGTGCATCAAAACATCCCCGGGAATCGACAGTAGTTTGGCTTCCAGCGTCTCGGCCTGGTTCCGGTACAAGAAATCTTTCATCACCACATATTGAAGAATGCCGATAAGGAGCAGAATCAACGCCAATATCAAAAGGGTTCTCGACAGCAGCTGCGCCCGCAGAGAGCGCGGAGAAACTATCTTTTTGGCGGCAGCTGCCGTTCTGGATAACGCATTTTGGCCGCGCAATGGCTTCACCTCCTACCATTTATAATGAGTTGTACTATCAAGCCGCCCGAGTGCCCAAGAGTGAGTAAAAACTGCCCACCAAGCCGCCCGAGTGTTCAAGAGTGAGTAAAAACTGCCCACCAAGCCGCCCAAGTGCCCAAGAGTGAGTAAAAACTGCCCACCAAGTTACCCGTGTGCCCAAGAGTGAGTAATAGCAGCCCACCAAGCCGCCCGAGTGCCAAGAGTGAGTAAAAACTGCCCACCAAGCCGCCCGAGAGCTCAGGAGTGAGTAAAAACTACCCACCAAGCCGCCCGAGTGCCCAAGAGTGAGTAAAAACTGCCCACCAAGCCGCCCGAGAGCTCAGGAGTGAGTAAAAACTACCCACCAAGCCGCCCGAGTGCCCAAGAGTGAGTAAAAGCTGCCCACCAAGCCGCCCGAGTTCTCAAGAGTGAGTAAAAACTACCACCAAGCGGCCCGAGTTCTCAAATGTTGCACAAAATACAATAATTGGGTGCCGAACAGCCTCCAAAAGAGCAGAATGTTGTACTCAGTACAACATTTGGGGCGGAATGTGCCCTGAAATTGCTCGAAATGTTGCACAAAGTGCAACAATCGGGTACCCAACAGCCTCTAAGGCCCCGAAATGTTGCACAAAGTACAACAACTCGCCGCTAGCGAGGCCCCGAGCCCCGAAATGGCACGAAGTACACCATTCCGTCGCTACAGGTACCAGCTGCCCGTCGCTCACTGGTACCAGCTGCACACCGGGCCCCGCCCGGCCATCCAGCTCGCCGCCGGCCAACACCAGCCCGCACCGGCCCCCCACAAACCGGGCCTGTTACATCAAATCCACACGGTACCCGGCACCGCGGAGCGTGCGGATTAGGCGGTGCTCCTTGTCCTTCAGCTTTTCGCGGAGGGAGCGGATGTACACCTCGACGATGTTTTCCTCGCCCTGAAAGTCGTAACCCCACACTTTGTCCAAAATCATACTTTTGCTAAGCACAATCCCGTGGTTGATGACCAGATAGCGAAGGAGATCGTATTCGGTTGGAGAGAGCTCCAGCGGTGTCCCGCCGTACTGGATTTCTTTGCGGCGGTCGTCGACGCGAAACGGACCGTAGGCCACATCCCCGAACAAATGCGGAAACTGATTGCGCATGCGTGCATGAATTCGGGCCAGCAGCTCCTCAAAGCTGAATGGCTTTACGACATAATCATCCGCGCCCAGCGTCAGCCCCTTGACCCGGTCGTCCACCTCATCCTTAGCGGTCAGCATGATCACGGCTGCTGAAGAACCGCTTTTTTTGATCATCCGGCACACTTCAAAACCATCCATCCCCGGCATCATTACATCTAAGATCACCACATGCGGCTGAAACGACTGCACCAAATTCACACCAGCCATGCCGTCCGGCGCAGTCATGACCTGGTACCCTTCATTCGTCAAACCCAGCTCCAAAAATTGCAAAATATGAGGTTCGTCATCCACCAACAGAATCCGGACCCCGTTTATAGTAGTCATTTGAATGTATCCCCCTAACAGCTGCCCTAACGCGAGACCAGTCTGCAACTATCCCCATTATCGCCCGCCAACCTGAAAATCAGCTGAAAACGGTCTGAACCCCGGCTGAATCTGCAGGCTTCTTTTTCTAACATTCGCTTGCCCCTGCGCTTTTCCTGTATTCAGCAAACTTTCAGCTTACCTTCAAGCACAGTTCAGGGTGGGGAGGCACAATGGGGATATGACGATGTTTGGACAAAAAGGAGTGTTAAAATGATGGCAACAAAATGGAGATCAAGGGTGGATGTATGGCTGGTGCTGACAGCGCTGCTGGCCGCCTTTCTCAACGGGTACAACATCTGGAACGATGCGTATGCGAACAGCTACTACACAACGGCGGTCGCGAGCATGCTGGAAAACTTCCATAATTTCTTCTATGGGTCGCTGGATTCGGCAGGGTCGGTGACGGTGGACAAACCGCCTTTGACGTTTTGGATTCAGACGATCAGCGCTTGGCTGTTCGGGCTGCATGGCTGGAGTGTGATTTTGCCTCAGGCTTTGGCGGGAGTGGGGTCGGTGCTGCTGCTGTACATACTGGTGAAACCGACATTTGGCGTAATGGCTGCGCGACTGAGTGCTTTAGCGATGGCTTGCACACCGATTGCGGCGGCCGTGAGCCGGACGAACAATATCGACAGTATGCTTGTGTTTGCGCTTTTGGTCGGGACATGGCTGCTGTTTAAAGGAATTCGTAATCAAAGTGTATGGAGTGTGCTCGGGGCGTTTGCGATGATCGGGGTTGCTTTCAATATGAAAATGCTGCAGGCCTACATGGTCGCTCCGGCGTTCTATCTGTTTTATCTGGCGGCGGCAAAAGGGAACTGGCAACGCAAAATCGGCATGCTCGCCGCTTCCACGGTGCTGATGCTCGGGATTTCGGTATCCTGGGCGGTTGTGGTGGACTCGATCCCGGCCGATCAGCGGCCGTATATCGGCAGCAGCGAGACCAACTCCGTGATGGAGCTGGCGTTCGGCTATAACGGGATTTCCAGGCTGACCGGAGAGAAGGGGACGAACGGAGGCTTTGTGCAAATGCCGTTAGGCGGCGGAGCGCAGGGAAACATCACGGCACCGGGAGCAGTGTCCGGGGGAACGTCCGGCAAGGCAACCGGCCAGGGGGCCCCGGGCCAAGGTGTCCAAGGCCAAGGCTCCCCAGGCCAAGCTGCCCCAGGCGGGGGCAATGTCATGGCGCCGTCAGGGACGGCACCTACTAGCGGCCCCTTGTTCGGAGGCGCACCAGGTGCCGGGGAAGGGTTCCCCGGCGGGAAAGGCGGCCCCGCCGGAGGCATGTTCGGCACCGGCGAAAAAGGCCCCCTGCGCCTGTTCCAATCCGCACTGTCCGGGCAGGCGAGCTGGCTGATTCCTTTTGCGGTACTGGCCAGTGTAGCACTACTGGCCGGACTTCGCAGACGAAACATGACGCAGAAGCACCTGGAGACTGCCTTTTGGCTGGGCTGGTTGCTTCCGACCGGTGCTTTCTTCAGCGTAGCTGGATTTTTCCATCATTATTATCTGATCATGCTGGCTCCTCCGTTAGCAGCTCTGTTTGGAGCCGGATTTACACAGCTTTATGCGGATTACCGTGATGCAGACGGCGGCTGGAAATCCTGGCTGCTCCCGTCAGCCGTCCTGCTGACTGCAGGCTTCCAATGGTACATCATCCATCCGTTCGATGACGCGATCGGCGCCGGCTGGTCTATCGGCATCGCCCTGGCAGGCGTGCTGCTTACTGCCGCCCTCGCGGCGTACAAATTCAGGCAGCTTCCCTATGTACAAGGTGCTGCCATCACTGCGGCGCTGGCCCTCCTGATCGGGCCGCTGTACTGGGCGGCTACGCCGATTGCTTACGGCGGCAGCAGCATGCTGCCTCAAGCGGGGCCGACCGGCGATGGCGCGCCGATCGGCGGCAACTTCATGCGCCAGGCCGGGGCGCTGCCGGCTATGGGCGGCGCTCAGATGCCTCTCCCGCCAAGCGGCGGCGAGCTGCCGGTCTTGCAAGGCGGAACACAGCTGCCATTGCCAAGCGGAGGCCAGGCTCCTGTGCTTCCCGGCGGGGGCCAGCTCCCTGCGAACCCTGCCGATATGACGCCGGAGCAGCTGAAGCAGCTCCAGAACATGTTCCAGCACGGCGGCGGCATGCCGGGCATGAACGCGCCAAAGGCCGACCCCAAACTGGTGTCTTATCTGAAAGAGCATAACACGGGTGAAAAGTACCTTTTTGCATCATCAAATTATAATACAGCGGCTCCTTATATGATTGACGAGCGTGCCTCCGTCGTGATTCTGAGCGGCTTCTCAGGGCGGGACCCGGTGTACAATGCGGAAAAACTGGAGAAGCTTGTGGCTTCCGGAAAGGTGAAGTACTTCCTGATTTCCGAAGGAGGCATGCCGGGAGGCGGCTCGGAAGTCAATGACTGGATCAAAGCGCACGGCAAAGCGGTTCCGGAAAGCGAGTGGAAAACGCAGGACGCCGCATCCTCCGAAAAAGCTAACACAACTTCCGCCAATCAGAAGACTGCAGCTAATCAGGAGACTCCAGCCAACAGCGCATTGCCAAGCCCTATGGGGACATTCGGCAGCGAGACCTTATATGAAGTAACTCTGAACTAGGAGGGACCGGGATGAACGGTAATATCAGGTATTCCATAGTAATACCGATGTATAACGAAGAAGCTGTCATTGAAGAGACGTACCGCCGACTGAAAAAGGTGATGAGCAGCACGGAAGAAACCTATGAACTGCTGTTCGTTAATGACGGCAGCCGGGACCGGAGCGCAGAGATCATCAAAAGGTGCGCCGAGTGGGACGACACGGTGAAGCTGCTAGATTTCTCCCGAAACTTCGGGCATCAAATTGCCATCACGGCAGGGGTGGATTACGCAGTGGGGGACGCGGTCATTATTATTGATGCGGACCTCCAAGATCCGCCTGAGCTGATTTTGCAAATGATAGAGAAGTGGAAAGAGGGTTATGAAGTCGTCTATGCCAAAAGAGTGCAGCGCAAAGGCGAGACCTGGTTCAAAAAGGCGACCGCCAGCCTGTTCTACCGCGTCCTTCGGGCCTCCACGGACATTAGCATTCCCGTCGATACCGGCGACTTTCGGCTGATGGACCGCAAAGTCAGCAACGAAATGAAACGCATTACGGAAAACAACCGTTTTGTGCGGGGGCTGGTCAGCTGGGTCGGCTTCCGCCAGACGGCGGTGGAATATATCCGCGACGAGCGTATGGCAGGCGAAACAAAATATCCGCTTAAGCGGATGCTGAAACTAAGTTTGGACGGGATCTTGTCCTTTTCCTACAAGCCTTTGAAGCTGGCGGTCTATTCGGGGCTGGCAGTCTCGGGCTCAGGTTTTCTGTACCTGCTGTACGTGCTGTATATGTCCATGTTCACCGATGCAACGATCAAAGGGTGGCCTTCCCTGGTCAGCATCATGCTGATTTTTAACGGATTTATGCTGCTGATTCTCGGCATTCTCGGCGAGTATGTGGGGCGGATCTATGATGAATCCAAAGGCCGCCCGCTGTACGTGGTTCGGGAGTACACAGGAGATGCCGCCAGTCGTTACAAGGAAGCGCAGCCGCAGTTCCATACAGCAAAAAAAAGCCCTGTAGGCATCGAATTATGGATGAAGGAAGCATGAAACCATCAAGTAGAACTCGTCAAACTCAAGAATAAAAATCAATAACTTAGACGGCAAAAAGCCGCATTCCCTCTAGCCATGGAATGCGGCTTCTTCTTTGCGTCCTTGAATCTTGAAAGCTGCAGCGATGAACTCACTCCACCCGCCGAGGCCCTGTGGGCTTTAGCGCTTCCGCCGGGTCGTCGGATTCGACCAGCAGTTTCAGCCTGCTGACCTTGTTCTCCCAAAAGCGCTCGTAGTAAGCGAGCCAGCTCTTCAACTCCTGCAAAGGTTTCGCCTCCAGCGAGTAGCGCGTTTCTCTGCCCGCTTTGCGCTCGCTGACAAGCCCGGCTTCCGACAGGATGCGTAAATGCTTCGATACCGCGGTGCGGCTCATCGGAAAATGGCTGCTAAGCGCATTTACATGCAACCCGGGCTGCTCGGATAGCAAATGGAGCAGCTGCCGCCGGGTCGGATCGGCGATGGCCTGAAACACATCCTGTTTCGGCGCTGCGGCAGTCATTTACTTGCCCTCGCTCTCAACCAGCCTGCGCAGTGCAGGTACCACATTGGATTTCCATCCTCCGCCCATGCGCTCGCGGATTGCTGTGTGGTTCATGCCGTTCGCTTCCGTAATCGCCGCGTCCCAGCCTCCGTGAATCAGGGTAAACTCGGTTTGCTCTTCGCTAACGGCTTTCAGCTCTAACGTGATCACCCAATGTTTACCCCAGGTAAACATCAGCTTGTTCGGTGGATCGAGCTCGGTAACTTTGCAGACAGACACTTCATATTGTGAAGTCAGCGTAAACTCCCTGCCTAACTCCGGCTGAAACGTGTTTGGCATGAACCAGGCAGCGATGCCCTCGGAAGTGGAGACGGCATCCCACACTTTCCCTATCGGGGCATTGAAAAGTTCGGTTACGACAACATCAGGCAATGCAGTTGCAGACATGTATAAATCCTCCTAAATTCTTATGGATAGTTATGGCGATACATAAAGTCTCGTATTTGACAGGCCGCGCCGGGCTTGTACATTTCGTATTATATGAAACCTTTTGGTTTCATGTCAAGCGGAACGAAGTTTCTAACCTGGCCGGGATGATTATAATTGCATAAGTCTCCCAAGCAGAGGAAAGCTAATGCCAAAGAAAGGAAGATAGTATGGAGCTCTTTGATTCTATCCTGATCTTGCTGGCCATTATTGGCACTTCTCATATTTTGAACCAGTTCGTTCCGTTTATCCCGGCGCCTTTAATCCAAATTGCCCTTGGCATGGCGGCGGCGGTGCTACCTTCCGGAGTCCATTTGACTTTTGAGCCGGAGGTGTTTTTTGTGCTTTTCGTGGCGCCCCTTCTGTTCAATGACGGCAAAAGTACACCGAGAGAAGAGCTGTGGCGGCTCCGGGCGCCCATTCTGCTCCTGGCTTTAGGCCTGGTTTTTGTAACCGTATTAGTGGCAGGGTACGCGATTCATTCGCTGATTCCGACAATTCCTCTGCCGGCGGCTTTTGCTTTGGCAGCCATCTTGTCGCCGACCGATCCGGTTGCGGTCAGCGCCTTGTCCGGACGGATCCGTCTGCCCAAAAAAATCCTTCATCTGCTGGAAGGCGAAGCGCTGATCAATGATGCATCCGGCCTGGTGGCGTTTAAATTTGCCGTTGCCGCAGCCGTAACAGGCACCTTTTCCGCTACTCAAGCAGGGATCAGCTTTGTGCTGATTTCATTGGGCGGTATTGTGTGCGGGGTCTTGTTCTCTTTTTTGATCATCTGGCTGCGGATGCTTCTCCGTCACTTCGGGATGGAGGACGTTACGATGCATATGCTGATTCAGATTTTAACGCCTTTTGCCATCTATATCGGGGCGGAGCACCTTCATGCTTCGGGCATATTGGCCGTGGTAGCAGCGGGAATCGTTCATGCTGTGGAGCGGGACCGGACGGAATCTACGCAATACAAGCTGCGCATCGTGTCGGCCAGCACCTGGTCGGTTATTTTGTTCATTTTAAACGGGTTGGTGTTCGTCCTCCTCGGCTTGCAGATTCCCGATGTGATTTCCGTCATCTATAAGGATGAGGCGTTCGATAATTTCACCGTACTTGGGTATATTCTGTTCCTGTCGCTGTTGTTGATACTGCTGAGATTTTTATGGGTGCATGCCTTTTCTTATTTCAATGCCCGGCAAAAGCCAACGTCAGACAGGCTGTACCATTCCGTACTGACCTCGTTGTCCGGCGTCCGTGGGGCTGTTACGTTGGCGGGTGCGTTTTCGATCCCTTATGCGCTTCAGGACGGGACCCCGTTTCCGGAGCGGGAGCTGATTATATTTTTGGCGGCCGGCGTGATTTTGTTCACTTTGCTTACGGCGAGCTTTATTTTGCCATTGGTAGTCAAAAAGGACCCCGGCGCCTCTGAGGAACAGCTCCGGCGGAAGGAAAAAGCGGCCAAAATCCGCGTCCTTAAAGCTGGAGTCCGCGCTGTGCGGGAGGGGATGAATGACTCCAATCGGAACGCTGCCCGTACCGTCATCTCCGAATACCACCGCATGCTGATGCAGATCCGTACGGAAGGGGGAGGCGCAGACGAAGGGGCCAGCTTCAGGGAAAGGGCCAAAAAGGCACATTTGTTTGCCATCAGTACAGAGCGCAAGGCATTGGTGAACGCTTTTATGCGCGGAGAGGTCAGCAGAGAGACAGCAAAACAATATCAGGAAGTGCTCAATCAGACGGAATCCGTGCTGTCTAACAGAATGAGGTTTCTTGTGAATATAGCAGGCTATGGATGGCAGTGGATGAAGGAGATGCTTGTCCATCCTGCCCGGACGGATTTCAGGGCTTGCAAAGCAGAAGAGATGCGTTTGTTGAGAATCCGGACGGCGGAAGCAGCGGTGAATGCCCTTAAGAAGATCGTCACGCCGAAAAATAAAGAAGAAGTGCAGCTGGTCATTGACCATTATGATGAGCTGCTCCAGCGGCTGAAGGGCGACATCACGGAGGTGCCTGAAGCGCCGGTCAGCAAGCATAAGCGGGAGATGGAGCTTCACGCCATCCAAGCGGAACGGGACAAAATCCAGCAGCTCTACGAAGACGGCTACATCAGCCGCAAATCCGCGGGCAGGCTGCGGGCTTTCGTCAACATGCGGGAGGCGTCCGTGTTTGAGCAGGAGGAGCAGCTGTGAGGCAGCCAGTTTATGTGGGCGGGGAATATAAGTAGAGTTGGTGGCAGAAGAAGTGATATGTTTGTCCTTGCGTTGTAAACGTAATTAAATAAACGAGAGTAACCCACCCCGGTTTGCGCCCTCGGTGGGTTACTTCAAAGATGAGGTGACTTTATGCGACATAAACTATTTATCCTATTAACCCTGCTAACCTTGTCTATGTTTACAGCCTACACTGCCAGCGCTAAGCCCCAAAATGACGAACAAATCAAGGATATCTTGCTAACCGTGCTTAGCACGTACATCTCTAACGCTGTTACCGAGTACTATGGGGAACCGAGGCAGTATGGATTGTACGATGCCGAAATAGTCAGGATTGAACGCGACCAGCCTGGTGGATTCTCCTTTCGAGTGTATGTGGTGGTGAAGACGTTTGTGGGAGCGCATAACCCGCCTTATGGCGAAGACTCCATTACGTTGAGCGTTACGCCGGCGGGTGTGGATGTAGAGAAATTTGTCCACAAAAACATGAACACAGGACAGAACTCGGAATTTCTCCGTACTAGCCAAATCACACTTCGCAAACCCGTATCAAAACCACTGTTATCCGAAAAAGAGGCTGTCAGCAATGCGAAAGCTCACTGTAATGTCATTGCTAGAAGGGCAAGGGGGATTGTGGCAGAATACTGCCTGATGACAAACCCTGGCATGACGGCATTTTCAAAAGCGGCTTTAACAAAAAATGCGCAGTTAAGACACGATGGATATTTAAAGAACACACCGGTATACATAGTTATATTTAAGGGAGTCCACCTTCCGGGCAAGCATCATACTGTGTTTGAGGAACATCATGTTGTGCTGGATGCGAACTCCGGTGAAATCCTGTTTAGTTACAGCAACTAGAAAACGGCCGAACGTATTCGGCCGTCTAACTATGTTGAAACACCAAACCTCAATACACCTGTACCTCCACAACCTCCGCGCAAGCACTGCCGTTCGTCGACTCCACAACCAGGCGCAAACGAATGGTGGACACTGGTTCCGGCAGGGTATGCACCTGTTTCCGCCGACGGTTGTTTTCCTCGCCTGCAATGGCCTTCCAGCTGTCCCCGGTCCAAGCTTCCAGCCGGTAGTTTCGAACCAGCTCGGGAATCACCTCAAAATCCGTCCGATGATGATGCAAGTTAATTAAATCCTCATTGACGTCATCGTTAAAAATGACCTGAACCGTACTCACCTGCACCGGCTCCTGCCAAGACAGCTCAATCCATGGCTGTGCATTCCCGCCGTCGAACGGTTCGGACACCCATAGATGCGGGCCGCCATAAGGCCGTAAATAGCCGTCAACCGCTTTGTCTGGCGTAAATACCTCGGTCTCGCCGTGCAGGCGGAAGCAGATGGTTTGGCGGGCCAGCGGTTTCATCGTCCATTGCGCCACCGGCTGGTCGGGCTGCTGGTCGCCGAAGTCTTTGGAAACGATTTGGCGGTCGCCCTTCAAGAACGAGAGCACTCCTGTGACAGGCTCGTCGGAAGAATAAATAGTTAATCCTTCTTTCGCCTTGATCACCACAAACGCATTTTGTGCCTCTTCGACAACCCACTCTACCGGCACGGAAACCCACTGCTTTTCGCCGGTGCCTACTACGGCTGACCCGCTTGCTTCCAGCGTGTGCGGCACATAGTTTTCCTTCCGGCCTGTAGACCAAATTTCTACCTCTAATGTACTTACCCGATCCGCATCCACCAACAGATCCAACCCCGACAATCCCCGGGTAATCGGCACAATTAGCCCGTAATCTCTTGTCAGCTTATGCTCATGAACCGGGGTTTCCACGGTAAGCGTACGGCGCCAGCTCGAGGCGGAAACCGATGCCCGCCTCGCCAGATTTGCTTCCTCCCGCAGCGCGAGCCCGATGACCGAAGCATCCTGGCGCAGTAAGGTCTGCTGCAGCGCCTCCAGATGCCCGCGCCCGAGTTCACGCGGCGTCACCTGCTTTTGCACGCACAAGGCTGCCCCCGTGCCGGCCGCTTCGCCGATGACAGCGCAGGTCGCCATTACGCGCGTCGTACCGAAGGCGACATGGCTGGCGCTAATGTTCCGCCCCGCGAACAGCAGGTTTGAGACGTTCACCGAGTACAGCGAGCGGAACGGAATATGATAAATCCCGTCCGCGAACAAGTGCTTCGAGCCGCTTTCTCCCGCGTACATGCCTTGCGGCGGATGCAAGTCGATGGACCAGCCGCCGAATGCGACGCGGTCTTCGAATTCACGCTGCGCCAAAATATCGTTTTGGTTCAGAACGTAGTCCCCTTCGAAGCGGCGGTATTCCCTTTTGCCCGGGATGGTGCCGACCCACTCCAGCGTCATGTTGTCGGCGTCGAAGTTGCCGGAGTTTTTGATATAGTCCCAAATCCCGTAAATCGCCGCCCACAGCTCGTCGCGGATCCGCTCGTTCTCGTGCACCGTATCCAACTCGCCGCCCCATTCGATCCACCAGTAGTGGCAGCCCGAGTCGCCGCTGCGGATGACGCGCTTCATCGGAATCGTCGTTTGCGTAATATCCCGTGCAAAAGAAGGCGGAATAAACTTCACCGGATGCCCGGCGTCTTTGGTATAAAACAAAATGGTACTCCCCAGCGTAATGCTGTCCGGCACTTCCGGCGCCCAGTCTTCATTGAACTCATGGCGGGCCTCCCGGCCGATCCGGTGGCGCGCCCCTGCAAGGAATCCGACCAGACCGTCCCCGGTGCAATCCAGAAAGACATCGCTTTCAAAACGAATCCTTCGTTCAGACCCCATCATCCAACCGGTCAAGGAGCGGATCGTGCGCTCGGTTTCGCTGCCGGAAGCATCGACCTCATGTACATCTGTGTTCAGGAACAGCTGGATATTCGCCTCCGCCCGAACCGCTTCGAGCACAACCAGGTCCCAAAGATATGGATTGCCGTCCGGGTTGCGGTACTGATTTTCCACAAAAAGCTCGCCCATAATCCCCGTTTCCCGCGCATACCGGTTGACCCCGTGGGACGTCGCGCCGCACACCCATACCCTCACTTCACTGCTGGAATTGCCGCCGAGGACAGGCCTGTTCTGCACCAGGGAAACGGTCTGCCCCAGCCTTGCCGCCGCAATCGCCGCACAGACGCCGGCAAGCCCGCCGCCGATTACGGTAATATCTGAAGTTACGATTTCCTGTCTCATTACCATCACCTCTTCCATATCTATAATTACAGTATAGGAAGAGTGATTTACTTTTTCCATGCAATGAATTACGATTTACCATATACTTTATTTCACAAAAAAGGTGGCGCTATGAGCGGAAAAAACAGCAGCTATCCTGTGCCCGTCTGTACCATGCACCGGTATTGGATCCGAAAAGAGACGTTTGAGCTGGCCCAGGATCGGTATGACAGTTGGGTGGTTTTTGCGGTGGAAGAAGGGCGCTTCTTGTACCAAATCGGGGAGGAAGAGGGGACGGCGGGATTTGGGGATGTGGTGTGGTGCCCGCCCGGAACCGTGTTTTACAGGGAAGTACTGGAGCCACTAACCTTTCACTATTGCGAACTGGTGTGGGAAGGCGAACCGCCGCGGCTACCCGTCAAAGTAACACTGAAGGACAGGGCAAGATTATTGTCCACTTACGAATATGCCAAAATCGGCTTAACCGGACCCGAAGCGCAAACGCCGACCGCCTGGCTGCAGCACTTTTTAGCGGATGTATGGCTGATGGCGATGAGGGAGACGGCGCGGGAGGAGGACGCCCGGGTGGCAGCAGCAAAGGACCCGATCATGCAAAAAGCCGCGCAATGGCTGGAAAAGCACGCCTACGACAAGCGGCTCATTAAGGAGTTGGCCGCCGAGTTGGGGCTGAGCCCGGTCCAGCTGGCACGCCGGTTCCACCAGGAGTTCGGCGTCACGCCGGTGCAGTACGTCACATCGCTGCGGATCGAGCGGGCGGGGCGGCTTTTGCTGGAAAGCGACTGGACGCTGGACCGGATTGCCGCCGACTGCGGCTACGAGAACGGCTTCTACTTAAGCCGCGTGTTCACCAAGCACAAACAAATGAGCCCCTCGGCGTACCGGAGGCTGTATCGGGTGCAGGTGTAGAGTGGGCGGGGCGATCTCGTTTATATCTAACACATGAGATATCAGCGGCAGGCGCTGCACCCCGTTTCCTATATAGTGTACAATTTCCAATCCGCCTTGCTTCTAGTCCTGATCGATTCCTTATGGAAATCCATTTCTTTGTTGTGTTGTCCCATTACCTTCGTTAGCGTGAATTTGAGGGGTTCTAAAGAAACTTCAACCGCGTTTTTCCTTAATCTGATGCCAGGTGTGCACGATAAGGAAAAACGCGGTCGATGTTCTCCGCAAAGCCGCCATTTTTCCGGATGTAAGGTAATCCGGCAGCAGAATAGGGAAGTTGGTTTCCATAAATCATCGGGGTGCGTGGAAGGGACAAAATTAGGGTGACTTTCGAATAGAGGGGTACGAAATGCGCAGTATCGGGCAGCTCCTTTTGTAGTTATTCCGCTGCGCTTACTCCCCGTCTTTTTTCTTATGATACCCCTTCTCCCCGTAAGGCTGCAGCTGCTCAAGCCATTTGTCTTCGAGCTTCTTCAGCTCGTCTTTTTCGTCGATGAAAGGGTTGTCGCTCTCCTTCAGCACCTCCAGCACAGTGAGGTCAAAAACCTCGCTCCCGAACTCCTGAAGATCCTGTTGCAGCTCCTTGTTCATGTGCGTTTTCATGTTCAGCTGCATTTGGACGCCGTTCAGGGAACGGAGGTTGCGGGTGGTGTTGAGAAATATTTTGCCGTTGCGTGTGTTCCGGATCTGGTAGATGCCCGCCTCGGTCTTGATTTCTTTATACTGTTCCTGCAGCTCTTTTCTTCGGTTGTTCGTGCGGTTCATAGTCGTTTCTCCTCTCAGCGGCCGCCTCACGGGCTAAGCCTGTATCCAATATTCGCTGCCGTCCGGCTTGCGGTCCATAAATCCGTATTCAATCAGGTACCTCCGAAGGGTGACAAAATCCGCATACCGCGCCTTCAGCACCTCGTTAATCTCTTTCTCCGTGTATGTCCGTCCCGGCTCGAATTTCGAAGCCAGCTCCCGCAGCACCACCAGTTTGTACTTCTCTTGAATGTGAAAGGTGGTAAGCGGCCCGTCCGTCCCCTGCGGAAAATATTTCGCGATCGCCTCATCGTACTCTTTGCGCGTCAGATTATAGCGTTCGTCCACCATGCGGGCGGTCTTCGGCACATCGACCATCGCGGGCGCATGCCTGTCGTTGTCCTTGAGCAGGTCCATGAGAGCCAGAAATACTTTGGATTGGCGTTCTTTTTCCTTCAGGGCAAAACGGTGGTTCCGGATCGTCGAGGCGCTCCCGATACCGAGTTCCTTTTGGACTTCCGCGTCGCTTTTACCTTCATAAAACTGGCGGAGCAGGGCATTCTGGTGTTCGGTGAGCCCGGTGAGCTTTTTGTCCATTTGGATGAGATAGTGAAACACGGATTGATGCGCCTTCTCCACATGCACGCGGATGTACTTGGAAGCCTGGTACAGCACACCGTTTTCCGGATAAATGATACCGTCTTCGTAGGATTGCCCGCAAAGCAGACAAATATAGTGATGCTGTTCCTGGACATACCCCTGTTTCATTTCGGTTAAGGAGGCGTTCCAAAAGCGTTCTGTAAGGTCCATTAAACAAACACTTCCTCAGTAAGTTGATTAATATATAGACATAATATGTTTTTGTCTAGTGAATGTCAACGAGCGGCGGTACCCCTTTTGATGGAAAAAATGATTATAGCAGTTCGTTCCCTTTGACTTTGTGCCGCAACATTGCATATGATAAGAGTAACTCGCACGTAGGAGGAAATTTTATGTCCAGGGTCGTTCTTAACTAAATTAATTTCATAGCGGTTGTGTGTTCAAAAAGAGGGACACTACCCGTCTGTCCGCGGAGCCTGACTCGTTCATAAAGAATGAGAGTGGAGCGCAGGAGATGGTGGGTTTCGTCTGCTTCTGGAGCACTGACCGGAAATTATAGTTAAGAACATAGGGATTCCTACGCCGATTTATACGCATCCGGTGAATAGAACCTTGCTCTTACGAGCAGGGTTTTTTGTGTCCGGAGGGGCGGTGCAGCAGGGAGCAGAGCAGCTGAGGCAGCTGTAGTCTGTTCGCATGGCTGTATCCGGATTGAGGCAGAAGATGAACGTTTTGTTCAGCTTCTGCTTTTTTGCGTTTTTTTGGGAAAAAAGGCGGCGGGGAATGGTGCGAGAAACAACGTGTGCGAGTGGAAAGCAGGTTAGCAGCAGGTTGAAAATAAGCAGAAATCAAGTGAGAAAACAGAAATGCCAGTAAGCCGAAAAGAAAACTGAAAATAGAAGGGCAGGAGTTAAGGCGATGAATTTTGATGCAGCGAAAGCATTGGAATACGGGAAAGTGAAAGAAAGAATCATGGATTTCGCCATGAGTTATTTAGGGAAGGGGCACATCGAGCGGATGCAGCCGCTGACGGAGGAGCGGGCGGTGCGCCGGCTGCTGGACGAGGCAGCGGAGGCGATGGAGGTGATCCGGCACGGCGCGAGTGTGCCGGTGCCGTCTTTGGAAGGGATCCAGCCGGTGATGAACGGCATGGGAAAAGGGCTGCTGCTCACCGTGGAGCAGCTGCTGGCCGTGGCGAAGCTGCTCGAGAGTACCGAGCAGCTGAAGCGGTTCATGGCGAAACGGGCGGATGCGGCGCCCGGGGTAGCTTCTTATGCGCAGTCGCTGTACGACCTGAAGGCGGTGCGCAGTGAAATTGAGCGGTGCCTGCGGAACGGGGGCATCGCGGATCAGGCAAGCGCCGAGCTGGGCAAGGTGCGCAAGAAGATCGGGATCGCCGAGGAGCGGATCAAGAAGAAGCTGGAAGGTACGATGCTTAAGTACCGCAGCTATCTGCAAGAGGTGATCATCAGCATGCGAGGCGGCAGGTATGTGCTGCCGGTGAAGAAAGAGTACCGCAAAATGATCCATGGCGCGGTACTGGATGAATCGTCAAGCGGGCAGACGGTGTTCGTAGAACCGTCGGATATCGGCGCGCTGACGTATGAGCTGAACGATCTCCGCGCGAGCGAGGCGGCGGAAGAGATGAAGGTACTCGGCCTGCTCACCGACACGGTCGAGGAGCACCGGCACGAGCTGGGGGTGAACCTGGAGACGATCGGGCATTATGATTTTCTCTTCGCGAAGGCGAAGTATGCCCGGTCGATCGACGGAAGGTCCGTGGAGCTGAACACGGACGGAGTGACACGGATCCGCAGCGGGCGGCATCCGCTGCTGGGGAGCGGGACGGTGCCGCTCGATTTTGAGATCGGCGAGGGGTACACGGCCTTGATTATTACGGGGCCGAATACGGGAGGTAAGACCGTCACGCTGAAAACCGTTGGACTGCTGACGATGATGGTGCAGTCCGGACTGCCGGTTCCGGTGGGCGAGGGGAGTACGTTTGCTCTGTATACAAACATTCTAGCCGACATCGGGGACGGACAGAGCTTGGAACAGTCTTTAAGTACGTTCTCGTCTCACATTAAGAATGTGATTCATATTTTGCGCTGTGCGGGCCCTTCGACACTGGTGCTGCTTGACGAGCTGGCCTCCGGCACCGACCCGGGCGAGGGCATCGGGCTGTCGATCGCGGTGCTTGAGGAATTGAAGCGGCGCGGAGCAACGTTGATGGCAACAACGCACTTTAACGAGATCAAGCGCTTCGCAGAGGCCGCTCCGGGCTTCGAGAACGCGAGCATGCAGTTCGACCCGGTGTCGCTGCGGCCGCTGTACCGGCTCACGATCGGCCAGGCCGGCAGCAGCTACGCCTTCCAAATCGCGCAGCAGCTAGGCATCGAGCCGCGGCTGATCGCCCGGGCGAACGAGATCACCTACGGGGCGCTGGACGCGGGCTCGGGTACGGGTGCGAGCCTTGGCAGCGCAGCTGTCGGCAGCGGGCTGGCGACGCCCGGTTCCGGCTCCGATCCTGGCTCGGCCGTTGTGCCGGACGCAGCAGCAGCCCGCGACGGCGGCGGCCGGGGCCTTGGCGCGAGCACAGACGTCGCCGTTGCCACGCCGCCAGCCGAGGGCGGCCTGCCATTGGCCGGCCCGTCAGCGCCAGGTGCCCCGGCCCCCGGCCTCGCTGGCCCCGTCACTGGCGCTGCATCGCCCGGCGCCCCCGGCTCCGCCGGCCCCCTGGCCGCCCGCGGGCCGCGGATCTCGCTCGAGGCGGCTCTGAACCCGGCCGCCCCGCCCGAGCCCGCCTCCGGCGCAGCCCTCAAGCCGCCTCGCCCCTCAGCGCCCAAGCGGCAGGAGCCGCTGCAGACGCCGTTCAGCACCGGCGACTGCGTGTGGGTTCACTCGCTGAAGCGGACCGGCATCGTATGCGGACCGCCCGATGCCAAAGGCGACGTACCGCTCCTCATCCAAAAGGAGCGCGTCAAAATCAACCACAAACGCCTCTCCCTTTACATCAGCAAGGAGAAGCTTTACCCTGAGGGCGATTATGACATGGACATCGTTTTCGAATCCAAGGATATCCGCAAACAGCGAAAACAGATGATGAAACGCCACGACCCGACGAACATCATCGTGAAGCCGAAGGAAGAGTAACCTCCACTGACCGCTTGCCTGCAACAGGTGAGCGGTTTTTTTTCTGTAAATGAGCCCAGTCCAAACATTCCTGCCACTCCGACCGCCATCTCGCGCACCAACTTCCACCTAACGAACCCAGCACACCTTATTTGCCCAAAAACCAGCACATGGAGATTCTAACGAACTCAGCACACCTTATTTTCGCTAAAAACACAGTTTCCACACTCCTTAAGACCCAATAAGACGTCTACGATTCGTTAGCCCGGCAAAAGCCCCAATTTTGGCAAAATAGCGTGTCTACTATTCGTTAGAGCAGCTGCTCATTTATTAACTCCGAAGTTTCCCCGCCCAGTAACCAAATCTCATCCAATGTCGTCCTACATTCAGAGACTCCCCAGATCCAACATCCCTTGTTGACCCAGTATCCCGAAAAAGGTACGATACCACTGAACTCAATCAATGGAGGAACGACAATGACCCTTCCGTGTCAAGGCTGCAGGGGGCTATGTTGCGGGCCGGTGCCGGTGACGGAGCAAGAGATTACAGCCATCCGCAAAAAAGTAAAAACCATGCCCGCCAAGCAAAAGCAGGAGCTCCAGAGCCAGCTGAGGTTTCCGGGAACGTGTATTTTTTTCGATCAAACTAACGACCGCTGCGGCATCCATTCCGTCCGCCCCCAAGTCTGCCGCGATTTCGGCTACTATCAGGACATGGTGTGCTTCCGTAAACCCGAAGCAGCGACCAAAGTTCGTTCCGGCTACGCGCTGCGCCACAAGGCGATCTTGTCTGTGGACCTGACTTGGGCGGATTTCAAATGACAGCAGAAGAGTCTTTAAAACGTACCTACCCTTATGAAGTTCACATATATTTTAGATATTTTGCTGAATGCTATCTGATTCCCAGTGTCAAATTTGAGAACATTAGATGGATTATAGAGGACCTAAAGAATAGAGAGAACAAAGACCTAATTGATGGACTGGCAAGGGAAGCGAAGCTATTGCGAGATAAAGAAAACTGGGATTATGTGAAAAAATTCATTAAGAAGCATGCTTTGCGTTCCTTAGATAAAGATAAGCCGAAAATATGATTGGACCTTATTATTGATGTCCTAAATTAAGCAAAATGTGGCTTTACCAAATGGAGACGGGAAGGAAAGGGGGCTGCCCCCAAAGGTATAAATACCTTTTGGGACAGCCCCCTCTTTATCTGCTAAACCTACATCGCCTTAGTCAACTTCACAGACCAGTCCTTCGTGTTCCAGTTCACGTCCCAGCCCAGCAGCTCGGTGATGAAGCGGAGAGGAACAGCAGCACGGCCGTTTTTGTCGGCGATCAGCTTGGTGCCGATTTGTTTCTTCATGCCGTTCACTTCCATGTAGTCCGCACCGATCCAGAACGTCAGCGTGTCGCTGCCGGCTTTGACCCAGACGGTGTTTTTGCCGTCCCAGCTTACGTTGGCGCCGATGCCCTCAGCAAGGTAACGCAGCGGGATGTACGTCGTGTTGCTCCAGATGAATGGAGTGGTATCCATCATGGTAGTCTTGCCGTTAATTTTCAGGGTCTTGCTGTTGATTTTCATCCAAACGGTCGCCATGCCAGGAGCCGGAGTGGACGGTGTGCCGGGATTCGACGGCATCATTGGCGCGTCCTGGAACTTGTCGTTGAACTGTGCTACGATCGCGCCGCCCAGGTTTTGACCTACGCCGAATACGAATTTGTAGGCTTCGCGGAACGTTTTGTAAGCTGCTGTATAATCGCCTGCTGCATATTTATCTAGAGCGCCCTGAATCTGCATCTCGTGCGTGCGAAGGGCATCTTGGGCCGCTTTGGTAGGCAGGTTCTCGGCAGTCGCCGTACCCAAAAATGCGCCGAATTCCGTAGAGAACATGTCGATTCGCTTCATGATCTGCTCTTTGGCTGCCGCATCGCCTTTTTTAGCTGCTTCCGCCAGGTCGCTTTGGGCTGCGATGTGGTTCGTTACCCATATTTTTTCGAATTGGTCCGCGCCCGCTTGGCCGTAAATGGATTGGATCGCACCTTTAAAGTCGGCAGTGTTTCCTTTTTCAGCTTCGATGAGGGCGTTATAATCTTTGGCCCCGTCATACTGCTTCTGCATTTCCAAAACGGAAAGGGCCACATGCTCGGAAACCAGGCTGTTCAGTGTGGAGCGCAGGTCCGCTGCTTTGGTGTCTGCTTTCGTATTCATGAATTTCTCCGGCATTTGTGTCGTGATGGCACCGGATAAGGCTTTGCTGATCGTAAACATCGTTTTGAAGCCTTCGCGGAACGTATCGTATGCTCCTTTAAAATCACCTTCCACGTACTCGTCAAATGTCTCCTGTACCTGCTGTTCATGTAGTCTCACCGCATCTTGCGCTGCTTTAGCCGGCAGTTTGCCGCCCGTAGCCGTACCCAGGAATGCTCCGAATTCAGTAATGAATCCGTCCACTTGAGCTTGCGCTTTTTTGATTCCTTCGGCATCTTTGGCTTTCATTGCTTTCACTAAATCGTCCGTATATTTATTGTGTGCTCTGAAGATCCGGTTGAACTCTGCCGCACCGGCCTCGCCGTAAAGCGATGCGATCGCAGGCTGCATATCCAAGGCGTTTTGATCCAGCGCGTCATATGCGGCTTGGGCGTCTTTTGCACCGTCATAAGCTTTGGTCATCGCTGTTACTGCCAGCACAAAATGCTCCGACAACAGATAATCCAATCCCGCCCGCAGGTCTGCTGCAGGTGTAGATACGGTGGCGCGCGTCATAGGCGGCGTTTCAGCGTAAGCCAATGTGGGAACTAATAGAGATAGAGATAGTACTGGTGCGATGAACTTTTTCATTTTCATACAAATTCACTCTCCTATAGTTTTGGTTTTCATAGTCTAATGTCGTCTCGTGTAGTAGAACGGAGGGGTTACGGATTTGGATCACCGATGATCAAAAAAATTTGTTTGTTGCTTTCAAAAGGGTACTGCTATAAACTTACTTACATAAAGTAAGCGTAAAAAGCGAAGGAGGCAACCCCCATGATTTCTCCCTTATTTATCGCCCACGGTTCGCCGATGATGGCAATTGATGATAATGAATGTGCGTTGTTTTTGCAGGAGTATGGCAGGACGTTGAAGCCTAAGGCGATTGTACTGTTCAGCGCCCATTGGGAGACGGAAGTAACGGCGATTTCTTCTTCCGATGAGGTATATGAGACGATTTATGATTTCGGCGGGTTCCCTAAGGAACTGTTCGAAGTGGTCTACCCGGCAAGGGGTTCCTCGGAGGTTGCAAGTGTGGTGGCGGAGCGGTTTGAGGCTGCGGGGATCGATTATGTGAAGAATACAAACCGGGGTTTGGACCACGGCTCCTGGGTTGTGCTGTCACGCTTGTTCCCGGATGCGGATATCCCGGTTGTTCAGCTGTCAGTCAATCCCTATGCGCCGGCGGAGCAGCAGTACCGGATCGGAGAGGCTTTGCGCGGCTTGTGCGAGCAGGATATTCTCGTTATCGGAAGCGGGGCGACGGTGCATAATCTGCGGATTTTGAACTGGGGCAGCACAGCGGTGGAGCCATGGGCGGTTGCTTTTGACGATTGGATTGTAGACCGGATGCAAAAAAGGCAGCTGGATGATCTGTTCCACTATGAAGAGCGTGCCCCGGAAGCGCGGCGTGCGGTGCCTCGGGCGGAGCATTTTGTGCCGATTCTGATTGCGTTTGGCAGCGGGGATCCGGATCATGAACCGGAAGTGATCCACCGGAGTTATGAGTTCGGTTCGTTGAGTTATCTTTGTATGAAGTTTTGAGGGAGAAGCAGTAAATCTGCGGCAGCTCGTGATAAAATGGGGAATCATGTCCGATCATTTATCGCGGGGAAGAAGAGGAGTGTGCAAGTTTTGCCTCAATTAAGAGTCAGAGGAATATCCGCAGAGCAAATGGCTGCCGTCAGTACGGATCTGGTCCAGGAGATGGGGCAAATTTGCGAGTGCGGAGAAGACAACTTTACGATCGACGTGTTCCACGTTACATCCGTGTTCGGCGGGCGGACGGTGGAGACATATCCGTTCATCGAGGTAGCCTGGTTTGAGCGCGGGAAGGAGATCCGCGACCGCTTGGCGGCTTGCATCACCAAGCATGTACAGTCTCAGGAGATCGCCGAAGTGGAAGTGGCGTTCACGGTGTATCGGGAGGAAGAGTATTATGTGAATGGGCTGCCTTGCGGATAAGCGGGGCAGCCTCTTTTTGTTTCCGTTGGATTGCTGTTTGGTGTTCCTTGGGGGCTTGAGCCTCTGAGCCACTCGAGCCGCACTTATGGTAACGAATTTCGCTAATCTGCTGCCAGATTACCTTATTTGGGCGCATTCTTTGGGATTTTCGTCCGCAACGACAACGAATTACCATATCCGGTCGTAAAAGTGTCGTTTTATGGTAATTCACTGTCGGTTGGCAGCCGGAGAGCCTCACTTTAGCCTCATTTATGGTAATTGCGCGACAGAATAAGGAAATTGGTTATCAAAACTGCTGCCACTAGGCCGCCGACACTACATTTACCTAACTTCAATTACACCGCCGCCACCGGCTCAGTCGCTTCCACGACCCCAGCCTCCTCCGGCTTAGCCTTATACACCTCGCGGATCGCGTCTTCAATATCAGGCTCCTTGACGCTGAGGTCCTGGATCGGGAGCTTCCGCGACAGGTCGGCGATCAGTTCGGCAGCGGTGATGCGCTGCTTTTCGAACTGGTACCAGATCTTCAGCCCCTCCTGCTTCAGCACTTCCGCCGCAGGGTGGGCGATGTCCGCGCAAGGCCGCTCGAGTTCCACAACGAGCTGCCGCTTCGGGGTCAGCTTGCCGATCAGCGTACCGATCGGTCCGTCTTCGACGACTTTGCCGTGGTTCACGATCACCAGGCGGCTGCACAGCTGCTCGACATCGTCGAGGTCGTGCGTGGTCAGAATGACCGTCAGCCCGCGCTCGCGATTCATCTGTTTGATGAAGTCGCGGATCGCGTGCTTCGCTTCGGCGTCGAGCCCGATGGTCGGCTCGTCGAGGAACAGCACCGACGGCGAATGCAGCATCGCCGCCGCCAGATCGCCGCGCATCCGCTGCCCGAGGGACAGCTGCCGCACTGGCGTATCCATGAACTCGCCGAGCTTGAGCACGCGCTCGAGCGTCGCCATAGTCTCGCGGTAGGTCGACTCGTCGACCTGATAGATCCGGCGCAGGAGCTCGAACGACTCCGCGAGCCGCAAGTCCCAGTACAGTTGTGTCCGCTGCCCGAACACAACGCCGAGCTTGCCGACCACGGCTTTGCGGTCCTCCTGCGGCGAAATGCCGCAGACCCGGATCGAGCCCGAAGTCGGGTGCAAAATGCCGGTGAGCATCTTAATCGTCGTGCTCTTCCCGGCGCCGTTCGGCCCGATGTAGCCGACAATTTCCCCCGGCTCGATCTTGAAGCTGATCCCGTCCACGCCACGCACCTTGCGCCGCTCCGGGAACAATAAACCTTTCACCGCGCCGCGTAATCCGCCTTCTTTTTTCACAACCATATATTCCTTAACGATATTATCGACTTCAATGACTGCCATACCGCACCTCACGATCCCGAACTCTCATATTTGGTCATGCCCCAGCGAAACACAAGCAGCGATACCCAGAAACACAGCGCGCCCAGCACAGGTGTCCACAAAGCGAGCTCCAGCGGCAGCCGGAATGCCGTCTCTTTGCCCAACATGCCCGCAGCCGGATAAAAGGTGATGAACCCCAGCGGCACCACGAACGTAAACAGCACTTGAACCAGATAAGGGTAGAGGCTCAACGGATACATCGTTACCCGTTCCAGCGTGGACAGCGCGAGGCTGACCGTAGAAGCGTTCCGTTTGGTCCAAAAAGCGATCGTCCCCAAGCTGATAAACAAAGCCGCCCGGATCAACAGCCCGCCGAGCACGATCAGCACCAGTTTCCCGATATTGGCCGCCGACCACTCGAACCCGACCGCATGGCATCCGTACAGAAAAATAACAAAGCCCGGAATCAGATCCACCAACCCGATAAAGTTCACATAACTCGCCACCAATTGAAAAAAAACGCTCATCGGCCGCAGCAGCAGCCGGTCAAAAGCCCCGTTAATCACCATATGGTCGATATGCCAAGTATTGATGAAGAACACTACCAGCAGTCCATGACTTAGCAGCCCCAACCCATATATGAAGGTAATCTCAGGGAAATCCCAGCCGTTCAACGCCTGAAACCGGTCCGTTATAATCCGCAGCATCCAGATCCCCGAAAAATATTGAATCGGAATCATCAGCAGCCAGCTCACCAGAAACAGCGGATACTCCAGCTGCCGTTGAATGGCCAGGCGGGCGAAGCAGGCGGCGACCGAGCTGTAATGTTTCACACGGTTAACCATCGTAGTCATTTGCGCTCAGCCTCCTTGGATCAGCGTTTTGGATTTGGTGTGCTTCCAAGCCCACGCCAGGATTCCGAACAGCAGCACGATCCAGAAGCACTGTACGGCCATCCCCTGGAGCGCTTTTGGGAACGAAACCGTACCTATGTAGATGCTGAGCGGCGCCTGATAGGTGTACTGGAAGGGGAGGTAGACGGAAATGTTTTGAATCCATTCAGGGAAAAACCACAGCGGCACTAAGCTCCCCGACAATACCCGGACGATGCTGTCCTTGACCATACCCAAATTTCCGAGCTCCATCACCCAAAAAGCCGCCAACCCCACAATTGCGCTAAGCAGCCACAAAATTGCATAACTCAACAGACAGCACGGGATGAACAGGAGCAAATGGTTCCAGGATGCGGGAAGAGGCGGGCCGAAAAGGAGAGAGGCAAAGACGAAAAGCGGTACTACCCGGTTCAGCAATGCGCTGAATGCGCTGCCAAGATCATCGGCGAGATAGGAGGCGAGCAGGGGAATCGGCCGGTAGAAGTCGGTGACGATCTGGCCTTCGCGGATTTTGTAGTAGATGGTGTTTTGGACGTCGCAGACGAAGATCGAAGCCAGCAAAATCCCCAGTACCGTGTACGTCACCAGCTCCGTTAAACTGGTCGAACGCACCTGATCGATGCCTTCGTAAGCCGAACGCCACAGAAACACCGAAGCCACCAGCAAAATCATGTTCGTCCCCACCGACGTAAACACCTCAAACCGGTAAGCGAGGTTCGTGAGCATTCTCATTTTGGTGATATACCAGTACGCTTGAAGCAAAGTGCACCTCCTCAATTGGCAGTTTTGTATTGGATAAAAAGGTAATTTTGTCCATTATAAGTGGCTGTGTCAGGTTTGGGCAATAGGGGATTTTCGTTAATAGTAAAAGCTTGCCGGGTAACTGTGTTATGGTAACGAATTTCGCTATTGTGCTGCCGTGGGCATCGCGGCAGGGGTGCGGGAGCTGCTCTCGACCCGAAGATGGTGGGTGATTAGGCTTATTTTTATGTAAGCTGAGGGACTGCTGCAGACCCAATCCAAAATGGTGCTGGCACTGGCGGCTTTGGCGATTTTGGCTTATGTGATCCTGTATTTGAAGGGGACGGGCACGTATTGCAGCTATGGGAGTATGGGGGGCAGCCACTGCAGCGGGGTTATTCCTCCTTGCTGGAAAATGGGGCAGCAGCAGACTTTTTGATTGGGGCTGGGATACCCCAGAGCTGAAGCTAAGGCGTGTGTACTGGCAGGACGGCTGGGACATGGCGCTGCAGGTGTGGTACAAAGGTCTCGGCGGGGGCGGCTGGGCGGCAGTGCATCCAAAAGGGTATTTTGTAAAATATGTCCATCATCACTATATCCAGTTAGTTTTGGATATTGGCATATGGGGGCTCATCGCATTCCTCGTCGCGGTTGGCGTTCCTGTCATGCAGGCCCTGCGTTTCCGAACAAAAGAAAGCAGGTTCTGCTTGCCTTTGGCAGCTGTATTTTTGGTCCATCTAGGTTTTGATATCGACTTTGCTTTTCCTTTAGCAGCGGGACTTTTTCTGTTTTTAATAGGTATGATACAGGACTCGAGTAAGGCCAATGATACAAAACGTATCACTAAAGTAGGATAAGCCCTCTAGTGCCTTCTATGCATTGTAAGAAAGTTAACTCCCTCCTAGAATTAAGAGCATTAAAGATAATTTCTCTAGGAGGGAATTTGCTTGAAAAAGCTTGGTATAAGAAAGATCAGCTTTTTGCTCGCGGTGCTCATGGTATGCAGTTTATGCTTGCCTTTGCTGGCATCGGCTTCCAGCTATTTTAAGTTTAACTATGATTCTTCAACAGGGGATGTCTCAGGTATATTTTACTCGGACAGTTCAGATGTTACGGCGAGAGTTTACGGCGGTACCGATTCTTTCGACTTAACTCCCTTATTAAAGCAGCAAGAGGCCAATGGAGTTTACCGCTATGATCTGAAAGGGAGAATTGGTTTAGGGCGTGGTCTGGAACGAATCAGCATCAATGACGGAACCGAACGAACGCAGGATCTAGATGTGAAGAATTATGGATACGCTTACCAAGATAAGCTTGCTGCACCAGAATTGGATGAATTCACACTGCATTGGTTCGATCAAGGCGACCAGACAGGGAAGTTCATGTTCTTTTGGAAAGAAGCTCAACAGGTAGGGGTGTCCGGGTATAAGGTTTACCTCAACGGAAACCCGGTGAAGGTTACCGATGCTTCTGACCCATTCGCCGTAATATCTGTGCCGGAAGGCGAGGTATTTAGCTATAGTGTGTCCGCCGTGGACCTGTTTGGGATCGATTCAGCCAAGTCGGAGGAAGCAACCAGCAAGTCTCCGGATTTTATGCATAATGTAAAGCTGAATCTGGGTGATAAGCCTACTTCCTACGCATTTGGCAAGGGTGAGGAGCTGCTAACGTTTTCTCCTGATTATTCTACAGTAGGTGCCGGGTTTAAGCTGCAAATGACGCTTGAGGGCTACGAGCTGGATTCGGATTCAATCAGTCTGGAGGACTTTGAACTTGTATATCCGGATGGAACTGTAGAGCTGCCATCGGAATTCGATCAGATCGAAGATCAGTTGACCTTCTCTTTTACCCAAAATTTAGAAGAGGGTAGGGACTACACTTTAAAACTGTCCGATGATGCGGATGGCGATGAAATTACTACTTCTTCTACAAACATGTTTGGATTTATTAACTTAGAATTGATGAACTCCTCTGACCAACTAATTAACCAGTACATTGACTACAGGCTGGCCATCGGGGATCCGTACGCTCCGGAAAAACCCGCCAACTTTAAGGCTGTTCCGTATGATGCGTCGATCTTTGTCAGCTGGGATGCCAATCAGGAATCGGACCTGGCAGAATATCGCGTATACCTAGACGACGTCCTGAAGGCGGCATTGCCTGTTACAAAGACAACCTACTACATTGAGGGCCTTACAAACGACCAAAGGTATAGTGTAAATGTAGCCGCGGTGGACAAGGCAGGGAACGAAACTCGTCAGACTAAGATCAACGTTACCCCAAAAGCCGGGCTCGGCACACCGGATGACGGTACACCGGGCGACGGCACGCCAGGTGATGGCACTCCGGGCGACGGAACACCGGGTGATGGCACGCCAGGCGGCGGTACACCAGGTGGCGGTACACCGGGCGGCGGTACACCTGGAGGTGGGTTCCCTGGCGGCGGGTTTGGCGGCATCATGATTCCGCCAGTTCAGCAGGGATCTCCTGGAACGAAAGTAGTGGACGAAAGTTCCCTTAAAAATGAGCAAGGAACGGTTGTCGTTACTCTAGGCAATGACGACAATAAAGTACTGCTACCGGCTAGTGCTGCCGTGTTGGCGAAAGGCATTGTACTAAGCCTGGAGAGCGAACAGTTCCGGATGCAGATTCCTGGGGAAGTGCTGGAAAAGCTGAAATCCCTGGTTTCTGCAGAGGACTTGAAAGATGCGAAGATTTCGTTCGGCTTCGATAAGCTGGAAGCAAGCAAGGCGCAAGCCCTGTTATCCGAAGCTGGTAAGCAAACCGGAGCGGCGGTGAAACGTGCGGGTGACATCTACGATTTTGCTTTGGGCATTGTCAAGAAAGACGGCAGCGAACAAAAGCTTACCTATTTTGACCAGCCTCTGACACTCACGTTTCATAAAGCTTCCGGAGTGAACGCGGACCTTTCCGGCATCTACCATATCGCGGATAACGGCAAAGTCGAGTACATCCGCAGTACGGCGAAAGATGGAAAGGTAACGGCATCGATCAGCCACTTTAGTAAGTATGCCGTTTTGGAAATCAGTAAGTCGTTTACTGACGTACCGGCAGGACACTGGGCAGGACAAGCTATTGCCAAAATGGCGGCACAACAAGTAATCAGCGGGATCAGCGCGAACGCCTTCGGGCCGAACAAGCAAGTGACACGTGCCGAGTTTGCGGCCTTCCTGACACGGAAGCTGAATCTGAAAGCTGCAGGGACAAGCCAATTTACTGATGTTACCACTGATAAATGGTACGCAGACGAAGTGACAGCCGCAGCGGAAGCCGGCTTGGTTGCCGGCAAAGCGGAAGGCAAGTTTGCTCCGGATGCAAAGGTAACACGTGAAGAAATCATCGTGATGCTTGTGAAAGCTTATGAACTCAGCAGCGGCAGTAAAGCGGATCTTTCCGCATCTCCTGCTTTTGCCGACTCCGAACGTATAGCGGGCTGGGCGAAAGGTTACGTTGCAGCAGCAGCCAAACTCGGCTTCATTCAAGGCCGCGGCGACGGCGCCTTCGTACCGCAAGGTACAGCCGTTCGCGCGGAAGCAGCACTGCTGGTTTCCAAACTATAGAACGAACTAACCCCTTCTCGGTTTGCCGGGAAGGGGTTTTTTCTTAGTAAGCACCAACTAGCCCATTTCTCACACCTTATACGTTGCCTGCCCCCATCTAGTGATATGTGATATCACTAACACTCCATCCATTTGAAGTTAGCGCTACGACATATCACTAACTCTCGCAAATTTGCACCAACTAGCCCACTTCGACACCTTATCCGTTACCTGCCCCCAATTAGTAATATGTGATATCACTAACTTTCCATCTGACCAAGGTTAGTAACACGGCATATCACTAACTCGCACACATCAGGCGAAACCGCCATAGGTCAACGACCCAGCCCCGGCTACAACAAAAGAAGCCATCCCATCCAGGGACAGCTTCCTTCTCGTAGATCTATTTCTTATTTGTTAGGCACATTCTCTTTCAAAAATTTCTCGACAGCAGCCGTTTTCTTGTAATTTTGATCTGCGGCCAGCTTCATGAATTTTTCCAGCAAGTTGAGGTATTTGCTTTGTGTGTTCTGGTTGTATCCCAGAATCAGGTTGTAGCCTTTTTGGGCGTTAGGTGCCATCACATTTGTAGAGTAATCGAATAATGGCGTGTTGTTCAGCCCGTAAAAAGTGAAGATTTTGTAATTGGCAAACATGTTCTTGATTTTAGCGGTACGGTGCGAAGCAGGATACGCTGCTACGAAACGTTCCATGGACAAAGCACGGTTGACCAGTTCCTGATAGCCGATCATAAGAGCTCCGTCTTTCGCCGGAACTTTTTTCGTTTCCACACTCATGATCGTCAGGTAAGCTTGGATGTCTGCGCTAACGTAAGGCTTGAATTTTTCCAGAGCGGGGTAGTCTACAACCGGGAAGTAAAAGCCTTCAGCTGTTTCCAGACGGTAACCGGCAGCGGCCAGTTCTTTCAGGATCGTGCGCAGATTCGCATCTTTCACGCCTGCAGCTACCTGAGTAAAGCTGTAACCCGGCTTGTAGGCTTGATTAATCGCTTTTTGATACTTCGGTACGGACAATTGCTGAGTCATCGCGGGCAGCGACTTAACCAAACCATTTTCCATATGAAGCACCATGATGGTTGCCTGGTATTTAGTAACCTGCGTGATATGGGAGCTAAGATACGACATAGCGTGAGAGAGTTCACGTTTACCCAGCATAAATTCAAAGGTGTCGTATACTTGTGCAGAACTAGCGGCAGTCACTGCAGGTTTCGAAGCTGCGGGAGCAGGTGCGGCAAAAGCAGTTTGACCCGCTTGTACAGTAAGAACCAGGGCAGCAGTTGCGGCAAGAAGAGCCGTTTTCTTTTTCATTGAAAAAATAGTTTTCATATATATCTCCTCCATAAGATGTGTTGTTATGTCCATATGTATACTTTACCCGCCTGCTATTTCCGGATTATGTCGGTTTGTTTCAAGGATGTAAACTTTTTGGGGAGCCGGGGCTGCAAGTTTGAGATATAATGAAAGTATTATTTTGCGCATGCCATTTTTCGACAAAAAGCAAGAAGGAGCTATTCAAATGCAGCCTTTACATTCCGACAATATAAGAAGGGCCCATGAGGCGTTAAGCCGGGTACTTTCCGCTACACCGCTCCAGAGAAACGATATTTTGTCCAAACGGTTTGACTGCGAGGTTTACCTGAAGAGAGAAGACCTGCAGGTGGTCAGATCGTTCAAAATCCGCGGAGCCTATAACAAAATTATCAGCCTGACCCCGGAGGAAACGGCCAATGGGATCGTCTGTGCGAGCGCCGGCAACCATGCGCAGGGTGTAGCTTATTCCTGTATGCTGCTTGGCATCGAGGGAACGATTTTTATGCCGCAGACAACTCCGAAACAGAAGATCGCCCAAGTGAAATTGTTCGGCGGCGACAAAATCGAAATCATGCTGGTCGGGGACACGTTTGATGAATCGGCGGCCCATGCCATGGAATATGGAAGACGGTACGGCAAAACGTTTATTCATCCGTTCGATGATCCGTATATTATTGCAGGGCAAGGGACGGTCGGTTATGAAATTTATAAACAGTCGGCCCACCCGGTAGATTATGTGTTTACCACCATCGGCGGCGGCGGCCTGGCTGCAGGTGTGGCTACTTATTTAAAAGAGGTAAGTCCCGGAACCCGGATGATCGGGGTAGAACCGGAGGCGGCGAACAGCATGCAGCAATCCATTCAAGCGGGAGCTGTAAAAGTGCTGGAGAAGATTGATAGTTTTGTAGATGGAGCAGCGGTGAAGCGGGTTGGGCAGTTGACGTTCGAACTATGTTCCAGGCTGCTGGACGATATTGTGACCGTGCCGAACGGAAAAGTATGCTCTACGATTATCGAGCTTTATAATACTAACGCCATTGTTATGGAACCGGCGGGTGCACTGCCTGTAGCTGCTTTGGAAACTTACCGGGAGCAGATTGCAGGGAAAACGGTGGTGTGCGTAATCAGCGGCAGTAATAATGATATCGACCGGCTGCAGGATTTTAAGGAGAAGTCGCTGATCTATGAAGGTTTGAAGCATTATTTTATTATTAATTTCCCGCAGCGCGCAGGGGCGCTCCGTTCCTTTTTGGAAGACGTATTGGGGCCGAACGACGATATTACCCGTTTTGAATATATCAAAAAGACGTTCCGCGAACACGGGCCGGCCCTGGTAGGTGTGGAGCTCAAGACGCCGGATGACTACGGTCCGCTGCTCCAAAGGCTTGAGGGTTGGGACAAGCAGTATATTGCCATTAATAAAGATCACACGCTGTTCGGGTACCTCATTTAACTGTTTCCGTCGAACGAGCTGTAACCGATGAAGGAGAAGAGAGAATGTCGTTGCGTTTACGTACGATTTTGGCTGTCGTGCTTGCTTTGCTTATGATCGCACTCACAACTGTACTGGGGAGTGTCATCAGCAGCAAAGCTTCGCGTCAAGTCGAAGAAACGATAGGAGGATCCTTATCGGAGACCGCTTATCAAATGGCGGATAAACTGGATTACTTCATGTGGTCCCGGCTGGGGGAGCTGCAGGTGCTGAGCAGGCTGAAGACGTTTCAGCAGCCGGATGATCCTGAAGCTATTCAAGATTCGTTGAATGAGCTTCAAAAGAACCTGCCTGTCTTTACATGGGTCGGGTTCACGGATACGAATGGCATCGTGCTCGCAGCTACAGGTGGAATCTTGAAAGGGGCCTCTGCGAAGGAGCGTCCTGTCTATATAGAGGGCAAGAAGGGGCTTTTTATCGGGGATGTTCATGAAGCTAAGCTTCTTTCCAAATTGCTGCCGAATCCTTCGGGGGAGCCGCTCCAGTTTGTAGATATCAGCATGCCGATCCATAACGGCGATGGACAGCTTGTCGGCATTTTGGCCGCCCATTTCAGCTGGGAATGGTCGAAGGAAGTGGAACAGTCGATTCTGCGCTCGCGTAAGGATCGTTCGAAGCAGCTTGACGCTCTTATCGTCAGCCTAAAGGATAATACCGTTCTGCTGGGACCGAAAGAACTGGTAGGCCAGAGTCTGCCGCTGGAAAGCGTTACCTCTGCCCAAAAGGGCCTGAACGGCTGGGAAACGGAGACGTATGCGGACGGAAACGAGTACTTAACCGGTTACGCACAGGGAAAGGGGTATTTTAACTATCCCGGGTTAGGCTGGACCATTCTCGTCCGTCAGCCGGTGGACATTGCCTTTTCGTCGGTGCAGGAGCTGCAAAATTATATCATCGCAGCCGGGGCATTAGGGGCGTTATTATTCGCTCTCATTGGTTGGGGGGCGGCCGGGTTGATCTCTCAGCCGCTGCAGAGAATTTCGCGTGCGGCGGATGACCTCTGCTCGGGCAAGAACGTGCAGATTCCGTCGCATAAAGGGATTAAGGACATCGAGTTGCTATCGTTATCCCTGCGCAACATGGTAGATAATTTGACGATGACCGAGTCGGAACTGGACAAGATGGAGGATCTGGCTCATCACGATAAGCTGACGGGCCTTCCGAACCGTGCAGGACTGGAACGTTATATGCAGAGAGTCATGAAGATGGCTGAGAAGGAAGCGGCCACCGTTACGTTTTTGTATTTGGATTTAGACGGGTTCAAAAAAGTGAACGATACGCACGGACACCAGTTTGGCGATAAATTGCTTCAGCAGGTGGGCGAGCGGCTGCAAGGTTGTGTGCGCAGCCATGAAATCATCGCGCGGTTCGGCGGCGACGAATTCGTAGCCGTGCTTAGGACTTCGGGGCAGACGCCGCGGGATGAGGCGCGCCTGGTTGCCGGGCGGATGATCGCGAGCATCAACCATCCGTTCCATATCGACGGGGAGACGGTTACCGTCGGCTGCAGTGTGGGCGGCGCGGTCTGGCCGGACGATGCGATCGACGCGTCTGTCGTTATGAAGGACGCCGATACGGCACTGTACCAATCCAAACATGCCGGTAAGAACCGGGTTACATTTGCATCATAAAAAGCGCCCCGCCAGGGATTTGGCGGGGCGTTTTTTGCGTGCATAACGAAGCTCGTGGCGATGACCTTCGATTTTACAAAACCTTAAGATACCCATGACCTCCACTTTACATTGAACCGCTATGCTTGTCCTCGGAAGATAAAAATCTTTGAGGGGTGTGCTTTTGTGAGTAAGAATATGGATCGTAAAACGTTTTTGTCCTATCTGGGAACCGGGGCCGCGGCGCTGGCAGCAGCTTCTGCCGGGTTGGGAGCACTAGAAGGGAAAGCGTCTGCTCAATCTACGGCGGATCATTTATTCGGCTTCAAAACCAACAAGGTCAGCGGATATTTTGACCCCATTACTGCTTCCAAAGAGGACAAGCTGATTCTTCCCAAAGGCTATAAATACGACGTCATTGCAGCCATGGACGATGTAATCAATAAGGAGGGCGAGAGATTCGGCGACGGTTCCGACTATAACGCTTACTTTCCGTTGGAAGGATCGAACTCGCGCGGCCTGTTGGTGAACAATCATGAATATACCAGTATTTTCAGTATCGGTCCGGTAAAGGACGGCGTGATGACACCCGAACAGGTACAGAAAAATCTGTATTATCAGGGCATGTCTGTTATTGAGGTGTACCGTGACGAAACAGGCACATGGAAGATGGATACCAAGTCGAAGTATGCCCGCCGCATTAACGGGTTCTCCAAGTTCGACCTTACGGGGCCCGCGAAGGGATCTTCAGCAGTCGGCAGCGCAGCTTCGGCTCAGGGGACTTTTGCCAACTGCTCCGGCGGTGTCACTTTGTGGAATACGGTGCTTTCCTGCGAAGAGAACTTTATCGAAACGGCGGAAGCCTCCAAGCTGAATGCAACTCATTACGGCTGGGTGGTGGAGGTGGACCCTTTTGACAAATCCTATCTGAAAAAGCACACGGCTCTGGGACGCTTCAACCACGAAAACACAGCGATGGGACTTGCAGCCGACGGCCGCGTGGTCGTTTATATGGGCGATGACAAGAAAGATGCCTGCGTCTACAAATTCATCAGTAAAGGCGTTTACGATAAGTCCAAAGGGCGCGCAAACTCGGCCTTGCTTGAGGAAGGGACACTGTATGTGGCTAATTTGAAATCCGGAAAATGGCTGCCGGTTACGTTGGAAGCAGTAGCTGAGGTTATCAAAAATGAAAAGTTCAAAGCGCCGTACGGAGTCACTTCCAAACGCGAGGATCTGCTGAAACGCTATGTCAGCCAGTCGGATGTAGTTGTCAATTGCCAGGAAGCGGCACTGTTGGCAGGCGGAACGCCGACGGACCGTCCGGAGGATATCGAAATTTCCCCTTTTGACAACACCGTATTTATCTGCCACACGAACAATGATATTCATGGTAACATTCATGGACATATTACGCGGATTTTTGAAACTGGCAGCGATTTGGGCGCATTGAGTTTCGATTTCGAGATCTTCGCTGCCGGCGGAAGGCAGTCCGGTTTCAGCTCGCCGGATAACCTGGCCTTCGATTCCAACGGAAACCTGTGGGTCGTAACGGATATTTCGAGCAGCAGTCAAAATAAAGGGGTACACCAATCCTTCATGAACAACGGCTTGTTCGTCATTCCGACAGCAGGACGTTCCAAGGGCATAGCGATGCAGTTCGCCTCCGGGCCGGTGGAAAGTGAAATGACGGGCCCGTTTTTTACGCCGGATGAGCAGACGCTTTTCCTTTCGGTGCAGCATCCAGGAGAAGAGACGAAGGATTTGAGCAATCCGACCAGCCGTTGGCCGCACCGCCCGGGGGACACGAAAGCTCGTGCGGGCGTTGTCGCAATTAGCGGATTCAAGCTGGGGTAAGCGGAAGCGGGAACAGCATAAAGCGGGCCTGAAGAGCGGGGTTGACTGGCTCCTGGCCAGCTAAACTAAAGGAGATGAACCGTATGCCATTCGGAAATATCGGAATCGGCGGTCTTGTGCTTATATTGATAATTGCGTTAATTATTTTTGGGCCATCTAAGCTGCCTGAGCTGGGACGCGCTTTCGGAAGAACGCTGAGCGAATTCAAAGGCGCGACGCGCGGGCTCATGAGCGGCGACCAGGAAGACGACAAGCAGGACAAGGACGCAGCCCAGCCGCAGGCTATGTCCAACAAGTAACATGAAGAACCCGAACGAGTTGAACTTAGTCGGGCATTTGGAAGAACTGCGGTCAAGGCTGATCCGGACGCTGATCGCTTTTCTTGTTTCTATGGCAGCCGCCTTTCTGTATGTCCGGGACATCTATCAATGGCTCGTGGGGGATATGGACCAGAAGCTGGTGGTGCTCGGGCCTTCGGATGTAGTATGGGTCTACATGATGCTGGCAGGTGTGGTGGCCATTGCCGTAACGCTGCCGGTAGCCGCATACCAGGTATGGAAATTTGTTCAGCCTGCTGTTACTGAGCAGGCTCGGCGGGCAACGTTTCTGTTCATTCCAGGGGTTAGCGCGTTGTTCCTGACCGGTATCGGGTTCGGCTACTTTATCCTGTTTCCTATGGTGCTGGGTTTCATGAACAAGCTGGCAGCCGAGGATTTTGCAACGATGTACACAGCCCAGAAATACTTCACTTTCATGATTCATATGACGGTTCCGTTCGGCTTGCTGTTCGAGATGCCTGCTGTCGTGATGTTCCTGACAAAACTGGGGATTCTCAACCCGAACCGGCTGGCGAAGGCGAGAAAAATGGCCTATTTTATCCTGGTGATCGTGGCTGTTACGATTACGCCCCCGGATATCTTATCGGATATCATCGTCATCGTTCCGTTGTTCCTTCTCTATGAAATCAGCATTACGATTTCAAAAGCGGTCTACCGGAAGCAGCTGAGGGCGCAGGGCGATGCGGGGGCAAGTGTGTAGCCGTCTCTTTGTTCCCGCTCAACAGCGGGAATTCGGGTGTGTTGATGGAGGAGCAGGTACTGGTGCGGGTCTATAAACGAAACGAAATTACCATAATAAGACAATAAGACAACCGGAGATGGTAATTCACTGACGTTCCCGACGAGAATACGTGGAAATACGCATGTATAAGGTAATTAGGCAGCACATTAGCGGAAATGATTACCATAATCGTGCCGGTTAGCATCTCAGCTGTACCTGCACGGAAGATAAGACAACACAAAAAGCGCCTCACAGGCGCTTTTTGTGTGTGGGAACCGCCCAATGCGGCGGTTCCCGGCGTTACACGTATCGCCCTTGCTCCGGCACGGCGATGCGCTCGAAGTCGTCCGCCAGCATCGTCAGGTTCGAGCGAAGCTCCTCGCCGAACATAGGGATGCCGTGCCCGGTGACGGCGGACAATGGCTGCAGGGCAGCCAGCTTGCGGACCGATTCATGCGCTGCGCGCCAATCGGTCGTGAAGTACTTCGGCGGGCCGCTGATCTCCTTCTGTTGGAGGAGCACTTTGTACAGCGACTCCTGCTTCACGGTGACGAAGGCGTCGCCGGCGATCAAGGCCCGGTCGCTGTCGCGGAACAGCGACACGTGGCCCGGAGTGTGGCCCGGCGTATGGATCCAGCGCCAGCCGGGCAGTTCCGGGATGGTCCCGTCGGAAGGCAGAGCCTGGACGTTGGCGTCCAGGTTGATGCCGTCGTTGGGGAAGAGACGGGACATCTCCGTCACGAGTCCACCGTCCACGGACGGATCGGCGGGCGGATAATCTGCCTTACCCGTCAGGTAAGGCAGCTCCAGCTCATGCGCGTAGACAGGGATCCCCCACTGTTCTACGAGCTCCACGATCGAGCCGACATGGTCGAAATGGCCGTGCGTAAGGACGATCGCCTTGGGCTTGCCGCCGAAGCGCTCTTCAGCGGCTTCGATCAGCTTGTCCGCCGAGCGGGGCATGCCGGCGTCAACCATGACGCCGCCGTCGGCAGGGTTGCCGACATAAAGCACGTTCACAATCTGGTTCGGATAGCAGTAGACATCCGGTACGATCTCTTTACCGATCCCGCTTGTTATAGAAGTCATAGGGAAAAAGGTATGTTCAAAGCTGTTCTCCATCGCGTGACAACCTCCTTTTGGGTGAACGCCTGACCTTATGTGTTTACCCAGAAGTATGTCCCGGCATACCTTTATTTGTGTGTATCGACCGATTCATTCGCACACTCCTTGGACCATTCGAACACGTATATTATGGTGTAACAACAAACATTCCTTGGGTGAAAGGTTGTGGGTGAGAATGGGTTACGGAGGAAATGTAGGTGCAGGTGTAGGCGGATTGGGAACTAGCACTGGTGTTATTTTGGTGTTATTCATCCTTTTGGTAATTATCGCTCGTACTTTCATCTAACAAAAAGCAGCAAAAAAAGCTGCCGCAGGCCTGTGAGGCCTGACGGCAGCTTTTTTTATTCCCGGAAAGTTTCCTCACATCGACAGCATCCGGCTGCTGAATCGGGCATAATTGCGTCCGTCCGCATGGAAACGGCGGCCGTTGGTGAGAATGACGCCGACCGCCGATACAGCCGGATCCAGGAAGAACATGCACCCGCTGAAGCCGTTGTGCCCAACGGCCTGCGGCGATGCCAGATCGCTGAAGCAGCGGTGAACGTCCACGTTCGTGGTGTGATGCAGATCCCGGTCCGTTTTTAACCAGAACACAGGCGTACGGCCTGGGGTCACCTCTCTAAACATCAGAGATACGGCTGCTTCAGAGAATATGCTGCGGCCTTGCCACACTCCTTGGTCCAGCAGCATTTGACCAAAACGCCCCAAATCCGCTGCAGTGGACAACAGGCCGCTGTCACCGGTTATGTCCAGCCCGGCAAGGGACAGCTCCGGCTCCAGCGTCTCCTGATGCAGGGGCAGCAGGGCCGGGACTCCCGGATCAAACGTGGTATGGTCCATCCCTAAAGGCCCGAACAGCACCTCACGGGCAAATGCCTCGAGGCTTCTTCCCGTCACCCGCTCAATCACATCCATAAGGATGGAATAGCCGAACGTAAAGTACTGATTGGCGGTTCCAGGCTGAAAGGCAAGCTGATCGATGGCATAAATCGTCTTCATGTACTTATCCCGGGCTCCTTGAGACGGCCAGGCCAGCTGGAAATCTCCGCTGTATCCTCCTGTATGCGTCAGCAGATGAAGCAGGGAGATCCCGGGATGAAGAAATTCGGGAATATACTTCTGTACCTGATCATGAAGCGCAACCTTACCCGATTCAACCAGTTTGATGAGGAGCGCGCCGGTTACAGGCTTGGTTACCGAGCCGATGTTAAAGCGGGTCTGGACCGTAATAGGTGAAGCTCCCGGGGAAAAGCTTTCCGTTCCGCCCAGCTCCGCGTACCGCACGCTTCCTTGCCTTACCATTAGCAGCGATGCGGCGGAAACCCCGTAACGTTCCCCCAGCAAGGATTCCAACATGGATAATGTCTGCATAAACCTTTACTCCTTCACGGCCCCAAGGACCATCCCTTTGACAAAATGCCGCTGCAGGAACGGATACACCAGCAGCACCGGCACCACGGCGATAAAGATCTGGGCCGCTTTCACCGAACGCTGCGTGAGCTTCGCTGCATCGTTAACGTTCGTAATTATGTCGCTCAGGTTCTGCTCTACGACAATCGTCTGAAGGTAGGTAGCCAGCGGGTGCAGCTCAGGCCGGTTCATATAAATCAACCCGTCAAACCAGGAATTCCAATGTCCCACCAGAGTGAATAACGTCAGCGTAGCGAGGGACGGCATCGAGATCGGCAAGTATACGTTCCATAGCGTCTGCAGCTGATTAGCCCCGTCTATGTCGGCTGCTTCCTCCAGTTCTTTAGGGACATTGCGGTAAAAGTTCATCAGCAGAATCAGATTCCATACGCTGACGGCTCCGGGCAGCACCAAAGCCCATACCGTATTGTTCAGATGCAGCTTCGAGACCACGATGTACGTCGGAATCAAGCCGCCGCTGAACAGCATCGTGAATACGAAGAACCAGGCCCATACCGAGCGCCCTTTCAGTCTCGAAGAATCTTTAGACAAAGGATACGCCGCCAGGATGATGACGGCCATGCTGAGTGCGGTTCCGATCACGACCCGCTGGACGGAGTTCCAGAGAGCGCTGATAAAGACAGGATTGGAAATCGTTTTCTGATAAGCGTCCAGATTAAATCCGACGGGCCAGAAATTGACGAGATTGGCGTTTACCGAGGCCTTATCGCTGAACGAGACAGCGAGAATGTGGATCAAAGGCAGAATGCACAACAGGCCTAACAGCCCGATGAACAGCGAGTTAAATACAGTAAATGTCCGATATGCAGTCGTTTTGTGGTACATAGAGGGCACTCCTTTCGTCAGAAAATTCTATAGTTGCCGTATTTGTAGGCCAGACGGTAAGAAACGACGATCAGAACCGTGGAGACAACGGATTTAAACATCCCGAAGGCGGCGCCGAAGCCAAGCTGTCCGCTCTCAATTCCCATCCGGTACACGTAGGTGTCGATAATATCCGCCTTACTGTAAACAACCGGGCTGTACAAGTTGAAAATTTGGTCAAATCCGCCATTGAGCACATTTCCGAGCGCCAGGGTGCCAAGGACCATCATCATAGGGACCAAGGCGGGAATGGTAATGTGCATCGTTTGCTTCCATCTGGAAGCCCCGTCCACCTCGGCAGCTTCATAAAGCGCGGGGTTAATGCCCGCGAGCGCAGCCAGATAAACAATGGTGGAGAACCCGAACTCTTTCCATACATCGCTGACGACAGCCGTAAACCGGAACCAGTCGCCGTTGCCCAAGAAGAAAATCGGTTCGATGCCGAACAGGCCTATGAATCTGTTTACCAGACCTCCGGAAGGGGATAGCAGGTCCAGCAATATGCCGCCGAGAATAACCCAAGACAGAAAGTGCGGCAGGTATACGAGCGTTTGCACGGTGCTCTTGAACGATTTAACGCGCACCTCATTGAGAAGAAGCGCAAATAAGAACGGGACGATCATACCGGCGATGATTTTGGAGCCTGCGATGATCAGCGTATTCGTGATGACCTGCATGGCGTCCGGGAGGCTGAAGATCGTGCGGAAATGCTCCAGCCCGATCCAGGGCGACTTCGTGAAACCAAGCCATGCCTGATAATCCTGAAATGCCATAACCAGGCCGGCCATGGGCAGGTAGGCGAAGAGGAACGTAAGTACGGCTGCCGGGACCAGCATGAGATATAACAGCATATTGTTTTTGCGCTTGAGGCTGCGGCGCGTGGATTGAATGGATGCCTGAGGCAGGGACGGCTTTGCGGCCATATCCATCGTATTCATAGCATGATCTCCTTTTCTGTAAACTTCGATGTATAATGTGTCTATGTTTTTATTTTAGATGGATCAGTCAGGGACTTATATCGTACAATTTGGTGATCTATAACGTTTTGTTCACAAGTTTGGGGGGCACGGAATGCCGCAGGTGAAATTGAACATTTTTGCAAAACTCCTGATTTTATTGTTTCTGCTGATGTTTCCGGTGGGGCTGCTGTACGGGTATTCGAATTGGACGAGCGTCAACTTGATCAAAACGCAGATTCAGGACCTGAATTACAACCGTTTAACGTTCTTTATGAACCAGATCGAGACGAATACGAGCCAGATGGCGGTGCTGACTTCGGTGCTTTCCAGAGATTATTCGGTTCAGTCGCTGCAGGCCAAAAACAATTTTTCGACATACAGCGAAATCTCTTCGTTGAATGCAGTGGAACAGAAACTCCGGCTGCAGCAGCTGGCAAGCCCATGGAAGAATCAGATCGCGGTCTATTATCCTCAAGCCAAACTCATTGTCCCGGGCCGTGCAGTCCTTCCCGAAGCCTTCAATCTGCGCAGTATCGTCAGTCAGAGCCGCAAAGAACTGTGGCATTACGAGCCGATAGGCGGCGATCCGAAGAACGGGTACCAGTTCGCCCACTACGAGCTGGACAATTACTCAGGGGATCCGGATGAGCTGCTTCAGGTGACCAAAGCCTTTTTTCATGACACGATCCTGTCGGACATGCTGTTTAACTTCAACAAGGATAAGGCGGGGGAAACTTTTCTGTATCACCCGGACTACGCCCCGATTTCCCGGTCGGCTGCGCCGCTTCCCCATAAGAAGGAATTAGTAGCCTATCTGAACGGAAAGCCGCTCGATGAGTTCCGGAACCGGACTGTGGACATCGAGGGACAGGCGTACATGGTCAATGCCTTGAAATCCAACAACCTGGGATGGTATTTGATCGATGTGGTGCCGATTAACAAGATTTTGACCCCGATAACGAAAAATACGAATTTGTTCTACTATTCCATAGCGGCTTTGCTGCTGCTGGGGACGCTGGGATCCTTATGGCTGTACAGGAACGTGCAGCTGCCGATCAAGGAGCTGCTGCTGGCGGTGCGGCGTATGAGGCACGGCGATTATTCCGTACGGGTGCAGCGCACAACCGGCAGTGAGTTCGATTATCTGTTCTCCAGCTTTAACTATATGGCGGATGAAACCCAGCATCTGATCGAGAAGGTTTATGCCGAGCAGCTCCAGTCCAAGGAAGCCAAGCTGAAGCAGCTGCAATCCCAAATCAATCCGCATTTTCTGTACAATTGTTTGTTCTACATCATGAATATGGCCACGTTAAAAGAGGAAGAGGCCGTCGTGGCGATGTCCTTGAATTTGGGTGAATATTTCCGGTATACGACACGGAATGAAAACCAGCGGGCGACGGTTGAGGAGGAACTGAAGCTGGTCCGCAATTATCTGGTGATCCAGAATTTGCGCATGCAGCGGCTGGAATACGACATCGATATTCCCCAGGAGATGATGGGGCTGGAAATCCCGCGGCTTACTCTGCAGCCGATAGTGGAGAATGCCGTGATTCACGGCATCGAACCGCAGCTTGGAGACGGGTTCATCCGCATAACCGGGATCAGGAAAGGGCGGGAAAACCGGATTCTGGTCGAAGATAACGGCATCGGGATGACCCGCGAAGCCATTGAGGAGCTTCAGCAGAAGATGAGCGGACCCCATGACGAAGAGCTTGGGTACGGCGTGTGGAACGTTCACCAGAGGCTGTCCTACCGTTTTGGGGAAGGGGCAGGCCTTACGTTGGAGGCGAATCCGGAGGGCGGCATGAGATTCATTTTGCATTGGACAGACCCTACTTCGGAAGAGGGACAATAAAGCGGGAAACGAGTGAGACGAGGAGTGGGTGGAGATATGTATCAAGTGATGATCGTAGACGATGAAGCATCGGTAGTAGACGCATTGGCGCTGCGAATTCCATGGAACGACTTGTCCGTCAGCGCGGTGTTTAAAGCTTACTCCGCATATGAGGCGCTGGATATTTTTCAGACCGAAAGCATTGATTTGGTCCTGACGGACATCCGCATGCCGGGAATGAACGGGCTGGAACTCCTCCGGAAGATCAAAGAGCTGAAAAGCAGGACAAAGTGCGTCCTCCTTACCGGATTTGCGGAATTTGAATATGCCAAGCAAGCGCTGCAGTCTGACGCATCGGATTACTTGCTTAAGCCTGTAAGCAATGAGGATCTGATCGCTTCGGTCCGGAAGCTGATTGACCAATTGTCTGCGGAATGGGAGGAAGTGGCCTCGTTTCAGCGCGCCGCTTATACGCTTAAGGAAAACTTGCCATTGCTGAAAGCAAATCTGTTGAGCGAACTGCTGCAGGGAAGCAAAGCGGGCGGAAGGGAAGCGCTGGAAGGGAGGCTCTCCTTGCTGGAAATCCCGCTGGCCCCGGGCCATTCGTATTGTATGCTCCTGATCCGGATGGAGGATGAATTTCTTGCCTACGATAAATCGAGCATTCATCTGCTGGAATATGCGGTGCTCAACATCGCCGAGGAGATTTTGGGAGAGAGTTTCGAACTGTGGTTCTGCAAGGACAGCCACGAGTATTTAACGTTTCTGCTGAAGGAGAAGGGAGGCGGCAGCCCCGAGAGGGAACCGGCCTCGGTGAGGCAGCTGCTGGAGGGCAAGGCTGCCGAGCTGCAAAGCAGTGTGAAACAGTATCTGAAAGGCACCGTCACGGTACTGCTGAGCGACTGGAGCGCTTTTCCCGACTCGGTTGCGGAAGTGTACGACACGATGATCCTGGAAATGCGCAAAATTGCCCGGGGCCAGTACGGATTTGTCAAAAAGGTAGAGCTGTTCTCCCGCAGCCTCCAGGTCCAATCCCTGCAGCGGCTGTATGAGCCCCCCATGCTGATTCAGCTTCTGGAAGGCGGGCGCTGGGAGGAGGCGGAGGAGAAACTGCAAGCTATTTTTGCGGAATTGTCCGAGAGATGGAGCGACTCGGTAGAACATGCCAACGAAGTGTATTATTCCATCGTGTCCGCGTACAATTACATTGCTCACAAAAGCGGCAAACAGCTGGTCGATATAGTAGGTTTAAAGGAATTGGAGCTTGAGGGGAATCAGCGGCGTTCGGTCGAGCTGCTCAGCAAATGGGCTTTGGGAGGCCTGCAGCATATCCGCGAAGAACTGGAATTGGAAAGCAGAACCGCCAATACGGCTATCATTAAGCAGGCTCAGCAGTATATGGAGGAGAAGCTCTCGGAGGATGTCTCTCTGCAGGCGATCGCCAATCATGTATATTTGAACCCGGGGTATCTGTCAAAGCTGTATAAGCTCGAAACGGGCGAAAATATAAGCGATTACCTGTACCGGATCCGGATGGACAAGTCCGCTTATTTCCTGAAGAACACCCATTACAAGATTCAGGAAATCTGCGAACTGCTCGGGTACCAGAATACGTCTTATTTTATCAAAATGTTCAAGAAACATTTCGGCGTCACGCCGCAGGATTACCGCAATTCCTTGTGATTTAACGGTTTAGAAGATTGGTGAGTGTTCCACTGGGTTTTCAGCTCTTCCAACTCCTTCTTCGTGCTGGACAGCTTCTCCCGGATCATCCTTAGTTCTTCTCTTGCCCGCTCGGCAGCTTTGCTGCTGGCGGCAACCTGTGTTTCATATTCGCTTTGCCGGCGCAGCAAAGTAAGGACGCCGTCGGTCACCGGCTTGCCGTCCCGTTCCCGGATCACTGCGCTCAGGAGCACAGGGACATCTTTCTCATTCATGGATCTAAGCGTTACATACATCTCTTCCACTTTCCCGTTCAATTTGATTAACGGGGTATAGTAAATTTGAAAGAAAACCCGGCTGGAGCGGGACAAAAGCGATTCAAAGAGGATGCCCCTTACGCTGTCCGTGTTGGCTTCCAGCCAGGAAAGTAGGGTGTCGTTCACTTCCAGAATTTCGCCGCTCCCGGACATCGAAAAATACCCGCAGGGAGCGTATTTCATACGTTCATCCATGATTGCTATAGTTCACCTTCCTTAGATGAAGCTGTTGGGGAGGTACGGGTAAGGTACTCTTTGATTCGGCTTACCGTTTCCTCCGGCGCGCTCATATGCGGGCAGTGGCCGGTGGCCTGCATCCGTTGGAGCGTGCTGCCGGCCATTTGACTGTGGACATACTCGCCTGCTTCCAGCGGTGCAATGGCATCCTGGCTGCATTGCAGAATAAGCGCCGGCACCGTTACCTTGCTCAAGTCCGCCCGGTTATCCGCGTAGAAGGTAGCTTCCGCAAATCGGCGGGCTATCACCGGATCGATCGCACAGAAGCTTTGCTGTAATTCGAGAGACAGATCCGGGCGGTCCGGGTTTCCCATCACCGCAGGAGCGAGGTACAAGGACCAGCCCATGTCGTTGTTTTTCATCAGATGGATCAGCTCGTCAATGTCTTTCTTATCGAAACCGCCGATGTAATTCGGCATATCGTTGATATAACGGGCGGAGGGGCCGATCAGCACAAGCCGGCTGAAACGCCAGGGCTCTCTAATAGAGGCTAGAATGCCGATCATGGCGCCGACGGAGTGCCCAACAAGGATGGCATCCTTCACATCCAAGGCATGGCAAATGTCCAGCACATCCTGGGCATAACCGGACAAGCCGCTGTAACGTTCGGGATCGTAGGCGCTCAGATCGGACTTGCCGGACCCCACATAATCGAATAATACGACACGATAATCTTCCTCAAAAGCAGGTGCGGCAAAACGCCACATCTGTTGATCGCACCCGAACCCGGGCGCAAATAATATATATTGGCTGCCTTTGCCGCTTATGTTTACATGATTGCGGGCAATGATCGATTGGTTCAAAATGATACGCCTCCTGTAACTCCTCACTACTATTACCACATTACCATAAGAGGAAAACGGTAGTCTTCAATAAATGAAAAATCCGCCCTTGCAGGGGCGGATTTTTCTGACGTTCAGGTAAGCTGGCGATTACTGTTTATTCTTCGCATACCACTCGTTTACCTCTTCTACAATTTTGCCATAACCGGCTTTATTATAGTCTTCGAGGAACTTATCGTATTGATCCACGGACATTTCGCCGTAAATGATTTTGGAGATCGTTTCTCTGCGGATTTTATCCAGCATGGAGTTTTTGGACAGCATCGTTTTGGTTATAGGTACGCCTTGAACCGATGGAACTTGAATGCCTTTGTCGAGGTAATCCAGCAGAACTTTAGCCGCAGCCAGGGAGTTCGCGTCTTCTCCGCCGAATTGCTTCACTTCAATCGGAGTTTCCGGTTTACCGCCGGACGTAAACTTCTTCAGCATGTCTACCCATAGGCCGGGCAGCGTATAGTCTTTCTGAACGCTGATCCGCACGGCGTCAATATAGTTCGGCAGCTTGCTCTTGTCATTTGTAGGCTGGCCGTCTACCTCATCCCAGTCATACCCTTTGGCCAGTCCGTATTCATAAATGGAGCCTTTGTCCGCGTTCAAATAATTTTTGTAAAACCAGTTCATGTACTTGATGACAGCTTCCGGATGTTCCACATCTTTTTTGATCAGAGTGATATTGCCGTTGGTCGGATTTTCTCTCGGGATTTTCAGCGTGCCGTCTTTTCCTGTCGGGTACGGATAAGCTTTAAACTCGGAGCCGGGCACATTTTTCAACAGATCCGGGAAAGGCCAGATCGACAGCCAGTAGGCTCCGAAGACCACACCTATCTGGCCTTTGGTGAACAGCTCGCCGGCTTTCATTTCATCGTAAATCCCGCTGTCTTTCGGCATATAGCCGTTCTTCATCCAGTTTTGCAGGCGCTGCAGTCCTGTCTTTGCCGCTGGGGTTAACAAGGGTTGGTACAGCTTGCCGTCCGCGTTTTCAAACCAGGCATTATCGTTGGAAATGACGCCGTCAACATTAAACGCAACGTCAGCCGAGCCTAGCCAGGATGTGTTCACGGCTGCGTTTTTCGGGCCGATGACCGTACCGAACGTATCTTTCTTTCCGTTGCCGTCAGGGTCTTTATTGGTGAATGCATCCAGCACCGTTTCCAGTTCCTCGATCGTAGCCGGAGCTTTCAGGTTTAATTTCTTCAGCCAGTCTTCCCGGATCCACATGGAGTTGCCGCGGCCGATCATGTTGTAGGTAGGCAGACCGTACTTTTTGCCGTCGATGGTTACGCCCGCCCATGTTTCCGGATAGTCCTCAGCAGCTTTCTTCCAGTTATCGATCGCATACTTATCGAATAGCTCATCAACAGGCTGGTACTTCCCGGATTGAACGAGTTGTGCAAACAACAGCGTATCATTCGTAGTCAGCATATCCGGCAATTCCTGATTGGCCGACAGCGCCAAGCGGACTTTCTCGGTGAATTCCGGCGCGGATGCCGCAGTCCACAGGTACTTCAACTTGATGTTCAGATCCTTCTCAATCGTCTTATCGAGAACATTGTTGTCAATATTCTCTCCTTCTTTAAACTTTACGTCGCCCTCCAACACTTTAGCGGTAGTCAGCGTGATCGGCTCTGCGTATTTGCCCAGCGGATCCGTGTTCTCGGCAGGCTGGTTCGCCTCCGTATTTGTTTTGCCGCCGTTCTCGGCTCCCTTGTTCTCGGCATTGTTGGTGCCGGCGTTGTTGCTGCAGGCGGAGATGACCAGTAAAGATGCTACGAGTGCGGTGCTCAACCACTTTTTCTTGTTCTTGAAACCCCTCATTGTTTGTTCCTCCTTTAAAATGCTGCATGACCTTCATCGGATGTCTTACGTTTATCTTAATTCAATCCGGATTCCGTCCGATATAAAACAATTTCGTTTTTCATAGTCCTATGTTGATATATTAAAACGTTTTCAAGCAGGGTCTCCCGCACTACTCCGTCACACCGAACAGGACCATGCGGGCACCGGTTTCGTTGAAGGTTACATCAATTTTGGCATGTCCTTCCGCATCAAAAGAAACCTCGGCTCCCTCACTGGCTGCGAAGGAACGGTCCACAGGGTACTCGGTCACAAAGCTGTAGCGTCCCGGCGATCCGGCGAAGAGGGACACGACGCCCCGGCCGGTGTGCGGGTTGATTTTTTCGTAAATCTCCGGGCTGCCGCCTACCGTCCCGGTCAACTTTATTGTACTGGCTGTTATGTCGCCACGCACCTGTTTATACAGGTCGAGCCATCTGCGCATGTGCGTAATGCCTTCGTCGGAAACGACGGACAGGTCGCCCCAGATGCCGTTATGCCCGAGCACCAGGGTCGCAATGCTGGTCAGCTGATGGCGGTCGTCCGGGAAGTAGTGCGTGAGGTACAGCACCGAAGGAATCCACTTGTCCAAGTTCAACGGTGTACGGGTAATCCATCCGCGGGCAGGTCCCGGATAGAAGAAGATGTTCCCGTTTCCGTCGTTCAAATCCCCCGGAAGGTCGTAATTTTGATAATACGGCCCGTTGTTGATCAGGAAGTACTTGCCGGACGAGAGGAAGCCGAGGCCAACATAGCGTTCGCCTTCCGTCACATCGAAATCCACGATCGCCTCCGGGCATTCGGCGCAAAGCTTGTCTACAATGTTCGACATATAGCGGCCCATCATGAAGGCATAATACTGCTTGCGCTCTTCGCGGCTGTGGGTTTCGTCCCCGTGCCAGTGGTTCGGATCGTCGCAGCCGTATTGGGAGATCCAGTCCCATTTAAAGTAGGTGACGCCTACCTCTTTTACGAGACGGATCAATTCATCGGCAAACGACTCCGCATACCCGCTCACCAGGCACATATAGTAGCTTTCTTCCGTTTCCCATACGGGACGCGGAGGAACTTTGGCTCCGTCTCTTCCCATAACGGCATCGAGATGCTTGTGCGCCATGTTAGAGGAGAGCGCTGCGGATGTAGGTTCGAACCATAGGCCGAGCTTCATGCCGTACTCATCCAGTTTCGCCTTAATGGACTTCAGGCCGCCCGGGAAACGCTCGCGGTTGACGATCCAGTCGCCGGTTTTCTCAAACCAGCCCGCATCGATTACGAATACCTCAACACCTAATCGGTGAGCACGTTCGATTTCCTCCATGACCCGGTCTTGATGCATGGCGTCCAGGAATTTGCCTTTGTACCAGTGCTTGGTCCGTTCCTGCAGATTCCATGTGTTATAAAAAATGTAAGGCTTGCGGCTCTCGGTATTCTCACTCATGCCGTTCAGCATGAAAGCGCGGTACTCGCGGGCGAGTTCGTCCTCATCACCTTCGATAGCGGCGATTTGGAACCAGACAGTTTCGAACGGCGTGTGGAGGGATTGACCGGTTAAGTAGTTGCCTTTGACGGCGGAAAGGCGGACATTGCGGTCACCGTCCAGACGGTATTCCAAAAAGGCGTCCGGCACTTGGGATCCATGCTCGTAAGCAGTGAGCAGGGTGTGCGAATCGTCGCCGGCGACCAGCATCGGCCCCATGACGCTGCGATCATTTGTAAAGTCGCGGTCTGCCAGCTGCAGCTCAGACAAGCAATAGCTGTGCACCATATCGATGAATTCGGAGAAGCGTACTTCTTTGGCTTGAGGAAGATCGGATAACGAATAGGTAAAGTAGGTTAGATCGTCGGCTCCGTCTGTTTTGGTAAGGTGATGGAAACTTGCACCGGCTAGCGCGTACTTGAAGCGGACAACCGGGCTGCCGGGCGTAACCCTTACCGTCAATTGAAGAGTGTATTCGGCGTTGCCTGTGTGGGCTTCGGCGGTAATGCGGTGCTCGGTGCTTCCGTTGCGGAGCTTGACCGGGTCGCCGCTTAGACGCAGATTTGTCGGGACCAGTACCTGCTGTTTCCCGTCAATCTGAAACACCGGTACCCCCAGCTGATAGGTCCTTCCGCTGGAGCTGACGGTGTATTCAAGAAATGAGCTTGCTGCGCTCCCGAACGTCAATCGCATTTTTGCATTTTCAATAGATAAAGTATTCATGGCAGTTCCTCCTGAACTTGTTGTATAACTGGGTATGTTCTTATTTTAGAAGCAGAGCGGAAGGGGAGATATAATACAATTTCTCGTTTTATAGCATTCTCTTCGTCAGTTTGAGGGGGAGGGAGTTGTGATAGAGAGATATCCAGAAAATGTTATAAACCTCCAAATCCTTTTATATAAGGGGAAGATGCCGAGAACTTATACTGTAAGCGGTAACATAAATATTGGCGGGAGGGCGTTTATGAACCAAAGTGGAAGACACAATAGTAGAGGGTTTAGGAGGACAGGGCTGGCAGCCATCGCAGCTGTTCTTATGCTGGGGACGGGGGCTATTCCCGCTTATGGAGAAACGGCGCCAAATAGCGGCGGGCCGGGCGGCGGATCCGAGAATGCTGCTGTATTGGGGCAGACGGCTACAGGGACGCCGGGTACAGGCGGAGGAGCGGGAGCGGCGGGAACCGGACGGGATCCTTGGCTTGCGCCGTTCTCGCAGGACAGCATCTGGAACATGCCGATCGGCAGCGGGGCAGATTATCAGCCGGCCAATCTGCCGGGTCAAGGGTATGTACATTCGGATGACGAGTGGCATATGAAGACGCAGGAGTCGGATCCGGTAAGGCCGATCTATTCGCCGGGCGGCTGGACGGACCGGTGTACGGAGACGAACCCGCCTGAAGGGGAGGTGTCTATGCATATTCCGGATGACTTTGTCGTGGCGGATACGATTACGACCGGGGGGATTTATGAGACGCCTAATAATGTATCGACATTTCTGAAGCCCGACGGGCGTTCGCTGATTTCCATCGAGCCGCTTTGCCGGAATAAGGAAGGCGGGCCGGTATTCGGTTATCAGAAAATGCCGAATGAAGATATTTACGGGACCGGTATTTACGGTACCCACTGGGGATCAGGCTTGTCCGGTTTCGGAGGTTCGATCCGCCATGGAGAGCTGACCGGTCCGGACCCGATCCGGCACGCGTTGAAGATTAACGTATGGGGCAACTACCTGCATTACGATAAAGTGAACGATACCACCCCGGGGTATCGCTGGCCTGCGGACCGTGCGGATAACGGCGCTCCGAACAACTACCACGGCACCAATCCGAAGCTGGAAATGGGCGCTTTGCTGGCCATTCCGCCGGGTGAGACGGCGGAAAGCCTTGGTTTGACCAGCGAGGTCGGACGTAAGTTCTTCCACGCGCTTCAGGATTACGGCGCATACATTGCGGACGATACTGGCTGGGATGCTTATGGTTTCAGCTTGGCGAGGGAAGCCCGCTTTGAGTTTGAGGAGCATTACGGCTACTCGTTCAATCAAGGAGATTGGGCGGGCGGAGAAGCCAAAGCGTATTACAACGACATGGTGAAGCTGATTTCAAAGCTTCAGATTGTCGACAACAGTGCCCCGGACCGCATTGGCGGGGGCGGGGAGCGCAGGGCACCGCTGGCCGATCCGGATTTCCGTGCGATGGATGCGGAAGCGCCTACCGTGCCGAGCGGCCTGAAAGTGGACGCCAGGACGACGAACTCGGTCACGTTAAGCTGGGAGCCGTCCGCCGATAATGAGCGTGTCATGGAGTATGAGATCTATCAAGGGACCAAACGGGTGGGCTCAACATACGGGAACACCAAGTTTACGGTGACCGGGCTGAAAAAGGCCACAGTCTATAACTTTAAAGTCGGGGCAAAGGATACAAACTTGAATCGCTCGGAATTCGGTGAAACGGTGACCGTGCAGACGTTCGACGGCTACGCGGAGAATTTCGACGCGAACACGGCTTCCGGCTGGAGTCTCAGCGGCAGTTCGCTGGAATACGGCCGGCTGAAGCTGACCGGCTGGAGCGGCGAGGGCCGCGCGGTCTATACGGGGCGCACGTTTACGGCGCCGGCAGAAGGCAGCGGCTATTACGCGTACAGCGCGGCGCTGCAGACGGATGCCGGGGATAACAACGGCAAGACGCGGGTGTATTTTAACCTGAGCGAGGATGGAGCGAACGGGTATTATGTCCAGATCGGCGGCGGTGCGGCGAATACCGTGGAGCTGGTGAAGCTGACGGGCGGCGCGGCGAAGACGCTCGGCACTTATAACGGCTCATTTCCCATTAACCAATGGGATTGGCCGGTGATTCAGGTGACCTATGGGGCCGGAGGCGCTATTAAGGTCACAGGTTCGCGCGCCGGGACGGAGACCGTGCTGTTCGACGGCATCCAGGATGCTTCCTACGCCGGTGGCCGTATCGGGGTGAGCGCGGCGGGTGCGCAGTCTTTTGCCGACAATGTCAGTGTGCTGGTAGACAGCGGCCAGACCGGGCCGGACACGGAAGCGCCGACGGCGCCTGGCGGATTGCAGGCGGCCGAGCTGACGACAAGTTATGCTACGTTGACGTGGAATGCTGCGACGGATAATTTTGGTGTGGCGGGATATAACGTTTATGTTGACGGGCAGCTGGCGGGGACGACGGAGAACACGGTGTATGCACTGAAACAGCTGACGAAGAGCACCGCTTATCAGATCCGGGTAGAAGCCGTGGACGGTACGGGAAACCGGTCCGCACCTGCGGAGATGACGATTACTACGCCGGCTGTGGATGCTTTGAAGCGGTATGAGCAGAATTTTGACAAGGCTCCTTTGGAAGGATGGACGTTGAGTTCGGCGGAGGTAAGCGGCGGAGCGCTGCAGACCGGAAACTGGGGCGGCGATGCTTTGGCGGTCTATTCCGGGGATTCTTTTGCCGGCCAGGTTACTTATAAATTCCGTGTGAACGCTTGGGGGACGGGGGAAGCGAACTTGATCCGCGTTTACTTCCAGGATCAGGACGCGGACAACACTTATGTGCTGGAAACGGGCGGGAATGAGCCGAACCGGCTGGTGCTTAGCTCAATTGTAGGCGGTGTCAAAACCGAACTGGGGCAGATGAGCGGGTATTCGCTGAAAGATGGCGCCGATCTCACCATTTCCTATAAGGATGGACAGATTCGGATCGAAGGCCGCAAAGGAGACCAGACCCAGCTATTGTTTGACAAGTCGGCGGCCTCGGAACTTGCCTACGGCACGATCGCATTCGGGGCACAGTATAACTTTGCTTTTTTTGACAATCTGTCGGTGGAGTCGCTGGTTACGGATGTGGAGCCCCCTTCAGTGCCAGCGGGGCTGCAGTCTTTGGCGCAGACCGGCGAATCCATATCGTTAAGCTGGTTGGCAGCGTCGGATAATGTGGGAGTGGCGGGATATAACTTGTATCAAAACGGTGCCTTGTTAGCAAAATTGGCAGGTACGGAGTATGTGGCTGCCGGATTGCAGGGAGATACCGAGTACACATTTACTGTAACGGCGCGGGACCGTTCCGGGAATGTGTCGGAGCTTAGCGTTCCTTTAAAGGTGAAGACGAAAGTTTCCACGCGCCTGCCGCGCATCGGCTGGTCGGCGGTAACCTTATCGAGCGACGGTACGCCGGCAGCCAATGCATGGGACGGCAACCCCGCATCCCGCTGGAGTTCCGGCCAAGGGATGAAGGGCGGCCAATGGTTCACGCTGGATCTAGGGTCACTGCATCGGTTCAACCGGGTTGTGCTGGATACGACGGGATCGCCGAAAGACTACCCTCCGGGATATGAAATTTATGTTTCCTCGGATGGTACGGATTGGGGCCAGCCTGTTACCGCGGGCAGCGGGAATACCGTAACGGACATTTCCTTCCGTACAGCAGAAGCCCGCTATGTACGGATCGTGCAGACCGGCGAGTCCGGCAGTTGGTGGTCGATTCATGAGCTGTATGTACACAACGAGCCGGATTTGCAGCCGCCTGCAGCGCCTGCCGGCCTTGCCTTTACCGTGACGGACCGGAAAAGCGCCATTCGCCTGAGCTGGCAGGACGCCTCAGACAATGACGGGATCGCCGGCTACGAAGTGTACCGCGACGGCGTGAAGCTGGCTGATGCCGCTGGTCTTAAGTACGATGTCACCGGGCTGGATAAGCACCGGACCTATACGTTCACCGTCAAGGCGGTTGACCGGAGCGGGAATGTGTCCCCGGCTACTGCAGCAGTCAGCGTGAATTTAAAAGAGGAAGAGAAGAAGGGGAAAGGTAAGGATAAAGATAAGTAATATGTCATGGAGCCTGGCTGCCGATATCGGCGCCGGGCTTTTTTGTGTTTAGTAGATATGCTGCATATTCGGGGGTCGATAGCTGCTGCGAGCACATTATGGTAATGAGTTTCGCTATTCTGTCGCTGGATTACGATATAAAGTTGATATTTTAAGTAATCTAGCTGTAAACGACAATTAATTACCATATTCGGTCGTCACGAGGACGTATTATGGTAATTAATTATCGTTTGAAGGGACGAGTGGGCTGGAATGGGCAGTTTTATGGTAATTCGGGTGCAGAATAAGGTAATTGGTTACTTTCGGTACATGGACTATTGAGGGAGAGCGGACCTTGGGGATACCTGGGAAGTAGAGGAACGGACTATGAGGATGCCATGGGATACCCGGATCACTTATGGTAATGAATTTCTCTATTCTGCCGCCGAATTACGCTATAAAGTTGATATTTTAAGTAACTAGCTGTAAACGACACAGATTTACCTTAATCGGTAGTCAGAGGCGCAGAATTAGGAAATTCATGGTCGTTTGAAGGGACGAGTGGGCTGGAATGGGCAGTTTTATGGTAATTCGGGTGCAGAATAAGGTAATTGGTTACTTTCGGTACACGGACTATTGAGGGAGAGCGGACCTAGGGGATACCTGGGAAGTAGAGGAACGGACTATGAGGATGCCATGGGATACCCGGCATGTAGAGGAACGGACTAACAGCCCCATGGGAGAGGAGTGGTCCGGACATAACATCCGCTGGAGGTTAGCTCCTGTCGCGGGGGCCTGGCTGGCCTGTTCCGCATGCGAGCTGAGGCCGTCGCTGGGCCGGCCACGGAGCCCGGCCCAGCCCGCGTGCCCAAGGCCGCCCGGGCCAACCCGCCAGGCCGGGCCTAAGCCCGCCCGGCCAGGGCCGGGAGCGTCTCCGACTCGTGGACGGAGACGCCCCGGGGCTCGCGCTGCGCCGCGTGAAGCATGGCGCGCGCCACAACACTGGCCTGGACCGGGCGGTATTTCCGCAGCGGTCCGGCCAGCAAGACCGAGAGCGGCTTGGCGAGCACCGCCGCCGCCCGCTCTCCAAAGCGGAACTCCTGCCGCTCACCGAGCAGCAGGGAGGGCCGCATGATGTGCAGGGCCGCGAAGCCCTGCGCACGAAGCCCTTCTTCCATAGCACCTTTTGTGCGCAGGTAGAAGTTAGAAGAGTTTGCGTCGGCTCCGATGGAGCTGACGACGATGTACTGCGATGCGCCGGCGGAGCGGGCAGCACAGGCCAGAGCCAGCGGGTACTCCGCGTCGATGCGGTACATCGCTTCCTTGGAGCCGGCTTTTTTGATCGTCGTACCGAGGCAGCAGAACACATCGTCCGCCGACAGCACAGACCGGTCCAGCTTGTCCAGCCCGTCAAAATCGACAACCGCCTGCCGCAGCTTCCCATGCTGAAGCGGCAGCTCCCTCCGGACTAAGGCGATAACCTCCCGATAAACCCCGATATTCAAAAGCATCTGCAGCAGCTCCTGCCCGATCAGTCCGCTTGCACCCGCAATCAGCGCTATTTTGCTCATAGCCGCACCGTCCCTGTTTCTTAAGTGTAAGTAGTTTCTATCATTGTATCTCCGAATTTGGTTTGAAGCGAGCCGAAGTGCCCGTTTTTGCAAAAAACTGTTATAATGTCGGCATAGAAACAATAGAAAAAGGAGTTTATCAATGAGTATAGTCGCTTCATTATTCGCTGAATGATACGAAGGAAGCGCATCTGCAGGAGGCGAAGCGCAAGCTGGACGCCCTGACACCGAACGTGAAGGCGATTGTGGGCGACGAGATCAAGCTGCTGCTGGCGAACGAGGAAGCAGCGGTGGGACTGGTATGGTCCGGGGACGCGTCGGAGATTATGGGCGAGAACGAGAAGCTCGATTATGTTGTGCCGGAGGAGGGATCGAACCTGTGGTTCGATAATATGGTAATCCCGAAAACGGCACGCAATATCGAAGGGGCCCACGAGTTCATCAACTTTATGCTGGACTCGGAGCTGACCGAAAAGCTCGAAGTGTACGAGAACCTCGGCAAGCGGATGCTCGCTCATTATAACGAGCTGTTTTTGGAGTTTAAGATGCATAGCAAGTAAGGAGACGAGGACATGCATACAGATGCTTTGAGCAAGCTGATAGAGCTTCGGGAAAAAGGAAGAGCCGAACAGGATCAGGCACTTTTGGCCGAGGTAAGGGCGCATTTACTGCAGCTGCTGTCGGAATACCCGGATGCAGCGGAAATTCATTATCAGACGGGCATTGCGCATGATAACTCCGGCTTGGGGCGGGAAGCCATCCCTTACTACGAGCATGCGCTTGAGCTGGGACTTTCCGGTCCCGATCTGGAACGGTGCCTGATGGGACTAGGGAGCACTTACCGCTACTGGGGTTTCTATGACAAAGCAGTGGAAACCCTGCGCCGAGGCCGGGCAGAATTCCCGGAGAACCGGGCGATCCAGGTGTTTCTCGCCATGTCGCTGTATAATAGCCGGCAATACAAGGAAAGTGTTGAGCTGCTGATTACCAACTTGATGGAAACAACCACAGATGAAAAGCTGCAGTATTTTAAGCGGGGAATTTTGGCGTACAATGAGGACTTGGATGAGAGGGCGGAGTAAGCAAGCTTACGTCCCTTGATGGGTTTGGCAGTTTAATCTTTTCTAGCGCAACATAAGGGCTGCTTATCAGGACTAATCCTCCTTACAGCATTGTTGCGCCCGCGGGATCTGTGCTACTCTAGTTACTAGAGCCCAGGGCAGGGCAATTGGTGCAAGAAGGACTGCAATTATACTAATAACTATATAAAGGAGATCCGACATGACTCAAAACAAAGCTTACGAAGGTACATATCAAGGGGAGCGTGCAGTCTGGCTTCAGCACGGGCGTTACGAGGCGGCGGTCCTGCCGGAAATCGGGGCGAACCTGATTGCGTTCCGCGATACCGAAAGCGGATGTCGTTTCCTGCATGAGCCGACGGAAGAGGAGATGCCGTCCTTCAAAGCACGGCCGATCATTCACGGGATTCCGGTCCTGTTTCCGCCGAACCGTTATGAAGACGGGCAGTTCCCATGGAAAGGTCAGGTTCTCCAGTTTCCGGTCAATGAAGAAGCAACGGGCAACCATCTGCACGGCTTTGTCCATGACATTCCGTGGACTGTGGACGAATTCGGAAGCAGCGCTTCCGAAAGCTATGTGATTGTGTCCTTAACTGTGGATGAGCACCACGGCGTGTACAAGTATCTTCCTTTCCGCTTTACGCTGCAGCTTCGTTACTCGCTGAGCCGCGATGGCCTGTCCCAGCAAGTGCTTGTACGTAATGAAGGCGAAACGGAAATGCCTTGCTTGCTGGCCTTCCACACTTCCGTGAACGCACCTTTCGTACCTGGCGCGAGTGCCAAGGATTACCGCTTGAAGTTAACCGTCGGCGAACGTTGGGAAATGTCCAAGCGCATGCTGCCAACAGGGCAGTACCAAGCCCTGACCGAAAATGAGAGCCTGATGCGCGACGGAGGAGTCTATCCGTTCTACGAGGCGATGGACAATCACTACACCGCACTTGCTCAAGGCGGCCGCAACCGCATGGAACTGACCGATACAAAAGCCGGCGTGACCTTGGTATACGATGTAGGAACTTCGTATAAGCAGTGGATGATCTGGAACAACTTTGCAACGGAAGGCTTCTTCTGTCCCGAGCCTCAAATCAACCTGGTGAATGCGCCTAAATCCAACCTTCCTGCAGACGAGATCGGCCTGTTCGGCCTGGCTCCGGGCGAGATTTGGGAATCTACCAGCCGCTTGTATGTGAAGAAAGCATAGAAATGAACTGAATATTATATAAGAACCCGCTGAAGGCAGCTGTCTCCAGCGGGTTCTTTTTCTTTTGTTCGCAGCGCTGTCGAATAGGGCGGTCAAGCTGCAGCGCACACTTTCACCTGATAAACAGGCAGCAGCAATGTCCTCCCGTAGAGGACATTTGTTGTTGATATCCGAAACTTACCGTCATAACGTAAGCGCTTACCTAATACACATATAGTACTCCATGCAAAACACATTCTCGAGAGGGTGAAGGAACGGCAATGAGTCAGCCTGTAAAAAGATTACCTTTGGGAGTTATTGTTTGCAGAAGCTGCGGAACGATGGTGGATACACTGGATACGGACAGAGTGATCGTGTACTCGGGATTTTGCGACAAATCCGAGTGCCGGAACCCGCAATCACCGGCTGAACCGGAACCGGACTGGGAATAAGGATCATGGCAGAAAGCGGCCCTCGGGCCGCTTTCTTGCGTGACAAAAGAAGAATCGGACAACACATCCCGCCCATACAATGAACAATGGATTTTACAGCGAGGGAAACGGGAGGGGCAGGAATCGTGAGCCGGAGGAAAAAGCAAAAAGTGGTGTTTATGGTCGTCTCCATACCTAAAGTGAAACAGATCATTCTAATTGATGTCATTGCTGGGACTGCCGTTTACTATGCTTTCCAGTTTTCTTTTCAATCGACCGGTATCGCTACGGCAGTCAGTATGGTGTTCTCCTCCCTGGTCCGCAGGGAATTGAGGAGGCGTAACAGCAGCTTGCAGAAAATCCCGTGGCCCGCTTTGGCCGGTCCGCATGTTTTTAGAACTGTAAGGATACAATAATTTGGGTAAATTTACTTCCGAAGGGAGGAACGACGTTGACGAAGAACGGGTTAACCGGGATTCTGAACGAGCAGGTCGCCAACTGGAGTGTACTGTATATTAAGCTGCACAATTACCATTGGTATGTGAAAGGCGCGCAATTTTTCACTTTGCATGCCAAATTTGAGGAGCTGTACAATGAGGCTTCCATGCATATCGATGAATTGGCCGAACGCTTATTGACGCTGGGCGGGCAGCCGGTCGCAACCATGAAGGGCGTGCTGGAGCTGTCTCAGATCCAGGAAGCGCAGGGGGATGAGCAGGCAGAGAGCATGGTGGCGAATCTGGTGGAAGATTTCGACATGGTCATTCGCCAGTCCAAAGAAGGACAAGCCGCCGCTCAGGAACAGGGCGATGAAGTCACGGCGGACATGCTGTTGGCCATTTACTCCGGGGTCGAAAAGCATAATTGGATGCTGAGATCGTTTTTGGGCAAATAATAGCAGCTGGCGTTCAGCCAAGCCGCAATGGTTGTTAGTTTGATTGGAAAAAGGGTATATACCAGAGAGATAAACTACTTTATTTTGGAAAGCGAGGATGTAACAATGAATGCATTGTACACGGCTACGGCCACCGCAGTAGGCGGACGGGAAGGTAACGCGGCATCGGATGACGGAAAATTGAATGTGAAACTGGGTATGCCAAAAGAACTCGGCGGCTCCGGCGGCGAGGGAACGAACCCGGAGCAGCTGTTTGCGGCGGGATATGCGGCTTGTTTTGAAAGCGCCTTGGCACTGGTTGCCCAAAGACAAGGTATGAAGATCAGCGGTACGCAGGTTACCGCCCAAGTCTCCTTGTACAAAAATGGAGAAGCGTTCAAGCTGGGCGCTGAGTTAAACGTATATATTCCGAACGTGGATGCAGCCAAAACCGAAGAGCTGGCTCACGCTGCGCACCAAGTGTGCCCTTATTCCCGGGCAACAGAGGGCAACATTGACGTGACGATTCGTGCTTCGGAGCAGCGTTCGGTTTCGTTTTAAGGCAGAATGCACCGGAAACTATCTTACACGCCAAACAGCGTAAAAGGAGCTATTTTGATATGACCCCTCCGGATAAAAATCTAGAAAACACGGTCAAAGACCTGGAACAAACGCCGGTGAACAGCCTGCAGGCCCAACAGATGCAGCAAAAGGATAACGACAACCGCAAGGCCATGATCGACAATGACGGCGGCGACAAGCCGAATGAGATCAAAACGTACCAGTAAATGAAAAAATCCGCCCCTGTGGAACAGGAGCGGGTTTTTTTGTGACCGGAGAGGACAGGCAAATTAGCGGTTGTCCACGTTTTCCGGGTAAAGGTCATGGTTCATCATCCGGTAGTTCGCCATTTCTTCGTACTTGGTTCCCGGCTTGCCGTAGTTGGTGTACGGATCGATCGAAATGCCGCCGCGCGGGGTAAACTTGCCCCAAACCTCGATGTAGCGCGGGTCCATCAGTTTGATCAGGTCGTTCATGATAATGTTCATGCAGTCCTCATGGAAATCGCCATGATTGCGGAAGCTGAACAGGTACAGTTTGAGGGATTTGCTTTCGACCATTTTTTGATCGGGAATGTAGCTGATGTAGATGGCCGCAAAATCCGGCTGTCCCGTGATCGGGCACAGGCTGGTAAACTCGGGACAATTGAATTTCACAAAATAATCCCGGTACGGATGCTTATTGTCGAATGACTCCAGAATGTCGGGGCTGTATTCGAACACATATTTCACCTGCTGATCGCCCAGCAGCGTTACGTCCTTCATCTCGGACGGTTGTCTTCCTGCCATGTATATTACCTCTTTCATCTAGTTTTTTTGTGAGGGAGTTTTCGAACCTCAGCGCCGAATGGGATGTGCCAACCGCATCATACAAACGGTACAGCCCATGCAGAGCACCAACCATTATACCTCATATCGTACAGTTTGTGTGTATTGATTAGTTTGTAACAGTTGGAAGGAAATTATGTTTTCTGGGATTGACAATAAGGTCACTTGGTGCCGCTTATGGTAACCCCTTTCGCTATATTGTTGTTGGAGTACGCTATTTCCTAGTAATTTGGAGTTATTACGTTTTAAACGACACTGATTTTCCTTTATCGGTAGCGACCGGAACAGAATAAGGAAAATTATGGTCGACTGCAATGGCGGGTGTGTGTAAATGGACTGTTTTAAGGTAAAGGGGATGCAGAATAAAGTAATTGGTTACTTTCCTGGCGCGAATTATGGGGAGTGAGCGGACTGTGGAGAAAGAAATCTGAGGTTAATCCATTTTAGAGCGGGGAGGCAAACATGGGTGCGCAACATAAAAACAGCCCGCCGATAGCGGGCCGTTCATGAAATTCTTATATTCGTCGCCGTTCCTACCGATTGTCCAAAATCGTCCGGAACGTCGTAGCATCAGCGCCGCGCACCAGCTTCACCAGCAGTTCCTTCGCAGCGGCATAGTCGTCGACATGCATGATCGACGCAGCTGTGTGGATGTAGCGCGAGCAGATCCCGATTACGGCCGACGGAACGCCTTGGCCGTGCAGGTGCACCTGACCGGCGTCCGTGCCGCCGGCAGACACAAAATACTGATACGGGATGCTGTGCGTCTCCGCCGTATCGAGAATGTACTCGACCATGCCCCGGTGGGTGATCATGGTCGGGTCAAAAATGCGGAGCAGCGCGCCTTTGCCTAGCTGCCCGAACGCGTTCCTGTCGCCGGTGGCGTCGTTCGCCGGCGAGGCATCTAGGGCGAAGAACAGATCCGGCTGGATCAGGTTCGCCGCCGTGCGCGCGCCGCGCAGGCCGACCTCCTCCTGGACAGTCGCGCCGGAATACACCACGTTCGGCAGGGTCGCCTTGTCCGCATGGAGCTCCTTCAGGAGCTCGATGGCGAGGCCGACGCCGTAACGGTTGTCCCACGCCTTGGCCATAATCTTCTTCGGATTGGCCATTGGCGTGAACGGGCATATCGGCACGATCGGCTGCCCCGGCAGAATGCCCATCGACAGCGCGTCCTCCTTGTTGTCGGCGCCTACGTCGATGTACATCGTTTTGATATCGACCGGCTTTGAGCGCGTCGCTTCATCCAGCAGATGCGGCGGTGTAGAGCCGATGACGCCGACCACACGGCCTTTTTTCGTGATAATCTCGACCCGCTGCGCAAGCATCGTCTGGTTCCACCAGCCGCCAAGCGTGACGAACTTAATCATTCCGTTATCGGTAATGGCCGACACCATAAAACCGACTTCGTCCAAGTGCCCGGCCACCATAATGCGGGGGCCATTTTCATTCCCGCGCATCACGCCGAACACACTGCCAATCCGGTCATGCACGATTTCGTCCGTATACAGCGAAAGCTGGGACTCGACAAAAGCGCGAAGCTCGCGCTCATGCCCGGAAACCGACGGTGTTTCCGTCAATGTTTTGAAAAGCTGAAGCGTATCTTCCTTCATGGGAGCCAACTCCTTCTGAACCCTGGTTAGGGAAATATGTAACCGCATGCCCATAGTATAACGCAAAATCTCCCTGAAAGCCCGCCGCTTCCCCTAATGCCAGAGTAAGAAAACTGCAAGTTCCATATACTAGGAAGAGGGAATGAAAATATTTACAAAACATGTAAGGTTTCACTTGCGGCTGGCGTTCAAACCTTGCTATGCTGTAGTGGTAATGGAAGCCAATTTGTCCCGCGAAACGGAGAGAATAGTGATGGCAACTACACGAATTGAGAAGGATTTTTTAGGTGAAAAAGAAGTCGCATCCCACGCTTACTACGGGATCCAGACGCTGCGGGCGGTCGAGAACTTTCCGATCACGGGCGTCCCAGTTCATCCTGAACTGGTGCATTCTTTAGCTATAGTTAAAAAGGCGGCTGCCCAAGCCAACATGGATACTCATCTGCTGAACGCTGCAATTGGCGGAGCGATTATTAAAGCCGCGGAGGAAGTGGCGGACGGCGCGTTAGCCGACCAGTTTATCGTTGATTCCATTCAAGGCGGAGCGGGCACCTCCATCAATATGAACATGAACGAAGTGTTGGCTAATCGGGCGCTGGAGCTGCTCGGTAAGCAAAAGGGCGAATACTTCCACTGCAGCCCGAACAACCATGTGAACATGTCCCAATCCACCAACGACGCGATTCCGACGGCCCTGAAACTAGCGGCGTACCGGATGACGCAGCGGCTGCTTGCCACCATGGAGGAGCTGTTCAAAGGGTTTGAAACCAAGAGAGAAGCGTTCGATGCCGTCATCAAAATGGGGCGGACCCATCTCCAGGACGCAGTTCCCATTCGTCTGGGACAAGAGTTCGGCGCTTACGCCAAAGTGCTTTCGCGCGACATCGACCGTATCCGCAGGTCCGCTGATAACCTGCTGACCGTCAACATGGGGGCAACAGCTGTGGGTACCGGACTGAATGCTTTGCCGGAATACATAGAAAAAGTCATTATCCACCTGGCCGAAGGCTTCGGCGTGCCTGTCCGTAAGGCCGAAGATCTCGTGGATGCCACCCAGAATACGGACGCTTACGTGGAACTGTCCGCAGCGCTTAAAGTATGTGCCGTCAACATGTCCAAAATATGCAACGACATCCGCATGATGGCATCCGGGCCGCGCGCTGGCTTGGCGGAGCTGATTCTGCCGGAGCGTCAGCCAGGCTCTTCCATCATGCCGGGCAAAGTGAACCCCGTCATGGCGGAAGTGGTCAATCAGGTGGCGTTTCAGGTCATCGGTAATGACCATACGATCTGTCTGGCCTGTGAGGCCGGCCAGTTCGAACTGAACGTCATGGGTCCGGTCATCGCGTTTAACCTGCTGCAGTCGCTGAAAGTGTTGGATAACGGCCTGGACGTGTTCAACCGCTTCCTCATTGCCGGTCTTGAAGCCAACAACGAGCGCTGTCAGGCGTACGTAGACCAAAGCTTCGGTATCGTTACGGCCTTAAACCCGCATCTGGGTTATGAAGTGGCGGCAAGACTGGTCAAGGAAGCGCTGGCTACCGGCGGCAACATCAAAGAAATGATTATTGAACGCGGGATTTTGACCGCTGCGGAGGTCAACGAAATTTTGGACCCTGTCCAGATGACCACACCAGGCATCTCAGGCGAAAGGCTGCTTCAAATGGAGTAGACTGCTGCAGGCTGCCGGTTGCATCCATTGGTGCCGACTGCTACAGGCTGTATCGCCGACTGTTTCCAATGGATTAGACTGCTACAGGCTGTTACCGCAGAATTGAAGCAAGTTCTTTTGATTTTGATAATGCGGTACAGCCAATAACACCTAGGTTCCACTCAAGGAGCAAGCTATGAACAACAACAATCCCAACTCCGCTTTGCTGCTAGGCAGCATTCAGTGGCTGTTTTTTATGTTTACCAATACGATCGTCATCCCTCTGTCTGTGGGAGCCGCTTTCCAGCTCCCCGCAGGGGATATTGAGTCCGCTATGCGGACTTCCTTTATTCTGACCGGAGCGGCTTGCCTGCTGCAGGCTTTGTTTGGCCACCGGCTTCCATTGATGGAGGGACAGTCCGGCTTGTGGTGGAGTCTTATTTTGAGCTTAGCGGCTGCAACAGCCTCTACAGGCGGTTCCATGGAAGTGCTGGGAGGATCGCTGTCTCTGGGCATTTTGATAGGAGGGCTGGTGGTGGCTGTGCTGGGTGCACTGGGATTCACCAAAGTCCTTTCAAGGCTCTTCACCCGAAATGTCATGGCCGTCTTCCTGTTCCTCCTGTCATTTCAATTAAGCTCCATCTTTTTCAAAGGCATGCTGGGCCTGACAGGACGCTCTTCCATCAACCCGGCCGAGGCCGGATTATCAGTCGTTCTTGTCGCACTGGTTGTTTTTATTAGTCTAAAAGGGCGCGGCATGATCAGCAACTTCTCCATTTTGATCGGAATCATCATCGGCTGGATCTTGTATGTCGTGTTTCTGCCGGGTGCGCCCGAACCCGCTGCCGGAGCGGCAGGCACCGCAAGTGCCCGAATCTTTGAACTGTTTCCCTGGGGGAGTCCGGCGGTGGACTTGGGGGTCATGGTCACAGCTGTATTGGCGGCCGTAGTAAACATGACGAATAATATTGCAAGCATCAAAGGAGCCGAGCCGATTATGGGCCGCGAAATGACCCAAGGCCAATACAAAGCTTCCATGATCTGGACCGGCTTGATCAGTTCGGCTGCAGGCGTCTTTGGAGCCGTACCTTACGCGCCGTACTCGTCATCGCTGGGCTTTTTGCTGTCCACACGCATCCTAAGCCGGGCCCCATTCCTGTTGGGAGCCGCCTTGTTCGTGCTGATCGGCATCGTGCCGGCATTGGGCCACTTCTTCTCCTCGCTGCCCATCAGCGTAGGGAACGCCGTGCTGTTCGCTGCGTACCTTCAATTGCTGGGTTCCGCCCTGCGCAACGTCGAAGGCGTCTCTTACAACTACCGGACCATCTACCGGATCGCCGCCCCCGTACTGGTGGGCATGTCCCTGATGACCCTGGCCCCTTCCGTCTTCGCCAGCTTCCCAGGCTACATCCGCCCGCTGCTCAGCAACGGCCTCCTTGTCGGCGTCCTGTTCTCCTTAGCCCTGGAAAACCTGATCCGCTGGGAGCAGTATGAAACCTGACCTGTTTTAACTAGATTAACTTTATCCCGTTTCACTGCATTGGAATTTACTGCATAACAATTTACCGCATTAAAACATTCACTGCCTTACATTCACTGCCTTACATTCATTGCAAATCAATTCACCGCAATTACTGCACTGCACACCACATCATTTCGCCTCACCTTCCCACAAGATGCAGAGCCTAAGACCAGGTTCTGCATCTGCTATTCCTCCACTTTCAAACTATCCTCCAAAACTCATACAAACACTCCCTGCATACACACTACTCCACTAGCAGATCCAGAACACGCCAAGAAAAATGTCTCCCAACATGAAAGCAAAATAGTCCTTCTACAAGATACGCCAAACGGCACCCAACTCAGTAAACAAAACAATTCCCAACAAGATACGCCAAACGGCACCCAACTCAGTAAACAAAACAATTCCCAACAAGATACGCTAAGCGGCACCCAACACAGTAGTAAAAACGGTCCGCAACACGATTCACAGAACGGCTGCCAACACGGTAAGCAAATACGATCCTGAACACAGTAAGCAAACAGCACTCTCCTTACCGTCCTTGTGGAGCGCACAAATAGCATAAAAATGTTTTTCAAAAGGTGGACATTCCTATATTGGAAAGTTAGTAGCATTAATTCTATATGTGACGTCATAGCAGTTGGTTCTAATACTATATATGGTGGTTCTTAGTGAGGAGTATAGGTACCCCTGCATGTCCTCCTTTTAGAAAACATGAAGGGCTGTTTTGTCCCCGCAGCACGGACATTTTGACGAAAATAGTGGTAGATTTTACGTTTATTTTGAAGTTGACCCGCAATTACGGGAATTACGATAATGCAATGTAAGCTTGTCCATCCTCGATGTACAAAACTCAAAAAATGTCTTTCTAAAGGAGGACACGGGTACCTTTATGGGTTTGGTAGTAGAAGATACTATATGTTGAGTCCTAACACTTGGTACTAATCCAAAATGTGGAGTTAGTTAATAGAATGAATAAAAACAGGAATGTCCACCTTTTGAAAGACAAATTGGCCAATTTGTGCATGTGTCACGGACACGGAAACAAACATCGAGATGGAAATAGAAACGAACATAGACAAGGACATGGAAACGGACTAGAAACGGACATAAAAACTGAAACGGCAATTGGATTAGGTATGGTAATGGGAACAGAACCGGAAATGAAATTGAAGATGTATGGAATGGACATAGGACTGGACACGGAGATAATCACGGAAATGAACACGGAATGAACACGGAATGAACACGTAGATAAACAGGGAATGAACATGGAGATGAATACGGAAAAGAACACGGAAATGAACACGTACAATGTTATGGGGAAGCGGAGAGGGGATTTGCCAACCGGGGGATGGGAATAAAGCAAAGCCGCCCAATGAATGGACGGCCTTGGCAAGGGATGCACAGGTAATTAGGTTGAGGTGGTGGAGCTTGCTGCCTTGTGGCGGACGAACTCTTGCTGAACGGCTTGTAAGAGAGCCGGGTCGGCGAAAAGGTCACTGCCGGTGCGGGCAAGAGCCGCGGCGCCGAAGAGCAGGGCAGACATGCCGCGGTCTCCGCCTACGGCCTCGCGGAACTCGTGCGTGTGCAGGTCGTACGGGCAATCCGGTACACGCACATAAGGGTGCACGGCCGGGACGATGTGGCTCACGTTCCCGAGGTCGAGGGAACCGTGGTCCAGCCCCGACTGGATTTCGGACGGGTCCACGCCCATGGCGATGATGTTATCGGTGAACAGACCGGACAGCGTCTGATTGGTGATCATGTTGTCATAACTCAGCTCGTAATTGGAAATTTCGAGCGTACAGCCCATCGCCGCGGCGGCTGCTTCGCCGGCCCGGCGCACTTTGTCGGCGACGAGGCGTACCGTCGCCTTTTCGGCTGCGCGCACGTAAAACTGCGCTTGCGCAAAGTCGGGCACCACGTTCGGCGCAATACCGCCGTGGGAGATAATGCCGTGAATGCGCACATCCGGCGTCACATGCTGACGCAGCGCATTCACGGAGCTGAACAGCTGCAGCACGCTGTCCAGCGCATTGATGCCGTCCTGCGGATTTGCAGCTGCATGCGCGGACTTGCCGTGATAGCTGAACTGCAGCGCTTCGATTGCCATCGACGAGCCGCTTCGCTCGTACGCCTTGTACGGATGCGCCATCATAGCCGCATCCACGCCGTCGAAGAAGCCTTGCTCGGCCATCGGTACCTTGGCGCCGTTCGTCTCTTCCGCCGGCGTGCCGAACACCACCACTTTCCCGGCTTGAACCGCGCCGGTCTCTTTTAGCGCGATGGCGGCTGTGCTGCTCATCACGCCGATAATGTTATGGCCGCAGGCATGGCCCAGTCCGGCCAAGGCGTCATACTCCGCCAGGTAAGCTATGGTCGGCCCGGGCACGCCGCTGTCAAACTCTGCGCGAAAGGCGGTCGCAAGTCCCGCCACTTTGCGTTCTACATTGAAACCGTACTGCTCCAGCAGTCCGGTCAACAGCTTCATCGCCTCGAACTCCTGGTTACCGAGTTCGGGATTGTTCCATATTTGTTTACTGACCGAAATCCACTCATCCCGATGGGATTCTATAAAAGCGGAGATCCGTTCTTTGATCGCGGTGTTATCCATCTTTTTGCCTACTTTCTTATTATGTACCTCCACAATAGCAAATTGATTCTTGAAGTTCAATGTGTTCACTGGTAACCTGTAAATACTGAAAGCCTGATGGGGGATGAGTGGGATGGGGAAGTTTTTTGACGAACTCAACGAGACGCACATCCAGTTTATTCAGCAGCAAAATATGTATTTTACAGCGACCGCGCCAACCGCCGGGGGAATGGTGAATGTATCGCCTAAAGGATATGACGATTCCTTTTGTATTATCGGGCCTAAGGAAGTGGCTTTTGTCGATTACGGCGGCAGCGGGAACGAAACAGCACTACATGTACAGCAAAATGGACGGATTACTTTGATGTGGTGCAGTTTCGGCGAGAGTCCGTTGATTCTGCGTATTTATGGCCGGGGGCGGGTTGTAGCCAACGACAGCGAAGAGTTCAAGCCTTGGTTGGAGCGTCATTTTCCGGGTGCGGATCCGCGTGTGCTGCGGCAGGGTTTTGCCATAGATGTGGCTTCCGTTCAGACCAGCTGCGGCTTTGGCGTTCCGTTCATGGAGTTTACGGGTGACCGGAGCCGATTGAAGGAATATGTAAACAAGAAAGCCGGATTGGCATAAAAGGAAGAGCAGCTTATATAGAAGAGCAGCTTAAAGATAGAGTGGAAGCGCAAGCGTCAGGCTGCGGCCGTGCGGGTGCTTCCTTTTTGTGCGGGAGGGGTAAAGGAAAATGGAACTGATTCTGGTTATCGCGGCGGTTATGAATATTGCCGGTTTCGCCATGATGGGCGCGGACAAGCAGAGGGCCCGCAGCAAAAACTGGCGCATTCCCGAGAAGCGGCTGTTTACGGTAGCAGCCTTTGGCGGCGCGCTGGGAGTATGGGCAGGGATGAGGATGTATCGGCATAAAACGCAGCATCCTTCATTTAAATATGGCATCCCTTTCCTGCTTGTCATCAACGTCATTGAGGTTTATTATATGATTTCATGGATTGAAGGTTAGGGGAGGACGGGAGCATGACACGCAAAAAGAAAGAACAAGACTTATATCAGGGAGACTTGTTTGACCTGTTCGGCGAGCAGGCGGAGGAGGGCTCCGAGGCATCGGGGAGCAGCAATTCCGGTTCGGGTGGAAGCGGCGGAGCGGCCGGTGCCAGCGGCGGGATCGGCCGCGCCGGCAGCCCGGGTTACGCCGGGGCGGCGCGCTCGCCGGAAGCTGCGAACGCCGCTGGCACGGCGCCCGGCGCCGCGGGCGCGGGCCTAAGCGGCGGCTCCGCAGCCGGCTGGGACCTCTTGGTGCCGCCGGCAGCGCCCGGCACCGCGAGCACAGCCGGCCGAAGCGCCGCCATGCGGCCCGGCCTCTCGGAGCACCTGCAGCACGCGGTCGTGCAGGAGCTCCGCCAGCAAGAGACGAGCGTCCGCGCCGTCTGCGAGACGCTCATCAAAAAGCACGGCGCGCCGGACAAGCGTTATGTTACGGAGAAGCCGTACATTTTCGCCGACGTCTGCCGGTACCTCGACCAGCTCTGCAGGGAAGGCCGCTGCGAGCTGATGTCCCAGGACCCCAGCGACCGCCATTACCGCTGGCTGGAGTAAAGTGACGGCCGAAACCTGAACAGCAGCACGGAGAACAACAAGAAAACCCAAACCGCCGCAGGCAGTTTGGGTTTTTTTAATTGTTTCCCATTATTAGGCCAACCGGTGTTTCCGCACAGCGATCGTGACGGAGTCAGCCTTCAGCAACACCGGATCGTCACCCCGGGTAATCTCCAGTTCCAGCGGCTCCTCATGCAAATGCAGCCGCTCCCAGCCGTCGTACATCCGGCTCAGCAGGTTAAGGACGTAATCGCGCGTCTTGATGACCTCAAAAAACGTCTCCCGCCGCTCCCCGCTGGGGATATCGTACTCCTCAATGTTCGTATGCATTACGACGCAGTTGATCCCGTCGGGACGGGTACCCTCTACCATCGCTTGCAGCACCTTGTGCAGTGCGGCCTCAGATCTGACATGCTCCAAACTGGAACAGGCGATGATATAGTCGTACGTTCCCGGTGTAATGGTAAAGTCGCTGATATCCTGCTTAACGGTAACCAGCGCGTCATCCACTTCGTATTTCTCACCATACTCTTCGAGCTTATCTAATGCGGTGTCCAAAAGGTCCACACAAATGACTTTTCCGCCTGCGGGCTGAACGATTTCTGCAAGAGGGATGCTGTTGCGTCCAACGCCGCACCCCAGATCCAACACGGTCAACGGCCTGGCGGCATCCAGCAGCTCCGCATGGTTCATGACGGCTGCTACGGGTTTGTGGAGCCAGGAACCTTTTTGATACAATTTATAATTCTCAAAGCATTGTTCATGATACTCGCGCTCTTCTCTTCGGATTCGTTCTATGCGTGTATTCATGGCGTTCACCTATCCTATCCGTTTTTATGTTTTTAACCAGAACGGGGCAAGGGAACGCATGATTTCCAAAATAAGTTAGATTTGCGCGCGGATTCAATTCATTTAAATAACGGTGACATGCTGTTCTGGCCCATTCGTGCTGATGCGCCCACGTTTCCAAAACATGATGAGCCCACCTTAGTAGCGCTTCCTCTCTGTCCGGTCCTTCATCCGATGCAACAACATCCTCAACAGTAACGGCATATGGCCTTATAGGCAGCTCCAAAGCAGGCCATGAAACGGATTTCCTGGTTAGTTCAACTGATTCACTCTATTTCAACTTGGGCCTAGAGGTTCTTATCATCTACGCCGTTCAACCATTCTTCAATGCTTCCGATCACAGAGGAAATGGATCCTTCCTCAAAAGGCGAAATCAAACCGGCGATTTCAACCAGCTCGGTAAAGGACAAGCTTCCGCCTTTGCGGCAAAGGCGAAGGTAATCCTGCCAAGCTTGTTCGGCGTTTTCGTTCGACCGCTTCCAGAACTGGAAGGCACAGATTTGGGCTAGCGTATAGTCGATATAGTAGAACGGGCTGCGGAAAATGTGCGCCTGCTTTTGCCAGAAGGTGCCGCGTTCCAAATAAGGCATATCGCTGTAATCCCGGTGGGGCAGGTATTTCCGCTCAATTTCGCGCCACACTTGTTTCCGCTCGGCCGGAGTCATCTCCGGATTCTCGTACACGCGGTGCTGAAATTCATCCACGGCCACACCGTACGGGATGAACAGCAGGGAAGAACTGAGGTGGATGAACTTGTATTTGTCCGTTTCCTCCTGGAAGAACAGCTCCATCCACGGCCAGGCGATGAACTCCATGCTCATGGAGTGGATTTCGCATGCCTCATAGGTCGGGAAGGCGTACTCCGGCACCTGATAGTCGCGGCTTGAATACACTTGGAAGGCATGGCCTGCCTCGTGTGTGAGCACATCGATATCCCCGGAAGTCCCGTTAAAATTGGAAAAAATGAACGGGGCCCGGTACTTGCTGATGTAAGTGCAGTAGCCGCCCCCTTGCTTGCCTTTCTTCGTAACGAGATCGAGCAGGTTATTGTCCACCATAAATTGATAAAATTCATTCGTTTCCGGGGACAACTCCGCATACATGCGGGCGCCTTGCTCTACGATCCAGTCCGGATCGCCTTTGGGCACAGCGTTGCCTGACGGGAAGCCGAAATCGTCGTCATAATAGCGAAGCCGGTCTACACCGATCCGTTCCTGCTGGCGCTGTTTCAGCTTTGTGGCAACAGGCACAATATGGTCTTGGACCTGCTTGCGGAACACGGCGACTTTGGCTGCGTCGTAATCCGAGCGGTTCATACGGACATAACCGAGCTCGACGAAGTTGGAAAAACCCAGCTTGTGGGCGATCCGGGTGCGGATTTTGACCAGTTGATCATAAATCTCATCCAGCTGCGGCTCGATTTCCTCCAGAAATCCATAGCGGGCTTCGGATGCCTTGCGGCGGATTTCCCGGTCTGTCGATTGGGTATAGGGAATGATGCTTTGCAGGTTCAATTCCTGCCCGTCCCAAGGGATTTTGGCGGAGGCCAGAAGTTTGGAGTACTCGCTTGACAGTTTGTTTTCCTGAACGAGATCCTCCACAATCTCCGGTGAAAATTTACGCAGGGAGAACTCTGCAATCGTGAAGAGCTGCTTGCCCCATTTGGCTTCCAATTCGCTCCGGAAAGGGGAGTTGACCAGCGCTTCGTAGTATTTCGTTATGAGCCCCTGATAATGTGGATCGGTTTCATCGACGAAATCCTGTTCCGCTTTATAAAACTCGTCGTTCGTATCCACCGAGTGGCGGATCTGAACGATCTCGGCCATGGATTCCACTTCGCTCCGCAGCGCGTTGATTTCTTTCATAATTTCGTCCTGCACATGAAACGAAGGCGCTGCGGCAAACCGCGCCAGCAGCCCGTTGAATTTCTCTTCCACTTCTGGGAAATCGATACGTTCATACACGAAATCCTGAAACTTCATGGGAACTCAGCTCCTTTTTAGACCATAGGTCAATGAGTCTATGTATATTTCTAGTATACAGGAAGGAGGGGAGCTCAGAACAGTTGAGTTTCGTTACAGTTGTTTGTTCCCGGGTTGGCAGTCCTTGAGCCCGAGTACCTCATATAATTTGACCGGTACGGTTTTGCCTTTCATCATGCGCTCTCCGATGCAATTATACTCAAACATGTCCTTGGTGCGTTCATAGGTTGAATCGGATACGAGTACCTGATTGGCCACAGTGTTGGACTCGATTCGGGCCGCGATGTTGACGTTGTCGCCGATGGCCGTGTAGTCGACCCGGAGGTAGGAGCCGATGTTCCCGACAACGACCTCTCCCGTGTTGATACCGATGCCGACGCTGATGGTTACGCCATAGCGCTGCTCGATTTCACCGCGTACTTGTTCCATCCCCCGCTGAATGTCATAAGCGGTCTTTACCGCACAGTATTCGTGGTTCTCGACATCCAGCGGTGCGTTGTACAGAATCATGGCTGCGTCGCCGATGAATTTGTCTATGGTGCCGCGGTTTACGAGTGCTTTTTCGGTGATCAGGTTGAACATGGTGTTTAGAAAATCGACGACTTCTTCCGGTTTCAGCCGTTCCGACAGGGTGGTAAACCCGCGGATGTCCAGGAACAAAATCGTCAGCTCTTTCGTAATGCCGCCAAGCTGAATCTCGATGTTACTGCTCGAAATCTGCTTGACCAGATCCGGAGAGAGATAGCGCCCGAACTGCTTGGTGATGAAATGGCGCTGCTTGGTTTCGAAAAAAGACTTGACCGCCACGTTCGTTAAATATCCCAGAAACAGCACCGCAAGCGGACTGATGCTGTCCATGTAGAAGCGGATCCCGCTGAAGGTGAGATATTGGATTAATAGCAGGCCCGCCGCCAAGGCGAACAGGGTGAGCATGCTGTATATTGTTTTGAGCCGCCAGGTGACCCAGATGATGAAACTGAACAGGAGGAGCATGAGCATCAGGGTAAACCAAGGGTTGATAAAAGTAATATAAGTCCCGTGCAGCAGCTGATTGACAATGTTGGCGTGGGCATAAACCAGCTTCATTTCCTGTTCGAGGGGGGTGATGCCGTTATCGTTTTCGAAGCCTACGGCAGTGAAGCCTACGAGGACGATTTTGTCCTTAAAAACGTCCGGCGGAATGTCCCCGTTCAACACAGAAACAAAAGGAATGGTCGTAAAATCATAGGAATCCGCATCGTAATCAATGGCGATTTCGCCTTTGGCGGTGCGGCTGCTGCGGTAGTCCAGATAATGCTTTACGTCCGCTCCGTACATAGAAGCAGCCTTGAGAGCCATAGAGTCCAACGGGCCGTCCGGCGTCTGCAATTGCAGCCAGGTCCGGCGGATCATGCCGTCAGAGTCGAGGAGTGCATTGATATGGGCATGCTGCGTCACGTCGTAGAAGGCGGGAAGGGGATGGTTAACTTTGTCTACTTGCAAAAGCCGGCTGCTTTGGGCCGTGGAAGTCCGGGAGGATGCATGGTCCGTATCCCCGTAGGAAGGGAAAATGACGTTGTCGTACTGTGCCAGCGCCTTGGCAAGTGCCTGATCGTTCTCAGGCTGGTCCTGGGAAGGAGAGTTGAACATGATGTCAAAACCTATCGCTTTAGGCTTGGCCTCAGGCTGATTCAGGTACTCCAGAAACGGAATGTACACATCGCGGCTCCAAGGAAACGTTCCCAGCTCCTGCAGCGACTCCTCGTCAATCCCGACCACGACGATATCCTCGTGGGGCTGATGGGAGGCGGCCTTTTGCATATTAAAACTGTATAAAGCCCGGTCCAACACCTGCAGCACGTCCTTGCTGAACAAGAGAAAGCACAGCAGGGCGACCGCGACGTTGCCCCAGAGGGCGATGCGTTTTACTTTGGGATCCATGGAAAAACACGTCCTTGTTTTTTATTGGGGGAGGCTGGGGCGATCAGATGTTGTTTGGCTGCGGACAACGCTGACATCATTTCATCGATCTCTGCCTCATTCAGATGAAGCGTGACATACTTTGGCCGGTATCCCCCGCTGCTTGTTTCGATCATAATGATGCCTTGTTCTTTGTCTGCTGTGATGATGAGGTGTTCATTGTTAAGTATCGTGGTCCATACCATGGGCCTACTCCCTTTCGTGGAAACTGTGACTATTTTACCATTAGTTGTTCGTGGTGGCAGTAAGAATTTTGGCGAATTTTGGTGGAAAGCAAGGGCGTATTGAAATCAAAAGAAAAGGGGGCTAGAGTAGAAGCAGAGGAAAAATACGGATGACAGAAAGGAATGCGCGGCATGAGCAGAGAGCGGGGAGGAAGCCTGCCGGGGAATCGGGGGCTGGAGAAAAGCGAGTTGGAGAGAAGCGGGTCGGAGAAAAGCGAGTTGGGGAACAGCGGTCTGGAGAGCGAAGCAGGAGCGGGCTCCGGGAGCGAAATCGACCGGAGCGGCAGGTATTCCCGGCAGGAGCTGTTTGCCGGGATCGGCAAGGAAGGGCAGCGGCGTCTCGGGGAGACGCATGCCCTGATTGTAGGCGCGGGCGCCCTCGGCACAGGCAATGCCGAGGCGCTCGTTCGCGCAGGCGTAGGCACGGTCACGATTGTGGACCGGGACTACGTGGAGTGGAGCAATCTGCAGCGCCAGCAGCTGTATTGCGAGGAAGACGCCCGGCAGCGCCTGCCGAAGGCGCTGGCCGCGGCGAACCGTCTGCGCGAGGTGAACTCCGCCGTCACCATCCGCCCGGTTGTGGCGGATGTGACGACGGAGGAGATTGGAGCGCTGACGGAGGGCGTGGACGTTATCGTCGACGCGACGGACAACTTCGAGACGCGCCTGCTGCTCAACGATATTTCGCAGCAGAAGGGCATCCCCTGGATTTACGGCGCCTGCGTCGGCAGCTACGGCCTGACGTTCACCGTGATCCCCGGGGAAACCCCTTGCCTGCAGTGCCTGCTGGAATCGGTACCCCTGGGCGGGGCGACCTGCGATACGGCGGGCATTATCGGGCCCGCCGTGCAGATGGTCGTCGCCCATCAGGCCGCCGAAGCGCTGAAGCTGCTTTCGGGCGACCGTCAAGCGCTGCGCCACAAGCTCGTTTCCTTCGACTTGTGGCAAAACCAGTACGCCGCCATCGACGTGCGCGGCGTCCGCCGGCCTGCGTGCCCTTCGTGCGGCGAGCGGCCGTCGTACCCGCATCTGGCGGCGGCAAACCACACTCGCACGGCCGTTTTGTGCGGCCGCGACACCGTGCAGATCCGACCGCCTCACCCCGTCCGACGGAATCTGGACGAGGTGGCGGCGTCGCTCTCGCGGCTAAGCGAGGGCCGCGTCGAGCGCAACCCCTACCTCGTCTCGTTCACCGTAGGTGACCAGCGCCTCGCTATCTTTGAGGATGGCCGTGTCCTGATCCACGGCACCAAAGACACCGCCACGGCCCGGTCGCTGTATCACCGGTACCTGGGCTAAACCCAAAAGAGGTACCCGGTCGCTGTATCACCGGTACCTCTTTTTTGAAAGATAAGAAAGTATAAAATTAGGGGAGCCCGAAAGTGGCCGTCATTGGCGGGATCTTGAAGCATTATGGTACTGTTTTTCGCTGTGCTGCTGCGGGATTACCTTAATTTAGCCCTGATTTAATGGATGACAAAACAAGCAACACTGATTTTCTTTACGCTGCACGGGTGACGACGAAATAAGGAAAATCAGTGTTGATTTATTGGCTGGCTACGGAAAATAGCTTCAAATAAGGGAATCGGACAGCCGATTAACGAAAGTGGTTACCAAAAGAGGTGAAATGCTGCCAGCATTCTTACCAAAGCTCCTAATTGACTTGGCTTCGTATTCTCACTGCAGCGGCTGGAAGCACACCCTTTTCCCCACGCTCGACAGTACCTTGTTAGCCAAGGACGCCGTCAGGCGTTCTTCTTACAGGTGCTCAACCCTGCCTGATGCAAGACATTCGTCCAGCACCCGTTTGACTTCTTCCATAGAGATGGGTTTGCTGATATAGCCGTCCATGCCTGCTTTGAGGCAGGTATCCTGGTCTTCCTGCCGGGCAAAAGCAGTGATGGCTACGATAGTTGGCAGGTGTCCGTCCGGCAGCGACTCGCGGATGCGGGCCGTAGCTGCGATGCCGTCAAGCAGAGGCATTTGCACGTCCATGAAAACCAGATCGTACGGTTGCGACCTAACGGCTTCCACCGCCTGGGCTCCGTTTTCGACCATATCCGCCGAATATCCCAGCTGAGACAGAATCCGGTGAATGAGTGTCCGGTTGGTCGGCTGGTCTTCTGCCACCAGAATCCGCAATGGCCCGCGGTCTACGGAATCCACGGAACCCACGGAACCCACGGAACCCACGGAACCTGCACTACCTGCACTACCTGCAATACCCGGTGTTCCCACAACAGCCTCATTCGTACCCCCGCCGCCCTCGTCCTGCCCGAGCAAAGCATCGCTCACCAGCACGGTAAACCGGAACGTGGAGCCTTCACCTTCCACGCTGTCTACGCTGATGGTGCCTCCCATCAGTTCCACAAGCTTCTTGCAGATGGCAAGACCGAGTCCCGTACCGCCGTATTTCCGGTTGATGGCCGGATGCAGTTGTGAGAACGAGTGGAACAGATGGCTAAGTTTATCCGAAGGTATGCCGATCCCGGTATCCGCTACTGCAAACTCTACAAAGTACGGCCGTGTACCGCCGGCTTCCGACAGCGGACGCAGCGTGATTTGAACCTCACCGCTTTCGGTGAATTTCATAGCGTTGCCTACCAGATTCAGCAGTACTTGCCGGATCCGGACCGGATCCCCCAGTACGGCCGGAGGGAGGGAATCGTAGAACTTGACGCTTAGCCGGATCCCTTTGTCCGAGGCGCGATTCGTGAAAAGATCCGTAACCGATTCGGTCAGCTGCCGCAAGTCGACGGGCTCATGGGAGAGATCCAGGCGGCCGGCTTCGATTTTGCTGAAATCCAGCACGTCGTTCAAAATCCGGAGCAAAGCCTCGCTGCTGCTGCGGACAATCCCCGCATATTCCAGCTGTTCCTCATCGAGCTGAGTGCTCATCAGCAGATCCATCATGCCGATCACGCCGTTCATCGGGGTGCGGAGTTCATGGCTCATCATGGCCAAAAATTCCGACTTCGCATGATCCGCCCGTTCCGCCGATTCCTTGGCCTTCATAATTTCCATCTCGTTCGTAATATCGTTAAAAACAACGACGGCCCCTTGAATCTCCCCGCCGTCGATAATAGGAGTGACCCGGTAGTCCACCAAAAAGCTGGAACCGTCCGTCCGCCAGAACACTTCTTCTCTGGCGGAACGCGGCAATCCGTCCCTGATCGTCCGCATCATCGGAGATTCCTCTGAGAGGTAAGGGCTTCCGTCTGCCCGCGCTGGCTGAATCGCCCCAAGATGCCTTCTGCCGGCAGCGGCCCCCGGGGGATATCCGAGCATAGCGGCCCCGGCCGGATTGATGAACATTCCTTTCCCGTTCCGGTCCAAGCCGAAAATCCCTTCCGACACCGAATTCAGAATCAGCGAGTGTTCATAGCTCAATTGCTCGATTTGTTGAATGTACTTTTTGCGCTCGGTAATATCCAATCCTATGCCGTAAACCCCTGCGACCTGCTCGTCGATCACAATGGGGATGTTTGTGACGTTCAACTCGATGCGGTGTCCGGCTTTATGAAGAATAGCTAAATCGTAGTTTTGAGGAACTCCCTTTTTAGCCAGCTCGAAATGATGGAATGCTTTGTCCATATCGGCCGGATCGGTGAATGTTTCAAAAGACGTAGACATCAGTTCCTCTTCCGTATACCCGATCATCCTGATCAGGCTAGCATTGACCGAAGTAAAAGCCCCGTTCATATCAAAAGAATACACACTCGACGGATTATGCTCGAAGAGGGATTTATAACGCTGCTCGCTCTCCTGGAGGCGGCGCTCCGCTTCTTTACGTTCCGTAATATCCCTGGAGACGGCGATAATCTCCGTAACCGCTCCCGTGTGCTCATCGTGAATATAACGTCCTGTGCTCTCAAACCAGACGTAATGGCCGTCTTTATGGCGGATCCGGTACGTTACTATATACATTCCTTGAGCGGCCAGGTTAGCCGTCAAATAATCCCGGATCAGCTGAACGTCTTCGGGATGAAAATAATCAAAAGCGCTCGTTCCAACCAGCTCGGAAGGTTGATAGCCCAAGAAAGGCAGGCAGGAGGGAGAGGCATATAAATATTCTGCCGTTGGATCGGCAGAATGTCTAGAAATAAAATCCAGAGAGTTTTCCGAGATCAGCCGGAAGTGTTTCTCGCTTTCTTTCAGGCGCTCTTCCATGATTCGGCGTTCCGTAACGTCCTGAACGGTCCCGACCAAGCGGATCACTTCACCGGTCTCATTCATAACCGGCTTAGCTTGGGAGTAAATCATTCTGGTGTCACCGTCCGGCAGCGTAATGCGGAATTGCCGCTCCGTGGAGCATCCCGCCATAAGCTGCTTAAGATTGGCGGTCACACCTTCCCTGTCATCCGGATGCACACTCGATATAAACGTGTTGTATTCCGCAGGGCCTTCGTTAATCGTGTAACCGAACAACCGGTTCATTTCTTCCGTCCTTGAAAACCGGTTTGTCGCCAGCTCCCAGTCCCAAGAGCCGATACGGGCGATCCGCTGGGCTTCCGCGAGGTTATCTTCGTACTCTTTACGATCTGTAATATCGCGGCCGATGCCGAGCACCTTTTCCAGCTTGCCTTGTTCATTTCGCAGCAGTTTAATCACAGTTTCAAACCAGACATAATGTCCTTCCTTATGCCGGAGTCTGGATAGAACCACATCATCGTCCATAAACACACGCCGCTCCAGTTCAGCCCTATCGTCGGGATGATACAGCTCGAGCGTATTTTTCCCCACCATTTCTTCAGGTTCATATCCCAGCGCTTTGCGGATGGCAGGCGAGACATAACGGGTAATTCCGTCCGGGGTGCTGTAGCTGATAACATCCTGGGCATGTTTGAAGATCAGGTTATACAGCTCTTGGTCCTCCGACAGCTGCTGTTCCGCCGCTTTTTTGTCCGTAATATCGATAGCCTGCGTAATAAAAAATAACGGCTCCCCTGTCTGCTCGCATCGGACAAGCGTGACATACAGAGAGGCCCACACCAGCCGCCCTTGTTTGTGCAGGTATCTTTTTTCGAATTCGAACGAAGTCTGCCTTCCGCTCAACAAGTTAGGAAAAATGCTCTCATGGTCCGTTGCCAGGTCCGCCGGAAACGTTACTTCCTTATAAGAAATGCTTAACAGCTCTTCCTCAGTGTATCCCAGCATGGAACAAAAGGCGGGATTAATATGAGTCCACACGCCGCTTTCCGGAGAAACGATCGCAATCCCGATGGGCGCAGAACGATATATATGTTCAAACATAGATACATGGTTGATTGATGATGGAAACATGAAGATTCACCCCTTCCAATCTTATCTTAGTGTAGCAGTTATCCTAAAAAAAAGTAATTTAGGTCATTTCGGCGAAACCGCCTCCTGTTTCCTCCCCAAAGATCAGTGTATCTCGTCCCGTTTCCACTAGCCCTGCAGGGCGAAAGAGCCTATACTTAGAACATTGTTCAATAAATGGTCAAAAAGTTGTAGCCACAACGATATAGGGGTGTTTGCGCTTTATGGAATGGGATTTGCTGCTATTTCTTATGGCTGCCGGGTTTTTGGCGGCTTTTATCGATTCGGTTGTCGGGGGAGGGGGGCTGGTGTCCTTGCCTGCTCTGATGCTAGCGGGGCTGCCGCCGACGGTGGCGCTCGGCACGAATAAGCTGGCGAGCTCGATGTCTTCTTTGACGAGTTCGCTGTCGTTTTTTTACTCTGGAAAAATCAATGTGAAACTCGTACGCTGGCTGTTTCCCCTATCGCTGATCGGCTCCGCCGCGGGCTCCTATCTGGTGACACTGCTTCCCTCCGAATTTCTCAGGCCGCTGGTAGTCGGTCTTCTCATTGTCATTACGGTGTACACCTTGTTCCGGAAAAAGAAAGCCGATGAAGCGAAAGAAGTGTATATAACGAAAAGAGTGCTGATATTGACCGCCGCGTTTGCCTTGGCGCTCGGGTTTTATGACGGATTTTTCGGGCCGGGAACAGGAGCATTCCTCATTTTCGGATTCGTGTTAGCCGGATTTGACTTCGTCAAAGCGGCGGGCAATGCCAAGGTGCTGAATTTCGGCAGCAATGTGGCCAGCTTCGCCACCTTTGCCTTCCTGGGCCACATCAACTACGCTTACGGCATCCCCATGGGATTTGCCATGATTGTCGGAGCCCTAGCGGGTTCGCAGCTGGCAATCCGAAAGGGGAGCGCTTATGTGAAGCCTCTTTTTCTCACGGTCACCGTGCTGATGATCGGCAAACAGCTTTATGATTTAATGGCGTGAATGGTTTCCTGAATCAGTTGTAAACAACGTGAAGGAGTGGGAAGTATGGATACGGAAGGGAGGTGGCGGGCGATGAAGAAACTGTCCAATCCGCTGAAGGGGTTTCATCCGATAGTCCAAATGCTGCTTGCCGGCACCGTGTTTGCCCGGGCGGCCAGTTCGATGAGTCTGCCGTTTCTGGCTATCTACCTGGCTAAATATACAGACATGGACCCGTTTATGATCGGGCTTACGATCGGCTTAGGTTCTTTAGCGGGAACGTTGGGCGGATTTTTCGGGGGACATCTGTCCGACCGGTTCGGACGCCGCCTGGTGATGCTGTCGGCTGTGTATTTATGGGGGATCGTATTTATCGGTTTTGCTTTTTCCACAGCTGCTTGGCTGCTGGCTCTGCTTAACATTTTGAACGGCCTTTGCCGGTCCTGGTATGAGCCGGTATCCCAAGCGCTGATGGCGGATATCACCGAGAAAGAGAAACGGTTCAAAGTGTTTTCGCTGCGCTACATGGCGATCAATATCGGGGTGTCGGTGGGACCGCTGATGGGCGCCGCTTTCGCATTGGTGAACGGCAAGCTGCCTTGGCTTGTTACAGGGGTTTTTTATCTAATGTATGCCGTAACGCTTCAGCTGCTGTTGAACCGGTTCGGAATTCGCGACATTGAGGGTGAGAAGAAGGAAGGGGCATCGTTGAAGGCCGCATGGAACGTGATCCGGCTGGATAAGGCATTCCGGTATCTTACGCTTGGAAACATTTTGGTGGCCATCGGGTATTCCCAGATGACTTCGACGCTGTCCCAATTTATCGGGGATCACTTTCGGGACGGTACGGCGCTTTTTGCATGGATGATGAGTATCAATGCCATTACCGTCATTGTGTTCCAGCTGCCGATGGCCAAATGGGCCGAGAAGCGCACCCCGTTAATGGCCATTGCAGTAGGGAACCTGTTCTATGCATTAGGAGATGTAGGTTATGCTTTCTCATCCTCGTGGTGGGCAATGATTCTGTCAATGATCGTGTTCACATGGGGAGAAATCCTTACGTTCCCGGCAGGCACGGTACTCGTTGACCGCATTGCCCCGGAAGGGATGCGCGGCACCTACTACGGCGCCCAGCAGTTCTCTTCGCTGGGCCACTTCGCCGGCCCTTGGCTGGGCGGCTTCCTGCTCCAAGGCTACGGCGGCCCGACCTTATTCATCGCCGTCGCGGTCATCTCCGTAGTGTCGATCCTGTTCTACCGGAGCGGCGAGCGCATCCAGGAGCGCAAGCTAGCATCCGCCCAGGGTCCCGGCCTCTCAGCTTAAGCCGGGGGAAGCGCCGCGACCGCCTACAACCGCGAAGATAGCCGGAACGCCGGACAACCCCGGACGCAGGCCACCCTCAAGTGACCTGACAAGTGTCCTGTGTTGAAGGACAAAATACATTCCTATCTCATAAAGTTAAGGGAGTTAATTCTATATATGACGTACTAGGAGTTAATCCTAATACAACATCTTGTGGGCGCTTCAGGTGGATACACATACCCCTGTTTGTCCTCCTTTGAAGAAACACGACAAGCCCATTTGTCCATATAGTGAGGACATTTTTGGTCAAAAACGATGTTAAAACATGGTTCTACTAATGGTCAATGGGCAACAACCGGGAGCTTCGAGAAGAGATGTCAGTTTGTCTACCCCAAGTGTACATTGTAGGAAAAATGTCTTTCTAAAGGAGGACATGGGTACAATATGGACTCGGAGGGCCAGATACACAATATATAGGGTCCTAATACCAGGTAATAAGGCGAAATATGGATTAAGTTAGGGGCATCAAATAAATTGCAAATGTCAACCTTTTGAAAGATAAATTCCTGAATTTTTGTGTAGGGGACGGACAAGTAGGGTGCGGTTGAGTATGGTGTGCGTGGCCGTAGCGGTAATACAATGCGAAGTTAATGCGCGAAAGTTTAATGGCGAGGGAAGAGACAAGGAAGAAATGAGATTTCAACGCAGCTGCATTCCGGGCCAGCGCATCGAACATTGAACATCGAACGGTTACATAGTATATAGACCGCGTGGATTGTCAAAGGCTCGGTCAATACGGGCAGGTAATTCAACCGGAATTTTTCCCGTAAACACTAGTAAAAAAGGATTTTACTCTGCCTTAAGTGAATTTACTAAGTTGTATTCATTTTGAAAGGCGGGAATTGATTATGAAAGATAAGATCAAAGGACTTATCGTTGGTTTAACGATCGGTTCATTACTTAGTGGTACAGCAGCTTTTGCGGCAAGCAGTCATATGGAAGCAGCGTTCCGAAATCTTACTTTTATGTTTGATGGCATCAAAAAAACACCTGCGAACGGAAAAACTTTAGTTTATGAAGGATCTACCTATGTCCCCCTTCGTTTCATTAGTGAAGCTCTAGGGAAAAAGGTTGAATGGGACGCTGCGAATGAGACGGTTTGGATCGGCTATAATCCTAAGCGTATCGTGGCGACTTATAAAGGCGGGACGGTAACGAAAGGTGAGTTTGATACCTTCTTATCTCTGCAACTACTTTTCAGCCCAGACAATGCTGCATCAAAAGACAAGCCGGAATATCAAAAGAGCGTTCTCACTCAATTAATTCAAGATAGAATTTTGTTCGGCAGAGCGTCAGAAGCCGACCGAGTCGCTGCAAAAGAAAGTGCAATACAACAAATCGCCGCCTGGAAAGTACAACTTGGGGATGCTAAATTTCAGAATGATTTGAAAAACCTGAATATAAGAGTAACAGACCTTCAGAATTACTTAGTTGTCAGGTTCGGGGCGCAGAATGGTATTAATTCCACTATAACCGAAGCCCAGTTAAAAGCTAAATACGAGGAAAATATCAAGACAAATAAAGATGATTATACGATTGCATCTGTTCGTCATATCTTGATCGGACTGAATAATAATGAAGGCAAACCGCTTCGTACAAGAGAAGAGGCACTTACCTTAGCGAAGGATGTGCAGCAGAAGCTAATGAACGGTGAAGATTTTGCTAAGCTGGCCCAACAATTCTCTGATGATCCAGGCTCCAAAGAGACTGGAGGTTTGTATGCTGACGCCGATGTGAGTCTTTGGGTTCCCGAGTTCAAGCAAGCTGTCTTAAAGCAGGCAATCGGAACGGTTGGTGACCCTGTAGAAACACAATTTGGTTATCATGTCATCAAAGTAGAATCCAGATCCGTTACATCTTTCGACTCCGTAAAACCAAAGTTGAAAGCGTCCCTTGGACAAGCGCTATTACAGCGATTTACAGAAAAAGAATTGCCCGGTTTAATTGAAAAATTCGATGTAGGTAAATAAATGGCAGCCGGCCCGAATAGGGCCGGCTGTTTCCATGTTAGTCGATTACATACACTGGATCGCCGACAAAGATCAGCCCCGTCTCGACCACGGAGGCGTAGACGCCGAAGCAGAACTCCTGATCCTTCAGCGTTTTCAGGAGGGAGGGGTCCTTCTCCAGGTTGTCGGGATCGATGGTGATCATCACGCAGCGCATGCAGCGCTTGTTGACCTGCAGGACGGTGTCGCCGATCTGGACCCGTTTGCCGATCCAGTCCAGCTCGGCGAGCGGCTTGTCCTCATCCAGCGACACCACCAGGTTCGGGCGGAAGCGGACTTCGTCCAGCTTCTTGCCCCACTGCTTGGCGAGCGCGCGTAAAGACGCGTCGCTGAGCAGGAGCACTTGCTCGGCATCTACCCCGAGCAAGTGCTCCTCTTTCGGATCGTACGTTTCCAAAGCCAACGTACGATCCGAATACCGCTGGACCGCCGTCAGCAAGGCGTCGTCCCAGCGGTATTCCGCCCCGTCCGGTCCGGTAATCCGGACGTCGGGCAGCCCTTCTGCGCCGGCCGCAGGCGCCGCCAGCTCCGCCTTATACGAGAGCAGCTCCGGCGCCTGCCGGGCTGTAAAGAAACGGTCCCAGCCTTGCAGGGACGGATCCACAACCGCCCGGCCGCGGTCGCCCAAAATGCCGTAGTGCATAACGTCCGCTTCCTGCAAAGCCTCCCCCTCAAAAGATTTCACGGGATACCGCATAATTTGAGCGATGTCCCCGACTGCCTGTTTGTTCATGATGCATAGTTCCCCTTCATGGTTCATTTTCTCAGAATTATATCACAGCCCCCGGCCGCCGCCCAATTCATCAAGGACATTCACCCATCCGGATCATCTGTAATATTTTGGTTATAAAAGGAGGGGACCGCAAATGCCTATTTTGGATACGGAGACCATCCACAGCAGCTTTACGAATGATTCAGATTGGAAAAAAGAAGCATACCTGCAATTTGCACAACGGCTTTCCGACAAAAAACATAAATTTCCCTGTATCCCCGCCACTATCGGATTTCAACTCCGGCATTTCCGGTATGCGTACGTTAGCGACCCGCGCTCTGAACAAACCGCGAAAGAACTGGCTGAAGCACTTAAAGTGTACGGCGTGCAGTCCAGGAGCTTTGGAAAGTATACGTCGTTAATCGTCTTTTTCCACACCCCTGCGGAGGTAGCGGATCAATATTCGGTAGAGGAATACCGCTCTTTGTTCTGGAGGCTCCTCGATCAGGCAAGCGGGCTGGATGAAAGCGAGTGGCCTGCTCATATCCCGCAAGACCCGAATCACCATGTCTGGGAATATTGCTTTGGCGGTGAGCAGTATTTCATGTACTGCGCAACGCCCGCGCACCGGTTGAGGCAGAGCAGGTACTTCCCGTACTTCGTATTTGCCGTAACGCCGCGTTGGGTGCTGCAGGAATTTAACGCGCAACCGGAACGGGCGGAGGAAATCAAACGCAGCATCCGGGAACGAACCGCCAAATACGACGACATTGGCATCCATCCGGACTTGAACCTGTACGGGAGCGAGGATAATTTCGAGTGGAAACAGTATTTTTTGGGAGACGATGACGTGCCGGCAGCTGGCTGCCCCTTCGCTCATTTGCATAAACCGAATGGATAACAGTGAAAGGAGCAAACACAAAGTTTATTTAGTATGTATCGGATGAGTCCACTTACTCTACTGGAGCTCGTCGATGGCGGTTTAACTTCCCAGTAAATCCTTACGGTTAAGCCTAGTTAATGGGGGTTAGCCGGGAAACCGGCGGAGATCCTGTTTTGGTGTTTGTGGAGCGCATTCCGGTGGATGTTCAGAAGTACACAAAATTGTTTATAATAATCATAGAACCAGGAAAGCAAAATGGGTTTCTCACAACACACACAAAGGATCGAACTCTAATGGACTCTATGGACTCTACCCGGAAGCCCTCCTTGCATCCAGGACCTAAAACAAAGCTGACTGCAGCTTTGCTGGTCAGCTTTGCCTGCGCGGCAGTATTTATTATGCTGGCGTTATTGATCGACAGGCCCTCCCTTTACCGGTTCGACCATGCTGTCATAGAGGCCGTACAAGGGACGGAGGCACCATGGCTTACGGAAATCATGAAGGGCTTTACATTTATCGGATCAGGCGGCAGCGTAGCGCTGATTACCCTGGTGGCTGCCGTAGCCTTGTACTATGTCCTGGGTCACCGGCGTGAACTGATCCTGCTGCTGGGCACCGCTGCGGGATCGGCGCTGCTGAACACCATTCTCAAAGTTGCCTTCCGGCGGACACGGCCGGATATTAACCGGTTGATTGAAATTACCGGTTACAGCTTTCCGAGCGGGCATTCCATGGCCGCCTTCACGCTCTATGGCGTAATCACGTACTTATTATGGAAGCATGCCGTTTCAGTATGGCTCAGGGTGCTGATTGTCGGTATCAGCGCGGTGATGATTGCGGGCATTGGAGTAAGCCGCATTTATCTGGGCGTACATTATCCGAGCGATGTGGTTGGCGGCTTTTTGGCCAGCGGATGTTATGTAGCGCTGTCGATCCAGTTTTACCGGAAGCTGCGGAGCCGTAGAGAGAGACAAGCAGACGAAAACCGGATGAAGAGAGTGTAATCGGACACGAAAACACCGTACTTCCCATTAAAGGGGTGTACGGTGTTTTTCATGTGAATTATTTCGTGCATTTGATGAGCATTAGCCGTGTTGGTGTCATTTCACAGGATGTTGGCGGCTGTTCGACTTGCGGGTGCGGATTAGCACGGCCGGCGGCTGTTTGCGGATCCAGCGCAGGTACTTTGCGATTTGCCCGTCACTTTGAAGCGCCTCGATCGTGTTCAGCCTCAACGCCAGCTCCTTGTTCGTATACAGCGCATGAATCTGTTTGTGGCACGGAATACATAGATCTGCTGTGCCCAGGAAGGTGCCGCCTTCCTCTTTGGGCGTCAGATGATGTTTCGTGGTCTCTACATCCTCACGGCCGCACAGCTCGCATAGGCCGGTCCGTTCCATGCCGCGCACACTCCTTTAGGTTTGACGCTTCGCCATCTGCTGCCAGACGGTGCCGGCCGCTTCTTCGCCGGACTCGATGCGCTCGATCGCCATCTTCGCCTGCAGGCTTACCTCAAACTCGGGATCCTCAGCCGCCTCCCGCAGCGCGGGGAGCGCGGACTCGTCCCCGAGTTCGTACAAAAACCGCGCGGCGCGCCACCGCACAAGCTTGTTCGCGTCGCGCAGCGCTTCGGACATCGGACCGGCCGCCTCGGGCGCCCCGATGTCAGACAGCGTGTCGCCGGCTGTCCGGCGTACGGCCGGCGAACGGTCGCGCAGCGCCGCGAACAAGTGCGGCAGCGCCTCCGGCACGCGCACATCGCCGAGGTACACGGTCGCCAAACGGCGGACCGAGACGTTCTCGTCCCGCACCGCGACCGCGAGTAAAGGCAGCGCCTCGACGCTCGGCTTCAGCTGCTCCAGCGCCGCGTACCGGCTCTGCCAGTCCGGCTGCGCCATGGCAGCCTCGGCTTCCGCAAGCGTCAGTGCCTTTGCCCGCGCGGGACGCGCCTCCGCCGAAGCCTGCGGCCCCAGCTCCAGCGCCCGCTGGACGAGCTCTTCCAGTCGCTCGTCCGGGTAAGCGGCGTCGAGCTCGCGCAGCACCTCGTCGGCGACTTCCTGCAGCTCGCCGTAGCGGACGCCCAGATCGCCAAGCACCCGCTCGGTGATCATGGACGCGCCGGCCGCGCGGTGCACCGCCTGCGAGAAGCGCTCCGGCATCGCGGCACGGACCTCCTGCGCGCCGCTTCGTACGCGGATCTGCAGCGGCAGGCCGCGGAACGTCTGCAGCAGGACGTGCACTTCGCCGTAACCGGCGTCCGCTGCGGATCCGCCGACTGCTGCTGCGGCGCCTTCGCCGCCGAAAATCTCCCCGGCAGCGGCCAAAATCGCCGGCCAATCGGCGTTAGGCCTGCGATCCACGGCAATGAAATCCGCCGCCTGGAATACGCTTTTTACGCCGTCGACGGCCAAAAGCCGGCGGATCAGCTCAGGTGCGGCAGATGCCTGATCCGGAGTAAAGGTGCGCCGGGCGCCTTGAGGCAGCGCCTCGTCCAGATTCAGCTTCATTGTATTTGGACTCGGTGTCGGCTCAATGGAAACGATTTTCATAGTAGAGCAAAGCCTCCTTTATAATAAATGGAACAACGCTCCATTACATGTGGTCTATGCTCCTATTGTAAACGCCCGTTCAGGGAAAGAAAAGCCGAGCAAAAGGGGGACTTCTGCATAACGTACAGGCTGCGCCTATGTTTACTAGGGACACGCGGCTCAGCAAAACGGCTATGATGCAGTGGGAAGGGGCTGCTGAATTTCCTTTTTTCCTTTATGGTGATCTCTTTGACAGCATATTATGAGGGCATTCCTAAAAATTATAATTTCACTTAATGTCAAGAGTCTGTGCTAAGGAAATTCTAATCATTTTTTAATAAAGCGGTATCAACCGTTGGCGCTCTAGGGTACCTGCAGGCCATGGCAAATGGTGGGTGTGTCAGCTGTGATACAGTGAAATCAACAAATAAAACGAAACTTACTACGAAACGACGGAGGTACTCATGAACAACAAGAGAACTCAACTGCCGGCCTTGCTGCTGGGTGTCGCCCTTACGTTGTCTACCGGAGCTGCGGGTCTTCTGACTTTCGTGCCTGCGGCGCATGCTTCCGCTGCGACGGCTTCCGTTACTGCCGATAACATCATTGCCACAGGGAAACAGTTCCTGGGAACTCCTTATAAATTTGGTGCAGAATCTATGAGCACCAGCAGTTTCGACTGCTCTTCCTTTATCCAATACGTATTTATGCAAAATGGAATCGATCTTCCGCGTTCCTCCCGCGAACAATCCAAAGCAGGCGTACACGTAAGCAAAAATGCCCTGCAGCCGGGGGACCTGGTCTTTTCCGATACGGATCAAGACGGCGAATTGAACCATGTTTCAATTTATATCGGCAACGATCAGTTGCTGCACACCTACCGTGTAGGGATCGGTGTAACCGTATCCCAATTCAGCGGCAGCACTTGGGACAACACCTATGTGACGGCCCGCCGGGTGCTGCCGGAACAGCAGGTTTCGGAACGGCAGACGTCAAAACCCGCTGAGGCGGTACAGTCTTCCGGACAAGGTGAAGACAGCTCCGCGCAGAACGCCTCTCCCGTTGAATCCGGCTCTGCGCCAGCCACACCTGGACCTGCGGCACCTGCGCCTGCAAAACCGGAGCCGGTCGCACCTGCACCTGCTAAACCGGAGCCAGTCGAAACAGCACCAGCCGCGCCTGCGGACGATGCCAACGGCGCCGGATTGAATGGTTTCCCTTGGTATAACCTGTTCAGTTCATAACACTGTATGATACAGTGAGACGTTTCTTCTGATGAAGAAACGTCTTTTTTCGTTGCAATGGTCCGCTCCGGTTGTTAGGGTTAGTATTACCTAATTCTACAGTCGCATTACCTTCCTATTGGCTCATCGCTGCCCACCCGCAAATTTCTTTTGACAATGATTCTCATTCTCCTTATAATGCAGGCATGAAGAGATGGATATTTCGTTGCGCGGGGCTGGCTGTGCTGGCTTTTGCCGCGCTGCTTACCTTTCGCTATTTTGACAAATCGTTGGTTGATACATATTTCCGTAAAGCTTTACGTGAGCCGTTAGGGCTGGCCGGCATGACTGCCGCTTATTTGGCAGCTTTCCTGTTAAGAGCGTGGGCCTGGCAACTGTATTTGAAAGGGAAGGCGTCGTTTGGCGCCTGCCTGAGCGGGCTGCTCTACAGCCTGCTTTTCAATCATTTGTTGCCGGTTAAGGCAGGGGACGGTCTCCGCGTTTTCTATATTGCCCGCAACGGGGTTCCGTGGGGTGAAGCGTTAAGATCCACCGTGGTATTGCGGGTGCTGGATCTCCTGGTGCTGGGCGGGATGGCTGCTGGCGGGGCAGTTTTGTACGGATTTGACTTATCCTACCGGTTTCTGGGCTACTGCGCTGCCGGAGGGATTGCATTTCTCAGCGTCCTTCTGCTGCTGATCCGGTCCGGGCGGGTCTCATTCCTGTCGGGCGAGGCTCTTTGGTCTATGATCCGGAGTTTCCGGGGGCCAAGGGGAATCGGGCTCTTCCTGCTGACAGCGGCCAGCTGGGTTCTCGAGGCAGGGGTGCTGCTGGGAACGGTGGAGATTACAGGATTATCGCTGTCTGCACTGGAAGCGGTGTGGGTTAATGCCGTAACGATCGCAGGGCAATCGTTCCAGATGACGCCGGGCGGCCTGGGGACCTATGAAGCGGTCATGAGCTTTGCGTTGGTACAGACGGGATTGGAAGGGAAGCAGGCGTACGCTGCCGCTCTTCTGTCTCATGGATATAAGTTTGCGTTCTCTTTCGCCGCGGGGTTGGCCGTTTGGCTGGTCAGCCCTCTTCCGCTCAGGGATTACCGTCTTTTTCAATCTAAGAAAGGAAGTACTGTTCTATGAAAAAAGCCTCCGGCTTTGAAATCATCGCTGCCCGCTGTTGGAATCTGCTCAATGAAGGCAAACCTTTTACACCTATTTTCGTTATCGGCACTTATTTATTATTTCATGCCGGGGATTGGACGGAGGCCGGCTTTTGGGGGCCGGCATTGTCCGGATTGATCTCTATATTGCCCTTGCTGGCTGTCTACTATTGGTATGATTTTCCGCTGCTGCTCCGCAACTACCTTTGGTTCCCCCTGTTAGGGTATTTGGTCATTTGGAACGAGTACCATCTGGCACTCTCTTTTACGGCATTGGGACTGTTCTATTTCTTTACGGTATTTTTCTGGGGGACGTTCTATTATCACTTGCGCATCGGGACATCCTGGATGAATTTCACGAGGTTCTGGAAGCTGGTGCTGAAGAACAGCGATTCCACAAGCGGCAACGCAGCCGAGCAAATGCCTAAATTCCTGCTGCTGCTTGGGTTATGGGAAACGCAGTACCTGCTTGCTGCCCAGGAGTCGTTCCTTACAGCATCCAATGTGGGTACTGCAGCCGCCTTCACTGCGGGAGTGTGGCTGTACAGCTGGATTTTGCACCGTTATCTGTTCGACTGGAAACCGAAGGAGTCTGAGGGCTACACCGCCGACAAGCCGTCCGACGGAAAAGAGATCTCCACTAAGGTAATCGTGATCGTCATCGACGGAATGCGGAAGGACCGCTATGATGCGGCCAATACGCCTTTTTTGGACAAGCTGCGCCTGGAGGGGACGGAATACACGCTGATGGAAACCGTATATCCCGCCAGAACCGTCGTCTGCTTCTCCTCTATGTTTACGGGCACGTATCCGCGCGAACACGGAATCAAGTCCAATATGGTGTGGAAGCTGGGAATCAAGGTGGAGAGCATATTCGACTCGCTTAGGAAAGTAGGGAAGAAAGGCCGCCTGCTGGGGATTGCCCATCTGATTGACTCTATGGGGGATGACGTGGAAAGCGTTACGGCGGTTATGCATAATGACTTGGCCGACCGTAATATTATAAATCGGGCCAAAAAGATTATGGCCGAGCAGAACCCGGATCTTCTGGTGGCCCAGTTGATCGGTACCGATCAGACAGGACACAGCATGGGTGTCTTATACGATGAATATATTGTGAAAATCGAGGAAGCGGACCGCCTGATCGAGGAATTCGTCGGTTGGATGGAGGGGCGGGGCATGATGGACAACACGACGCTTCTGATCTGTGCGGATCATGGACAAGCGGACGGTATCGGCGGGCACGGACATCTGGATGAGGGAGAGCGGTTCGTTCCGTTCTTCCTATATGGACCCGACATCGCCAAAGGCAAGAGGGTGGAAACCCGCGAGAGCCTCATATCGGTCGCACCGACTTTAGCCTATCTGCTGGGGGCTCCTTATCCCAGCCACAGCAGGGGACGGGTGCTGGCAGAGGCGGTCGAACGCCGGAAAGAGGTTCGGGCATGAAGCAGCAGAAAGTGATTGTATTTCTCCCCGCTCATAATGAAGAGCTGTCGGTCGGAGAAGTGATCCGGGCAGTTCCCCGTCATTTCATGCCGGGTATCCGCGTCGAGGTGCTGGTCATAAATGACGGCTCCACGGACCGTACAGAGGAGGCCGCAAGGGAGGCGGGAGCGGACCATATCCTTTCCTTTCCTGCAAACCGGGGGTTGGGTAACGCCGTCCGTACAGGCATGCGGGAGGCACTCAGGCTGGGTGCCGATATCGGGGTCATGATCGATGCTGACAACGAGTACCCTGCAGGGCAAATCCCGGACTTGCTGAAGCCGATTTTGGACGGGACTGCGGATTATGTGTTCGGATCGAGATTCAAAGGGCAGATTCACGGGATGAAGCTGCATCGGCGGTTAGGCAACTATGCCTTTACTTTGCTGCAATGCCTCCTGCTCCGGCGCTGGATCCGCGACGGACAGTCCGGAATGCGGGCTTTCTCGCGCCAGGCTTTGCAGCACGGGGAAATCCGGCACGACTACAATTATGCCCAGGTGTTAACGCTGAATCTGGTGCGCAAAGGGTTCCGGCTTGCAGAGGTGCCGATCCGCTATCGGGTAAGGACGAAGGGACAATCGTTCATTAAATTCCGGGCCTACTTCAAAGCCGTACTTCCTGCGATGATCCGGGAAATGCGGCAGCCGGCGCACAAGGTTAGAATCGATAAGCAGGCACATGTGATGGACAGGGAGATCATAAGGCCGGAGGACGGGTTGAAGGGACTTGGGGACAGTGACAGGGAAATTCCTGAAGTTGCTCTATAAAATGAAACAAAGAATCGGGAAGGCGGGCGCCGCGGCGGCCGTCTTATTGGCGTTCGGAGCGATGTATGCGTGGAGGTTTCGTTACGCGGGTCCTTTTGCCGGGACTTGGGATACGGTCGATTTTGCAATGGCACTCAGCCGATTCGATCTTCTGGAGATGCAGCCGCATTTTCCGGGATACCCTTATTTCATCCTGGGCGGCATGCTGGTTCATAACTTTGTTGAGAATCCGGCGCGGGCGTTATCCATATTCAACGTGCTCATGAGCCTTTCATCCTGTATACCGGTGTATTGGCTTGCCCGGAGAAAGCTTCCGCCAATTAGTGCGGGCCTTCTATGCTTAGCCGTGCAAGGGCTTAGTTACAATGGCCTCTTGGCGGCGGGACCGATGTCGGAAGGGACAGCGCTCGCCGTGCTATGGTGGTATTTATGGAGCCTCGTTGCAGCAATGGAGAGCCGCAAATGGACCGCCGGGCTGCTTCCGCTGTTCTTGTTCGGGCTGCTGATGGGGGTGCGCCTCTCTTATGCAGCGTTCGGGGCGGGTTTGCTGTTTCCAGCCTATACGGTATGGAAGAGGGGCACCGCAGGGCGGGCAGCAGTCCGTCTTGTCTTCTTGGGCGCAGCAGGCCTTCTGTTTCAGCTGATCTGGATTACCGGTTTAGCTTATACCGAGGGGGGGTATCTGCCCTTTTTCAAGCTGGCCGTTCAGTTTACGGGCGGACATTTCAACGATTGGGGCGGAGCGGTTACTTCTTCCGGGTACGGATTAGGAGAGAGGCTGGTGCAGCTGGCGGTTAATGTGATCTGGGCCGGCGTTCTCGGCTCATCCGTCTGGAGTGCCGTGTTTCTGTTGTGCGCACTGACGGGGGGGCTGCTGATCCGAAAGAATTCGAGTTTCAACCGGGCCTTAGTGAAGCAAAACATGCCAGACCTGATGATGCTTTCCGTCATGGGGCTGTATTTGACATACGCCTATTTTGCACAAAACGTAGACAAGCCCCGCCATATTATGCCTGTGGTCGTCATGGGCGTCTGGTTTGCCGGGGGATGGCTGTTACGCAGGCTGCAGCATCGCCCGGAAGCCCGCCGGCAGCGGGTCAGAACCGCCGCGGGCGCGTCCGCAGCACTGTTCCTCGTGTGCCAGCTTGGGGCGGGAGCGGCTTTGGTCCGCGAACAGTATACGGAGAAACCGGCTTCCTATCAGTTGACGGCCGAACTGGAGCGGATGGAGGCGGAGGAGGGGAATCTTCTCGTCTTTGCATGGGAAGAAGACCGCGTGATGAAATACCTGCAGGCAGGGTTTGAGCACAAGAGAGTATTTACCTGGGACTTTTTCAAAGCTGAGGCCGCAGAGCGCAAAGAAGCGCGTATTTTACTGACGGGGGAAGTCGTACGCGGATTTGAGGAGCAGGGCATCGATATGGCCCCGAATATCCGTAAAATTCGTGAATTCCGATCCAATCAACTGGTGGACCCGGTATATCACTATATTGTTCTTTACGAGTGGATTCCATAAAGCATACAGAAATAGTCAGATTTTTCTTGACAGGTTAATTGAGATTGATTATCATTACCATGGATATGAGAAAAAATGACATGGAAAGACTATTATGAATTGGGGGATCCTTCATGCGTCGCGGGTATATGGTAATGGCGTTTTTGCTGGCCTTGACGATTCTGTTTCCTTCTACAGCGTTCGGGTACTCTTACGGGGATCCGAATCAGGAGGATGTTGCGGAGACGCTGAAGCTGTTAAGCAGCGAGTTAGACAACAATCCTGTGGACTGGAACAAGGTTGCAGAAGTGTATAAGGTCCGTAGAGCGGAAATTTCTTCTCACTTCGGCGCTTCGGTAGCGAATACGCTGGATGCGAATATAAGCAGCAAGGATAAGCAGGCTGTACTGGGTAATTACAAGGCCGTGCTGGTGATGAATCTGAAGCGCAGATTCGATTACGCCAAGAAGGGTATCTCGGATTATGCCCAGGCCAAGCTGCTGCTGGCTAAAGCGCGTGGAACCTTCTCGGTGATGGAGACCTATGTGGAATCGAAGAAGCCGGGTGCTTCCTCCGGCATTTATGCCTCGTTCGATGCAGCATTGGAGGCACTCGGCAATCCGGGGCTGTTCGGAGTAGGCGAGAAAGCCGCCGACCCGAAAACATTCGGCAGTGAGATCGACTCCATCTATGCTGCAGTAAAGCCGCTGTTCCCTTATAAGGAGGCGAAAGCGGAGCCGAAGCCGGAAGTAAAGCAGCCGGCGGCAGGCTCCGGCACGACGGCGACGAAACCGGCTTCTGAACCGAAGCCGGCGCCGGTCCGGAAGCCGGTGCAGGCCGTCAAGCCTGCACCAGCGCCTGCGGCGAAGCCGGACGCAGGGAAACCGGCTGAGCAACCAGCTCAGCCGGGGGAGGACTCGTCCGGCGGGGAAGAAGCTGCGGCGGCGGGCCAGGAGCCGCAGCAGAACGGCGAGGCAACGCCTGCGGAGCAGCCTGCCGAGAGCGGGGCCGCGCCGGAGGCGGCTCCGGCCGTGCCGGCGCCTGAGGCGAAGCCGGGCGGTGACGCGCCAGCGGCGGGCAGCGAGCCCGCGCCGGCGGTAAAGACGCCGGCTGAGCCTGCAGCGGCAGACGCCGGGGAGCCGGCCGCGCAGGCCGGGCTGCAGGGCGAGACGGCAGCGGAGGCGGCCCATGCGCCGATGGCTCGCAGCGAGAAGACGAATCCGCTGGTCAGCGCAGCGGTCATCGGTCTGGTTGCGCTGCTGGCCGGAGCCGGGATCTGGTTCATCTGGAAGAAGAAGCTGCTGTAGGCCCGGATACCTTTTACTGCACAAGAATTATTTATCTATTTAAATTTTCATCAAATAAATCAAATCTAGGGAGATGGAATGTATGCGTAAATTATCTTTGGCTTTATCTTTAGCTCTTACCGTTAGTGCCGTGGGAACAGCGGCAAGCTCCGCTTTTGCTGCGGAAACAGCAGTTGTTACAGCGGCAACGGACGTGTCCGTACAGAAAGCGCAGCTTCAAGCTTTTGCCGATTTGAAAGCATTGTTCACTGACAAGACCGACCTGAACAAATTGAAAGCAGACTACATAGCGAAACTGCAAACGGAAGTCAAAGCTGTAAACCCTGAGATCGACACGAAAATCCTGTTCGCCATCGAGGCTGGCATTTCCGGCGGGTTGTCCGCAGGACAAGTGAAACAGGCTGTAGACAAAGGGCTGCAATGGTATTTCTATGCCGCAGTTACCAATCTGACGAAGACCGATGTGAAGAACGCACTGGACAAAGGTGACGGAGCGGCAGCGCAAGCATCGCTGGATAAAGCTCTGGAATTATTCAATGGCGCTTTGTACCCGACTGCAGGCAAACGGGACACAGGGAATGCGAAGTACGGCGTAAGAACGCAGGATCTTCTCTCCACCGTCGTTGTACCGGGCTTAAAGAAAGCCGTTCAGGACAAAGATGTGCACAGTTACAACCTGTTCCGGCAAATGTTCGACAAGACGCTGATCAAAGTATTCCACCTGGGTGTAGTGGCATATGCGGAGAAAATCCCTACGCTGGCCAATGAAGCGGATGCCAAAATCGGCGTAACCGAGGGCTACTTCTTCTATATGCCGATCGTCGCCTCCCTGAAGGCCGGCAATCAGGAAGCCGCTGAGTCCATTGAGAAGGCATTCGCTTCCGGAGACCCGAAACAGATCGATCCTGCCAAGATCAAACAAGCGTTCATCGCAGCGTTTAACGGCAAAATATCGGGCTATGTCCAAAAGACACTGGTATCGCTGGAGAAGAAAGATCTTCAGGCGGCACAAGTAACGGCTATGGAAGGCAACATGTTCCTGGCTGCGCAGGAAGTTCTTCTAAAAGAACGGCTTGGGGCTGATGCATACAACGCGGCCGTATCCCAAGCTGAAAGTTATTTCAATGCTGTAAAAGCCGGCAGCGCAGAAGAAGCGAAACTGCAGTCTTTCCAAGTTCTGAAACAGCTTGCCCAAGCGGACGGCTTACAGCTGAAGCTGAACACGGATGCCATTACAGTGAACGGGCAAGAAAAGAAAGTAGACGCGAAGTCTTATGTTCATGCCAAAACATTCCGCACTCTGGTACCTACCCGCGTGATTGCAGAGGCCCTGGGCGCTGAAGTATCTTTTGAAAACAGCACGCAGACGGTTGTGATTGTAAAGAACGGCACGGAGATCCGCCTTGCCGTTAACAGCAGCACGGTTGTGAAGAATGGAGAAGCTGATGTGAAACTGAAGCTTGATCAGGCGGTGGAAGTCAAGAGCGGCCGTACCTTTATTCCTCTTCGCGCAGCTGCCGAAATGTTCGGCAATAAAGTGTTCTACAGCAAAGATGAAATTGTCATTGTAAAATAAAATCATGTAGGAGAGACCGAAATGGACCTGCAAGCTTTTCTGATTACCTTCCGTGAAGCGCTGGAAGCGCTGCTGATCGTGGGAATCATTACAACCTATCTGAACCGGACGGACTATGGCAAATGGAAGAAGTGGGTGTGGCTTGGGGTCTTTTTCGGGATCGCTTCGAGCTATCTGGTAGCTTTACTGTTTCAAGTCGTATTTACCGGTTTCGGCACGATGGGCGGTCAAAATTACCTGAAGATCGGCATCATGCTGGTTTCCTGCGGTCTGCTTACCCATATGGTGATGTTCATGGCGAAGCAGAGTGTGGATTTTAAAGGGAAAGTGGAATCAAAGATCGGCGTGATCATTACTTCGGGCAGTATTCTGAATATGGTGGTACATTCGTATCTGGTCGTATTGCGTGAAGGGGTAGAAACGGTGTTCTTCTTCGCCGCCATCAGCGGCGGGGATATCCAAAAGGCGATAGAAAGCTGGGGAGCGCTGCTGGGACTGCTTGCGGCGGTTGTTGTCTCCGTACTGTTTTTCCGCGGTACCCGCAAAGTGCCTCTCGGCCTTTTCTTCCGCATCGTGAGCATGTTTCTGCTAATTATCTCCGCCGGACTGTTCGTGCAGGCGATAGGCATTCTGCAGGACCTGGGCTTGATGGGGACCTTGTACCGCACTTCCGGAGGCGAAATCGGGGAAATTTACAACCTGACTTGGCTAATGCCGGAACATCCGCTGGATTACGAACAATATTTGCGCGACGCCGGCCAGGCACCGCTGCTAAGCGGGCAGATCGGCATCTTCTTTAAAGCGTTTCTGGGCTATACTCAGAACCCGTCATTAGAGGAGTTTCTGCTGTACTGGCTGTATTACGCTGGGGTATTGGCGCTGCTGATCCGGGAGAAGCAAAAGCACTTCAGGCAAGCTGCCGCCACGGCTCCAGTGAACATTTAGAACGTGTCGGTGTACGGCATGTTATCTGTAAGGTAACCAATTTCCATATTCCGCTGCCGAATTTCCTTATTTGGGCACTCTTCTCGAGAAAAAGGGTTTTTAATGAGACTGAAATTCCTTATCGCGTCGCGGAGGTGTCGTATTATGGTAAATCGGTTACCATAACCGGGCGCTCCGGATACGAGTGAAAAGCCTGGTACTGCTGCCGGGCACCTTGCAGCGGTTCAACGAGGATAACAAAGAGGACGTTTTTCCTTTTCAGGGGAGAACGTCCTCTTTGGCATTTACATAGCAGCGGCTTTCGCGGCCTGCTTCCGCACCAGCAGCGCCAGCGGCAGCCCGATCACCACGATGATCGTGGCGATGAAATACACGTCGTTCACGCTCATCGTGAACGCCTTGGCCTGCACCGCCGGGCTGACGCCGCCCGCCGCTTCAGCGAGCTCCTGCGTATACGTCACGGTGCGTGACGACAGCAGGGAGGTGAACAGCGCGATGGAGAACGAACCGCACGCGTTGCGTACCCAGTTCGACATCGCCGTGGCGTGGCCCGAGAGCTCCCGGGGGATCTGCTCCATGCCCGCATTGCTGGCAGGCATCGTCGAAAGCGCGATCCCGAGGTTCCTCACGATCATCCACACGATAATATAGTTGTGGCTGATCGAGACGTTCAGCCAGCTGAGGGCAAGGGTACCGATGCCCATCAGCACGACGCCGGCCGAGATGAGTAACCTCGGCCCGAGCGAGCCGTAAAGCTTGCCGACCAGCGGCATGGACAACGCCATGGCCAGGGACGCCGGCAGCAGAATCAGGCCGGTATCGAGCGGCGTGACCTGCTGAATATTTTGCAGGAATAACGGGGTTAAGAAGGAACCTGAGTATAGACTGATCGTAATAATACTGTTAATAATTAATGTGATGGTGTACCTGGAGCTTTTGAACACACGCACATTCAACAAAGGTTCTTTCACAATAAGCTCGCGCCAGATAAAGATACCCAGCAGGATCAGGCCGCCGATGAGCAGGATCAGCGTTTTGCCTGACGACCAGCCCCAAGCGTGGCCTTTGCTGAACGAAATCAGAATCGCCAGACTTGCGCCGATAACGGTAACGAAGCCGATGGCGTCGAACGACTTGGGCACATGCATCCGATAGTAAGGTATCAGGCGGGATGCCATAATACAAGCGACAATTCCTAAAGGAATGTTGACGATGAACAGCCAGTGCCAACTGGAAATTTCAATGATATATCCGGCAAGGGTAGGTCCGAGGGCCGGAGCCAGCATAGCGGACAAGGACCACAGGGAGATGGCCATCGCGCGTTTCTCTACCGGAACGACCTGAAAAATAATCGTCATCGTCGCAGGCATAACCAACCCGCTGAAGATACCCTGAATGATACGGAAGACAACCAGCGAAGTGGCGTCCCAAGCGATAGCGCACAAGAACGAGGCTATGGTGAAACCGACCAAAGAGGCAAGGTAAACCCACTTATAACTGAACCGGTCTCCGAGGAAGCCTGTAATCGGAGCAACCGCTCCCGTAGCCAGCATGAAGCCGGTGATGGTCCACTGAAGTACCGTTAAATCTGCTTTCAATTCGTGAATCAAGACAGGGATGGCAATATTAATGGTACTAATACTGAGTGTACAAACAAATGATCCAATGAAAATGGCGAACATAAAGGGCCAAAATCTAGTCTGCTGAATCGCCTGAGCGGCGGAGGCAGCTTCCTTGCTGCTTTCTATAGGTGAACTCATGGATTCCTCCGGGTCATGATTTTGAATTACGGCGTTACAAATGATACTATTCCATGAGGGATATGTCAAACGTTACATAAGCGAAATAGATGAGCAATAGGGGGTTCTTTTATGAACATTTTATCTTACGGACTGCTTGGCCTTCTCGCAAGAGAACCGCGTTCCGGTTATGATTTAACGCAGTATATTAAACCGTTTTGGCCGGCCAAACACAGTCAGATCTATCCCTTACTCGGCAAAATGGAACATGACGGCTACCTAACCTTCGATCTGATCAGGCAATCCGATAAGCCCGACAAGAAAATTTATACGATCACTTCAAAAGGCATAGAAGAGCTGAAGCGCTGGATCGACGAGCCGACATCGGATCCGGTCAACCGGGATGAAATGATGTTGAAAGCCTACTCCATTTGGCTGACGGACCCGGAGAAGGCGATACGCTTATTTGAGGAACGCGAGAAAATGCACGCGGAACGAGCGGTATATTATGAATCTTTGCTTGTGAAGCTCAAAGAGGACGATCAAGGAGAACAACGTTATCTTTCTCCGGGTGTGCCTACGTTCAGCAGATATATTTTGCTCACCAAAGCGCTGACCGATTCCAAAAATGCCGTAGAATGGTGCCAATGGGTGCTCTCCATGTTAAAAAAAGGATAAAACCGATCTTTCGCGTGTATGCACGTTTCGATGTGGGCATAAATATGCTATAATTTGAGTTTGAGCGACCTAACTATTCATATTTTTATATAAAGGCGGTATGCATTTACATGATTAGCACTAGCGGAGTTACGCTGCGTTACGGCAAGCGTCCCCTGTTTGAAGACGTGAACATCAAGTTCACGCCCGGCAACTGTTACGGCCTCATCGGCGCGAACGGTGCAGGGAAATCGACGTTCCTTAAGATTCTGTCCGGTGAGATCGAACCGAATTCGGGCGAAGTCCATATCGGCCCGAGCGAGAGATTGTCCGTTCTGAAGCAGAACCATTACGAGTATGATGAGTTTACGGTTCTGAAGACTGTCATCATGGGCAACAAGCGTCTCTATCAGATTATGGAGGAGAAAGACGCGCTTTATGCTAAAACGGAATTTACCGAAGATGACGGCATGCGTGCCGGCGAGCTGGAAGGCGAATTCGCGGAGCTGAACGGCTGGGATGCGGAGCCGGAAGCCGGCGAGCTTTTGATCGGTCTTGGCATTTCGCGCGAGCTGCATGACAAGAAGATGGCGGAGCTGGACGGCAACGAGAAGATCCGCGTCTTGCTGGCGCAGGCTTTGTTTGGCCGCCCGAGCATTTTGCTGCTGGATGAGCCGACGAACCATTTGGACCTGCGGTCCATCCAATGGCTGGAGAACTTCCTCATGGACTACGAAGGCACCGTTATCGTGGTATCCCATGACCGTCACTTCCTGAATAAAGTGTGTACGCACATTGCGGACATCGACTTCGGCAAAATCCAGATGTACGTCGGCAACTACGACTTCTGGTACGAGTCTTCCCAACTGGCGCTTGCGTTAACCCGCGATGCCAACAAGAAGAAAGAAGAGAAGATCAAGGAGCTTCAAGCGTTTATCCAGCGTTTCAGCGCGAACGCTTCGAAATCCAAGCAGGCGACTTCCCGTAAGAAACAGCTGGATAAGATCCAACTGGACGATATCCGTCCTTCCAACCGGAAGTACCCGTTCATTAACTTTAAACCGGATCGCGATGCGGGCAAGCAGCTGCTGACGATCGAGAATATCTCGAAGAACGTGGAAGGCGAGCAGGCGCTGAACAATCTGAACCTGGTTGTGAATACGGGAGACAAGATTGCTTTTGTCGGGCCGAACAGCTTGCCGAAGACTACGTTGTTCCAAATTGTAATGGGCGAAATTGAACCGGATGCCGGCGAATACAAATGGGGCGTTACGACTTCCCAGGCGTATTTCCCGAAAGACAACTCCGCCTACTTCGACGGCGTGCAACTGAACCTTGTTGAATGGCTGCGCCAATACTCCAAGGATCAGGATGAGACGTTCCTGCGCGGCTTCCTGGGCCGTATGCTGTTCTCCGGCGAGGAAGCGCTGAAGAAAGCAAGCGTCCTGTCCGGGGGCGAGAAAGTTCGCTGCATGCTTTCGAAGATGATGCTGAACGGCGCCAACGTGCTCATTCTGGATGAGCCAACGAATCACTTGGACCTGGAGTCCATCACGGCGCTGAACAACGGGCTGATCGACACCGACTGCACGATCCTGTTCACATCGCATGACCATCAGTTCATCCAAACGATCGCGAACCGCATCGTTGAAATCACGCCGAACGGGATCATCGACCGTCAAATGACGTACGACGAGTACCTCGAGAGCGACGAGATCCAAGCGCTGCGCGCCTCGATGGGTGTAACGGAAAAGCTGTAATTATATAGTAGTAGTTTAAAACCCGTCACCTATATGGTGGCGGGTTTTTTGTTTGGAAGGGACGCTGGGGCAGCGGACATTGGCAGCCGGAACAGTGAGGCTAAGCTTAGTTTGGCTGTCGCGAACACCGTGGGAGTACTGGAAGGTTGCGAAACCGGTGCTGCTGTCAGGACCCTTGCTCGCTAACGAACCGTACACACCTTATTTCCGCAAAAATTCGGCTTTATTCGTTCTAACGAACTCAGGACACCTTATTTCTTCCAAATCATGCCCATTCGCCCTCATTCGAGGTAAATAGCGATTGTAGGATTCGTTACAATGGGAAACGCATCTTTTTTGAACAAATAACGATTGTGGAGTTCGTTAGAAGCAGAGGGTATAAGGTAGCATCAATTTGTATAACTTCCGTTCCTCGACACCATACGCCAAAAAAAGAAGCTATTCCGGTTACAGTTTTTTACAAACTTTTTCCGCGGGAAGAGGTAGGATACTAGGTAGAGTGGCAGACGGATGGACAAGCGCGGGGAGGGGCACTCTCATTTTAGTGAAATTACGGGAGGGTTCCGATGAGAAAAATTGCGATAGCTGATACATTTCCCATCGTCAGGCGGGGGATTATGGGGGTCGTTTCGGCTCAGCCGGATCTGGAAGTTGTGGGGGAAGCGGGATCGGAGCAGGAGCTGTTTCTGCTTTTGATCAGGCATAAGCCCGATATATGCATCATTGGGACACCTTTTCACGGAGAGAGCGGGCTTGAGGTGGTCCGGCGAATGAAGGCCAGAGGGCTTCAAACCCAATGGATTTGCATTGAAGCCCAGCCGGGGGAGCAGCAAGTAAGTCCGATTGACCTTATGAATGTGAACGGGTACTTGCTGAAGGAGGCGCTACCGGAAGAACTGGTGTATACGATCCGGATGGTGCAGCGGGGGCGGAAGCATTTTGATGCGGGCTTGCTGGAGAAGAAGGTGCGCGAGGGAGCCCATACGTTCGAGGAGCTTTCGTTTAAGGAAAAAGAAGTGCTGGGTCTCATCGGTCTCGGCCTCAATAACAAGGCGATTGCCGTGAGGCTGTTTATATCCGAATATCTCGTTATGAGGTATGTCAGCGAAATTCTGGCCAAGTTGAATCTTCCAGACCGTGCGCAGGCCGCGGCTTATGCGAAGTCCAAGGGGATTGTGCGGTATGGGAGAACTTCGTAAATAATATTGAATTTACATTCGAGTCCAATTACACGCAAGCTAAAAAAAACTATATAGAAGCCGTCTTCCGATCGGGAAGACGGCTTTCTTTATGATCGCCGCCCGTACTGCTTGGCGTAATCACGAATCCGGTTGTATATTTTCTTGTGGCTGATTTTCAGGGGGTAATATTGAGGCCTCGTATTAACTTCTAAAATCCACAACCTCCCCTTTGGCGTCATAGCCACGTCCAAACCCAGCTCGCGGAAGCGGCGGTGCTTCCGGCTGAACACCTTGCCTGCAGCCACGCCCAGTTGGCGGAGCTGGGCTTTTTTATGCCGGACAGCGGCCCGGCGGAAGCCCGCACCGGACAATGCAGCTTCGACCGTCCCGACCGTCCCGCCCTGGTTATAGTTGGTGGCTACTTTGCCGGGATGGCCGATTTTGGTGAAGAGGCCCGAGTTTATCCAGTTGCCGTAATTGGTCTTTTGCATCATCACACGGATGTCAAAAGAGCGGCCATGGACTTTAGCCAGCCGAATTCCTTTTTGCAGCAAAAAAGAGTTGCCCTTTGAGAAGCTCCTTAAATACCGATACAGCATTTGGCGGTCCCTGTGGGTGGTGACGGTGAAGTTGTACTTGCTTTGCCAACCTTGTCTGGTCTTTTTTAAGCGAACGATCCGTTGTCCGCCCGTACCCCCGGTAGGCTTGAAATATACTAACCGGTAATGGTTCAGCATCGTATCCAAGTTGGATTTGGTGAACAGCGATGTATGTGGTATATGCCTTCTTAATGTGCGGTTTTGCCTGAGCCACTTCGTTTTGGTCCACTTGCTCCTTACGGAACGGCTGGAATAGGTCACGATCGCATACCTCCTCATACTCCATGCTTATGCCGAGGGATGAATGCCTGTCAGTGCGGTTGCCCAGCTTGGTCTAAATGCTTTTTGCCGCTGAGTCATCGGTCGCTGGACGGAGAAAAAGATTTGTCCCCGGTAGGAGGAAGTTCTTCCTGAATGTGTTATTCTTTACTTAAAGAGTGAATTGTTTAGGAGGAAAAGTTCTAATGAACCCAAGATCACTATTTGGTATTGTGTTAATGCTGGTTGGTGTTTTTTTATTTGTAAATAACGGGGCGGAGTTTGGGACGGGGGATGTATTTGCCTATTTCTGGCCGAGTATCTTCGTTCTGCCGTTGGCATTCTTCTTCCATTGGCTGTATTTCGGCGTGACCGGGCGGAAAGGCGTGGGGCTGCTGGTTCCGGGAGGCATTCTGCTGACGGTGGGCGTAGTGTGCCAAATTTCCATGCTGTTTGATAATTGGGAGTATACGTGGCCTGGGTTTATTTTGGCGCCGGCGGTCGGACTGTTGGAGTTGTACTGGTTCGGTGGTCGGAATAAATATTTGCTGATTCCCATCAATATTCTGGGTGCCGTTTCGCTGGTGTTCTTCGGGATCTTCTCGATCAGCACGGTGATAAATCAGTTAACGGGACAGCCTTTCATCGCGATCCTTATGATCCTGGTGGGCGGGCTGGCACTCATCGGCGGAGGACGGAAACAGGAGATGTAGCGGCATACAACGGGAAGGGCTCAAGGGAGCCCTTTTTTTGTTGGTTGGGGAAATAAAATTTTATTATGAAATAAAATTTTGAATTATGTATTGTAAACTGAAATATTATTTATTACACTGAATGGGAAGCAACTGGAGATGCACTCAAGTACATAGAGGGGAGTGGTACACGGTCTGCCTAATGGCGGTGTAGAATTTGCTCAAAAAAGGTACATGACTACCGTAAGGCCAACTTGAAAAAGGATGTGAAGAAATGTCCGTTTCCTTTCCCGTTCGAAGTTTGCGAAAAACCCTATCAGTAACAACCGCTCTTATACTTACGCTCAACACTTTCACAGCCACTTTTGAAAGCGCTTTACCAAGAGCTTATGCCGCTGATGCTGCTGCTCCTGCCCTTGTCGAGGGGTTTGAGTCGCTGGTTCAACTGGCGCCCTCCTCAGCAAGAGCTAACAGTGTGAAGCTGGACCCGTTGTCCCGGCCTGAGCCTGTGCTTTATGGCTATGGGGCTGCCAAGCTGGACTATGATTTTACAGGTACGATCGGCACTTCGGCCGCTTACATTAACTTCAAAGACCCGGACGGCACGGCGGGGCGGTCCATTCCCGGAAATCCGGTGAAGCTGGGCGTGTGGGTATACGGCGATGCGGGCAATCACTGGCTGCGCGCAGTGGTGCGTGACAGCGCGGGCAAAGTGTCCACGCTGGACATCACGGCAAGCAACGGCTTGAGCTGGACCGGCTGGAAATACGTCACGGTCGCTGTCCCTAGCACCGTGGTTTACCCGATTAAACTGACGCAGCTGTATATCGTAGAGACCAAGGATACGAACAAAAACAGCGGCAGGCTGTATTTCGATCAGCTCAGCGCCATGTATGCGGATACCCCGATCGCCGCGCTGGACATTGCCGGCTTAACGCCGCTCCAAGCGGGAACGACGGGAAAAGCCTCGGTATTCCAGACATCGAACGGCAGTGTAGAGCCGGCGCTGATTGAGAGCGGCGTGACTTTTCGCAGTTCTGACGAGCAAGTGGCGACGGTTGGCCCCGACGGCACCGTACAAGCGCTGCAGCCGGGCATGGTAACGGTCACGGCTGATTATGCCGGCGCTCCGCAGGCTGTCTACAACTTGAACGTGACAGCGGATAAGCCGCTGCCGGCCAAGCTGGAAGTGACGGCGCTGACGAAGCTGGAAGCGGGGACCGCCAGCAAGGTGAAAGCTTACGCGACCTATGCTGGTTTGACGGAGCCGGTTGCGGTTCTGCAGGGCGCTGTCTTCACAAGCAGCAATCCGGCGGTAGCTTTTATCGACGCGGCAGGGGGGTTGAAGGCGCTGAAAGCCGGTACGTCGACCATTACGGTGACTTATGAAGGGGTTTCTACTTCCTACCTGCTCACGATTAGCGAACCGGTACCGGTTTTGCAGCGTATCGACCTGCTCGGCTTGAACTCGCTGACGATCGGGGACACGCTGAAGCCTAAGGTAACAGGCACCTATACGTGGTTGACCGAACCGGTGGAACTGACCAGCGGCGTGCAGTTTACCAGCAGTAACCCGGCGGCAGCTTCGGTAGCGGCTGACGGCACGTTAACGGCACTGGCTGTAGGGGCAACGCGCATTACAGCAACCTATGGCGGGAAAACCAGCAGCTACTACCTTACGGTGAATAAGCAGCAGGCAGCGCCAAAGCGCGAAATGCGGGCAGCTTGGATCGCAACCGTCGATAACGTAGACTGGCCGGCGAAAGGCGTCGTCACCGAGGCCGAGCAAAAAGCCTCCTTCATCGCGATGCTGGACCAGATGGAGTCGGCGGGAATTAACGCGGTAATTATGCAGGTGAAGCCGACGTCGGATTCTTTTTACCCTTCGCAGTATGGCCCTTGGTCCGAATGGTTGACGGGAGTCCAGGGCAAAGATCCGGGATATAATCCGCTGGCCTTCATGCTGGAAGAAGTGCACAAGCGCAACATGGAGTTCCACGCCTGGTTCAACCCGTACCGCATCAGCCTTCAAAGCGATGTCACCAAGCTGACGGCGGACCATCCGGCTCGTCTTCATCCGGATTGGGTTGTGAGCTACGGCGGCAAGTTGTACTATAACCCGGGTGTTCCTGCGGCGAAAGCTTTTATCCAGGACAGCATTATGGAAGTGGTCAACGGGTATGACATCGATGCGGTGCATTTTGACGACTATTTCTACCCTTATCCTGTAACCGGTGTGGATTTCCCCGATGATGCGCAGTATCAGCAGTATGGTGCGGGTTTTGCGAACAAAGCGGACTGGCGCCGGAATAATGTAAATACGTTCGTTCAGGAGATTTCAGCTAAAATCAAACAGGCCAAGAGCCATGTTAAATTCGGTATCAGCCCGTTCGGCATCTGGAAGAACAAAAGCACCGACCCGGCCGGCTCGGACACGAACGGCTTGAGCAGTTACGACGCAATTTACGCGGATTCCAAAAAGTGGATTGACGAAGAGTGGATCGACTATATTACTCCGCAGATTTACTGGTACCTGGGTTACTCCCCGGCGGCTTATGACAAGTTGACCGAATGGTGGAGCGGGGCGGTCCAGGGCAAACATGTTCAACTGTACAGCGGGCAGGCCATCTACCGCATCGGATCGGGAGACGGTTGGATGAGCCCGGATGAGGTGCCCAATCAGATCAAGTACAACCGCAATTTTGAGAATGTGCAGGGAAGTATGTTCTTTAGCGCAAAATGGTTCGCCGAAAACCCGCTGGGCTTTACGGACCGGTTGAAACATGACTTGTACCGTTACCCTGCGCTGGTTCCTGCGATGCCTTGGATAGACAGTGCGGCTCCCGCTGCGGCTGTGGTGGAATCGGCTGTAAGCCGCGGAGCTGCAGGTGTCGAGCTGAAATGGAAGGATGCGGCAGGATCGGATGCGGCTTATTATGTGGTGTACCGTTTTGACGGGAATACGGCTGGAGCGTTGGATGATCCGTCCCGTATCGTCGGGAAGGTTCGGCGGGCTGCGGATGCGGCGAACGGCGTGTTCGTTGATACTTCGGCAGTGGAGGGACAGCAGTACACTTATGTCGTAACGGCGGTTGACCGTCTGCATAATGAAAGCGGTGCTAGTAACAGTGTTACTTTGACGAATACTCCGGACGTAACGGCACCTGTAACTTGGGCTGTAGTGTCGGGCAAGAAACAGGGTGACTGGTATGGCTCCGCGGTGTCGGTTGCGTTCACTGCGACGGATGAGTTGTCCGGGGTAGCTGTAACCGAAGTAAGCGTAGACGGCGGTGTGACTTGGCAGGTTCATGGGAACGGTGAAGCGGTGACTTTAGGTGCGGAAGGAAAGCATACGGTGTTGTACCGCTCGGTTGACGCGGCCGGGAACAGGGAAGAGGCGAAGTCTGTTGCAGTCGCGATCGACTTGGCCGCGCCGGTGGTCAAAATCAGCGGCGTCGGCGGCGTATACACCGTAGATCAGACGGTGAAGATTACTTGTACCGCAGCGGATGCCGTTTCCGGCGTGGCAAGCGATTCGTGCGGCGCGGCTTTGGTGGATGCGCCGGCGTATGAGCTGGGCGTGGGACGCCATGCTGTTACCGCGACAGCGACGGATGCCGCAGGGCATGTCGGCACAGCTTCGGCGGAGTACGAGGTAGTGGTCACGATTGACAGCCTTGCTGCTCTAACGAAACGGTTCGTAACGGGAGCCGGTGCTGACCGGGTGGCAGCCTCGCTTGTGAAGAAGCTGGAGATGAAAAAGTACGATGATTACATCGCAGAAGTACGCTCTTATGCGGGCAAGCGGTTAACGGCTAAGCAGGCGGAACTGCTTGCCGGTTTGGCGGCTGTGCTGAAGCGATAACATAAAGGAGCTGTCCCCAGAGTTGTTGTAACTCTGTAGGGCAGCTCCTTTTCCATTTCATGCGGTCCCCTGCCACGGGCGTTGGCTCGAAAGTTGTAAAACGTACAACATATTTTAGGTGTTTTCGCACCTAAAAGTGATCATGTTGCACGATATACAACAATCTGTGCTCCAAACGTGCGGTAGGACTCCAAATTGTTGTAGAATATGCAACATTCGGCCGTTTGAGGGTCAAATCGGTCACAAATGTTGTAAAAAATACAACATTCTCATACTGCATGCTCGGCACAAACCTGGTTAACCTCAAGAGCACTCAAAGAACACACTAAACCTTTATCCCGCCCCGGTACCAACAGCAGCTAAATCGAAAACTCTACCCGACAGGCACCAACAAAATCCACCCGCTGGCCAACAACAGCAACTTAGTCAGTAACTCTCCCCGCAGGCCGGCAGCAACTTAGTCAGTAACTCACCGCCCCGGCACCAACAGCACCTTGCCCGCACTCATGTTGGCTTCATAGTAGGCGATGGCCTCCATTGCCTGGCTAAGCGGATAGGTGCGGCTGATGTCGGTCTGGATTTCACTGCCGATCCATTTGTTCATTGCCGATTGCAGCGAAAGCATACTGAAGATCGACTGTTCCTTCACCCAGTCGACGGCCCAGAAGCCGCGGACGCTTTTGCGGTGGAACACGATCTGGTCGGCATCGGCCGTCGTGACGGGATCTGCCGAAAGCAGGCCGTACTGATAAAGTGTCGAACCGTCCGGCATGGCGGTCAGCACGCGGCCTGCGAGCGAGCCGCCGACGGCGTCGAAGCTGACGGCAGCTTTTAGCTCGGAGGCCAGCCGCCGCAGTTCCGCATCAAAATCAGCCGATTCGCTGTTAACGACGTGCACCGCACCCAGACCTCGCAGTGTTTCCGCCTGTGATTCCCGGCGCACGACGCTGATGACCTGCACGCCCATATGCGGCGCGATCCTCACCAGCAGTTTACCTACGGCACTGGCACCTGCAGTGTGAACTACAGCTGGCGACTTGTGCTTTTGGGCAGTGCGGAGAATGGCTATGGCGCTAAGCGGGTTCACGAAGAACACCGCGCCCTGCTCATCCGACACACCCTTCGGCAAAGGCATACACGCCATAGCGTCCACCTTGATGTATTCCGCCCAAGCCCCGCATGCCGCACCCGCAAAAGCGACCCGCTTGCCTTTCAGCCTGCGGGCAAACAGGCTGTTGCCTGCTTCTACCACAGTACCGCTGCCTTCGATGCCGCCTATACAAGGAAGCGGCAGCTTCACGCCATAGTTCCCCTCAATAAATAGAAGATCGGACGGATTGATCGAACTGCAGCTCACGCGAATGAGCACCTCGTTATTGCTAATGACGGGGACTGGAGCCTCGCCTACGCGGAGGGAGGTAATCCCTTCGTATCCGGTTACATGAATAGCCTGCATTGTCTGATTCAAGAGGAAGCACCTGTCCTTTTAGATAAGATTGGGAAATTATGTCCGTTTTTACCATACCATGAATCGCTATAGAATAGGGAGGTGCTGGAAGGCAGGATTAGTTCGCAAGTATGATTTTGACCCCGGAGGTTTACAGATTTAGTTAGCCGCAGGTAAACTAATGGAGTTAATTACTGGTAGTTTATATCCTATTTACTAGAATTCTTCCTGAGATGAGAGGTAGTTATGAGAGAACGGCGTGAAATTCCTGTTTTATATATAGTTGTGCCTTGTTATAACGAGGAGGAAGTGCTGCCGGAAGCGGTCTCGAGATTGACGGAGGAACTAAAGCTGTTGCAGTCGGAGCAGCTGATTTCCCCCAAAAGCTCCATTTTGCTGGTAGATGACGGCAGCAGGGACCGCACCTGGGCGTTGATCGAATCTTACAGCCGGATGATGCCGGGTGTGGGAGGATTAAAGTTGGCCGGCAACAGCGGGCACCAGGCGGCACTGCTAGCCGGGCTGCTCCATGCCAAAGAATCGGCGGACTGCGTCGTTTCGATGGATGCGGATTTGCAGGATGACGTCGGTGCGGTGAGGTCGTTTGTGCGGAAATACCGGGAAGGGTTCGACGTAGTGTACGGCGTGCGCGGGGAGCGCAGCTCCGATACCTTTTTCAAAAGATTCACCGCCCAATCCTTCTACAAATTTATGAACCGGCTTGGCGTGCCGCTCATTTATAACCATGCGGATTACCGCCTGATGAGCCGGGCCGTGCTGCAGCAGCTGGAACGTTATAAGGAAGTGAACTTGTTTTTAAGAGGGATCATTCCTCTGATCGGATTCCGGTCCGTTGTCGTTACATATGACCGCGGGGAACGGTTCGCCGGAGAGTCCAAATATCCTTTGAGAAAAATGCTGGCTTTTGCACTGGACGGGATCACTTCCTTTTCGGTGAGGCCCATCCGGTGGGTCACTTTGATAGGGTTTCTGCTTTTTGCGGTGAGTATCGTGGTAGGTTGTTATGTCGTGGTGCGAAAATGGCAGGGAGCCACCGTCTCGGGCTGGTCGTCCCTTATGGTGTCCGTCTGGTTCATCGGCGGCGTGCAGCTCGTTGCGTTGGGATTGGTAGGAGAGTACATAGGCAAAATCTACCGCGAAGTCAAGCGCCGCCCGCTGTACCATGTGGAGGAAATGAGGCAGCCCTCGCTTGCGCCCGAACTGGAAACCTCCCGCGAGCAGGTGACGATCCAATGAAGATGATTTCCAGCCGTTTCTAGATTTTCAAGGCAATGATTTCACTTCCGGTCACGCAGACGGCGCGTTTCATGTAAAGTCGTTTTCAGTAACATCTTCCTCGTTGTCCATTACAGCCCAAAATAGTTCAGGGAGGAGCACCATTCCCGCAGGAAAATCGGATATCCATCCGCTCGTCTCCTTCAAGAATAAAAAAGGCTTTTCTACCGATTCCTATACAAAACCAATTTATAAAAAAGTACCGGAAGTGAAGAAAGATGCTTTTGTCACCGTGACTCAACGTTTTGATATGCACAATGCTGCTTATATCATTTCGGTGGGAAGGAGAGAACTTTAGGATTTCATAATCATTCAGAGGAATCATTTTGAGTAAGTGTATTTATGCGGCGGCAATCTAGGACTTCTTATTTTCGTCCACGATTGTCGCTTTTTTCGATTCTGGCAGATGGTACAAATATTTTTAAATATTCCTTTACAGGAATATTCCTTATATGGTATATTGTTTTTGCAGGATGATCTTAATGAGATGTACAAAGGCGGGGCATGAATTCATGTTATCAAAGTTCAGCGCAAACTAACCGCCATTATTTATTCTAAACAGTAACTATAAACAATGGAGGCATGAAGCATGACTAATAACAATACTAATCAAACTGAGGTAAACATGCAGGATCGGGAAATCGTGATAAACCGTACTTTGAATGCTCCACGGGAGCTCGTATGGGAGGCATGGACCCGGCCTGAGCATCTGAATCATTGGTGGGGGCCCGAAGGTTTTACCATTACGCTGCAGGAGTTCGAATTGAAAACCGGCGGTGTTTGGAAGTACGTAATGCACGGACCTGACGGTGTGGATTACCCGAATCATAACGTGTTTATTGAGGTGCGGCAGCCGGAACGTCTTGTTTATTCAGCGGGAGATGGCGACGAGGACAGTCCGGGTCAATTTCAAACAACAGTAACGTTTGCCGAAGAAGGAGTAAAGACGCTGGTCAACATGAGAATGCTGTTCAAAACAGCGGAAGAACGGAATTACGTAGTGAAGGAATACGGAGCCATTGAGGGCGGTAACCAAACGCTGGATCGTCTTGAGAAGCTCCTGGCTTCGCTGCAAGTAAGATAAGATTAAGAAGAGGAGTGAAGCACATTGAAAAAGTTAAATATCATGTACTGGATCTTCACAGGATTATTAGTTTTCTTAATGGGGGGAGGCGCCATCCCGGATCTGCTTTCGATACCTGCTGCGGTGGATGGATTCGAGCATTTAGGATATCCTTCCTATCTGTTGCCTTTCCTTGGCGTCGCCAAACTGTTAGGTGTAGCAGCTATTTTGATCCCCGGTTTTCCGCGAATCAAAGAATGGGCTTACGCAGGTCTCACATTTGATCTGGCAGGAGCCATGTATTCCACGATTGCAGTAGGCGACCCGGTGAGTGGATGGGTGTTTTTCCTGATCGGATTTGCCTTGATTGCAGGTTCCTACATCTGTTATCACAAAAAGCAAAAATCAACTATTGCTGGTTCCAACCACCTGGCAGTCTAAAAGTGAGCTAATATCTTGACTAGGCAGGGCCCTATCGTATATCATCAGTAACAATATATTTCAGCAACAGCCTTGACCAAGGAGCATGTTTTGGAGTATTCGGCGGCGCAGAGAGGGATCCTAGAGCTGAAAGGTCCTCCCCGAAACGGAACATCCCCGCCTTGTGAGCTGCAACGGTGAACATAGTATCCGCTGCCGGTAGCCGACCGTTATTCGGATTGAGGACCGCCATGATGAACTGCGGTTACATTTAGGGTGGTACCACGACACATTCGTCCCTGACGAGTGTGTCTTTTTATTTTTTTGTATCTAAAAGGAGGACTTGCCATGAAACAATCTAAATTATTCGTCAACACGTTACGGGAAGCGCCTTCCGATGCGGAGGCTGTCAGTCATCAGCTTTTGTTAAGAGGGGGATTCATACGGCAGTTAGCTGCCGGAGTTTATTCCTATTTGCCGCTAGGGTGGCGAGTGCTGCGTAATATAGAGCGAATCATCCGCGAAGAGTTGGATCGGGCCGGTGCACAGGAGCTGTTAATGCCGGCGTTGCAGCCTGCGGAGCTCTGGAAAGATTCAGGGCGTTATGATGCTTACGGCCCGGAGCTCATCCGCTTGCGAGACCGCCACGACCGCGAGTTCGCCTTAGGACCGACCCATGAAGAGGTCATTACTGCTTTGGTGAAACAAGAAATCGGTTCGTATCGCAAAATGCCGGTGACTCTGTATCAAATCCAAACGAAGTTTCGTGATGAACGGCGGCCGCGTTTTGGATTGCTTCGGGGGAGAGAATTTTTGATGAAAGATGCCTATTCCTTCGACACTTCGTGGGAGGGGTTAGATCACTCTTACAGGAACATGTACGAGGCATATGAGCGTATTTTTCAACGGTGCGGATTGAACTTCAGGGCGGTAGAAGCGGATGCCGGAGCAATAGGCGGCGAGGGGGAAACCCACGAATTTATGGCGCTCGCCGAGGTTGGGGAGGACACCGTTGCAACTTGTTCGAACTGCGGATACGCCGCCAATTTGGAGATGGCAAAATCGGGAGAGCAAGCACAGGGCAAGAACCAGCCAACGACGGAGCCCATTCAAAAAATCCATACTCCCAACGTACGCACCATAGAGCAGCTCTCCCAATTCCTTGAGGCTGCACCTCAGGAGATTATGAAAACACTGATCTACATGGCTGACGATCAACCCGTTGCTGTAGTCATCCGCGGGGATCATGAAGTGAACGAAATTAAAGTGAAACATTATTTGGGCGCAGAGACACTCGGTTTGGCCGATCCGGAAGCTATTCAAAAAGCCGTTGGGGTCTCAGCCGGTTTTGCAGGTCCTATTGGCATGAAGATTCCAGTATTGGTGGACTTCGCAGTTTTACAGATGGCGGCAGGCGTCTGCGGGGCCAATGAAACGGATGCCCATGTTATCCATGTTGTCCCGGGCCGTGATTTTTCCATTGAACAAACTGGTGATTTTAGAAATGCAGAAGAAGGAGATCGGTGTCCAAATTGTCAGGAGGGAGAACTAACCTTTTATAAGGGAATTGAGGTGGGCCATGTCTTTAAACTGGGTACAAAATACAGCGATCCGTTAGGCGCGCGGTATCTCGATTCGAACGGCAGAGAGCAGACCATGATTATGGGGTGTTATGGGATTGGGGTCTCCCGGCTGCTATCCGCCATTGTCGAGCAAAGTCACGATGACCGGGGCATCATTTGGCCGCAGGCCATCGCCCCTTACCAAGTTCACTTGATTGTAATTTCTACAAAAGATGAAGCCCAAGTAACGTTAGCAAACGAGCTGTATGAAACGCTTCAGAGGCAAGGGATGGAGGTGCTTTTCGACGACCGGGATGAGCGTGCGGGTATCAAGTTCAACGATTCCGATCTCTTGGGCATCCCTTATCGGATTGTGGTCGGGAAGGAAGCATCCAACGGGAAAGTAGAGTTTGTAGAGCGGAAGAACAATGTGAAGCAAACGTTGAGCAAGGAGGAATTGGTTGCTCAAAGTGTCTTCCGTACCTTATAAAGGCTATGAGTTCTCCAAAATAGAAAACCGCCCAATGACGGGCGGTTTTTGTTTTCCCCCACATAAGAAATCTTATTAGCGAGGTTTATCTCATAGCGTACTGGAGGCTTGTCTTAGCAGAGGGGTCAGCATTTCGTCTTCAACCTGTTGGCCATTGCGGAATTTCATCGTCTTCCGCTCCGGCGGGCCGTCGAACAATCCTTCGGGCAATTCCAGCCCCGCCGCGTTGAAGATCGTGAAGCTAACCGCATCTTTTGAATTCGAGATGACCGCAGCATATTTTTTGTTCTTCAGGAAATGGGGCTTGTTGTACTGGATGCGCTCCTGAACGTCGGGAATGACACTGTGAACAACTTGGCGCAAGTCATGGCATAACTGGGCTTGCCACGGCTCTTTTACGTTCTCGATAAACTCGGTAATCTCTTGACTCATATGAATTTCTCCTCTCATTCCTGGTCTTACTGTACTGCGCATTCGGATGCACGCTTTAAGAGCAGTGCGCGCTCCTTCTCATTGCGCGCCAGTGCAGCGGCACGTTTGAATTCCGAACATGCTTCTTGCTTTCGATCCAGCTTCATAAGGAAGTCCCCTCGTACACTGGGTAAAAGATGATAATTTTGCAGGGACGGTTCTTGCAGTAACGCGTCGACGATGTCTAGCCCTACTTCCGGGCCGAACGCCATGGAGAGCGCGACAGCACGATTCAGTTCGACGACGGGCGATGGTGCGGTTTGAGAGAGAGCATCGTAAAGCGCCGAAATTCGGACCCAGTCCGTCTCCGAAGCCGTGCGGGCGCTGGCGTGACAAGCCGCGATCGAGGCTTGAATCAGATAGGGACCGAACACTCTGCCAAGACGCTCGGCTCTTTCGATAGCGGCCAAACCCCGGCGGATGAGTAAGTAATCCCATAGCGCCCGGTTTTGATCCATGAGCAAAATCGGTTCTCCGTTCGGGCTGACCCGCGCCCTGAATCTCGACGATTGAATTTCCATTAATGCTACGAGTCCATGGACTTCCGGCTCTTCCGGAACGATCTCAGCGAGGGTCCGTCCAAGCCGCAGCGCCTCTTCACAGAGTAGGGGGCGAAGCACGCTTCCTCCGGAAGATGCGGCGTACCCTTCGTTGAACATGAGGTAGATGACCTCGAGCACAGACGACAACCGTTCCGCCAGCTCGGTTTTCGGCGGCACCTCGAAAGGAACGCGTGCTGCTGCAAGTGTGCGCTTTGCTCGAACGATCCGCTGGGCGACGGTCGGCACCGGAACAAGAAACGCGCTGGCGATGTCTTCCGTCGTTAATCCTCCGAGAAGCCGCAGCGTCAGCGCTACGCGAGCCTCCGCGGAAAGGACAGGATGGCAAGTGGTGAAGATGAGGCGCAGGAGGTCATCGCCAATGGGATCGTCGAGCGCTTCATCCCAATCCGGCTCATGCTGTCGTTCGATTTCCCAGCCAAGCTCCTCGTATTTGCGGTCGCGCAGCTTGTTTCTCCGCAGGTGATCGATAGCCCGTCGTTTCGCGGTTGTCATCAGCCAAGCTCCCGGGTTGTCGGGTATGCCCGTCTCGGGCCATTTCTCCAGCGCGATGATCAGTGCTTCTTGTGCCAGATCCTCGGCAAGCCCGACATCGCGTACCATACGTGCGAGGCCGGCAATAATTTTAGCCGACTCGATTCTCCAAATTCCATCTATGGTGCGATGGACTGCAGATTCCTTCACGACTTCGGCTTCCTGGTGACTTGTGCCTGCAGTTCATTCACTCTGGCTAATGCCTCCGGGTCTTGGGTCAGTTCCGGCATCTCGAACACCTGGCGCAGCTCAAGTTCCCCTTCCCCGAAGCCGTGCGGGTCCGGCATCCGCATCGCCCACTCGATCGCCTCTTCTTTTGACTTCACGTCGATCAAGGTGAAACCGGCAATCAGCTCCTTCGCTTCTGTAAATGGACCGTCGACCACCTTCGGCTTTCCGCCGGGTTCGGGATAGGAGATGCGAATCGCGCCCGAAGTTGGGTGGAGCCCTTCTGCAGCGACCAGCACACCCGCCCTTGCTAACTCCTCGTTGTACCTCGACATGGCATCAAAAAGCTCTTGGCTAGGCATGATGCCGGCCTCGGAATCTTTGGTTGCTTTTACGATCATCATGAATCTCATTTTCAATCTCCTCCTGGTTTTCATTGGCCTCTCTATATGTACAACGAACGGGTAATATCAGGATCGACACTCCATTTAAAATAATTTATAAAAAACCGGTTAACTTCTTTATAGCTAATGAAAGTGCTGGAGGTCAATGGATTCTTTGTAAGAAATCCCCACTATCTTTCAACTTTTGATCAAACTATCATAAGAATTCAAAAGAAGAGGGAGTCGATAACATGATGTGTTTACTGTTGATTATCGTTCTGATAGTTGTCAGTCTGTACGTTAAGCACAACTTATCCAGTCAACTGCACGAATTGAAAAGTGAGTTGAATCTGATAAAAACAGAAATTCGCAAGTCGAACAGGAACGAATAAATAGAAGCTTCCGTATGACCTGGCTGCCTCACCCATGTGAACACTACCGCGCTCCTCCAAAGGTACTTTTGGGAGCTGCAGGTACTATCTCCCTCCTGGGCCGAAAGCCGCGCCCGCCAGCAGCGCAATACCAAGTGAGGTAGATTTCAAAAATATGTAAAATATAACTTTCAATTCACAATGGCCAAACTAGGCGAATATCATGGAATATAAGATGAAAGGAGTGTTATCCGGTGTACTACGCCCCTTACTATTACGGGATTCCGGTCAATTACGATCCTTATCTGGACCGTTCCTACAATTTTCTGCCTGATTTCTTTTCTTATCAAAATGTGGTTGCAGGATTGCAACGGGACGTAAATCTGCTGATTTCCCAAAGTCCGGTGCAAAAAACAACGCAGCAGAACTACGGAAACTCCACAGAACGGACGACCGTTACTAATATAACGGCGAACCGAATCCGGTTCAGTGACGCGCCCGTTACGTTCCAAGGGAATTACCTAGGGAATTTCACGCAAGGACGGAGCTATCCGTTCTATACGGATGCAGCTTCGGGCGGACAACGGGGATTAACGGTGAAGGATAATTTCGGGGTGTGGCATACGTTTCCGTACCGCGTTCCGATTGGATAAGAGGCAAATGAAAAAGGGGCTGTCCCATGGGACAGTCCCTTATTTTGCTTAGCGATACTAATATACGTAAATGTTATTCGTTATCAGCAGGAGTTACGCCTTCCGGCAGGTACATCCAGCGTCCGCCTTCGGATGCGGGTTGTCCATTTGCTTTGTTGATGGTTAGCATTTTGTCATAAAGAACGGAGGCTTTATACAGAATTTCGGCAGCTTCCGCGCGGGTCAGCTTGGCTTTCGGGTTTACGTTCCCTTTGCTGTCCAGCTCGATGAGTTTATAGTGAAGCGCACGCTGAATCGAGCCCTGGTAGGCTGGAGTCATTTGTTTCTCATCGGCAATGTCGATAGGAATCAGCTTGATCAGCGGGAATCCGCCGGTAATCTCCATGGCGCGAACCAGGTGATATACGAAATCTTCTTTGTTCAGCTTAGTTGAGGCTACAAATTTCTCAGGCAGCGCCATTCCTTTCGCAGCGGCGATCGAAACATATTCCGCGTACCAGGAGTTGGCTTGCAGCTCAGGAGCAGATTTCGACGCGTCCTCAGCATCTTTAAACGTTTCCAGGTGGAACGCTTGCGTAATCATGGTCATGCCTTCAGCCAGAGTGATTTGCTGGTTTGGCTTGAAATGCGCGTTAGGCATGCCGTGAACGACTCCTTTTTGAGCCAGGCCTTCGATATAGATTTTTTGCGGCACCTTATCCAGGTCAACAAATGAATTTTGGGCAGCGTAGCTTGTGGAACCTACGGTTAATAGTAAAGCAGCCGATAGCAAAGCGGTAATTCCTGATGTCTTTTTCATCTTCATATCTCCTTTGCACTTTCCAAAATATAGTGACATGCTTATAAACGGCATAGGCGGATGATATGTTGCAGATGTTATACATGAATTTGTTGAACAGGAAAAAGTAACTAAAACAGAGGGCGAATCGTCTATGTAATAGTTAGAGGAAGCAAGGGGTGGCTAGGGTGGTTCAGTTAAAAAAAATCCTTTGGAAAAGATCCTTTATGTTGCCAGCCTGACGAGAGCATGGTATCTTAGAGTTAATTATTATCGGTGAAACAACTGAATATTTGTTTTCTTGGAGGAGCCTGCACACAGCGGGCTCTTTTTGTCTTTTTTTGGGCATACTACACATCATTTTAAAGGAGGTAATTCTATGTTCTTTATTACGATTCTCATCATTCTGCTTTCAACCAAGCTTGCAGGGGATCTGTCTGTCCGGGCAGGGCAGCCGGCCGTAGTGGGAAAGCTGATCATTGGTGTAATCATTGGGCCGGCCCTGCTGGGTTGGATCGATAACTCGGAAATGATTGATGAACTGAGTGAGATCGGTGTGCTGCTGTTGATGTTTATTGCCGGTCTGGAGACGGATCTGGATGAGCTCAAACGCTCGTTCAAATCCTCGATGGCTGTTGCAACAGGGGGCATTCTTCTTCCGTTTGCAGGGGGATACTTGGTTGGTACGTGGATCGGGATGGATACGCCGCATGCGATTTTCCTGGGGTTGCTGCTTTCCGCGACGTCTGTCAGCATATCCGTGCAATCGTTAAAAGAACTGGATATGATGAAAAGCCGCGAAAGTACTACTATATTAGGCGCGGCGATTATCGACGACATTATGGTGGTTGTTCTTCTGGCTTTTGTCATGAGTATATTTGGAGGAGAAGAAGTGAATCTTGCCCTAGTGATTAGCAAAAAGTTTCTCTTTTTCATCGCTGCAGGATTCATGATATGGAAAGGCGCAAAGTGGGTAATGAAACTGCTTGCTCCGCTCCGTGTTACAGAATCGGTGATCAGCGCCGGATTGATCGTTTGCTTCTTCTTGGCCTTTGTCGCCGAACAGTTGGGTGTGGCCGGCATTATCGGCGCATTTGCCGCCGGTTTAGCCATTTCCCAGACCAGCTATAAAGAAGAAGTGGAGCATAAGCTGGAACCGATCGCCTATGCTATATTTGTCCCCATCTTTTTTGTCAGTGTCGGGTTTTCCGTCTCTTTTGACGGCATAGGTGACCAGATCGGCTTAATTGCCATTCTCACCATCGTTGCAATCCTGACCAAGCTGCTTGGATCCGGGTTGGGAGCAAGGCTTACCGGATTTTCGACCCGTTCTTCTCTTGGAATCGGATCAGGGATGGTGTCGCGCGGGGAAGTGGCCTTGATTATCGCTACGATCGGTTTGGAAAGCGGACTGTTGGAACAGGAGTACTTCACTGTGCTGGTGGTTGTGGTTATTTTCACAACGCTGGTTACGCCTTTTCTGTTGAAGATGGTCTTCCGTGACAAAGAAGTCATACGAGGCAGCGCTGAGGGGAAGTAGCAGGGACGGTTTGCAGCTATATCATGGAGTAGGGCCCCTCGAGGGCCTTTTTTACATTGGCTGCCGATTCATTTACAATATCACCACTTGATTATATAATTGCGTAAGCATATGATTATGACCGTACTGAATGTAATAGGAAGTACTAGGAAGTATTAAAGGAGGACCCATATTGGATGACTCTATACAAGAAATGGCGGATATCTTGAAGCTCTTGTCCGACAAGACCCGGCTATCGATTGTCACCTTACTTAGGGACCGGGAATTATGCGTATGTGATATTACGGATATTACGGGCATGTCCCAGCCCAATGCGAGCCAGCATTTAAGAAAGCTGAAATCTGCAGGCCTTGTGAATGAAAGCCGCAGGGGACAATGGGTGTACTATTCACTGGTTAAGACGGATAAACCGTATTTGACCTGCATTTATGAAAGTTTACCTGATATGAAAGATAAAATCGAAGCAGCTAAAGGCTGTTGTTAAGGATCCGGGGGGAACATGGCAATTACGGCTATTCTTATTTTCTTACTTACATTAACTTTTGTAATTTGGCAGCCAAGAGGTCTTAGCATAGGGTGGTCTGCCGCTGGCGGTGCCGTGCTGGCCCTATTATTCGGCGTGGTTTCTTTTGCAGATGTTGGGACTGTGACCGGCATCGTCTGGAACGCTACCCTTACGTTTGTGGCCATTATACTGATCTCGCTGATTCTGGACGAGGTTGGATTTTTTGAATGGTCGGCGCTGCATGTGGCCAGGTTTGCCCGCGGGAACGGTGTGGTCATGTTTGTGTATATCATCCTGCTGGGTGCTGCGGTCTCCGCGCTTTTTGCCAATGACGGCGCAGCTTTGATCATGACGCCGATCGTTCTTGCTATGGTGCGGGCTTTGCGGTTTGACGATAAAATGGTGTTTCCCTTCATCATGGCGAGCGGCTTTATAGCCGACACATCTTCGCTTCCGCTAGTTATCAGCAACCTGGTGAACATTGTGTCTGCGGACTACTTCGGAATCGGTTTTGCCGAGTACGCCAGCCGGATGATCGTACCGAATTTCTTCTCTATTGCGGCCAGCTTGCTTGTGCTGTATCTGTACTTTAGAAAAAGCATTCCGGCAGGATACGATCTCAAAGATTTGAAATCTCCCGCGGAAGCGATCAAAGATCCCAAGCTGTTCCAAATCTCATGGATCATTCTAGCCATTCTGTTGGCAGCCTATTTTGTCAGCGAGGCCTTCTCGGTCCCTGTTTCGATCGTTGCCGGATTGGCTGCGATTGCGTTTCTGGCGGCTGCGAGAAAGAGTCCTGCAATCCACACGATGAGGCTTGTGAAAGAGGCTCCGTGGGCAGTCGTCGTATTTTCGATAGGGATGTATGTGGTCGTCTACGGTCTCCGAAATGCGGGCTTAACGGATGTGCTGGGTGACCTCATTCAACGAATCGCTGATCAGGGATTATTTGCAGCAACGATAGGGACCGGTTTTCTTGCCGCCATCCTCTCTTCTGTAATGAACAATATGCCTACAGTAATGATCGATGCTCTCGCTATTCAAGCGACCCAAACAGAAGGGATTGTCCGAGAGGGGCTAATCTATGCCAATGTCATCGGATCTGATTTAGGGCCCAAGATTACGCCTATCGGTTCCTTAGCCACTCTGTTGTGGCTGCATGTCCTGTCCCGTAAGAACGTCAAAATCACGTGGGGCTACTATTTCAAGGTCGGGGTACTGCTGACCGTGCCGACCCTGTTCGTCACCTTGGCGGGCCTGTACTTGTGGTTATCTTTTATCAGCAGCGGCATCGTTCATGTTTGGGTTGGCACGGTTGCAGTTACGTTGATTTTGCTGTCAGCTGCTGTTGTGATAAATCGGTTGATAGGCCATAAACAGGCCGGAAAATAACAAATATAAGGAGTAGTTTATTATGAAAAAACCGATGGTATACTTTCTTTGCACAGGGAATTCCTGCAGAAGCCAAATTGCGGACGGGTTCCTGAGAGCGTTGGGCGGGGACCGTTATGAAGTGAAAAGCGCCGGTCTGGAAGCTCATGGACTGAACCCCAGGGCGGTGCAGACGATGCAAGAAGCCGGTATCGATATTTCCAGCCACACTTCCGATGTGATCGACACGGAGATTTTGAAAGAAGCCGACTACATTATCACTCTGTGCGGGCATGCCAACGATCACTGCCCTGTCGTACACAACGATAAAGCGGAGAGATGGCACTGGGGATTCGAGGATCCGGCCAAAGCGACCGGTACGGAAGAGGAAATTATGGCGCAGTTCAGCACGGTCCGGGATTCGATCAAGGAGCGGATTGAGCGGTTTCTGAAGGAAGGGAAATAAGCTTATTCATGTCGCTAATTGTATATCATAATAACTAGTAGTCTGGTATACTATGGGAAAGTAAAACGTGAAGTTAATCTATAACTCATGACTTATTGAGAAAGCAGGTGTCGCAGAGCAGTCTGCAATAGCTGCTTTTTCTGTTATAACCATGCAGCCTTTAAGGATGCATGGCTCAACCTGGTCTCCCTATCTATGTTCGGAGAGGACTTTCCTATGATTCTTAGCACAAAACTACATATCCCCCATGCCCGCGGCTCTTTAGTAGCCCGGCCGAGATTGATGCGTATGCTGAATGAGGGAATGCATGCAAAATTAACGCTTTTGTCCGCGCAGGCCGGTTACGGGAAAACAACGGCGTTGACAGAATGGGTGAAACAATGCGGCAGCATGGCAGCATGGGTATCGTTGGACAGACAGGATGATGATTTGTTTCAATTCTGGAAGTACGTAATAGCCTCTATTCAGGAGCGGGTTCCCTCGTTCGGTGCGAAGCTTCGTTCGCTCCTCGATACAGGAGTGTCCTGGGAGCCTCTGGTTACGGCTCTCGTAAACGAGTTGAATCATATGGCCGGTGAATTGGTGATCATTCTTGACGATTTTCATGTGATTGATCTGCCGGAAATTCATCAATCCCTAAGTTATCTTCTCGATTATTTGCCTCCTCATGTTCATTTATATATCGCAAGCCGTACCGACATGGACATTCCCACGGCCAGACTTATGGCCAAAGGTGAATTTCACCGAATACTCATGCAGGATTTGCGTTTTCAGTTGGATGAAGGGTTCGTTTTTTTTCGGAACATGACGGATTTGCCGCTGACCCAAGAACAAGTGACAAGGCTTTGCCATTACACCGAGGGCTGGGTAAGCGGCTTACAGCTGGCGGCGATTTCGCTGAAGCGCAGTGGGAATATCGCCGAATCGATTCAGCAATTCAGCGGTCGGCAGCAGCATATTTCGGATTATCTTTTGGAAGAAGTGTTTCAGAATCAACCGGAGCCCATACGCGCTTTTTTATTGAAAACTTCGATTTTAAGCCGTATGAACCATTCCTTGTGCCAAGCCGTAACGGGCGAAATGAACAGTCAGGAGCTGCTGGAAAGAGTAGAACAGCTGAATTTGTTTCTGATCCCTTTGGACGAACATCGGCATTGGTACAGGTTTCATCATTTGCTTTCTGACTTTTTGCAGCAAAAATATCTCCGTACGGATCCCGACACATGGGTGAAGGTGCATGTTCGTGCGGCGAATTGGCTGGAGAATCATGGGTTTGATGAAGAAGCAGTAGAGCATTATGTAGAGGGGAAACAGTCTCAGGATGCCGTTAGATTAATTGAGAAAAATCTGCATACGTTAGTCCAGACGAAAAGTGTCGTGTTGATGCGGTGGGTGTCGGTTTTACCGGAAGACTCCTTTGCGGAAAAGCCCATGATTGAACTGTTCTATATTTCCGTGCTTCTGGGAGTAGGGGAATGGGATGCTGCTTTTACAAGAGTGGAGCGGGCTTTACCCCGGTTTCGAGCGTTGAGAGGGAAATGTACAGATGCAGAATGGAATCAGGCCATGGGCAATATTTACTTTTTCTGCGCAATCACTTCTTATCTTCAAAAAGATTTGGTGCGGACGTCTAATTACTTTGAGCTGATGGATCAGCACATGCCGGAAGGCAGCTTCTTTCAGACAGTTGGGCGTAACCGGTACCAAGGGTATGACTCGTTCGATGACTTTTTAGTGCATATTCACGATCTTAAAGCGGCTGACGCTATTTTGCTCACATGGATTCAAAGATGGGAGGGGAAGCGGAACTACCCTTTCTTAGGATTCTTGTACGCTTCCTACAGCAAGCTGCTATATGAATGGAACCGGTTGGATGAGGCGGAATTTTACGTGAAGTTGGCGCTTGAACGTGAGGATGTTCGGCCTTTTTCACGGATTATGATGCAGATTGCCTTCAGCGCTTCGCGGATTCAACAGGCACAGGGGAATACCGACAGGGCATCCTTGTTGATGGAACAATTGAAATCGCAGATTGATTCTCCCGACCGAGCATTATTTATGCAGAAAATAGAAGCGGAACAAGCGGTTCTATCCTTAAAGCAGGGTTTCCTTGCAAAAGCTCAAGATTGGCTGCAGCGATGCGGTCTGGCTCATACGGATGAGGTTACATTGCATCGTGCGGCCGAATATATGGCTTTGGCCAGAGTGCTTGCTGCGTCGGAACAGGAAGAGGATGCGCTTCCTGTATTGGAGCGGTTATATTGCCTATATGACAAGGATGATCGTCTCCGGGACCGAATCCAGGTGCTCCTTCTCCAAAGCGTAACGCTTCAGCGTCTAGGCCGGACAGAGGCCGCGCTGCAAACCTTGGAAATCGCTTTGCAAATGGCCGAGCCGCAAGGGTATATTCGAAGTTTCACAGATGAAGGTTCTGTGATGGACCAGCTGCTGTCTGCTTTTTGGCAGGGCAGTCGTATCCAGAGTCGTTCTTCGGTTTCCCCGGATTACGTAAAAAACCTGCTTCAAGCATTTCGTTTGGCTTCGGAAGAGGAACGGGCAGGAAAAGACCTGCTCACCGAACAGGAAACGAAGGTTCTGCTATTGACGGCGGATGGATTGTCCAACAAGGAAATTGCCCTTCATTTATATATAACAAGTGAAACCGTAAAATTTCATCTAAAGAATGTTTACAGAAAGATGAACGTAAAGAACCGTGTACAAGCGCTGCAGCGTGCCAAAGAGTTCAGGATCATCACATGACAGCCTAACATTTGGCGAACCTCCCCAATCGGGGAGTTTTTTTTTGGCCGGAATAGTCTTAAAGTAGGACAAGGATGCATAATCGACAAGATCGGCAGGACTGGATGACTATGATTGCACCCGTAAGCTTGGAATGGAGGAAGATGAAAGATGTATCAAATTGCAGGAAAAAAAATATTGGTCGTCGTGTTGGCGATGTTGATGGTAATGGGCGGGATGCCTGGCCTGTTGATTCCCGGGGGAAGCACAGCTTATGCGGCACCCGAGAAAGTATGGGGGAATTTGGGCAGTAAGGGGTTCTCGAATGTAACGCAAAATAGCGTGTCCATGGATGTGTATAACGGCACTCCTTATGTGGCGTTCGCCGATTATGGGGAAGAGTGGGAAGGCAGCGGTAAAGCTACGGTGATGAAGTATGTCGGAGCGAATGCCGTAAACCCTACGGGATGGGCATTGGTGGGCAATGCCGGCTTCTCGGACGGCACCGTAGGCAGTGTCACTCTGAACGTATACGAGGGTACACCTTATGTGGCCTATACTGATGAATATACCTGGAAAGCCACGGTAATGAAGTATGACGATGATGGCGGTAACGGCCAATGGAACCTTGTGGGCAGCGCCGGTTATTCATACGGTAGTGTGGGGCTGGATGTATACAATGGCACCCCTTATGTGGCCTATTCTGATGGTTCGAACGATAATAAAGCTACGGTAATGAAGTATGATGGAAGCGGTGCAACGGGTTGGTCTGCTGTGGGCGGTACCGGTTTCTCGTTGGGTGCAGCAGGAAATGTAACCTTACAAATAGATCATGGAATACCCTATGTTGCATTTCGTGATGAAGAACTGGGTAATTCCAAGGTAATGAAATATGTTGGTGAAGATGGTGCGAACCCGACGGGTTGGATGACCCTAGGCAGCCCGGAGACGGGCTGGTTAGAATCGCTATCCCTCAAAGTAAACAATAGTATCCCTTATATTGCTTACGTGAGCGGGGGCAAGGCCACGATAATGAAATATGACGGAAGCGGGACAACCGGTTGGACACCATTGGGCGGTTCGGAATTGCCTGTTCAGATAAGTTCGGTAGACCTGTCTGTATATAATGATATCCTCTATATGGCATATGGAGAATTTAAAGCAGAAGGTACAGCCTCGGTTATGCAATACGATGAAAGCACAAACAGCTGGCTGCACGCGTACGGTCCCGGTTTTTCCGCGAGATATCCTGTAAATATGACGCTGGATATATATAACGGTATCCCATATTTAGCATATCTGGGCTGGGAAAAAAGCAGAGCTACTGTGATGAGTATAGTTAATAAGCCGCCGATCTTAACGGCGGACAGCACCGATAACGATGTTGAACACCCCATCGAGATTGCATTCTCGGAAGATGCTGCTTGGAGCGATGCGATCACCGTTGTAAAGGATGGGTCTACCCCGGTAGCTTACACTGTGAGTAACGGGAAGTTAACGATCGAAGCAAGCGAGTTAACCACAGGAATTCATGAATTTACAGTTATGGCAGCTGGATATGCGGATGCAATGGTGAGCCAACTGGTGAAGGCTTCGTACGCTGGAGCCGGGACGGGCACCCTTGAGGATCCGTACCAAATTGCAACGGCTGCTCAACTAAATGATGTTCGGAACCATACCTTTGAAGTCGGATCCTACTTTAAATTAACGAATGATATTGATTTAAGCGAATACCAAGCGGGAGCAGGTTGGGTGCCGATTGGGACGGATTCAGATAAATTCGAAGGGATCCTGGATGGCAACGGTTATCAAATTACAAATTTAACTATTTTATCTATTGATAGCGCGGATGAATCAGGGTTATTTGGCGCCATAAGTGCCGATGCGGTATTGACTAATTTGCATCTGGATGGCGTAAACATCAGCGGCGGGTGGGATGTAGGCGGATTAGTCGGATTCAGTGAGGGAACAGTCCGTAACAGCAGTGTACAAGGTTCCGTTTCTGGATTGAGGGAAGTAGGCGGGTTAATAGGGATTAATGAGGCAGGGTCCATCCATGACAGCTTCGCAATAGGAACTGTAAGTGCATCGAGACAAACCGCGGGCGGCTTGGTCGGTTATAATGAGGAAGGAACGATCCGTAAAAGCTACGCAGCGGCAAACGTAAGCGGCGGAAAATATGCTGCAGGCGGCTTAATCGGTGAAAATGATAATGGAACGATTACCGGCAGCTATGCGGTAGGGAATGTGAATGGAATGTACGACGTAGGCGGCTTAGTTGGCGAGAATTACAATGGCGGAACAATCAACGACAGTTATGCTTCAGGAGCGGTTGAAGGGTCGCTAGTTGGAGCAGGGGGCTTGGTTGGTTTTACAGAGGATGGCTCCATCAATAACAGCTACGCTACTGGGAAAATAAGCGGGGCAGGCACCGATAAGGGCGGCTTAGTCGGCACAAATTACAAGTCTACAACAGTGCTAAATAACAGCTTTTACGATATGGATACAACAGGACAAACGGACACTGGAAAAGGTGACGGTAAATCTACGAACGAGATGAAGGCAGCAAACACTTATACTTCTTGGGATTTCACCAGCGCATGGAGTATTGATCCAACAAGGAATCAGGGTTATCCTTACTTGCACCCTATCCAGAAGTTTGTGGCTTACAACGGAAACGGAAATACAGGCGGTCATGTGCCAAGCGACAACCAATCCTATTTTCCTGGAGTAACGACCAGCGTCTATAGTGATGCCGTGGATTTAGTGAAGACAGGCTATAGGTTCTCCGGTTGGAACACGTCGGTTGACGGAAGTGGAACGAAATATGCTCCGGGGGCTGCCTTGACTGTGAAGGATGCAAATATTATGTTATACGCCGAGTGGCGGTCCGTGACACCGGATCCGACACCGGGCCCAACACCAGGCCCAACACCAGGCCCAACACCAGGCCCAACACCAGGCCCAACACCGGGCCCAAAACCGGGTCCAACACCGGGCCCAACACCAGCCCCTGTGCCTACTCCCTCAGAGGAACAACCGGTGCTTAGAGACGACATCATTGATGTCGTAAAGGTGAAGGAGATCATAGCGAATGCACTTGCAAATGCCAAGGCAGCGGTGTTCCGTGATGTGCCAACAACAAGCTGGAGTTCAAACGCTATTGCCTTAGCTTCCCAAATTGGCTTCGTGTCGGGATACAGTGATGGTACATTCAAAGCGAATGGCTCCGTAACGCGGGCTGAGTTCGCAACGATGCTGGCGAAAGCGCTAGGTATCGAGACTAAAGGGTCCGATATGTTTAAGGACACGAAAGGTCACTGGGCTGAAAAAGCCATCATTGCTCTGAAGTCCAAAGGCATCATCAGCGGATATGGCGATGGAAGTTTTAAACCTGATAAAACGATTTCGCGTGCTGAGATGGTTGCGCTTCTCTCCAAGGTCATGAATCTTCAGGATGCATCCAGCTCTTCCAAGTTTGCAGACATTCAAGGCAGCTGGGCTGAAAAGCAAATCAAACAACTTGCTGACGCCGGCATTATCAGCGGCAAGGGCGGGAATAAGTTCGCGCCTGACGCAACTGCCTCGCGTGCAGAAGCTGTTACCTTAATCCTTAGAGTGTTGAATGTAACTTTGGATCTTGGGCTGAAGTTATAATCATTTATTAAAAAACTGCGGTGGACACGATATAAGTGTACACCGCAGTTTTTTATTCTTATGCTCATGATAGGTTGTAACTATAAAGTATATTTGTTCTATATATTATATTAATAAGCACGTATGTGAGAAGATGAAACTATCCACAGGAAAGGGTTGAGGAACAATGGGAACGTTTCAGGTTTGGAACTCCAGTAGGTATGACGGCAATTTTGGCTTTGTGTCGGAGTTCGGCAAAGGAGTGTTGGAGCTGTTGAATGCCCGGGCGGGTGAGAGTATCCTCGACTTGGGGTGCGGTACGGGTGACCTGGCTAACGAAATGGTTCTTTCCGGTGCCAGGGTTACGGGACTGGACCTGTCGGCGGACATGATCTCGGCGGCCAAAAGCAAGTATCCCGGGATCGCCTTTCATGTCGGCAATGCAGAACAGTTCCAGCTGGATGATCAGGTGGATGCGGTGTTCTCCAATGCGGCTTTGCACTGGATGAAACGGCCGGAAAAGGTGCTGCATTGCGTCTGGAACTCACTGCGCAGCGGAGGCCGATTCGTTGCAGAGTTCGGGGGCAAAGGGAACGTGGAACAGATCGTAAAGTCGGTATATAAGGTGCTGGAGCGAGATTACGAAATAGAAGCGTCCGCCAGAAACCCATGGTACTTTCCAAGTGTCGGGGAGTATACAACCCTTTTGGAGCGTCAGGGGTTTGATGTGTTATATGCTGCGCATTTCGAAAGGCCTACGGCGATGGAAGGGGAAGAAGGGGCGGCTCAGTGGCTGGAGACGATGGCCGGCGATTTTTTTCAGGGCTTTTCTCTGAAGGATAAAGAGCGTGCTATTGAGAATATAATGAATGAGGCGCGGGATGAACTGTTTCACGACGGCCGTTGGATTATGGATTACCGAAGGCTGCGGATAGCGGCGGTAAAGCCTCTTTGAAATCACCCAGTCCCTTTCCCCCTGTCTGCCATATGGTATTAGAAACAGTGGTAAAGGCGGAGAGAGAATGACGACATACAAGGTGTTTTGGAGCGGACACACCCACGGAGGTTCAGGAATCGGGATTGCGGGAAGAGAATACGTCAGGGCATTACGCAGGCAAGGTGTGCAGGTGGAACTTCGGCAAAGAGCAATTGGCGGCGCAAAATCTTCAGCAAAAAAGTCCGCAGTCCTGATCCATCACGGCCTTCCGCATCATCTGAACCTGAGACAAGCACGCGCGAAGTATGGTGCTGTGATCTTGAATACGGTTTGGGAAACCACCCGGATTCCGCGGAACTGGTTTCCGAGTATAAACCGGTACGACGCGGTTTGCGTTCCATCCCTGCATAATGTAAAAGCTTTGCGCCGCAGCGGCGTGAAGGTACCGATTTATCTGGTCCCGCACGGCGTTCATGGGAACCTGGCCCCCGGGCTAAACCAGAAACGGAAGCTGCCTTATCCAAAAGGGACCTTTGTCTTTCTGTCGGTATTTACTTTTCAGCACCGAAAAAATCCGGAAGGGCTGCTGCGGGCCTATTGGAAGGAATTTTCCAGGGCGGATAAAACAGTTCTTATTATCAAAACCGAAGGCTTCCAGCGGAGCGAGTCCGGCACGAGATTGAAACGAAAAATGCAGGCCTATAAAAACAGATTAAAGCTGCGCAAATCCACAGCTCCGGTCTATGTGATTACCGATAGGGTATCTTCCCGTACCCTTCAGGGGTTGTACAAATCGGCAAACGCTTTTGTGCTGCCAACCCGGGGGGAAGGAGTAGGAATGCCGTTTCAGGAGGCCCTGGCCAGCGGAGTCCCGGTGATCGCAACGGGGTGGGGCGGGCAGATGGATTTTGTAAACCATGGCAACTCCTTCCTTGTGAATTATCAGCTCATGCCGCCTGCGGTGAAAATGAAGGGAGCTATCTCCAAGACGTTCCGTCCTTTATTCTGTCAGGGCGGGCAGCTGTGGGCGGAGCCCAATAACGGCAGTTTGCGGAAGCAAATGCGAAAAGCCTACAGCCAGCCGCTGCTCTGCAAAGCCAAAGGTGCAAAAGGCCGGGCCGACATGAGGCGCTACACTTGGAATCATGCGGGTTCGGCTATGAAAAAAGCTGTGGAGGCAGTGGTGAGGAAGCGGAGAAGGTAGGAGTTGTACTGTTGAAGAAGTTAATTTTATTCATTATCGCAAGTATTACCGTTTTTGGGATCACCGTATTTATCTATCCAACGATGTATAAACAGTTTGAGTACAAAGATTTAAACATTAAGATAAGAGAGAATCGGTTTAATGGTACAAAAGAATATTTGATTTCAGGACATTGGATCAATCCGGCTGAGCTAGAAAAGGCTATGTCCACTATGTCGATGGACGATATTTTTAATCTTGATGGGCTTTCGGAAGAGGATAAAACCAAGCAGATCAATCAAGTATTAGATGTAATTGTCCGAGTGTCCGAAACTTTTGAGGATGACTAAGTTATTAAATGGAGGCCGGAATGCTGAATTTTTTTGACGCTCATTTAGGAGAGAGGTTTGCTGCGTTTTCGCCGTCTCATACAGCGGCACTGGCTATTCTAGCGGCGGCGGTGGTACTTATGGCGGTGTTTCGGTACAGACTATGCAAACAAGGGGTTCGACTGGCCCTTGCCGCGGTGCTGCTGATGTGTGAAGCTGCGCTGAATGTATGGTATGTCACACAACATATATGGTCCGTTCGAAATACTCTGCCATTAGAATTGTGCAGTATTACGCTGCTCCTGTCTGTCGTGATGCTGGTGACCAGAAATTACATGTTGTATGAAATTGTTTATTTTGCCGGGATTGCGGGGGCTTTGCAAGCACTGCTAACGCCAAATTTGGGGTATGCTTATCCGCATTTCCGGTTTTTTCATTTTTTCATTGCGCATGCCGGGATTGTTCTTGCCGCTTTGTATATGACGTTGGTGGAAGGATACAGGCCGTCGTTCAAGTCGATCCTCCGCGTGATGTTGTTCCTGAACGTGCTCGCTGTCCTGGTGTGGGGCGTGGACCGGTGGGCGGGTGCGAATTATATGTTTTTGGCGGGAAAACCGGAAACGGCTTCGGTGCTGGACTGGTTCGGGCCTTACCCGTATTACCTTCTTGTGGAGGAGCTGCTGGCGCTGGTGATGTTCCTGCTGTTGTATGCGCCTTTTGCCGGCCGTGCCAGCTATCGTGCTAAAGGAGAGTCCGAAGCTGACACAACGGCAATGACAAGACGATGAACTACCTTGATTTTTTCACTTTTCCAAATGGTTTGAGGTAGGTAAGGAACACCATAAAGAGCAGACACACTAAGTTAAAGCTGGACATGATAATCATGGACATCCATCTCGTCTGGAATGTCTGGTCTTGTAAGGTTGCAAACCCCATTTCATGAATCATTTCTCCAAGTGATGCCGTCCAATTGTCCAGGAAGAGGATTCCCAACATAATGGTCATAATGGTGAGAACGAGTTTCGCTATAATCCAGTAATGCTTGACCAGGCCCCATTGCGTCCACACGGACAACAGGATGCCCGTCAGCAAGCTCAGCAATGCCGGATACTTGAGCAGGTTCTCATCAATCACTTCCATGCTGGCTATAGTATAGACAAGCTGACTGCCATTCTCAGCTGTACGCAAGTACAATCCTAACAGCAGCATCCCCAATGTACCGCCAATCCAGGAAGCTACAGAGATAACGTGTATTGCTACCAGTATACTTTTCTTCTTTTGACTAAGCCGATAAGCCATAGGATACAACCCTTTCTTCGAAAGTCTGCCAATCCGGATACTCGGATTTAGCATTGCTACAACTGAGGTTTACTTTACCAAATAAATGTTGTGAACTTTTGAAGATCCTATGCGATTATCATGATATTTTGCATGACGTCAGCTATATTCGGAGCATATGATTCTTATGGAATGTTGAATGGTAATGTGACAATAAAAGATGTACCTTGACCCGGGCTGCTTTCCACATCAATGATGCCGTTATGGGCCGAAACGAACTCCTTGGCAATCGCAAGCCCTAGTCCCATACCGCCTTTGTTGCGGGTGCGGGCTTCATCCGTGCGGTAAAAGCGGTTAAATATATGCGGCAGATGCTCGGCTCCAATGCCAGGTCCTGTATCTGTAATCGTGATGTTTAGATACCGCGGTATGTCCGCTGCAGCTGAATCCCCGATCCGGACAACAATGCCAACCAAGCCCCTAGCAGGCGTGTAGTGCACGGCGTTCACGATAAGATTAAGGAACACCTGCGTCATCCTGTTCGGATCGACGAGGATTTCGGGACAGTCGACAGGCGCCTTTAGCTCAAGCCGCACCCCTTTTCTATCCGCTTCGGGAGAAACCCGGTTTATGATCCGCTGCAGCAGGGCCGGAAGGCGGGTCGGCTTTAACTCGAGCTGGAGCTTCTTGGCTTCAGCAAGCGACAGCTGATGTAAATCGTCGACAAGGCGGCTCAGACGAATCAGCTCATCCTGCAGCGGGAGCAGCGATTCCGGCTCTACGGAGCGGCCGCTCTGCTGGATGAGATCCAGCTTTCCGCGGAGAATTGTGATCGGCGTACGTAGCTCGTGAGCGACATCGGCGGTCAAATTTCTCCTTACATCCTCAGCACGAAGCAATTGCTGGGACATCTGGTTGAATGCCGTTGCTACCTGGGCATATTCGTCCTTGGTGGTCACAGGAGCCTTCACGCCGAATTTTCCTTCACCCAATTGCATAATGGCCGGAACCAGCATCCGGATCGGCCTGGTCAGCCGGCTCGACAACCAATAGGCGATCAGGAGGGAAAGGAGACAGAACACGAGGGAGCTGGCGAGCAGCAATGTTGTCACGGAGCTTCCAATGCCCAGCTGGATTTTGGATAAATTGGCGACCTCCGGGTCGAGATAATACAAGTACGCGATCGTTTCCTCTTTCATTCGGACCGGTGCCCTGATGCCCATTACTTTAATTTGCTCCGTGTCTGCGGTTCCCCGCAAGTACAACAGCTTCTGATCTTCAGACAGGAGCAGATAGCTGGCGTTCGCCGGGATGCTGCCTTGTCCGTTTGTAACGATGGGACTTGCTTGTACTTGCTCCCACGATCCGCCGCTTTGCCTGTAATACTCTTCGAAAGACCTGGATAAAATCTCGATTTCGTACGTTCTGTCCGCCACCCGGATATGTTCTAGTGTTGCTTTTACGACAAACAGGGTTACGAACACGAAGGCAGCGCCCATACTAAGTATAAAAAATGCCATAGCCAAAAAAAGCTTGCGCCGGATCGTCATGACCGTTCACCGAAGCGGTAGCCGAAACCGTATACCGTTTGAACAAAAATTGGATTTGCCGGGTCATCCTCGATTTTTTTGCGGATTTTGCTTATGTGAGCGTCCACGGTACGTTCGTCATTTAAAAAGTCATCTTCCAATGCAGCTTGCAAGAGCTGCAAGCGGCTGTATACAATCCCCGGTTTGGCAGCCAGCGTAAGCAGCATTTTGAATTCCGTAGGCGTGAGAGGGATTTCTTCTCCTCTTTTCCACACACGGTATTTCTCTTCGGATATCGTTAGCTCTCCACGCTCCATCAGTTGTGCCGCAGGCTCTCCGCCCTCCATTCTGCGCAGCAGCGAACGGATTCGGGCCAAGAGCTCCCTCAGCGAGAAAGGCTTCGCCAAGTAATCGTCGGCCCCGACTTCAAGACCAATGATTTTATCGGTTTCCTCGGACTTCGCCGTAACCATGATGATGCCTACACGGCTGTTTTTTCGGAGCTCCCGGCAAACATCGAGGCCGCTCATTTCCGGCAGCATCCAATCCAGGACGACGAGAGACGGTTGTGTCTCAGCAGCCTTACGTAATGCTTCTTTCCCCGTATTGGCTGTAACAATCTCGTACCCTTCCTGCCTCAAGAATGGCGCCATGAACTCCAGCACCTGTTCCTCATCGTCCACAAGCAGCAATTTGTGAGTCATTCTCATCACCTTTCGCGGGTAATCATTCCTTTTTTCAACATTATATATGCATTTGAGAAGGATTTGAAAATTTCAGGGGGACCGCGGCGCTAACGAATCTCAGACACGTTATATCGTAGCAGCCTTATATGGCGTAGTTGACTGTCCAAAGGTAAAATCCAGCAAATAGCGTGTGTCCAGTTCGTTAGGTTGGGAAAGCGGCCGTTTTTGGGCATGAGGATTCGTTAAGTGCAACTAAAGGGGTTACGGCAATGGACGTTGAATGTAATGAAGAAAAGGAGGATTCCTATGCTGACAGAACAACAATTACGTGATATTGAACAGCTGCAAAAGAAATGCGAGCAACATGACGGCATCCAATTGAAACTAAACTGGGATATGCTGAGAAACCGCGAGAGCGGAGGGCTGGATTTTTTTCACTATGTGCAGGGGGAACTGGCAGCCTTTCTTGGACTTTATCCGTTCGGTTCTAAGGTTGAAGTATGCGGCATGGTACTCCCCGGCGAGAGGCGGAAAGGCCGGTTTACACATTTGTTTCAGCAAGCGTCTGAAAGAATCAGGACCAATGGCTACCAGAAAGTACTGCTCAACACACCCGCAGGCTCCTATTCAGGGAAGGCGTTAATGGAACAGCTGGGTGCGGAATATGCGTTTTCGGAGTTTCAGATGGAATGGCGGAAAAAGCCGCTTGAGGATACGGAAGGGGTCACGCTGCGGCAAGCTGGTGATGCGGATGCTGAGCTACGGATCCGGTTGTTGGTCGAGGGGTTCGGTGTGGACGAACAGAGCGCCAACGAAGTGGAATTCGCCGTCAAACGGGATGCAGATATGATCACAGACTGGATGATTGATGCGGGGGGTGAGACGGTAGGAAAGCTAAGGGTTATTTTGGAGAATGAGCAGGCTTGGATTTACGGATTTGTAATTTTGCCTGAATGGCGGGGGCAAGGAATCGGCAGGAAAGCGCTGCAGCAAGTAGTCAAGAATTTGGACGCAGCAGGCCGCTCCGTGCACTTGGAAGTCGAGGTCCGAAATGAGCATGCACTGGGTTTATACAAATCTGTCGGATTTGAGGCGGTGCATTCGCAGGATTATTATAGTTGGAAGTAACAATTTGGTTGAAGAGGAGAGGGCGACTGTGCGGGACAAGATGGAGGTACCGAAGGAAGTTCAGTTTGTGACGGTCCAGGAACATCATCTTCCTGTGCTGCTGGATATTTACAACCACTATGTGCGCCATACTACGGTTTCTTTTCATACGGAGCCTCTGGACTTGGAGGAATTCAGCAGCAGCGTTATTGCAGAGAACCCGAGATTCCAAACCTTTGTAATCGAATCTAAGCAGACGATCATTGGCTACGTACTTACTGCTCAGCACAAAAAGAAGCAGGCTTACGACAGCACAGCCGAAGTCACCCTGTACCTGGATCCGGGCTGTCTCGGGCGCGGTGTTGGTACCGAAGCCTTACACTACATAGAGCAAGCCGCCCGCAGGCAGCAGTTTCATTCCCTGATTGCAACGGTGTGTGTGGAGAATGAACGGAGTATTCGGCTTTTCGAACGTCAAGGGTACGTCCGGTGCGCCCTGTTTCGGGAAGTCGGCAGCAAGTTCGGACGGCGGCTGGATATTGCTAGTTATCAGAAGTTGTTGAGGGATTAATGGGATTGACGCTCGAGGGTGGCGGGCTATGCTTTGCGGGCATTGACATGCATAGGATGGATCGTTAAGTATTCGTGCCGCTTCCCTGCGTGCAGAGAGCTGCGGCCGTGCAAGGCAATTCTGTTGAACCAATGCTGCGTCTTGTATCAATGGCCAAGCTGTTTTGTGTGGTAACGAACCCTAGACACGCTATTTCGCTTAAAACCCACATTTTAAAGTTTTAACGAATCGTGGTAGCCTTATTTCCTGGATTTCACCATCCAAACCAGCAAAAACCGGCAAATAACGTGTCTGTAGTTCGTTAAGTCGAGAAATCGGTTGTTGTTGGAAGAATAGCGATATGAGGATTCGTTAGCGCAGTGCGACTCGGTTATCGATCTGGATAACACGGTTCTTGACCGCACAAGCACATTTTCGGGTTTTGTTGCTGCCTTTTTGCGTCGGTATTTTGACCATATGCATTCGACCCAAGAGATGTTTACCAGAATTATGTACCTGGATCAGTGCCAAACCGCGCTATACGATTACCAGCTTGGATGAGCTGCTTGAGTTTTTTGGAGGCGGTTCCTATCAAAGTGGATGAAAAAGGAGAAACTGTGGAAGACATCGATTGAGAATCTCAAAGGCCCTAAAAAGCTGAAAACAAAGGAAGTGTGAACCTATGAACTTTGACATGGTTATGCAGGAACTTGAGTCGCTCGGCAAGGAACGTCTTAAGAAAATGTACTTGTCCTATGGCGCGCGGGAGCCGCTATTTGGTGTGGCAACAGGAGAAATGAAGCCGATTCTCAAAAAGACCAAGCTCAATCAGCCTTTGGCGGAGCAGCTTTATGCCACGGGGAATTACGATGCAATGTACTTTGCCGGTATCATAGCCGAGCCAAATTCCATGACTGAGGCGGATTATGATCGTTGGCTGGATTCGGCCTATTTTTATATGCTGTCCGATTATGTTGTGGCGGTCACTTTGTCAGAAGCAGATATTGCGCAGGATGTTGCCGATAAGTGGATTGCAAGCGGCGAAGACTTGAGAATGTCAGCGGGCTGGAGTTGTTATTGCTGGCTGTTGGGCAGCCGTCCGGATCGCGAATTTTCGGAAAGTAAACTTACCCACATGCTTGAACAGGTAGAACATACGATTCACAATGCTCCCGAGCGAACGAAATATGCAATGAATAATTTTATATACACGGTAGCGACATCCTATTTGCCGTTGCATGACCAGGCAGTCGCAGCCGCGGAGGCAGTAGGGCCGGTAGAAGTCAACAGTGATAAGGGAAAAAGCAAACACATTAACGCTCTGGTAAATATTCAAAAGTTTTTACAGAGGCGGAAACTCGGTTTTAAGCGGAAGCATGTAAGGTGTTGAAGTTCGAGGGAAGCAGAGGGCTAATGGTCAGGCAATAAACATCTAAAAAAGAAATGGATAAAGATTCAGATAGTTTCTGAACCTCTATCCATTTTTAATTTGTACTGGGGTATGCAGCGAAAAAACTATCCTGCAGTAATGTAAGTTACAGCGGAGTCGATGAAGCCGCCCGTGCTGTTGTAGGTTTTTACTGTTACTTTGATCACCGTATTTTTGGGTAGAGCGTTAAACTCGGATGACGGGACGTTGTACAGAATATAACCGCTGCCTTGGTTGGTCGCAATATTACCGGATTGGGCATAAATCTGCGTAGAGTTCGTGTTCGAATACACAATTGAGAAGGAAGAGGCGGGTTGGCTGCCGCTCTGGTTGAACACAATGTCTTCGATTTCGCCAAAAGAAGCCGGTGCGGTCAACGTTCCCCTCGGGTTAACAAAATCCGTGTAAGGCGACGCCAAGGCAGAGCTGATTCCGGCCAGCGAAAGGGTAAGGACTAACGTAAATAGAAACAAGATCTTCCTCGATTTCTGTTTCATTATTTTCCTCCTTTTGAATTGGACATCCCCATGTACAGGTTTATTATGACATATCCAGTTTTACCTGTTATCGACCAAATAGCCTAAAACTTGGTATAACATAAATCGGGCGCACTATGACTGTGCGCCCTAATTGATCTATTTGTTGTAAACCGGGGCAAGGAGCTTGCCAGGGTACTGTATTGTTCCAAGTTGCCATTGCCATCTCCCAAATCCTCCTTAGCCTCAATACATTTTAGTATAAATGGTGGAGAATGAATTTTGTGGACAACCAATGAACTTCATCTTACCCCAGAGGGATCCGCACATGAAACGTGCTGCCCTCGCCGACAGCGCTGTCGACCGCGATCGTGCCGCGGTGGGTGTCCACGATCCATTTGGCGATCGCCAGGCCCAGTCCGTGGCCCCCGAGCGCGCGGGAGCGCGACTTATCTTCCCGGTAAAACCGCTGGAAGATGCGCTCATGCTCCTCCGGCGGGATACCGATACCGCTGTCGCTGACGGCGATGTCCAGCCAAGCAGCAGCGGCCCGGCCCGGCCCGGCAGTCCCGCCCGCGCCGGCAGCACCGGCGCCCGACGCCGCCATCGCCACCCGCACAGCGCCGCCGTCCGGCGTGTACTTGATGGCGTTGTCGACGAGGATGACGAGCAGCTGCGACAGCCGGTCGGTGTCGCCGAGCATCGGCAGCGCCGTGGGCGCGTCCAGCTCGACCCGCAGCTGCTTCGCCTCGGCGAGCGGCTGCAGGGAGCGGAGGACGCCTTCCGCCAGCTGCCGCAGGTCCAGCGGCTCGCGCTGCAGTTCCACCGCGCCCGAGTCGGAGCGGGCCAGCGTCAACAGGTCGCCGGCGAGCTTCGTCATCCGGCGCACCTCGCCTTTCATATTGGACAGGATGCGCCGTGCAAAAGCATCCTGCTCCAAGCTCTCCTCCATCTGCAGCGTGTCGATGGAGGAGAGCAGCACGCTGAGCGGCGTCCGCAGCTCATGCGAGGCATCGGCTACGAACTCGCGCTGCCGTTCGTAGGAGCGGGCGATCGGCCCCATGGCGCGCTTGGACATGTAGTGGCTCAGCGCCAAAGCCAGAGCAAAAAAGAGGACGCCAAGGGCCAGGAAGGCAAGTACCGACCAGCGGAACAGGTTGGACTGGAACGCGATGTCGCGCCCCACGAACAGCGTGCCGATCCGCTCCTCGCCGGAGTAAATGCCGCGTCCTACGGACATCAGTCGGACCTGCTGTTCCATCTGGAGATCCGGATCAAGACGGATGTCCCTGCGTTTGTCAATGAGCGACAGCCTGGTATAGCGGATCCGCTCGGGTGCCGCCTGCCATCCGGCAAGTTTAGGAAGGATGGCTTTCCTTGCCGCGGGATGCTGCTCTTCCCCAAGCTGAACATTGCCTTGGGCATCGAGCAGGTAATAGAAGAATTGATTTTGCCCGATCGTGAAAAAATCTTCGCCTTTCTTCCGCATCCCGTCCTTCGGGCTGTCTTTATGCGTAAGTATGTACGACAACGCCTGTGCCTCGTCGTCTGCAAGGGCTTTCAGCTGGTTTTTGGGCTGGCTGATCAGAATGTAGTACAGAAAACTCAGCACAATGACGATAAACAAAACAAGGAATAACATGAGAATGCCGCTGTACTGCAGTGTCAACCGGTTTTGTGTCCGGCTGAACATGCTGCTTCCCGTACGTTTGCGGAGCTTGTCAAGAATGCTCAAGTTTATACCCCACCCCGCGCACGCTTTGGATCAGTCCGTCCTGTTCGGAACTGCCTAGTTTTTTGCGCAGCAGTTTGACGGTAGCGTCGATCGTTTTCAGGTTTACATCGGCATCCAAGCCCCAGATTCGATCCAGAATCACTTCGCGGGCGAGGACCATGCCTTTATTTTGCAAAAGAAGGTCTAATAATTGAAATTCTCTCGGGGACAGCTGGATACGCTCGCCGCCCAGATGAACCGTCTGGTTCGTGCGGTGGACCACATAGCGGCCCAGGCGGACGGTATCATCCTGGATCGGAGCGAAATTCCGGCGGGACAGCGCGCGCAGCCTGGCCAGAAGCTCGTCGATTTCAAAAGGTTTCACCAAATAATCATCCGCACCCGCATCTAATCCTTCCACCCGGTCCTGCAGCGTGTCTTTGGCCGTCAGCATCAGCACCGCGCCCCTGTATCCGTCTTTGCGCAGCTCGCGGCATACGTCCGTTCCGCTGCGGCCGGGCATCATCCAGTCCAATATCAACACGTCATAAATGGAAGCAGCGGCGTAATCGTACGCGTCCTCGCCGTCGGTAACCCATTCGACAGTGTAGCCGGCTTTTTTCTTTAACATATGAACAATTAACTCCCCTAACAAGGGATCGTCTTCCGCAAGCAGCAGCCTCATTCCGCAACTCTCCTTTTACTTCCAACATAGCATGTTTTGATGAAATTTGGGTGAAAGGGCATTTCACTATTTTTTCACTTAACGATGATATAGTCAAAAGCACACAAATTCTTTTTCTGGGCAGGTGATTCGAAGAATGGCTAAACATGTATGGATAAAATGGGCCGTGGGCCTTTCCAGCGCCGTGTTCTTTTCCGGCTTCGTCGGGTATCTCGGGCAAACGGGGCAGGTGGAGGGCACGGTTCCTGTTGATGCGGGGAACGGCCAGGAACGTTTGAACGATGCAGTGGAGCAGCAGTGGCGGGATGCGCCGGAGTATTTTAATTATGATTCCAATCCGGATGCAGCCGGTTCGGACGGGAGTGCGTGGACAGACAGCGGAGCGGACCAGGGCGGCGGAGAGTGGAGCGATGGCGGCGGTCTGTCGGACCAGGGGCAGGGACAAGGCGTTGGCCGGATCCGGTCCCATGCGTCCTAGGGAGGCGGCAGCGGTGCATAGGTTCCGGGCGATGAATTCGAATTTCTCTACGTATGGGTTATCTGCTGCGGACCGGAAGAAAGCGGAGTCCTGGTTTGCTTTTGTCGAGGCGAACTTGAGCCGTTTCCGTCCGGATAGCGAACTGTCCAGGCTGAACCGGTCGGGCGGCAGGCCGTTTCTGTTGTCGCCTTTATTATATGAGGTGCTGTTGCAGGCCGAGCAGTTCTATCGCACGACGGAGGGGCTGTTTACTCCGTATTTGGGGAAAACGATGGAGGAATTGGGTTACGGCGGGAGTTTTGAGGAGCTGGCTGAGTGGGGGGAAGGCGGGGCGGTAGGGCAAGGGTCACTGCAGGAGCGTGAGTTGGAGGCAGCTGATCAGGCGGCAGACCACCGTGGAAGCGGGTCTGCAGGGCAGCACCGGCCGGCCACGACGCGGCCAGGCGGAGTTAAAGCTCCGCTGCTGAACGCCGGGATGCGCAGCGTCGTGCTTGGCGGCGAAACCGCCGTGGACCTCGGCGGGATCGCCAAGGGCTTGAGCGCCGCGCGGCTGGCCCGCATGCTGCGCGCGCAGGGCGTTTCCGCCGGCGGGCTGGACGCCGGCGGTGATCTGGCGCTCTGGGGCGGCGCGGACCGCGTCTGGGAGGTAGGCGTGGAGGATCCGTTCCGTCCCGGAACGGACCGGTTCACGCTCCATCCCGCGGGGGACTGCGGCATCGCCACCAGCAGCGCATGGAAGCGGCGCTGGAAGAGCGCCGCAGGGCGCAGCCTGCACCACATCCTCGATCCGCGCACCGGCCAGCCGGCCGGGTCGGATCTGGTGCAGGTCACGGTGGCTGCGCCGGATCTCACGCAGGCGGAAGTGTACGCCAAATGCGTGCTGATCCTGGGCTCGGAGCAGGGCATGGCCTGGCTCGAGCGGAGGGGCGCGGCCCTGTCCACCGTCGGCATCCGGCGGGACGGGGCCATAGTACAAGGCGGACGAAGCATCCGCATTACGGAAGGCGGGAGGGAACATGGATGATATTCTTCATCAGGCAAGCCGGTATCTAAACGTGTGGTATACAAGCCGGAGCGCGGGCATCACGTCTTATTTGCTGCTTTTTGTATCGATGATCTCGGGAATCAGCCACAGCATGAAGGTGCTGCCTGCCCGGATGAGGGCCGTTTCTCTTACATTGCATCAGTCGAGCGGCTGGTTCGGGCTGTTGTTCGGTATGGTGCATAGCATGGTGCTGATTTACGACAAGTATATAGGGTATTCAGTCAGCGGGATGCTGATCCCCTTTACGGCGCACACCCATCCGGTTTTGACAGGCTTAGGGACGCTGGCTTTTTATGGCATGCTGCTGTTGATGCTCAGTTCGGATCTGATCAAAACGATTGGCAAACGCGCGTGGCGTACGATCCACATGCTTGCTTTCCCGGCTTTTGCTATGGCGTTGGTTCACGGAATCATGCTGGGTACGGACACGAAGCTGGGTTGGGTGCGGGACATGTATCTACTGACTGGAGGAGCGGTCGCGGTGTTGACGGTGTTTCGGATTTGGCTGGCCGGCAAAGAAAAAACTAGTGCCAAACCCGCCGGCAGCAAGGCGGGGCTTGTCGAACGGTATCATGCAGCTATGAAAGAATAGACAAACAGCGGACATTCCGGGTACCGGACAGCCGCTGTTTTTTTGTGCCGCGTTATAACCCTTTGATGGCGGTGTTGGTGGGAAGATGCGATGCCGAACCATTCGTGTCCTCAGCTTAACGGACAGGAGCGACGCTATTGTGCGGGAAATGGGAGATTCCTAAACGTAACGGACATAAGACTCACTATTTGGTGTTTTTCGGGTGGCAGGAGCAGCTAAGGCGGCAAATAAGAGCGCTGGTGTCCGTTAAAAAGCCTAAGCACAGGTTTTTAGCCAATTAAAATCACTGGGTGTCCGTTAGAGGTTTAATGGGCAAGTTGCAGCAAGTAGGCGCATAGTCCCTTAGAGTTTCAATGAGCAAGTTTCAGCAATAAGTTCATGCTGCCGGTTATAAGTTGCAATGGGCAAGTTATTCTTTCTTTTTTAAACGGAATTTAACTTTTCTTTCCCGTCCTGTTTGACTATCCTGAAAAGATAAGGATGACAAGGGGTGTGGATCCGATGAAGCGGATTTTGTATATAGAAGATGACCGCGAGATTGGTGCGTGGGTCAAAGAGGATCTGGAGCGGCGGGGGTATGCGGTGGAATGGCTGCTTGCGGGGGAAGGCGCCTTGGAGCGGGTTCATGAAGCGGATGCGGTAGTACTGGATGTGATGCTCCCGGGGCTGGACGGGTTTTCCGTAGGGGCGAGGCTAAAAAAGGAAGCGCCCGGCATACCCGTTCTGATGCTGTCTGCGCGCACGGCGGTAGAGGATAAGCTGGCAGGGCTCCGGTTCGCCGACGATTATTTGACGAAGCCGTTTCATCCGGAGGAGCTGGCTGCGCGGGTGGAGGTGCTGCTGCGGCGGTTCGGCAGGGATGAGGAAAAGGTGATCCGGCTGCATCACCTGGAAATCCGGTTGTCCCAGCCTTCGATTGTGGATACGCGGACACAGGAGGAAATTATTTTGACGGCCAAGCAGCTGCAGATTTTGCAGTATTTTTTGCGGCACCCGAATCAGATCCTGACGAAGGAGCAGATCTACGAATCCGTGTGGGGGGAACCTTTTATGGAAGGGGACAAAACAGTTATGGTACACATCCGCTACCTTCGCGAAAAAGTCGAGATCGATCCCGGCTCTCCTGCCATTATTGAAACCGTGCGCGGGCTGGGCTACAGGGTGAGACTATGATCCGGCTGAAGCATTCCCTGCTGTCCCAATATTTGCTGATCGTGCTGTCCGCCCTGGTACTGCTGCCCCTCATGATTCCCGTCCTGTCCGTCAGCCTGATGCTGCTCGACCGGCCGGAAGCTGGAGAGAACGTGTACCGCAACGGGCTTGACTTAGAGGAAATGTGGCATAAAGAGGCGGCGGCCTTAAAAGGCCATAAGGATGCAGATGTCAATGCCGCGCTGTATCGGCTTCAGGCGACGTATCCAAAAGCTCGGATGTTTTGGGTGGACGGACAGGGGAATACCCGGCTTCAGCTGCCGAAGCCATTGTCCTTGCCTGAGAAATGGACTGCGGCTTACACGATTTCTTTTATGAAGCAAAGGACCGCCGGCGACCCGTTTACGGTAGTAGCTTTTATCGGAGAAGAGCGGGGAGGCGGAAGCTCCGGTTCCCGGTTGGGTCCCGGGTCAGGGCAAGGCTTTATGGTATTTGAAGTGCCGCGCTCGGAGATGAGGGCGGAGGGGGAGAGGCTGCGGGAGGATCACAGCAAAATATTCGTCGCCGGTACGCTGGCCATCCTCGGCCTGTTTCTGTTCATATCCCTTTTGTTCTTCTATCGGATCCGCAAACGCCTGGTCCGGCTGCAGGCAGCGATGACAGCTCCCACGGAGTCGGGCATCCCTGAACCGGTGAAGGTGGAGAACCGGGATGAGATCGGCCGGCTGGAGAGCGCCTTCGCGGATATGGTCGGCAAGCTCGAGGCGAGCCGCCGCCGGGAAGCGGAAGAGGAGGCGCTGCGCCGCGACCTGATCGCCAAGCTGTCGCATGATCTCCGCACGCCGCTTACCACGATCGGGGGACTGGTGTACCGGTTGAAGGAGGAGCCTTTAAGCGCGAAAGGGATGGAGTCTCTCCGATTAATTGAGCGAAAAATGAGCTACCTGGGCCAACTGATCGAAAACCTGTTTTCTTATTCGCTGCTGACGGCCGGGGTCTATCCATATAAGCCCCAAGAGACGGATATTGTGCGTTTGGTCCGGACTCTTTTGGCCCAGTGGTACCCGTTGTTTGAAAAAGAGGGGTTCGAGATCGAACCGGATTTCCCGGAAACGTCCGTGCTGTGGCGCCTGGATCCCCAGTGGCTGGAGAGAGTTGTCGATAATTATTTACAAAATGTGCTGCGCCACGCCGGCTCCGGCAAATACATCAGGGTCAGCTTGTCGGCTGAGCAGGGTGGTTCTATGGAGATTAGCGACCGGGGACCTGGATTAAACGGCGTAACGGAGGAAAAAGGGGCGGGCATCGGCCTCACCATCGCAGCGCTGATGCTGAAAGAGATGAGCCTGCGTGCGGACGTTTCCAGCTCGGAACAAGGGACCACAATTACGATCATGCGAAGTTTGGGAAGGTTTTAAACGAATTTTAAACGCGGTGCGCCTATAGGCTTAACCTTGACCCTGTATTGTGGAGTCTGAGGTGATGAAGGATGAATCCATGGATTCTGGAAACAAAAGGGCTGACGAAACAGCTCGGAGGCAAACCGGTAGTCAACCAAGTGAATTTGCAGATAGCAAAAGGCGATATTTACGGCTTCCTGGGACCGAACGGAGCGGGAAAAACAACGACGATCCGTATGCTGCTGGGTCTGGCAAAGCCTACTTCGGGGAGTATCCGCATTTTTGGCAAGGACATGAAGCAGGAGCGGATGGCGGTTTTGCAAAAGGTCGGCTCGCTGGTAGAGTACCCTTCCTATTATGGGCACTTGAGCGGGTATGAGAATCTGGAAGCGGTCCGGCGAATTCTGGATGTGCCGCGGAACCGGATTGACGAAGTGCTGACCATCGTGCGGTTGAGCAAAGACGCCAGGCGCGCGGTGAAGGGCTATTCGCTCGGGATGAAGCAGCGGCTCGGCATTGCGACGGCTTTGTTGGGGCAGCCGGAGCTGTTGATTTTGGATGAGCCCACGAACGGACTGGATCCGGCGGGCATATTGGAAATCAGGGAGCTGATTAAGGGCTTGCCCCAGGAACACGGCGTGACCGTGATGATTTCGTCTCATTTGTTATCTGAGATTGATCAGATGGCGAACCGGGTGGGCATCATTGCGAAGGGGCGGATGATTTTTCAGGACTCCATAGCGGGACTGCGTAGGCAGGCGAGAAACCGGATCCGGTTGAGCGTAAGCAGGCCGGAAGAGGCCTGGAAGCTGCTGCTTGCCAACGGGCTGGAAACCGAGTGGGATGGCGCGCGGCTGACGGTGGACATGGGGAGCGATGAGACGGTAGCGGCGATGGTGTCCTCGCTGGTCCATCACCGGTTCGAGGTCTACCGGGTAGAGGAAGACGCGGCTTCCCTCGAGAGCATTTTTCTGGATATAACCGGCGGGGAGGGGAGCTTGTGATCGGGCGGCTGCTGGCGGTTGAATTTCTGAAAATTCGGCGCAAAATGATCTGGTTTCTCATCTTTCTCGGCCCCTTGGGCGTTGTCGGGCTGCAGGCGGTCAACTTCGGACTGCGGTACGACTATCTGGTTCACCATGAATATGCCGCCGATCTTTGGGGAGGACTGCTGCAAAACGTGGTCGGCCTGATGGTTCCGACTTTGTTCATGGGGCTGGCGATTATCGCCTCGATGACCGCCGGGATCGAACATCAGACCAACGCGTGGAAGCAGACGCTGGCGCTGCCGGTGTCCCGGGTGCAGGTGTTTACTGCCAAATTTACACTTAGTGTGCTTCTGCTTCTGGCTTCGGTTGCCTTAACGGTGGCGGGAACGGCCGTGCTGGGTATCGTACTCGGTTTTGGGTTCGATGTTCCTCTGGGGGCCATGGCTGCTGCGTGTTTCTATCCGTTTGTTGCCTCCCTGCCGTTTTTGGCGCTGCAGACTTGGCTGTCGGTGACGGTGAACAATCAGGCTGTGCCTCTGACGGTCGGGATTGCGGGCATGCTGGTGTGTATGTTTTCTTTCCGGTTCCCGGATTGGCTTCCTTGGAAATGGCCGATGTTGGCCGGAGAAGCCGGTCATCAGCTGTTTGCCGTAAGCGCAGGCGCGGGAGCGGGTTTGCTGTTGTTGGGCGCGGGAGCCCTGCATTTTAGCCGAAAGGATGTGAAGTAGCCGATGTTACGTATGATGCAAGCTGAATGGTTGAAAGTCCGCCGGTCCGTCATCTGGCTCCTGCTTTGTGTAAGTCCCCTTATGGCTGCAGGCGCGGGGTACCTGGATACGAAGGCAGCGGCTGCAGCCGGTCCGTCGGCCGGTTTTCCATGGACGGAAATGATGACGGTGATGTCTGTCGTGCATGCCATGCTGTTTCTGCCTCTCCTTACGGGCGTGTTCTCTGCGCTGCTTTGCCGGTACGAACATGCCGGAGGCGGGTGGAAGCAGCTTCTATCCCTGCCGGTGACGAGAAGCCAGGTGTATGCGGTGAAGTTTCTGTTTGTGATGGGACTGCTGGCGGCAATGCAGCTGATTTTCCTGGGCATGATGGTGCTGCTTGGTACGGTGATGGGCGGCGCCGGTTCGATTCCGTGGGAGACGCTCCTTGCTTCCGCGGGCCGGGGTTGGCTTGCCTGCCTGCCGCTGGCCGCACTCCAGCTGGCCGTTTCCACCGCTTGGGCCAGCTTTGCGGCTCCGCTGGCGGTAAACGTGATCTTCACTATGCCGAATCTGCTCGTGGTGAACTCGGAGAAATACGCTCCGTACTACCCGTGGGCACAGCCTCTGCTCGGAATGCTGCCTTCCGGCGGCATTAGCCCGAATGACTTTACGCTCTCTATGGTTACTTTGTTCAGCGTTGTCGCCGTCAGCTTTGTTGTGTTTTTTGCGTGCGGCTGGGGTTATTTTGTGAGGAAAGCGGTATAGTGTGTGAGCTTCTTGAAGCCCGCTGCCTAGAGAGGCGGCGGGTTTTCTCTTTGCAGGCAAGCTGCATGGTAATTGCTCCAGAACCCTTTCCCGGGCAGGCGCATACATAATGGTTAGTTAGAAAATCAAGCGCTATGGAGGAACGTATGCGTTATTCCGGGAGCAGGCTTTTGTCGGAGAGGTATCGTTTAGAGCATGTTTTGGCCAAAGGGGGCATGGGGGAAGTGTGGCGGGGGACGGATCTGCTGCTGGACCGGACCGTGGCCGTCAAGCTGATCAAGACTCATGATCTGTTAGATTTGGAGGAAACACTTGCCCAGTTCCATACGGAGGCAAAGACCGGCGCGTTGCTCACAGGGCACGCGAATATCGTGTCTGTGCTGGATTTCGGCCGCCATGCGGACGGAGCCCGGACCGAGCATTATTTAGTGATGGAATTTGTGGACGGGATCCATGCCAGGCAATACATTTCGCAACTGCAGCCGGAGCTGGACCCCGAAAGCTATTACTATATAGCATTGTATATAGCGTACGAATCGTGCAAAGCGATCCAATATGCCCACACGCGGCGGGTGCTGCACCGGGATCTGAAGCCGCTGAACCTATTTTTATCCCATAACGGTCAAGTCAAGGTCGGAGATTTCGGGCTTTCCCGTGTGCTCAAGGAGTTCCGGGGAACGTCCAAGCTGCTGTCCTGCGCCTATGCCGCCCCGGAACAGTGGGACGACGGAGAGCTCACCCGGCAGACCGACCTGTACCAGTTCGGTTGCACCTTGTATCAGCTGTTTACGGGAGAACTTCCCTTTCCCGGCGACCAACAATCTCAATTGAAAAAAGACCACAAATGGACCATCCCCGCAGCCCCCCATACGTTAAACCCGTACATTTCTCCGCCGCTGTCCCAAGCCATCCTGACGCTCATGTCCAAAAGACCCGAAGACCGGGGAGCGCTGTGGCAGCTTTATGATGTGCTTGTTGAGGAGCTGCACCGCCGATTTACGCTGCATCTGGATGTGGCGGGAGAGCCGGACAGTGTGCTGTATCGGGTCAGCTCCATCACGGAGATCGGATCCGAGGAGTTGCGCCGGGGACCGGCAGCCATGGAGTACCGGGATTTTAGCGAGGCGCTGTCGGAGGGGCTGCAGTTGGTTTTGGCTGGGGTCACAGGAGTTTTCATCCGATGCCGGTAACCTCTGCGCGCCAATTCCCCTTGCTTTCCCACCCCCAATCCTGTATCCTCCTCTTATTACGATGTGGAGGCAAGTCCATTGAGATACCCTTTTGAATTAAAACCTTCTGAGCCGTTCGTCGCCCAGGTTAGTGACTGGGTGGCGGACGTTTTTTATGAGATTCTGCCGGAGGCGGGCTTTGAAGTCCGGGACGAGCAGATTTATATGGCGTTCCAGTTGGAGCGGGCGTATGCGGAGAAAAAAACAATCTTTGCCGAAGCGGGCGTAGGTACCGGAAAAACGTTAGTGTATCTTCTATACGCCATCTGCTATGCGCGGTATACGGGCAAGCCGGCGATCATTGCCTGTGCGGATGAATCTCTGATCGAGCAGCTGGTGAAACCGGAAGGCGATCTGGACAAGCTGGCCCGTCACCTCGACCTCACTGTAGACGCGCGCCTGGGGAAATCCCCGGACCAGTACCTCTGCCTGAAAAAGTTGGACAAAGCCCGCCAGGGCGGCACCTTTGACGAGGCTTACCCGTTCCAGCAGATCCATGAGGAACTGCCGCCGTTTGTGCATAACTACCAGGCGCTTCAATCGTTCCACCCTTACGGCGACCGCAAAAATTACCCGCACCTGAACGACGAAGCCTGGCAGCAAATCAGCTGGGACGCGTTTCAGGACTGCCTGGTCTGCGACCAGCGAAACCGCTGCGGGCAGACGCTGTCACGCGACCACTACCGGAAGTCGGCTGACCTGATTATCTGTTCTCATGATTTCTATATGGAGCATGTCTGGACCTATGAGGGCCGCAAAAGAGAAGGCCAGCTGCCGCTGCTGCCGGATCACAGCTCCGTAGTGTTCGACGAGGGGCATCTGTTGGAACCTGCAGCGCAAAAAGCACTCACTTACAAGCTGAAACATGCTATCTTCGAGGAAATTATAACCCGTTTATTACAAGGGGAGATTCGGGAAACGCTGGCGGAGGCGGTAGAGGCGGCTATTGAGCACAGCGAAATCTTGTTCGACCAGCTGGCAAAGCAAAGCAAGCCGGTAGCGGGTTCGGACCGCTGCGAGATTGTGTACGACACAGCTCTGTATACGTCACTCCGCAAATTCCGCAGCATCCTTGACGTCATCGAAGAGGAACTCGTCTTCGAAAGCGGCCTGTTCTCACTGGACAGCTACCAACTGCGGATTGTAGAGGAACATTTGGAGATGATCCAGACGGCGCTCGCGTTGTACGAGCGTCCGGAGCAGGTCATTTCCTGGTCCGTCACCGACGGAAGCGGATTGACGCTGGTGGTCATGCCGCGCCTGGTGAAGGAAGTGCTGAAAGAGCGCGTCTTTTCCCAAAACATGCCGATCGTCTTCTCTTCAGCCACCTTGTCCGTAGACCAATCGTTCACTTACGTGGCGGACAGCCTGGGTGTGCAGGATTACCTGTCCTTTACTGTACCGTCGCCGTATGATTATGAGCAGCAAATGCAGGTGAACCTTCCGAAGCTGGACGACAGCCGGCTGTTTCAGGACCGGATGGACCGCGCCGTCAACCTTTTGGTGGAAACGGAAGGAAGGGCGCTGCTGCTGTTCCGTTCTAGAGAGGACATGCAGCAGTTTAAACGAGCGATCCCTAACCTGCCCCAGCTTCATAATATGACGTTCCGCTTCGAGGGAGACAGGGAAATCAGCGATCTGATCTCCGCCTTCCAAAAAGAAGAGCACAGCATCCTATGCGCCGTCAGCCTGTGGGAAGGCCTCGATATTCCGGGTCCCTCGCTCTCCAATGTCATCATCTGGTCGCTGCCGTTCCCTCCGAACGATCCCGTGTACAATGCCAAGCGGGAAGCGGTGGAGCAGCCGTTCACCGAGGTGGACATGCCGTACATGCTGTTGCGCCTGCGTCAGGGGATCGGCCGTCTGATCCGTTCCCGTGAGGATCGCGGTATCGTTACCATCTTCGGGCAAGAGCTGCACCGGAACGGGGAAGTGACCGAGAGGGTGAAGGGGATTTTGCCCGACGGGGTAGAAATCAGAGAGATGTAAGAGGCCACGATTATGTGTGAAATATAGTATAAAAAAGCGTGAATACAGTGGATAATCTCGATTCTGTATGAAAAATAGTATAAAAACGTACCAGTCCGGCATCGGGCCAACGATTTTGTATGAAAAATAGCACAAAACGGCTAAATTCAAGCGAATTTCCATGATTTTGTATGAAAAAACGCATAAAATGTATGCACACTGCTAACGTCTACAGCCCTGCCCCTGAATTTGGGGGCAGGGTTGTTTTTGCAGCGGATTCCGGGCGGGCAATGCAGCGCGAATCATTTGATATAGACGCTGCCGAACGGGAGGAGCTCGCGGAGGAGGCGTTTGACCAGACCGTCCTTGCGGAGGTCGTCCGCAAGGACGGTGTCGGCGGCGCCGGTCTGGATGAGGACCGGACCGGTGCCGCGGATTTGCCACTGCACGCTCATGTGCTGGCTCGCGAGCTGGTTGCCGTAGACGGAGAGCCGGATGTCGGCGTCTTCGGGGTATGCGACCAGCGCGCCGGCTTCCACAAAGAGCGGGACGTCCCGGCGCAGCTCGACCGATGCGAGCTCGCCGGCCGTAACGACGCCGACCGCCCCGGGTCCGGAGAATTTCATCCGGACAAACTCGCGGGTGATCCAGGCGTTGCGGATCTTCTGCACCTTGCTGTGAAGCTCCAGGCCCTCCGTGAAAAACATCACGTGGCGGAAATCAAACAGCAGGTTGCTGTGCTCTTGGAGGCGCACCGTTTCGAGGGAGCATCCGGCAGGGAGGGAGAGCAGGAAGGAGGAGGGTCCCTGCAGGCGGGACTGGATCCATTTACGCTTATGGTAAGCCCGTGTCCATGTGAGGAACCGGTCCTCCCGCAGCTGGGGCGCCCCCTGGTAAGCGACGATGGACTTCGGATGCAGCACGTTCAGTGCCTCTGCTGATTCCAGCTCAATCCGCACGTGGCCCGTCGGTACGGGTGCTTTAATGTTCATAGTTTTGCCGCCGCCCTCACTTAGAAATGTAAACGATGCTGTAAATGAAGTTCCTGATTTTATTTCTTGTTATGCTCTCTATTCTGCTCCGCCCGCTGGCTGCGCCAGATAAAGTGGCGCCAAACGCGAACGGAGAGAATGTAGCCGAGCAGCAGGGCTGCGGCCGTGCCGAGCATGGCGACCCAGCGGCGGGAGCGGGCGGCCTGGTCGAGGCGGGCCTGCTCCAGGCTCTGCAGCTGTTTCATCAGCTGCTCGTTCTGGCGGAGCAGCGCCTCGTTTTGGCGGGCCAGCTCCTGCTGGCGCTCCTCGGCCTCCCTGATCCGGTCGCGCTGATCCTCCAGCTGTTCTTTAGCCGCTTCGTAATCTTGCAGCACTTTGTCCAGCTTCTCCGGCGTATCGTAGATCGCCTTAAGCCTGTCCAGCCAGCTTTCCGCGCCGGCCGTGGCCGGAACAGCCATAGCAGCAGCTGAAGCAATGGCGGCAGCAAGCGCCAGTTGGAGGGTGCGCCGCGCGGCGGTCGAACTCTTTTTCATGGCAAACTCCTGTGGATTGTCGTTTCTTTCATATTACCTTGAAACCCGGGGCTTGAACACAACGGTATTCTAAAACGAGACTTCGGTGTATATGTATATTGAAGCGCTTACATATTGTGCTGCCATGAAAGGTTACTATCCAAACGGAGGGATCGACATGGAAACCAAGACAGACTATGGCCAGATCGCGAGGTCCAGAAGCTTTAAGCTGCTGATGCGACGCAAAAAACGTTTTTTGTTCCCGATGACCGCTTTTTTCCTGATCTTTTACTTCCTGCTTCCTGTGCTGACTTCGTATACGGATGTTCTGAATGAACCGGCGCTGGGGCCGATCAGCTGGGCTTGGGTGTTTGCATTTGCCCAATTTGTGATGACCTGGACGCTTTGTATTGTGTATTCGCGCAAGGCTGCGCGGTTCGATGAGGACGTGGAACGGATCCGGGAAGAGGCGGGGAGGGAGCGGGTATGAATACGACGGCTTTTATTCTGTTTTTGGCCATTGTTGCGATTACGCTGCTGATTACCTATTATGCATCTCTGAAAACCAAAAGCACGAGCGAATTCTACACCGGAGGCGGCGGGCTGACGGGCTGGCAAAACGGGCTTGCTATTGCGGGGGACTACATGTCGGCCGCTTCGTTTCTGGGGATCGCGGGCTCAATTGCGTTGGCCGGCTTTGACGGGTTCTTTTATAGTATTGGGTTCCTTGTCGCGTATCTGGTAGTGCTCTATTTGATTGCGGAGCCGCTGCGGAATTTAGGCAAATACACGATGGCGGACATGATAGCAGCAAGGTTCGATCAGGCCAAAATCCGCGGGGTAGCCGCACTGAACACGATTACGATCTCCACGTTCTATATGATTGCGCAGCTGGTAGGGGCGGGCAGTTTGATCAAGCTGCTGCTGGGGCTGGATGCAGTCACTTCGATCATTATCGTGGGCGTTCTGATGACGGTGTATGTGGTGTTTGGGGGCATGACGGCGACGAGCTGGGTGCAGATTACAAAAGCGGTGCTCCTCATGGGCGGTACGTTTATCATCTCGATGATCGTGTTTGCGAAGTTTCATTTTTCGCTGTATGAGATGTTCGAACATATGAAAACGGCGACTCCACTCGGCCAGGCGTTTCTAGACCCGGGCAATAAGTACAAAGTGCCGCTGGATACGCTGTCGCTGAACCTCGCGTTGGTACTGGGGACGGCGGGATTGCCGCATATTTTGATCCGCTTCTTCACGGTGAAGGATGCGCGGACGGCCCGCAGCTCGGTTGTTTACGCGACTTGGATTATCGGTATCTTCTACGTGATGACCGTGTTTCTTGGCTTCGGCGCAGCCGCTTTCGTCGGCGCGGATGCCATTACCGCACAGGATAAGGGCGGCAACCTTGCTGCGCCGCTGCTGGCGCAGGCGCTGGGCGGCGACTTCCTGTTCGCCTTCATCTCGGCGGTCGCCTTCGCGACCATCCTTGCGGTCGTGACCGGACTTGTGCTGTCGGCGGCTTCCGCCTTCGCGCACGACTTCTACGGCCACATCATCCGCAAGGGCGCGGCGACCGAGAAAGAACAGCTCAAGGCAGCACGCTGGGCGTCCGTCGGCGTCTCCGTCCTGTCTATCGTGCTTTCACTGTTCGCGATGAAGCTGAACGTCGCCTTCCTCGTGGCATTGGCCTTCGCGGTGGCGGCCAGCGCGAACTTGCCGGTGTTGATCTTCACCATCTTTTGGCGCCGATTCAACACGGCAGGGGCAATCACGGGCATGCTGACCGGCCTGCTCAGCGCCCTGATCCTGGTGGCCGCCAGTCCCAGCGTCTGGGGCCCAGCGGGCAAGGCCATCTTCACCGGCGAAGCCTGGTTCCCGCTGGCCAACCCCGGGATCGTCTCGATCCCCCTCGGGTTCCTCGGGGCCATCTTGGGCACGCTGTTTTCTTCGCGCGAGGATGCGAAGAAGTATACGGAGGTTGCGGTTAGGGCGAATACGGGGTTGTGAGATGAGAGTGGAGCCCGGCCGGGAGGCCAGGCTTTTTCTAATCGAGTTAGACTACGACAACCCTTTATAGTAGCTAGTACAAACAACAACATACGGTTACGCTACGTTGAGAGCGTCTGTGCAACTTCTTGGTCGGGCTAGCACCCTTGTTCCATGCAGAACCTTTTGATTTTTGCAAGGAGCGGGGTGTTTTGTTTTGCCTGCCGGGGACAATTTAGCTCTTCCGATGCAACCCTTTTAAGTAAAAATATGGTACCCTAAACAGAGGGAGATGCAGATGCGGTTTATGCCAGAAATGGCAGTACTCCTGATTGCCGGGCTTTGTTATAGTGTACTTTTGCTCAGCTGCATAGGAAGGAAGCGATTCAGCGCTCGAGTACGCTCTGGCTGGCTTTTGGCGGGATTCCGTGCGGATTTGTGTTTGAGCGGATGGCTGGTGTCGTTGTTTTGCTTACGTTCGTTTTACTCATCGCGGTGTTCAGAAGCCGGGGGAACGGGGGTATTCATAATCTGAACGTGCTGGGGCGGGGGCACCGGCCTTGGAGTTTAGCGGTTCGTTCGGTGCTGGAGACGCTGCGGGCCTTGTTGATTTTACTCATAGGTGAAGTGGCGGGGGCAAATCTCTTTTTTCGTTTATATCAAAGTTCAGGGATCGACACGGAGGGGCAGGTTATCTCTATAGTGCTTGCGGTGTTTGTTGCGGTTTTTATCATGTACCGAAATGTGTACCGTCCTGCGGGTTGGTATCCTTTTACGGATGAGCGGCCGCTTTCCCTGTGCTGGATGGCCATTTGGCTGGGGTTGTCCGGCGTGACGCTGGCGCTGCCGTTGTTTGCGGGAAGGATTTTATTTTGACTTGGATAAGGAGTGTTGAGTTATGGCAAGTTACGAGGAACAGGTGGAGCTGGCGGAACTTCGGGAGCGGGTCCGGGTATTGGAGCGGATGGATGCGGCCAAGCTGGAGTGGCAGGTCCGCCAGTTGCAAGAGAGAGTGGAGGAACTGGAGCAGGCGCGGCGGGGGATGCCGTTATGGCTTTGTTTTGTGCTGGGGTTTGCGGGGATAGGATGTTTCATGATACTTTCTTCTTTTATCGTAGGATTTATAGGAATGAGTTGATGTTGATCAATGGATGAACGTAAGGCTCACATTGTGGACAAGGGAGAAGGCAGGCGGACTTTTGGTGCAAAAGCAATCCTCATCCTTCTGCTGTTCCTCGGAACCGTGCTGTGTCTGGGACTGGGGCAGCATATCCGAACTTACACCGGGCGGAGCATCTATCTGTACTTGAATTGGGACATGTTCCTGGCTTGGGTGCCGATGGGACTGGCGTTGAGCTTGGAAGCGGCGTTTGTCATGCTGGCGAGGGTGAGGCTGCTGCGGGCGGCGGTTATGCTGGGCCTGGGTGGGCTGTGGCTGTTTTTTTACCCGAATTCGGGGTATTTGATTACAGATTTGCTGCATCCTTTTGTGCATTACAGGCCGGAACCGGGGCAGAGATTTGTTTGGGATATTGAATTTTGGCATCATTTGATGCTGTTTTTTTCGGCGGCCTGTATCGGGATTGTGCTGAGTTTTATTTCGCTTTTTTCGGTGCAGCGTCTGGTTCGGTTGTCGTTCGGGTCCCTGGCGAGCTGGTTGTTTGCCGTCATGGTGCTGGGAGCGAGCAGTATCGGGATCTACATAGGCCGTTTTGTGCGCTGGAACAGTTGGGACGTGTGGGTGCGGCCTCGGTATCTGCTGCAAGAAACGGTACGTATGTTCACGGAACGGGAGCAGTTAGAGCACATAGTGTCTTTTAGCGTGCTGATCTTCGCTTTTACGCTGATCGGGTATTTGGTGTTTTATGTAGCGGCGGGATTGCGGGGAAGGACGGAGTGAGAGGGATGGATGTAAGGAAAAAGAAAGCTTGATCGCGGCAGGGCTGGTGGTGGCGGTCTTGGTGTTTGCAATGCGGCATGGAGTCAAGGCACTGCCGAAATAGTAAAGGTGACGGCCGTGAACAACGCACGAATGAATGTACTAAATATGGAAGGGAAGTCTGCCACGGTGAGAATTCCCCCATATTGTATATAAGTTGATTGAGCCCGGTAAGGTGTATTTTGTAAACTATTTCATGCTGTCCGTTAGAGTGTGACGCATATGAAAGAGCGCAGCAGGCACTTCCGCTGCGCTCTTGCTGTTACATGTACCGCGCGAGCACGGCGCGGTACGCTGCCTTGGGGCGCAGGCCGACCAGCTTGTCGACGGGAACTCCGTCCCGGAAGACAAGCACGGTCGGCATCGACATCACGCCGAATGCGGCGGCTGTCTCCTGCGCCTGGTCCACGTCCACCTTGTACATGGTGACGTGGCCCTCCAGCTCCTGCTGCAGCTCTTCCAGCTGCGGCAGGAGCACTTTGCACGGCGGGCACCAAGCCGCCGTGAAGTCCACCAGCGCCAGCCCGTCGGCGGGCAGCGCGGTGCTGAAATCCTGATCGCTCAAAGCTCGAATCGTCATAGCCGATTCCTCCTTCAAAATATGGTTTGTTCTCTATGCGCCAACTTTATCTCCACTATCCTACTGAACCGTTCACACTGACTAACTCGGTCTTGCCAATCGAATCCATCTACACTAACTAACTTCACTTTGCCAACCTAACCCGTTACACTAATTAACTCCGTCTTACCAACTGAACCCGTTACACTAACTAACTCCGTCTTACCAACCAAAACCCGCCACACTCACTAACTCCCGCTCACACTTTCCGGATTCTCCCGCCGAATCGACTCCATGCGTTCCTCCAGGTTGAGCTTTATCGAGCTCAGCAGCCGGATCTGTTCATTAATTTCGTTCAATTTCTGCTGATACACCGGCATAATTTCCGCGCAGAACGCTTCTTTGTTCTTCATCACACAATGCAAAAATCCCGAAATCTGCTCCGTAGTCAAACCCAGCTCCAAATAAAATTTGATTGTCCTTACCTGCTCAACCATGAGGCTGTGGTATTCCCGGTACCCGTTCCCGCCGCGGACAGGATGGAGCAGGCCTTGTTCCTCGTAGTACCGGATGGAGCGAACGCTGACCCCTGTCGCCTTAGCTAACTCACCAATTTTCATATAAAAGCAACTCCCTGCAGAGAAGTAACTAATTGAAGTATAAAGTATCACATTAGTGTGAGGGTCAAGTGGTAATTGTGGAACTTTTGCTGAAAAGGCGGAGGTTACCCGAAAACTGCCACATACCCTGACTAGAAGTAGAAGTTACTCGACAACTATCGCATACCAAGACTGGAAAAGTAGAAGTTACTCGAAACTGCCACATACCCTGGCTGAAATATTGTACTTTGTACAACATTTGACCGCTGAAAAAGGTGTGTTTACTTCAAATATTGCACTTTGTACAACATTCTGCCGCTCTGAGGGACTCCATGGCTCCCAAATGTTGTAGAAAGTACAACACATTGCCTTTCAAAGGCCATTTCGGCCCCGAAAGTTGTACAAAGTACAACTCTTGCCGCTCGCAGGCCCTCTCGGGTCCCAAATGTTGTACAAAGTACAACTCTTGCCGCTCGCAGGCCCTCTCGGGTCCCAAATGTTGTACAAAGTACAACTCTTGCCGCTCGCAGGCCTTCCCGGATCCGAAATGTTGTACAAAGTACAACACGTTGCCGCTCGCATGCATCCCGGGTCCCAAATGTTGTACAAAGTACAATTCTTGCCGCTCGCAGGCATCCCGGGTCCGAAATGTTGTATAAAGTACAAGATATTGCCGTCCGCGGCCCATCCGGCAACACAGCTGCTGCATAATCTGCACTGGGTACCTGTCTTTCCACTCCGCCAGCTCTACAACCAAGCATAAAAACACAAAAGGAAGGGATAACTATGATAGTTAATCCCTTCCTTCTTCAATTCGCCTTAGCTTCCGCCCTTGGCCTCCGCCCGTGGCTTCCGCCTTGGCCTCCGCCCGTGGCTTCCGCCTTGGCCTCCGCCCGTGGCTTCCGCCTTGGCAACCGCCGATAGCGTCAGCCCTAGCTTCCGCCGGTGCGGCGGCGCTGGTTGTTCGGCTTTTTCGTATTCTGGCTTGTCAGCTTCTTGGAACCGGAGTTCGGGTCGAAACCGCCTTTGGGCTGGTTCTGCGCCGCTTTCTTCTGCTCCAGCTTGCGCTTAATGGCTTCCTGAAGAGAAACTTTCTTCGGTTCGCCTGTTTGTCCTTCCGGGTTTTGATTCTCGGTCATAAGTAACACCTTCCTTACTATATGCGGATGCCCTCATTGTAATGGTTTTCAAGGGCCAGTTCAAGGGGAACCATCGTTGTAACGAAAGTTGGACGGCGGTCAACCTGTTTCCCAAGCGCCACAAACCTACCCGGAACTAACATTGTTTCTCTAGACCCACACGGTTCGCGTTTGATACCATGGCTAAGAATTGTTCAAGTGCTTACGGAGGTGCGGAAAATTGGAAATGTACAGCGATATCAAAAAAGGGGAACGGGGCGCATGGATCAGCATCGGCGCCTACATTGTTCTTTCCCTGTTCAAGGTCATCAGCGGATACTTCGGAAAATCCGAGGCTCTGATCGCGGACGGAGTCAACAACATGACGGATATAGTGGCTTCGGTAGCAGTGCTGATTGGCCTGAAAATCTCCCAAAAACCGCCCGACAAAGACCACCCTTACGGACATTTCCGGGCCGAGACGATTGCTGCGATGGTCGCTTCCTTTATTATGGCTACCGTCGGACTTCAGGTGTTGATTACGGCGGTGCGATCATTTTTTGACACGACCCGGGAGGAACCTGAGTTTTTCGGCGTATGGGTTGCGCTGTTGTCTGCGGGGGCCATGTTCCTGGTGTATTTCTACAACCGCAGACTTGCCGCCCAAATCAACAATCAGGCGCTGAATGCGGCCGCTCAGGATAACAAGTCTGATGCTCTGGTGAGTATAGGGGCTGCTGTGGGTATTGCGGGCGCTTCCCTCGGACTGTGGTGGCTGGACCCGTTGGCCGCGCTGCTGGTCGGCTGCATCATCCTGAAGACAGCGTGGGAAATTTTCAAGGACACAACGCATGCGTTGACGGACGGATTTGACATCGCCCAATTGAGCGAACTCCGAACTACCGTCAAAAATACCGAAGGTGTCCGCGCTATCAAAGATATCCGCGGCAGGGTGCATGGCAACCATGTGCTGGTGGACGTCATCGTTCAGGTCGATCCGGAACTATCGCTGATCCGCGGCCATGAAATCAGCGACGAAATTGAGCGGCAGATGAAGCAAGAGCATAACGTGATGTATATCCATGTCCATGTGGAGCCATATATTCCGGATGCGTCCGCCGGACCGCAGAACATTCATTAGTAGGCAGAAACCTTGGCCCTCTTCCTTCCGTCAGAATCATAAAGCGGAAAAGGGGGCTGTTCCATGTCCAAAAAGTTTCCTATTACCTATGGCTTCGCCCTGACAAAACCAGTGGTCCCTCGTCAACAAGGCGGAAACCAGCACCATGTACCGTATTCCGGAGCTGTTGACCCGGCGGCTTCAAACACTTTTGTCCCAATCCTAGAATTTACTACCCAACGGTTTCCCGCTATAATGGTACAAGGTGTTTAGTTGGAACATGTCCAAATTTATATAAAAAGCGAGTGAGAACCTATGGGCCGCAAGTGGAACAATATTAAGGAAAAAAAGGCGTCGAAGGACGCGAACACGAGCAGAATTTATGCCAAGTTCGGCGTTGAAATTTATGTAGCCGCAAGACGGGGCGAGCCGGATCCGGAATCGAACCAGGCGCTGAAGTTCGTTTTAGAGCGTGCGAAAACTTATAACGTACCTAAAGCGATTATCGACCGTGCGATCGAGAAGGCCAAGGGCGGCGGGGAAGAGAACTACTCCGAACTGCAGTATGAGGGCTTTGGCCCGAACGGCTCGATGGTGATCGTGGATGCGCTGACGAATAACGTGAACCGTACGGCTTCCGATGTGCGTTCCGCCTTCACCAAGAACGGCGGGAACCTGGGCGTGAGCGGTTCCGTGAACTATATGTTCGACAAGACGGCTGTTTTTGGTATCACAGGCAAAACAGCCGAAGAAACACTGGAACTCCTGATGGAAGCGGACATTGAGGTGCGCGATATCCTTGAAGAGGAGGACGCCGTGATCGTGTACGCCGAGCCGGACGAGTTCCATGCTGTGCAGCAGGCGTTCCGCCAGGCGGGCATTACCGAATTTACGGTAGCAGAGCTGACCATGCTTCCGCAAAACTATGTAGAATTGGCACCGGATGCGCAAGTGCAGTTCGACAAGCTGATCGACGCGCTGGAAAGCCTGGACGATGTGCAGCGGGTGTACCACAACGTGGACTCGGAAGACTAAAAAAACGGTTACATTGGCGAAACTTCCTTTCTTTCCTTCATGGCATGATGTGCATGGGGGGGAAGGGAGTTTTTTCGTTTGTTTGCTTGCATTCTAGGGGCATCTGCGCGTTTTACATTGGGTTAGGGCAGCAGTATGATAAGTATCGGTAAGTGCCCGTTTTATATTTCCAAAAGCAGGGTATTCTATAGTTAATCAAAATTTGGCGGTGATTGTTTTGTTATCCTCTATTAAAAGATTTCTCATCGGGCGCCCTCTAAAATCGAACGAACTCGGGGAGCAGAAGCTGAACAAGACGAAAGCGCTGGCTATCCTGTCCTCGGATGCGCTGTCTTCCGTAGCTTACGGTCCGGAGCAGATCTTACTTGTACTAGTTACCGTCAGTGCAGCTGCGTTCTGGTATTCGATCCCGATTGCAGCAGGTGTGTTGGTATTATTGTTGGCACTTATATTGTCCTACAGGCAGATTATTTTCGCTTATCCTCACGGGGGAGGGGCATATGTCGTTTCCAAAGAGAATTTAGGCATATACCCGGGCTTAATTGCCGGCGGCTCGCTGCTGGTGGACTATATCCTTACGGTAGCGGTAAGCGTATCGGCAGGTACGGATGCGATTACGTCGGCGTTTCCGACCCTTCACGAATATACCGTGCCGATCGCGATCTTGTTTGTCCTGTTCATTACCACTTTAAATTTAAGAGGAGTCACTGAATCGGCTTCTATTTTGGCTTATCCGGTGTACCTGTTCGTTCTTGCGCTATTTATCATGATTGGTGTAGGGGTGTTCCGGGTGTTGAACGGGGACGTTCCGCCGGAGCTGCACACGCCGGTCGGGACGCCTATTGCAGGGATTAGCCTGTTTCTGCTGCTGAGGGCTTTTGCTTCGGGGAGCTCGGCGTTAACTGGCGTCGAGGCAATCTCGAATGCGATTCCTAACTTTAAGGACCCGGCTCCTAACAATGCGTCCAAAACTCTGATGGCGATGGGCACGCTGTTAGCTGTACTGTTTACCGGTATCGTATTTCTGGCCTATCAGTACGGGGTAGTTCCGAAGGAAGAAGTTACCGTAGTTTCGCAGATTGCGGAGCATACGTTCGGAAGGAACTTCATGTATTTCTTCATCCAAGGCACTACGGCGCTGATTTTGATTTTGGCCGCGAATACAGGGTATTCGGCGTTCCCGCTGCTGGCGGTGAATTTGGCCAAAGACAAGTTCATTCCGCGCATGTTCACAGCCCGGGGCGACCGGCTGGGGTACTCGAACGGGATTATTATTCTGGGCCTCTTTTCGATCCTGCTGATTATTGTGTTTAAAGGAAAAACAGAGCAGCTCATTCCGCTGTACGCTGTAGGCGTATTTATTCCATTTACCCTGTCCCAAAGCGGGATGATGATCAAATGGCTGCGGGAAAAACCGGCAGGCTGGATCCCAAAGTTTATTATTAACACCATCGGTGCGGTCATCAGTTTTGTCGTGTCGATGATGTTCTTTTTGACCAAATTTTCGCAAGTGTGGCCCGTGCTGGTGTTCCTGCCTGCGATCGTCTTCCTGTTCCACCGGATCCTCAAGCATTACGAGTCGGTCGGAGATCAGCTGCGGCTGACTACATGTGAGCCGATTGTGCCGATTGAGGGGAACGTTATTATTGTGCCGGTCTCGGGGATCACCCATGTGGTCGAGCATTCCCTGGATTACGCCAAGTCGCTCAAGCCCCATCAGATTATTGCAGTGTACGTGCCGTTTGAGCGGGAGGAAGAGGAAGCGTTCGAGCGTAAATGGGAAAGCTGGCAGCCGGATGTGCGCCTGGTTACGCTGCATTCGCCTTACCGGAGCGTCATTCAGCCGTTGACGAAATTTATCGATACGGTGCAGCGCAAGGCAGCGGAGTCCAACTACCAGGTGACCGTCATCATACCGCAGTTCATTCCCAAAAAAGGCTGGCACAACATCCTCCATAACCAGTCGAGCCTGTTCATCCGGGCGCGGTTGCTGTACAGCCGGAATCTCATTGTGACTACAGTGCCTTATCATTTGAAAAAGTAACGTTATAACATCCCGCCAATATGCAGAGCTGATGCTCATGCGCTTGGCGGGATTTTTCTTTTGTCCAGAACCGCTTATCTATGGTTTAATTTAATTAACCGCGTTAACGGTTAAGGGGGCATACACGATGAAGATGGCTTGGATGCAGCAGGTCAAACAGGCGCTCTACCGGAACAAGCTCGTATATTCGCTGCGAAGCCGGATGACGGCCGCCTTTTTGCTGAGTTCGTTCATCACCTTCGCGCTGGTCAGTTCCGCTTCTTACTATACGATGTACTCGATTTTATATAACAAAATAGAAAAAGGCATCCAGATCACCCTCGATCAAGTTACCAAAGAGATGGATGCGAATATGGACAATCTCATCTCCGTATCGCAGCAGCTGAGCTACGGCGGGGTGGTGTCCAATGATTTGTTCAATTTTATGTCGACCGACAGCTTTTCATCCAAAAGAACGCACTACGACAACATCACCAGCTACCTGAACCTGATCGACTTCACGAATCCGAATGCGGGGCTGCATTTCTATTATAATGCTGTGACGGAGCAGCCGCTTTTTTCCAATAACAAGGTAGATAAGGGGTTTTCTTCACGAGGGGACCGTTTGCCGGTGTTGACGGACAAAACGCTGTACACGTTCTACGGGCCTCACAAAACGTTTGTGGACGGCGGGGAAAGTATGGTGCTGTCGCTGATCCGGCCCGTTGACTTATATGGTGAATTCAATTTGAAACTGTATTTGGAGACGAATTTGAATGCGCTTACGAACACATTGAAGCAGAATCAGCTCGGCATGGACATCGGGTATGTGCTGGTGAACAACCAGGGCGGCATTGTGTACAGCGATCGGCCGGCGGATTTTAAAGTGGGTGCAGTGTACGAGGGGGGGCGCCCGAAGCTGGATGATGCTTATGTGTTTGGGAGCAAAAGCCGCTATGGCTGGGAGCTGTTGGGCACGTTCAACAAAAGCGTGTTTAACCAGGAAATCCGCAGCTGGGCGCTTCGTATGGCGGTGTTGGGCGTGGTGCTGATGCTCGTGAGCCTGTTGGCGGGCTATCTGGTGTGGCGGGCGGTGTATAAGCCGATCCGGCTGTTCCGTAAAGAGATCGGGATGATCTCGTCAAGCAATTTTGACTCGACGCCGGAGCGGACGAATATCGTGGAGTTTGACGGGGTGCTGAAGCAGTTTCAGTCGATGAAACAGAATATCCAGGAGCTGTTGGCGGAGGTTCAGCAAAAAGAGTTCGACAAGCGCCAGCTCGAAGTCGATAAGCTGCTGTCGCAGATCAACCCGCATTTTTTGTACAACACGTTAAATACCGTTCAATGGATGGCGCGGGCCGAGGGGCAAAAGCCGATCGTGCAGCTGGTTACGCAGCTGACCCGTGTGTTGAGGTACAATTTGGGGAAAGAGGGCTCCATTGTCACCGTAGAACAGGAAGTGTCGGCTTTGCGGGATTATGTAGCCATACAGCTCGTCCGCAACGATTATCAGTTTGAGGTACAGTACCGGATTGACGAGCGGGCGGAGGGGGTGGCGATTCCCCGGTTTATTTTGCAGCCGCTGGTGGAGAACGCGATTTATCACGGATTGGAAGAAGGGGAAGGTACGATCGAGGTGAGTGTGCTCTCAACTTTGGAAGGTACGGTGCAGGTGTCTGTGCGCGATAACGGCAGAGGGTTGTCGGAGAACAAGATGGCGGAGCTGTTGGAGGGGACGAAGGAACGGGATCATGAAGTGGGCTTGGGCATCGGTCTCAACTACGTGAACAAAATGCTGGAAGTCCATTACGGCGAATCCTGCAAACTTCATATGCACAGCCGCAAGGGAGAAGGCACCGTCTACAGCTTCGAAATTCCTGACAACAGGGGGGAACTGGGCTATGAGAAAAGTACTGGTAGTTGACGATGAGAAATTGGTCCGGCAGGGAATCATTACGACGTTTCCATGGGAGCGGCACGGTTTTAGAATAGCGGGTGAGGCAGCCAATGGGGATAAGGCGTTGGCGGTGTTGGAGCGGGAACAGGTGGACCTGCTGGTCACGGATTTGGCCATGCCGGGGATGTCGGGCCTGGAATTGATCAAGCGGGTCCGGTCGTTGTACGGCGATATGCCGGTAGTCATTCTTACATGCCATGATAACTTTAAATATATCCAGGAAGCGATGCGGCTTGGCGTGCTTGATTATATTGTCAAAACGGAGCTGGAGGACGACACCGTTGAGGAGACGCTGGTGCGGATTGCGGAGAAACTGCGCGGCGAGGGGGAAGAGGCGGAGGCAGCAGCGTTGGGTGCCGAGAAAACTGTGGAATCCGTTCAGCAAAGTGCGCTGCTTCTATGTGCCCGAAAGCGCGGTGTCCATCCCGCGGAGCTCGTTGGCAGCACTGTAGCTGCAGAGCGCGGAGCGGAGCAGAAGGAGCTCGGCCTGGCAGCCTGGGTGCTGGTGACGACGGCTGCGGAGGCAGAAGCGCTGCTTACGGAGGCCGCGTTCAGGCAGACCGGGGACGGTTGGGTTATAGTCCATCTCACCGATCTTCCGGAAGAGATGGGGGAGAGCGAGTGGGCCGCCATCCGCCGCTTCCGTTCGGGCCGGTTATTTTACGAGGAGGATGCGGGGTCATCGGGTCGGCTTTCCTTTGCGGAGCTTCTTCTGGAACTGTCAAAAGACTCCGCACCGCAGCCGGAGACCGGTACGGTGCAGCTTTGGCGGGATGCGGTCTGGGTCCACGAGGAGGAAGCGTTTCAGCGTTTGCTGCGTACGACCCGGGAAACCGATCTAGAGGAGGCTGCTTTGAAAAGCCTGCTGTACCAGATCGCGCTGGATTGGGACAGCCTGCTGAAGCTGCCGGATTTGCAGCGTTTGGTATCAGGCCTGGAGGATGTATTGTTCTGGCGGGACGCTATTGGGTGGCTGGAAGGCCTGCGGGCTCAGATTACGCAGAAGATTCACCAGAACGCATCGAAGCCGATCGCCGAATGCATTTTCCGGGCGATTGAGGCGCTGAAGGCCCAGCCGGATCTGGAGATCAGCGAATCGGACATTGCCAAAATCGCCAACATGAGCCGCGGCTACTTCAGCAAATGCTTCAAGAAAGTCACCGGCCAGTCCTACGGTGAATACGTAAAGCTGCTTCGCTTGGAACGCGCCAAGCGCCTGCTGCTGCAAACCGACGAACCCATGATGCGCGTCGCCGAGCGCTGCGGCTTCAAGGACTACCGCTACTTCAGCCGTGTGTTCCGGGACTATACCGGCATTCTGCCGAACGAGTACCGCAAGGGGACACCGCAGATGAAGCGGGGAGTAAAATAATCTAATGGTGAGCCTTGGGCGGACACGGATCTGCTTAGGGCTCTTTGTGTTGGCAGCTACCTAGCCTCCAAGTGTGAATCCTGTCATCTCCCTGTGCACAGGATTCCACCTTACTGAGCATCAATGTGCATAGAAAGCGCTTCCTGAGAGGAGTATCATGGTAATACAAACATGAAGCGCTTACAAAATACGAACCAGACAGAAGGGCGGTATTCCATTGAATAAGAGACAAATGTATAAAATCTCCGCAGCGGCGATGATCGCTATGACGCTCCTTGTAACGTCGGCATGCTCAGGTTCCAATAGCAATGACAATGCTGCTTCGGGAAACAGTTCGAACGGGGCCAATCAACCCGCTAACCAGAATGCAAACAACGGAGCGCAGGAAGCCAAAGACCCGTTCGGTCCGCTGGCTGAGAAAACGGAGGTCAGCATTTTCATGAATGAGCCGGACGGGGGGCCGAAAGCGCTCGACCTGCCTGATGGCGAAACGGTGCTCAGCAACCGGTACACCAAAGCTTTGTCTGAAAAGCTGAATATTGAAGCGAAATTCCCGGTTGTCGTAAAAGGCGCGGCAGGCACGGAAAAAACAAACTTGATGATCGCCAGCAACGACATTACCGATATTATTTTGGTCAACTATACGCAATACCTGCAAATGGTGAAATCGGACATGGTGGAGGACCTAACCGATGTGTACAACGAGTACGCGAGCCCAGCGCTGAAAGAAGTGCTGCAGACCGACGAAGGAAAAGCCCTCGAACTGGCTACCATCGACGGCAAGCTGTACGGCATACCTTCCATGGGCACGACGCATAACTCCGATCCGCTGATCTGGCTTCGCAAAGACTGGCTTGATAAGTTAGGCCTGAAGCCGCCGACAACGGTTGACGAGCTGACCCCGATCCTGAAGGCCTTCGTGGAAAAAGATCCGGACGGCAACGGCAAAAAAGACACCGCCGGACTAGCCACAGCCCAAGGCTTTACGGGAGCTACCGCGGCTATGTACGGGTTGGATCCTTATTTTGACTATCAGAAATCATATGTGCGCAACTGGGTGAAAGGCGAGGACGGCACGATCCAATACGGATCCATCCAACCGCAGACCAAAGACGCTCTGGCTAAGCTGCGCGACCTGTATTCCCAAGGGCTGATTCCGCGCGAGTTCGCCATCCTGAAAGTGGAGCAGGCTACCGAGCAGGTCGTTTCGGGTAAAGCAGGAGCCTTCTTCGGACCGTGGTGGTCCGGCTGGAGCCCGTTGAATGACGCGATAAAAACCGATCCGTCCGCCGACTGGCAGGCTTACGCCCTGAAGGACATCGACGGCAAAGCGACAGCAAAGCAAGAGACGCCGATCGGCTCTATCGCGGTCGTGAAGAAAGGCTTTAAGCATCCGGAAGCACTGGTCAAAATCATCAACTACGAATACCAAGTGACGTTGGACGATCCATCCAAAGCAGGCGGAGACCCGTATGCCGGACTGCCGCTGCCGAACTTCCATGCACAGCCGGTGCCAATTCCTCTGTGGAGAGCGGACTCCGTCATTCTGGACAGCAAGGGCATCCTGGCTGCATCCAAAGGCGAGCCGCTTCCTGAAGTAGCCGCAGCTACCGCTGAGAACTACAAGAAGATGGGCGAGCTATGGGCCAAAGGCATCGACTGGTTGAAGAAGAATCCGGACAGCTTCGCGGAGCCGTTCTCGCGGATCGTCGGTGTGAAGCCGATCATCGAGAACGATATCCAGCCAATCTACAGCGAGTTCTACGGTTCCACCAAAACGATGGAACGCCGCATGACCAACCTGGATAAACTCGAAATCGATGCGATGATCAAAATCATTACCGGCGAAAAGCCTATTGAATACTTCGATGAATTTGTGACCCAGTGGAAGAAGATGGGCGGCGACCAGATTACCGAAGAAATTAACGAGTCTATGAAATAGGAACATTATGCACACTCCATAACCAAAAGCGGGAAGCGCTGCGCGAAAGTGCCGCGCTTTCCCTTTTCCATCACCACCTTAGGAATCGGGGGATCGCAATGAAAAAAGCAGTATCCATCAACTACCACATCATGATGCTTCCGGCCATCGTACTGCTGGGGATTTTCAGCATCTACCCGCTGTTCGGGCTGATGATCGCCTTTCAGGACTTCAACCCCGGCAAGGGCATCTGGGGTTCGGAGTTCATCGGGCTGGAGAACTTTCAATACATGTTCGAGATTCCGGAAATTAAGCAGGTGTTCGTCAATACGCTGTCGATTGCCGTATTGAAGATTCTTTTTACACAAGTGATCGCACTGGTATTCGCCTTGATGCTGAATGAGATGAAGAATGTGTTTTTCAAAAAGAGTATCCAAACCATTGTCTATCTGCCGCATTTTATTTCCTGGGTTCTGCTCGGGGGTATTGTGATCAATGTGCTGTCGCTCGACGGGATTGTGAATAATACGCTGGCAGGCTTGGGCCTGGACCGGATTTTCTTTTTGGGAAGCAACAACCTGTTTCCGGGAATTCTGGTAGGTTCGCATGTATGGCAGGAATTCGGTTTCTCGGCCATTATTTATCTCGCGGCGCTTACGGGCATCAATCCGAGCTTGTATGAAGCGGCTGCGATCGACGGGGCGACCCGGATGCAACGGCTTACGAACGTGACCCTGCCTGCGATCATGACAACGATTATTCTTCTGCTGACACTGGATTTGCAGAACGTACTCAATGCGGGCTTTGAGCAGATTCTGAATTTGTACAACCCGATGGTGTACGAATCCGGCGATATTATCGACACTTACGTCTACCGGGCTGGGTTAAAAGAGTTCCAATACGAGCTGGCAACGGCAGTTGGGCTGTTGAAGTCGGGCGTTAGCTTTATTTTGATCACGGTATCATACTTTTTGGCTTCGAAGTTTGCGAACTATCGGATTTTTTAGGGAGGGGTGTTGGACATGGTTACAAACTATAGCGCTTCCGAGCGGTTGTTTGACTACTTCATTGTTGCGGTTCTGGTTTTGTGCGGTCTGAGCACCTTGTTTCCGTTAATCCACATCCTGGCCATTTCGTTCAGCGACAAGTCGGCGGTGGCCGGCGGGCTGGTGACGATGTTTCCGGTGCATTTTTCTACGGCATCTTATGAAGCGGTCATCAAGGACGGGGCCTTTTTCCGGGCGTTCTGGGTGTCGGTTCAGCGGGTCGTATTGGGCGTGGGGATTCAGTTTGCGGTTACGATTTTGACGGCTTATGCGCTGTCGCGCTCCTCTTCGGAATTCCGGTCCCGGAATGTGTACATGTGGGTACTGGTGTTTACGATGATGTTCAGCGGCGGGCTGATTCCGTTATATTTAACGATCAAAGAGCTGCATATGCTCGATACGATGTGGGCGTTGGTGCTGCCGTCGGCGGTGCCTGTGTTTAACGTGATCGTGCTGATGAACTTTTTCAAAAACCTGCCGAAAGAGATGGACGAAGCGGGCGTGATCGACGGGGCGGGGCCGTGGCAATTGCTGTGGAAAATTTATCTGCCGCTGTCGCTGCCTTCGCTCGCTACGGTGACACTGTTCAGCTTTGTCGGGCATTGGAATGCGTTTTTTGACGGGATGGTGTTCCTGAACTCTCCTGAGAAAGTGCCGCTGCAAACATACCTCAATCAGATTATCGTCCAGTCGGCTCAGCCTACGACCAATATGACGGTGGATGAAATCGAGCGGATGGCGAAGCTTTCGGATAAAACGGTGAACGCGGCGAAGATTTTAGTGAGCATGCTGCCGATTCTGGTAATCTATCCGTTGTTGCAGCGGTATTTCGTGACGGGGATTACCTTGGGTTCGGTGAAAGAGTAGGTGCCTGAAAGATAGCAGGATGTTGGATATAAAAAGGATGAACATGGGCGAAGGAGCTGGTTATGTGCATCAGATGAACGGATTTGCCGTGGTGGCGAATGACCGGAGATACAGCGAAGCGGAAGGGCTGCAGAGGGTGGAGGAAAGGGCGGTTACGCGGCCGGACGGGGCTTTGGAGATTAAGACCGTGTTCGCCGCAGGAGTCCGGCAAATCCGGGTAGAAAGGTATACGGTACATTATCCGGGATCCGCTGTAGTGGAGCAGTGGCTTGAGATTGTGAACGGGTCCGAAGGCGAGTTGAAGTTGACGCGGATCGATACGGTGCAGGGGACTTTGGCGCCGGGTGCTTATACGCTGGATTATTTCATGAATCATGCCAATGGAACGGAATTTATCCCGGTGACCTGCCCGCTGGAAGGGACGAAGGTGTTGGATTGCACGGCGGGGAGATCTTCTCGTCTGATGCATCCGTGGCTTACGCTGCGCGGCGCAGAGGGTGGCGTATTTGCCTGCTCGGTGGCTTGGTCGGGGAACTGGATTTTGCGTTTGGAGCCTGAGGCGGGGAGCTTGTACCGGTTGAGCGGCGGGCTGCATGATTGGGAGTTTTTCAAAGTGCTGCAGCCGGGCGGCCGGATGGAAAGTGTGCATATACTGTACGCAGAGATGGCGGAAGGCGGCCTGAATGAAATTTCCATTGAGTTCGGACGTTGGGGGAAACAGTTCTGGTACCCGTCCAATGCGATTACGGAGGCGGTCCCTGCCGCTTGGAACCATTGGTGGCCCTATGAGGATTCGGCGATTAACGAGGATGTTTTTAAATCGAATGTAGATGCCGCCGCTGAACTTGGGCTGGAAATTTGTACGCTGGATGCAGGCTGGTTCGGGGAGCCGAATCCGGAATGCAACGACCACCTGGGCTGGAGCGAAAATGTAGACTGGTACCTGAAACGCGGCGACTGGCATAAAATCAACACGATCCGCTTCCCGTCCGGCATTGCCGACTTGTCCGAGTACGTGCACTCCAAAGGGATGAAGTTCGGGATCTGGTGCGAGATTGAGGCGTTGGGTGTGAAGGCCGATTTGGCGGCGCTGCATCCGGAGTATGCCGCGCTGCGCGACGGAGAGCAGCTGGGCTACGTATGCTTCGGCAACCCGGAAGCAAGGCAGTGGGCGTTTGAGACACTGCAGCATTTGATCGTGGATTACAAGGCGGACTGGCTGAAGCTGGACTTCAACCTGGATCCAAAATGCGGCTGCAATCGCACGGACCACGGCCATGGCGACGGGGACGGGCTGTATGAGCATTATATGGGGTATTATCAGGTGCTGACCCGGATTCGGGAGTTGTATCCAGAAGTATATCTGGAAAATTGTTCGTCCGGCGGGCTCCGCATTGACTTGGGATTGGCCAAGCATACGCACGGGGCCTTCCTGAGCGATCCGGATTTTACCCGGCATCACCTGCAGTTGTTCTGGGGAGCTTCGATGATGCTGCATCCTTCGGCTTGTTATCATTTCACATGGTCTCAGACCATTGTTCATTATGACAGCAACGTGGACAAAGATCCGATCAAGCCCGACATGCCGCTGCACAAATTCGACTACATGATCCGAGCGAACATGCTGAACAGCTTCGCTTGCTCCTACCGGCTGCCCGAGCTGCCGGATTGGGCCCAGCGGCGGCTGGGCTACCATATCGGCCTGTACAAAAGCATGCTGCGGAAGTTTGTAGGCGAGGGGGATATGCACCGTCTGACAGGGCCTACGCTCCGCGATGGAACAGGCGAGCAGTGGAATGCCTACTTCTACGTGATGAAGGAGCGTAATGAGGCGGTGCTGTTTATCTTCCGACTGGACGGAGGCGACGACGAGCGGCGGACCTTCCGTCTGCAGGGCCTGAACGAGACGTCCGTCTACGAGCTGATGTACGAGGACGGCGGCGAATACGGCAAAGCCACCGGCCTTGCTTTAATGGAAGAGGGCTTGAGCTTCGAGCTGGAGCCGGAGGCTTCGCAGATTGTTTATGTGCGGAGGATGAGGTAGTTATAGTGTGAAGAACCTAAGGCAAATAATAAGAGTTTGGCATCCTGTTGGGTGACCAAGCTCTTTTTTCTTGGAATGTTAGTATGTATTTTTTCCTTTTACTACATCTCAGTGAGCTTTTCTAAGAATGATATAATGAAGGAAATAAACTACATCTTAGATAGGGGATTACATAATGGAACCTAGATGGCGTATGATACATGATTTTTATTGTATTCTAGCAGAACAAGACGGTGATGTAATATTAGATGAAATCGTGCAGCACTATAATGAGTATAATCTTTGTGCTACTGATAAAGAATTTATTGTAGATATGCATAGTATGGAGCATGATTTTGATGAGTTACTTAAGTTTCAGAGGCGGGTAGATTATTACGGGGATCTCGGATACAATATTTTGCTTTGTGATTGAGTACTCGTGATGACAGGGAATTATTATAAAAGTTGATGACTAGTCCAGTGTTAAAAAATAAGACTAAAGTTAATATTGCTCTGTTTAGTCTAGCTATACTCATTTTATGTATTATCATATGGAATCTAAGCTATGTAAATTGTAAACAAGAGAGACTCTATTATAGAGAAACTGAACACAGCTACTCAAAATGCTGGGCAAACCGCACAATATGCTGCTGAAGAGAGAGTGCTAGTGAAACAACCGAATAGCGCCGCCTATTATGCAGGTAATATGAATGATGTAAAAAATCAAGCTGTGATGCAACAAGAATTGATATCGATCTTAATGAACGATAGTTCCTTGCCGCCCTTTAAGCTAACTCGATTAGGGTTTATCAGATGCAGTCCGTTCAAGTTCAACTGAGTGTACAATTTGTAACTCTTCTGGGGTTCAAAAAGATCTGACTGTAAACCAAACAGTTCCACTAGTACACTTCCAACATGAGTCGGGTCCGTGATGAAGTAAGTATAAGGACGACCTGATAAGAGGCCGCAGGAACAAGTCCCACGGCCTCTTGAGCATGTTTTATTACACAATACGCCTACCCCTTAGCCTTCAAAGCTTCCACTTGTTCCCCTGGTACTTCTACAATCAATTAATACTGCTCTTCTAGTCTGCATGTAAAGGGGCTGCGCTGGTTTCTAAACTAATTACCGACTGTCGTCGTCTTGGATTTAATATTTCCATTTTCGTCATATAGATAAATCGTTTGATAATTCAGATTCATTCGCGCTACGTTCAAGGTGTATTGCGCTGTCGTGCTTGCATTACCGCCGACTCCCACTACCTTGATATAATATTTTTCAGCAGTGCCACTATTGACCTTATAGATAATATCTTCTGCCACACCAGGGCTCCGGGCACCAAAGGCAAGGAGGTTCATATTTTTGTCATAGATGTAGACATCGTAATTAAGTCCCGCCGGAACAGTAAGAAGGACTTCATCTACTCCAGATTGACTTGGGGAATAACTATACCAATCGATGTCGGAACTTGAACTAATTAGTGTACTATAAGGAGTGTTATATAAAACTGGAAAGGAGGCAGATTGTGTGTCATTAGGTTCAAAATTGCTAGGTAATTGGAGATCATTACGATATCTCCATTGCGACCACTCCATGCCATCAGAAACACTGATTCGGAAATCCCATTGGCCATTGGCAAGCGGTGCAGTTGTGAACGATGTTGCTATACCTGAGACACTACCCGAATCAAAATTGACGCTAGCCCAATTATCTTTAGAGCCTTGAACTCTATATGCAGATTGTGTTTGACCATTTGCATCACTGTAAGTCCAAGTAAACGACAGAACATTATCAGGAACAATTTGACCATCTGAGTAGGATGTTATTGATAATGTTGGCAAACTATTCGTCTTAATGTATTTCGAATTTGAAAATGCCGAAATTGCTCCTTTTTTATCTTTGGTCCTAACTCTCCAGCTGTAAGAAACATTTGGTACCAATGTTGAGATTGGTACCGTGTAAGATGATGTGGAAGATGAAACCCAGCCGGAATCTTTTACAAGTGTAGAACCATTATATATTTCAATCTGGTATGCAGACTGAGTATCACCTGCATCAGGATCGGAGAACGACCAATTCAGTGCTGGTGAGGTTCCTGCAATAAGCAGCGGCGAAGTTAATGAATCAGAACCAGGACTTAAATTGCTGGGCTGATTAGGGGGTTGATTATGTTTAATTGTAAAATTGCTAGAAGTACCCCAGTTTCCATAAACCTCGCCATTGCACCCACGTATTCGAATGACTGCATTTGTTGTAGCAGTTACTCCGCTAAAATCATAATTATAACTGACTGTACCGCTATTCGTGAGAGAAATTATATCCGACCAATTTGCCCCGCCATTAGTAGATAATTGAATTTGATACCTAAGAGAAGATTGAACAAACAATGGATCAGTTGACGCATTCCATACAATCGTACTTACACCATCTAAGATTTGTCCATTTGACGGGCTAATTATTACCGGGGCTGTTGGTGGATCGGGTACATAATTGACAACAAGTTGTGGTCTTAGGGAAGCATCAGAATATTCTGAGGTTAATATATTCCAATAACCTGTAGCAGTATTATCTAGATACATTCCATTGTTAGTTACACTCCCATTACTCCATTGTGAGACCAAGCTAGTTACATCAAAATTCCACCAATAATTTGCTTGATCTCTACTTATATTTGTGATTTTTGCAACAGAATTAGACTCATAAATATTAAAAGAATTAACCCAGGTTATCGTGTCTTCTGACCATGCAGAAGTGACGTTATGAACATTTACAGTGCTAAACTCAGCAGGCGGGTAACTAATAGCAAACATATAAAGCTTAAGTTGAGCACTGGTAATTACATGACCTTGGAAGGTATTTATAGGAAATTGAACAAAGAAACCTCTATCTGTACCATCATTTGCATGACCAATAGCAGCAGTAGTATCAGAACCAAAGTTTCTTCCTAGAGAATAATAATAATTACTAATTTCTGCATCCTTACCTGTTCTGCTATCAGGTTGCACTACAACCGTTGGATCAATTTTCAAGGGATATATAAGACCAGTATTTTCATATGAAAAATCAATGTATGTCTTATTACCTTCTCTTCTTAGATGTTGCGAGACATCTCGCCTATTACCTACACTATCTTCAAGCCAAGCTGGTTTTATTACAAACTCTTCTGATGTAAAATTATTAGATAGTTGACCTTTAACTTCAAATGAAAAAGTATGAGGAGCTGCTTCAGATTGAACCACTAGTGTCTCTTTCAATCCGTTTTCTTTTACATCAATCTCCACGTTTGTTTCTCGCCATACACTGTTATATATAATTGAATTTTTATAAACACTTCCTGTCACAGTTGCGGCATCTTGGGGAATGAACGTTAGTTTATCCTGTCCCTTACCAATTGAATACCCTTTACTATAGTCCTTTGGAATTTTTACGTCATAAGGTATTTGCAATGCGCGATAAGATGTTACATTGCGGTCTTTGCTTAGCTTCGTAACACCTTCACGTTGATTGGCAAGTATAAACTGCTTAGATGTAATTGGTCTTGTTGTGTCAATATCTGCTTCGTCAATCAATTTGAGATTGATATCCTGAAACTGTCCGTTAGAATCTTCATAATGCTGAGGAGTTGCAGTTATAACCGCTTTATATGAACCATCCTCTTTTAAATAGACTTTGCTATTTGACGTTCGGTTTTCCACAAGTTCTTTTATAATCTTGTCGTTTCCAGATGGTAAACCAGTATTAGTTTCACTGTAGACTGAATCACTTACAGTAGATTTACTCTGTTTTTGTATTAAACCGGTAGTGCTAGAGTAGGTTAATGGAGCTGCACACACAATAGAAGTAAGTAACGGGAACAATAACAGTGTTGAGACAATGACTTTTGTTTTTTTCATTATTTATTTTTTCTCCCCTACATTTTTTAAAAGGACATCAAATAAAAACAGAAAAATTAGAGTTAACACAGTTTTAAACTATCATTGAGTTATATTTTTAAACCTCCTTGGCGGTTAAAGATAAGAAAGCAAGTTCTAGAATTTACAATACGTTCTCGACATCAAATTTAATTATGCACGCAAATAAAGAAATAGATAGAGGGTTATTTTGTCGAAAATAGCTACTTTCTGTCGAAAGAGATATTACGATATTAGCGAAGCGGATAGTAGTTTTCTTATCTCTGTAAATGTGGAAAGCACTTCAGGCATCGTAGATTGTTTATATGCGGAGGATGAGGTAAACAGAGGCAGCCAGGGTTGATCCCAGGCTGCTATTTTGGTCTTAAAGAATAATTTGTTAATTAAAGCTAAATACATATTTATTAACAAAAAAATCTAGTGTATATTTATGAAATAAAATAGAAAGGAAGGACGCTAAATTTCTGGTATATTTGTATTTAAAAGGAAATAAAGGGTTTTTATAGTTTGCGAGAAGAGGTGCGTTAAAACAATGTCCTTAAAAGTTAAATTGCTTACTTGGTTTGTGGTAATTTTATTTGTAAACTTTAGTTTATCACAGTTCTTAATACCTTCTGCTTATGCGATAAGGCTAGGGCAAAAATCAAAGTCAAACGAGATTGTTGGGGGTAAGAAACCAAATAAAAATATAATTGGAGTAGAGAAGAGAACTTTAAACAGTACACATTATCGCCTTTCTGATGGGTCTGTTGTTGCTGAAATCTCATCTAGACCACAAAACTATTTGGATCATAATGGAATTTGGCAGCCTATTAAAGCCACTTTGGTTGATGAAGCAGAATTGGGTTCATTAGCTGTTCCTGTTTCACAGCTAATGTCTAAAACTATTAACGAGCTGGTCTATAAGGACAAAGAAAATAGACTTGATATCAATCAAACAAATTTCAGGGGACCTCAAGTTCCATTTGATGTAATACTCCCCAAAAAAATTAAAAAAGGTTATTCTATCAGTAATGGGACAGAATATGTTAAGTTTACGCCTTTAGGAGCAAATAATGTTACAGCATCAGTTTACAAGGATACTGTAGATACCATTGAATATCAGGAAGCATGGAATAACACTGATCTACAGTTAACACTATTGGATATGGGTCTTAAGGAAACGATTATACTTAAGAATGAGAAGGCCCCTTTGTCTTACAAATTCCAGGTGGATGGGGAAATTGAAAAATTACAAAGTTTAGAAATACAATCTCCGTGGCTGATTGATGCAAATGGAACAAAAAAAGATGTTACTTTGAAGCTTGAAAAAGATATTGGTAAACAGTATATGGAACTTATTATAGATCCTACAGATTTGAAATACCCTATCGTTGTAGATCCAACTGTATTAACAAAAAATCCTTCACAGGATTATTACTGCAACCCCAGTTACTGTGATAACGGTTCGGATGGGAATTTATATTTAGGTTCAAATAATGGATCAAGTAGTGACTCAGATGAAGATTATTTTCAATTCGATTTAGCATCAATACCGGCTAATAGTAAGATAAATAATGCAACTATGGGTCTATATATTTACCAAGGCTATACTGATAATTCTATCAGTGGCGCGGCATATCTGGTTACCTCACCTTGGAGTCAGACGAATAAAACTCCTACTACAAGGCCTACAACGGACTCTACAAATCCAATTATTGTGTCTACAGGTCCTTATGGAACGGTCCTTAATTCTGTGACTAGGCCAGGTTGGATGACTGTTGATCTATCCTCATTTGTTCAATTATGGTCAAATGGAAGACCAAACTATGGTGTGAAGGTGACATTAGGAGCAGGATATCAAAGTACCAAAAATATCTATAGTTCCGAATACACTGATTCTAGATATCGTCCATACTTAACTGTTAACTATGAAAGCATGCCCCAAGGTCCTGTGGTTACTAGTCCAAATGGTAACGAAAAAATAGATACACTGTTCAATATTAGTTGGAATGCTGCCATTGATGCAGATACTGTGCAATCTCAGCTTAAGTATCATGTTCAGCTATCACAGGATGGAGGAGCAAATTGGACTGATATCATAGCATTAACTAATGCAGGCCAAACGCAATTAAGCTACGATTTTAGTTCAAAGGCTAATTCTAACAATAACTTGATTCGAGTTAGAGCTTTTGATGGTGTGCAATTCGGACCTTGGGACCAGTCAAATAGCGTATTTACTATTGCTCACAATCAGGCACCCAATATACCTACATATATTTCTCCCGGTTCTGCAAATCCAACAACACCGACTATAATATCACTCAATCCTGTACTTAACTGGACTTTTACTGATCCTGATGCTGGTAACACACAATCGGCTTACCAAATACAGATTAAAAATGGCAGTACTGTTATTCATGATTCAGGTTGGGTAACGTCCTCTGCAAATTCGTATACTGTACCGGGTTCAGTGCTAACAAGAGGTACCACATATAATTGGACAGTTCGAACTAAAGATAATGCAGGTGCTATTTCCGGTTTTATGGCACCATATTATTTCAAGATTAATAATTTACCTGCAGCCTCAATTTCCTCATATACTGATGGCCAACAATTAAGTGATAATATCCTTACCTTTAACTGGGTTTATAGTGATTCCAATTCTCAGACACAAAACAAATACCAAATTCTCGGCACTCAGAATAACTGGAATACCATCGCCTATAATTCAGGGATATTGAATGGCAATGCTACATCCTTAACAACTAGCCCACTTGCGAGTGGGACATGGAGCTTCAAACTACTTGTATTTGATGGTTTAGAGTGGTCCAATGCAGCGTTCCGAAATAATTTGACATTACCTAACGCATTTGAGCCTAATGATACTAATGCTCAAGCCTTCCCAATTAACTACAATCAGACTTATACATCATTAATTAATTCTAGTTCGGACGTTGATTTTTTTAAATTTACACCAACTGCTAGTGAAATCAATAGGTTAACTCTTAATGTGCCGTCTGGGCTTAATTACGATTTGTATATTTATAATTCCTCTATGCAACTAATCACGGCTGGTGTACAAGGAACTGCTATTACAGAGAATCAACTATTTGATGTAACTTCAGGAAACACATACTACATCAAAATTGTCGGTGTAGGAGGGAATAACAGCATTACTAGTACGTATTCCTTCACTTTAACTCCAATAAGTGCTCAGTATCAAACAACTTACCAATATGATAGCAACGGTAATATTACAAACAAAACTACAGTAGTTATTCGTTAATACATTTTGAGGCAGCCCTAAGAATTAGAGCTGCCTTTATACGGAGGTAAGTTCAATCTAATGAAAGCGATACATAAGTCTATAGTATTTACTATTTTAATATCAATATTTATTACGCTTTTTCCCCTAGGACAAATAAGCTATGCGATTCCAGGGAACACAACTAATAAGCAAGATTCTAGTGAGTTAAAAACAGCAGAATCTAAACGTAAGAATTTGACTAAACTATTTGGAGTCTCTGAAGAGGAAATTCAATATGCCCTTGATAGAGGCTTTACTTTGGAACAAATTGAAAGAGTCCTGTCTGATAAGAGATCAAAAAATAAAAATTTAAATGAGCTTGTAGATACTATTCCTCACATTGTTAATAACTCTAAAAAGGCCAAGGGTACAATCAAATCCGAGCTAGGATCTGCATCTTATGCCACAACATTTAGCTCCTTAGCCAGTGCCTCTGCAATTCCAGATTTTAGTTATGTTAAAACTAAACCTGACGAAGCACCGTTCTCTGTTGTACTTGATCAGGAAGTAGTATCAACACTATCTGGATCATTAACATTAAGAGCTGGTGATCTTTCCCTGCCGGGTAGAAATGGATTGGGTTTTACTCTAACAAGAGTTTATGACAGCAACTCCTCTCAATTCAACCAAATGATCGTTAGTGGAGGAGGTAATGATAATCAGCTGCCATTAGAAGAGAAGCTGTTTCCGATAGGTAAAGGTTGGAGTTGGGATATTTCGTATCTAGAAATTAATGAATCGGGGAAGTTTCTTCATTTAGCGGGTTCTGGAGTATTCAAAATAGATTCTAGTAATAAGTTAACTGGATATCCTTGGTTGGATCTTACATTTACTGCAGATACAACAGTCAACGTAAATGGTATCGCATCCGCTTATGTATTAAAATCTGTGCAGCTTATTAATCAGTACTTTAGTGCTGAAGGTCAGTTACTACAGATATCTGATGCCTATGGTAATAAAGTTACATTTACTTACAGTAACAATACTAAATATGGAACTGTTTTAACTGGAATAACAGATTCTATTGGTAATACAATTAGTATCACCTATGAAGATACATCGGTTAGGTTGAATGCTGGTTCTAGAACTGTTATTTATTATAAGTCTCTTCAAAATGGTAAAGAAGTATTAAGCCAAGTTATTGACCCCATTGGTCGATCAACTGCATATGATTATACATTGAAAAATGCTCAATTTAATTTACTGGGAACCACGCCTATTACAGATAATCCTTATGCACTATTAACTGGCGTAACATATCCCACAGGGGCAAAAGCTGTTTATACCTATGAAGCTAATCCTGTCACAAGGTATATTGGGACTAACTCTGTTAATCAAGTGTACAGAATAAAAGCTCGTGAAAATCAAATTTTTAAATCAGATGGTTCTATAGATACTTACAACTACAAGGATATTACTTATCCTTCAAGTGATATCGGTAGCTCTTATAATACTGATTTTACTTTTTCAGTAACTATTAATGACGGACTTAAAGCTTCAACATACTATAACGATAAAGATTACATTGATGATACTTCACCACCGGTCTTTTATAATACAAAAATAATTGAGAATGCAATTTATAACGCAAAGACTTACACCAAAACTATAGATTACGGATATGATCGCGCCAGAAAATGGCCTGTACCAGTTACAACTGTGATTACTAATTCCCAATCAGATACGACTTCGACATATGTAATAAATTCAAGTAATCAATACGACGATTATGGCAATATCGTTCAGAGTGTAGACCCGATAGGAGGCATAAGTACATTTACCTTTGATCCAACAACTCATTTGCTTATGACTGTAGCCAAACAGGTGAATGGAAATCAGCAGTGGCAATATACTCAATACACTCGAAATGTTCAAGGAACAGTAACAAAAGAACAGGTTTACGGCGGTACATCCGCAGGACCAAGTGGTAATCCACTTCGGGAAACAACATATGAAAATATTGATGTAACAACAGGTAATGTCGGCCAAATAAGAGTGAAAAATGGTTCACCTTATGACACCGTGACTGTTATTGAATATGCCGATACCTATCAAAAGGCTTATCCAACTAAAACATCAACTACAGTTCATGATATTGACGGCAATATTTCAACAATTGTAAAGGAATATAAGCTCGATGTTTCAACAGGTAAATTACTCGAATTAATCGATGGTAATTTAAATAAAACTAGTTACTCCTATGATGCAGTGGGGAGACTGACTTCAGTATTAAACAACACCGATGGTAGTACAACAAAAGTTCAATATAACGATTTTCTTAACAAACAAACTATTATTGACGAAGAAGGTATTCAAACTGTAACGAATTGGAACCCTCTTGGTTGGAAAGTAGATGAGGGTATAAATGAACAAGGGAATTATAAATCAAAAAACAAAGTCGGTTATGATGTTAAGGGAAGGCTAGTATGGAACGAAGATGCTCTGGGCAATAGAACCTATTATGAGTACGATCAGTGGAGTCGTCAAAATGTTGTTAGATATTCTGACGGAGTATCTTTTGAAAAATATATTATTGACGACATCAATAATACAAAAACGGCAATTTCCCCTGAGAATTATGGAAGAAAATCTTATTACGATAAACTTGGAAGAGAAACCAAACAAGAAGAAACAACTAGTACGGGAAAAACAACAATTTTATTTACTAAAACATATGATAACCTAGGGCAAACCCTAAATGTCACAGATAGTGTAACACCTCAGAACATAACCACCTATGGTTATGATGAGCTGGGTCAATTAACTAGTGTTAAAGTAAACGTGGCTGGAATACCACAAATCACATCATATAACTATAATTTAATGGGTAATATTGTAAGGGTTACATACCCAGATAATAATATCACTACGAAAAGTTATGATGAAATGGGACGACTCTTAAAAACTGAAATAGTCGCAGTAACAGGAAAAAATAATATAGAAAAATATTATTATGATAATAATAGTAACCAAGTGAAGTTTATTGATCGCAATAACAATAGATTTAAATACACATATGATGGTCGTAATTTTTTAAGGAAAAAAGAAATTGTCGATAGTGCATGGAATGCGATCTTAGGCGAGGAGACAATTTCATTCGGATACAACCTAACTGGTAAAAGAAAAACCATGACAGACAGCACAGGAACTACAAAATATGGTTATAGCTCCACAACAGGTCTCTTAGAAGCTGTAACATTTCCTGATGATCACGAAATCAAATATGATTATGATCCTAATCACAATAGAAGGAGCATGAATGGACCTTTCGAAAGCAACATATATTACCATTACGATTCCCTTAATCGGTTAGATATTGTAGCTACATCTAATGATTTTAGTAATGATTATGTAGCTAAATATCAACACTACCGAGATGGTATGCTTAAGCAGATTACACAACGCAATGGTGTTAATTCTGTCTATACTTATGATGGATTAAGTATGAATACACTGGAAGTAAAGAAGTCAGATGGAACCATAATGAGTAACTATTCATACAGTTATGATAACAATAAGAATATAAAAACAATAACAGAGAACGCTCAAACGGATAGTTTTAATTATGATGAGCTTAATCGCCTAAAGAATACTACACTTTTCAATCAATCGTATACTTATGATTCTCGCGGAAACCGTAAAAGTATGGTTGCCAGTAAAACGTTCGATCGCCCAGACGGAATAACCGCATATGATAAGCGGGATAGGTTAATAAGTGTTACTAAATCAACTGGCGGTGTTGTAAGCTATAAGTATAACGGTGATGGTTTATTGTGGGAGAGAACCGAAAGTGGAGTAACAAAAAGGTTTTATTGGGACGGCTCGAATATTATTGCAGAAGCAACCGTTAACGGCAGCGAAGAAACTTTGGAAGCGAGATATATAAGAGGTAAAGGACTGATTGCAAGAGAAGATAGCCAAGGAAAATCATATTATGTACAAAATGGACATGGTGATACTGTTAATCTCATGGATGAAACAGGAATGACAAAACTCAATGAATACAAATATGATAGCTTTGGTAATATGTCTTACATGAATGAAACCATAGCACAGCCTTTTAAATATTCTGGAGAAATGTACGATTCCTCGGTGGGGTTACAGTATTTAAGAGCTAGGTGGTATGATCCGAGTATTGGGCGGTTTATTGGTGTGGATGCGTATGGGGGGCAAATTGCTAACCCTTTGACACAGAATTTATATACGTATGTCCACAATAATCCATTACGTTGGCTAGATCCAACAGGTCACTGGATTGAAGGACTTGACAATCAACTATCCTCAGCTGATCAAAAGATAATTCGGCAACTGACTGGTGACTGGAAAAATGCTAAAACTAAAGCACTTAAAGATAATATACATGCAACTGCCAATCGAATAAGAATGGCTCACTTTATCTCTAAAGCAAACGACATTAGAGAAGAAGTAAACGATGATTTTATCGATGCTATCGATGATTATGTTCCTAACATAAAGTCTATTTCGAAAAAGGGAGTTCAAAAGGTATTCAAGTCTCTTATAGACGATTCTGATGAAACTTGGGTTTTTAGATTCGCCGACTCTCATGATGCAAAGAGCTATACCCCAGCAAATAAGGGTACTAGTTTAGCGGGTGGTAGAGTTAAGCCTGCAACGGATAAATCACTTTCAATGAGTGTCAATTTTAGATACGGCTCGTGGGCAACAACAAAAGAAGCTATAAATGATACTGGATTATTTTATGCTTATATAGATAACGAGGAAACTGGTCATGTCTCCGTGAGTCCGACAGTTGCTGCTCAAACGGCATTTGGCTCAATGGCAGAATGGCGAAATAGCTACAGTACTGCTAATGACGGAGCACATTTCTATACCTCGGTTCTAATGACAATTAGTGTGCCTGTTGATATTAATTATTTCTTATTCATAAAATAAGAGAGGGATGTCTATGAGTCAGTATCTAGAACGGGACGTTTATTTCCAAAATGGATGGCTTGATATTAGATTTGGAATGAAACTTAATGAAGTTATATCAAAAATTGATTTTGAATATAATATAATTGAAGGTGATTGTATTATTATTGAGGGAGAATTTGTTGATTTGTTTTTTGATTTAATCTCCCGGGAATTAACAATCATTACACTCCGTGGGCCTTACTTAGGTAAATTAGATGAGAAAATAAGTATTGGAACTCCATTGGCTAAGTTAAAGGAGATATACGCACAAAATTTGGATTATGAACCAATGGAAGATGAGTATTTTGTTAAAAATACAGGGTTGGGATTCAAGTTAAACTATCCTAGTTTTAATGTAGAGTTAATAATTCTTAGAAGTAATTAAAAATAAAACCACATGTGAGTCCCCACTCCATGTGGTTTATTTTTTGATTATTTTCAACGTCTTATAATAAAATCACCCATTCTTCTTCTAACATGTCCCGTGGTAAGCTTTGGTAGCAAAAATCTTGATGCACAAGGACAGAAAAAGATGCAGACACATCCTTTCCCGCAACGGCGCAAGCCCCATACGCAATTTTCTTAACCCTACACCTTAGCCTTCACCACCACCGTGTTCACGAGCTTCCACTTGTTCCCCTGGTACTTCCACAGGGACAAGGCATAAGCGACAGTGTCAGCGTTGTACAGGCCGGTGGCACGCTGGAAGCCGACGAGCTCGCAGATGCCGTCGCGGTCGGTGTCCATCGGGCGCAGCTCGCTGAACGGCAGGACGTCTGCGGACTGGGGACGCGTCAGTAAACCGCCTCGATAAAGGCCGGATTGGTCGTAGTCGGCTTTTTTGTCGCGCACGTCGATGCGGAACGATTTCTTCTGCTCCGGCACATCAAACTTTACGATGTAGTTGTTCTCGTATGTGCCAACCGCCTTCAGAGGCACGGGCAGCGCCAGGGTCTTCGGCTGCCCTTTCGCCCACGAGTTCAGGTAAAAGGTACTCAACCCGCCGCTTCCCCCGGTGGAAGCCGTCACGAAGGTCTCCAAGGCACCATCCCCCGTGAAATCACACAATCGAACCGTAGGTGTGTAACCGCCTCCCAGTGCCGTTTCCGCAGATTTGCCGTCCCCGCCGCCCGTTACTTTCACAACCAATTTGTCGTAGTAATTGCTGGCAGGATCCTTTTTGATGCCGAGCAGTTCGATTTTATCCAGTTTGCCGTCTCCCGTTACATCGCCTTCCGAAGTCTGCACAACCTGTTTAGCGGGTGCAATTTGAGGGTATATGAATTTAGTTTGGACATTTCCCGAAGCTGCAGCGGCCGAAGCCCACGGCAGCAGGGACAAGCACCCCGCAGCAGCTACTGCGGCAAGTGCGGTTTTGCAATGATTTTGCATAAGAAATTTCACCTCTCCTAACGAGTATTACCCTTAGTATGGCTCTGTTTTCCAATTGTATGAGAACCCCATTCATTTCCTTTCATCTGTCGATTTGGGTCGTTTTCGTTCGAATTCTTTCATATTTCTTCAAATAGCAAAAATAGTTCGGGGTAAGTTTCGTTTTACGCAGGATTTTGCGGTTATAGTGTAGTAATTATTCAATAGAAGGTACCTTCAAAGAAAGGATGGTCAACATGAGCGGTTCGTTCCCCAGTTCTCAAGATATTTATCTGTTCCATCAAGGGAACTTGTATCACAGCTACCGCTTGCTGGGCGCGCATCCTTCGGAAGAAGAGGGCCGTTCCGGAACCCGCTTTACGGTGTGGGCGCCGAATGCCCGCGAGGTCAGAGTGGCAGGCTCGTTTAATGAGTGGCATGCCGGGCACCACTGCATGAATAGAATAGAAGACTCGGGGCTTTGGACGCTGTTCATTCCCGATGTCGGGGAAGGTGCGCTGTATAAGTATGAAGTGCACGGACACGGCGGGGAAGTGAAACTGAAATCCGATCCCTATGCGTTCTATTCCGAGCTTAGGCCCAATACGGCGTCCGTTGTGACTTCAATCGATGGCTACCAATGGCAGGATGCAGATTGGTTTAAACGCAAAAAACGCAAAACGGCAGCCGTGTACAACAACCCGCTGAACATCTATGAGGTCCACTTAGGCACATGGAAAATCAAAGGGAAAGAACTGTTCTACACGTACGAGGAGCTGGCTACGGATCTCGTGGATTATGCGGCGGACATGGGGTATACGCACATTGAGCTGATGCCGGTGTCCGAGCATCCGTTCGATCGGTCGTGGGGCTACCAGATTACGGGGTATTACTCCGTGACGAGCCGGTACGGAACGCCGGACCAGTTTAAGCTGTTCGTGGACCGCTGTCATGCCAAAGGACTCGGCGTCATCATGGATTGGGTGCCGGGCCACTTTTGCAAAGACGATCACGGACTGCGGCTGTTCGACGGCACGCCTCAGTTCGAGCCTGCGGACGAGCGGCTGGCCGAGAAGCACCAATGGGGGACGCTGAGTTTCGACTTCAGCAAACCGGAGGTGGTCAGCTTCCTCATCTCCAACGCCATCTTCTGGATGGACGTCTACCATATGGACGGGCTGCGGGTGGATGCGGTAGCGAGTATGCTGTATCTGGGTTTCGGCCGCGAGGATGCGGATTCCATCCGTAACGTCAACGGAGGGCTGGAGAACTTGGAAGCCATAGCGTTTCTGCGCAAGCTGAATGAAACCGTGTTTCAATACTTCCCGCAGGCGCTCATGATGGCGGAGGATTCCTCGGATTGGCCGCTGGTTACGGGTCCGACAGATGCTGGCGGGCTGGGCTTCAACTACAAATGGAACATGGGCTGGATGAACGATGTGCTCAAATATGTGGAGATGGACCCGATTTACCGGAAGCATCATCACAACCTGTTGACCTTCTCTTTTATGTACACGTTCTCTGAGAACTATGTGCTGCCTTTCTCGCATGACGAGGTCGTTCACGGCAAGAAGTCGATGCTGGACAAAATGCCGGGCGACTACTGGCGCAAGTTCGCAGGCCTCAGGGCGCTTTACGGGTACCAGATGGCCCATCCGGGCAAAAAGCTACTGTTCATGGGCGGAGAGATCGGGCATTTTGCCGAGTGGAAGGATCTTTGGGAGATCGACTGGTTCCTGCTGGATTACGAAAAACATGCTCAGATGCAGCAGTACGTCAGGGAACTGAACCGGTTCTACCAGGACGCTTCCCCGTTATGGCAGCAGGACCATACGCCGGACGGGTTTGAGTGGGTGGATCCGCATGCGGAAGCCCAATCGATCGTTACTTTTCTTCGTAAAGGCGTGAAGAAAACGGATGTGCTCCTGTGCCTGACCAATTTCACTCCGGCCACCTATATGGAGTACCGTGTAGGCGTGCCCCGGGCAGGAACGTACGTAGAGGTATTGAACAGCGACAGCGAGAAGTACGGCGGCTCGGGACAAGTAAATGAGGTTCCGGTGAAAGCCGAGAAAGTGCCGTGGCATAATCAGCCGTACAGCATCGTCATCAAAGTTCCTCCGCTTGCTTCGGTCATGTTCAGGTATGCATTCCGCAGCGCCGCTGTGCCCACGTTGTAAGCTTACTAGTTCGAATATTTATTCCAGAGGGGGAAACGACATATGGCAAGAGGCAAAGAGATGGTCGCTATGCTGCTGGCAGGGGGCGAAGGGAAACGGCTCGGCGTGTTGACCAAAGAGCTGGCTAAGCCTGCTGTGCATTTTGGCGGGAAATACCGCATTATTGATTTCACCCTCAGCAATTGCACGAACTCCAATATCGACACCGTAGGCGTGTTGACGCAGTATCAGCCATTAGTGTTGAACTCTTATATCGGGATCGGAAGCCCTTGGGACCTGGATCGAAAGCATGGCGGCGTGTTCGTGCTTCCCCCGTATCAGCAGCAGAAAGGCGCGGATTGGTATAGCGGGACGGCGAATGCGATTTATCAAAATATCGGCTTTATCGACGAATATAAACCGGAGTATGTGCTTGTCATTTCCGGCGACCATATTTATAAAATGAACTACAACCTCATGCTGGACTATCATAAGGAGCAGCAGGCGGACGTAACCATTGCAGCGTTTGAAGTGCCTTGGGAAGAAGCCAGCCGGTTCGGTGTGATCATTACGGATGAGGACGGCAGTGTGAAGGAATTTGCGGAAAAACCTAAGGAACCGGTCAGCAACCTTGCGTCCATGGGCGTGTACATCTATCGTTGGGATGTGCTCCGCAAGTATCTGATCCAGGATGAGCAGAACCCGAATTCCAGCAAAGATTTCGGGAAAGACGTCATTCCCGCGATGCTCGAGGATGGCCTGCGCATGTATGCTTATTCTTTTGAAGGGTACTGGAAAGATGTCGGTACAGTGCAAAGCTTGTGGGAAGCCAACATGGACCTGCTGGAGCCGGAACCGAGCCTCAACCTGAACGATAAGGATTTACGCATCTATTCGCTGAACCCGTATCAGCCGCCGCAATACATCGCATCAACGGCATCCGTGAAAAGATCGTTGGTCAACGAGGGGTGCACGGTGTACGGTAACGTAGATCACTCTGTTCTTTTTTACGGCGTGCAAGTCGGAGACAACAGCGAGATTAAAGATTCCGTCATCATGCCGAACGCCAAAATCGGCCGCAACGTCAAGATCACGCGTGCTATCATCGGCGAAAATACAGTGGTGGAAGACGATTGCGTCATTGGCGGAGAAGACGAGGACATTGTGCTGATCGGCGGGAACGAATCGGTCAAATTGCCGTTAATTCAGGCGTAAGAGAGGGCGGTCAAGTATGAAGCAAATCATGGGAGTAATTAACCTTGTTAATGAGCCGGACGATCTGGAAGAGCTGACGTATAACCGCTGCATTTCTTCAGTTCCTTTTGCGGGAAGGTACCGGTTGATTGATTTTGCATTGAGCAACATGGTGAATTCAGGGCTGGAAGATGTGGCCGTGTTCGTTCACCGGAAATACCGTTCCTTGATGGACCATCTCGGCTCCGGGCAGGAATGGGATCTGGACCGCAAGCGCGGAGGCCTGTTCGTCCTGCCGCCGTCGATCGACGAGATGCGGGAAATGATGAAGGGCGATTTGTATAACTTTTACAGCCACCGCGATTATTTTTACCGGAGCAACAAGCCTTATGTCCTGCTGACGCGCAGCCATATCGTGTGCAACATCGATTACTGCGAGGTGCTGGAAGCGCATATCCAGAGCGGCGCGGATATTACGATGGTGTACAAGGAAAGCAGCGAAGAGGAGCATTCCAAATTCCGCAGGCTGGAAACCGATGAGGACGGCCGGGTTCGCGTGATGGAGGAGCATACGGGACGTTCGCGAAGCAACAAGCTGTCGATGGAAATGTACCTGATGAGCACCTCGCTGCTGCTGGATATGATTGATACTTGCCTGGCGCAGGGATATGATTATTTTGTGCGTGACGGCATTATGAAGAATTTAACGAAGTTAAAGGTTTACGGGCATGAATATAAGGGCCATATGGGCATTATTAATACGATTCAAAGCTACTACACGAACAGCATGAAGCTGTTGGATCCGCAAATTTGGAAGAGCCTGTTCTTTGAGAACGGACGTATTTATACCAAAGTCAAAGACGAGCCGCCCGCAAGGTACCTTGATCACGCCAACGTGAGCAACTCGATGATCGCAAACGGGTGTATCATTGAAGGTACAGTGGAGAATTCAATTCTGTTCCGGGGTGTGCGGGTACGGCGGGGAGCTCACGTGAAAAATAGCATCGTGCTGCAAAACTGCGTCATCGACTTGAACGCGCAGATCGAGCGCGCTATTCTCGATAAAGATGTGTTCATCCAAAGCGGCAACGTGCTGCATGGCGACAGCCGGGCGCCGTTTATCGCGGTGAAGAAGAAAGTGATTTAAGGTCGGCCGGAATAGTGATAAATGACGGTGATCCTCCCTGGCGGGCGGGGCGCGGTTGTTTGTCACTATTTTGACTGTAGAGACAGATAGAAGAATGAACATGGGATGGGAGTGTTAGGGTTGAAAGTTCTTTTTGTCGCATCAGAGGCAGTACCGTTCGTAAAAACCGGGGGGCTCGCCGACGTAGCGGGCTCGCTGCCAAAAGCGCTGAATGCTCAGGGGGCGGATGTCCGCGTTATTTTGCCAAAGTATGGCGATATTTCCGAGAAGCTGCGCGAGGAGATGTACACGGTCCAGTCGTTCTCCGTTTATGTGAATTGGCGGCAGCAGTATTGCGGCATTGAAGAAGCGGAGCATGACGGGGTTACTTACTATTTTGTAGACAATCAGTACTATTTCAACCGGCAGGGGCTGTACGGTTTCGGGGATGAGGCGGAGCGGTATGCGTTCTTCTGCCGCGGGGTGCTGGAGGCGCTGCCGAAGCTGGGGTTCCAGCCGGACGTGATCCACTGCCACGACTGGCAGGCGGCGCTGATCCCGGTGTTCCTGGAGGCCAATTACCGTCAATATGAGTTCTACAAGGACATTCGTACGATGTTTACTATTCATAACCTTAAATATCAGGGCGTGTTCGGCCGTGAAGTGCTGGGCGACATTCTTACGCTGAACGAGGAGCACTATCATCCGGGGGCGCTGGAGTTTAACGGCGCGGTCAGCTTCATGAAAGGCGGGATCGGCTACTCGAACGTCATCACGACGGTGAGCCCGACGTATGCGGAGGAAATCCAGACGCCGTACTTCGGCGAAGGATTGGATGGGCTGCTGCGTCAGCGCAGCGGCGAGCTGTACGGGATTCTGAACGGCATCGATTACGATCAATACGATCCGATGACGGATCCCCATCTTACAGCGACTTACCGGGGGGCGCTGACCAAGAAGCGCCTCAACAAGACCGCGCTGCAGGCGAGGCTCGGGCTCCCGGTGGACGGGGATGTGCCGGTGATTTCGCTGGTGACGCGGCTTGTGGAGCAAAAAGGGCTCGACCTCATCCACCGGGTGCTCGAGGAAATCCTCGAGCTGGATGTGCAGCTCGTGGTGCTGGGGACCGGACAGCCGTATTACGAGGCGCTGTTCCGGGAAGCGGCGGCGAAGCATCCGGAGAAGCTGTCGTCGAATTTGTTTTTCAGCGAGGAGCTGGCGCGGAATATTTATGCGGCCTCCGACCTGTTCCTGATGCCGTCGCTCTTTGAGCCGTGCGGCATCGGGCAGCTGATCGCCATGCGCTACCGTACGGTGCCGGTCGTCCGCGAGACGGGCGGCTTGAAGGACACTGTGCAGGCGTACAACCCCGAAACGGGAACCGGCACCGGGTTCACGTTCCACGATTACAACGCGCATGAGATGCTGTATGCGATCCAGCGCGCGGTGCGGGCTTTCGGCGACAAGGACACGTGGAACGCCTTGAACGCCAACATCGGCAAGACCGACTTCAGCTGGAAGCAGTCGGCCAAGCAGTACCTGCAGCTGTATAAGCAGACAGCAGCAGGGAAATAGGAAAGTCCCGGCGGGATGCGCCGGGACTTTTTTGAAAACCGATAGTTAATGAAGCTGACGCTCTTCAGCGGCATCCTCGTGTTGGATCTATAACAGATCGCGTCTGAGCTCTTCGCCAGATTTAGGGGATAAGTAAGAGAATGGAATATCAAAGACGGTCTTGGCGCCCGTTTGGCCTTCTTGACTCAAGCGGAATGCTGCTCTTGCATAAGCGACCAGCACACTGGCTGTAAATTCCGGATTGCTCTCCAGCTTCAGACCGAATTCTATGATTTGGCGTTTGCCTTGCCCAGTAACTCCACTTCGGATCACGAAGCCGCCATGTGGCATTTCCCCATGTTCTGCTTTTAATTGTTCTTCGGTAATAAATGTAACCGTCGTATTATAATCGGCGAAGTAGTTCGGCATCGATACGATAGCGTTTCGAATTTCCTCTTGATTGGCGTGTTCTTCGGCTACAATATAACACTCACGCAAATGCTTCTCCCGGGTGGACAGCTCTGGTGTTTCACCTGAGCGAATACGCTCGATCACAGCTTCGACCGGAACCGTATACTGTACGCCGCCTTTTACGCCAGGTACGCGACGGATGGCGTCGGAGTGCCCCTGACTTACGCCTTTGCCCCAGAACGTATAATCGGTTCCTTCGGGAAGAATAGACTGAGCCAGCAAACGGTTCAAGGAGAACAAGCCCGGATCCCAGCCCGTTGAGATTACGCTCAACTTGCCGTTCTCTTTAGCTGCGGCGTTCACTTCGTCAAAAAACTCAGGAATTTTGGCATGTGTATCGAAGCTGTCCACGGTGTTGAACATGCGGGCAAACCACGGAGTTTGTTCAGGAAGATCCGTAGCAGAGCCACCGCACATAATCATGACATCGATTACACCCATATAGCTGTCTGCTGCGGAAATATGCTCAAATTTCACACCGTTTTGTTGGGAACTAAATTGATTTGGTTGTCTGCGGGTGAAAATGGCGATTAACTCGATATCTGGATTTTGCGAGATGGCTTGTTCAACGCCCTTTCCAAGATTCCCATATCCTACAATTCCGACTTTGATTGTCATGATGCAGTAAATCCTCCTAAATATCATATGAAAGTTAAGTACACTTTTCTTAATTATAGCAATACAATAACTTTCTTCAACAAAATATAAGGAATGCAGGGTTAGAGTGTTATGATGTCATGTGAAAAGTATCAACACTAGGAAACTATTAGAGTCTTGTTCTTCCTAGAATATCCCGCACTCAGCGGCCGCTTTGTCCGCTGCAGGAGGCCCGTCACATAGCCTCTGCAGAGGCTTTGGCCGGGCGGCGGATGATATAGAACACGGCGGCCATTTCGCCGAGGGAACCGAGAGAGGCGGCTAGTGCGCCGATGCGGCCTCCCCATGCGGGAACGAGCAGCACACAGGTGACCAGTACAACCAGAGTAACGGCCAGATTCGCAGCCTGCGAACGGACCATCACCCGTGTTTCACCGCGCAGCATGATGATGCCGTTCAGGAAATCCAGCCACGGCAGCACGAGGGCTAGCAGGATGAACACTTTTAGTGCATCCAGGCTTTCATGGAGCAGCCGGTCCTGTACGCCCATGACATGATGCATAAGCCATTCACCCAACGGGGTGTAACATAACAGCGACAGGAGCGCCGCCGGAACAAAACCTAACAGCAGCGCGAACCGGTTCACCAAGTGCCGGTCCCGGGGGTAGAAGTTCAGCACCATTTGGTGCATATACGAGAAAAAGCTCGACACCAGCTGGATCAGACTTGCCGCGATCGCATAGGAGGCGATGGACAGCTCAATATCCGCAGTTTTGCCTAGCAGCGCGTTAATGGAGGGACCCAGAAACACCGCGATCAGCGAAGAATACAGCAGCGGTTTGTAGAACCGCATTACATGGCCGGGCGACGACACCGGATGATCCGGCTTCCGCTCGGGGATGGTCCGCAGCAGCCTGCGGCCTTCAAACACGGCGACGGCTGCTTCTATGATCATACCTGACAAAAAGATAATGGCCCCGATTTGCCCGCTGTGTACTTGATCCGTTTCAATGAAATATACTGAGAGCAGGTACATCACCGCAAGCCGGACTGCCATCCCGATAGTCAGCCATTTGGTCCTGTAATTAAAAATAATAATGCCGTGATACAAACACCGGATCGCCGAAAAGATGCTGACAAACATCAAAATTTGATACACCTTTACGGTGGCGCGCAGCAATTCGGGCGCCACACCGAAGAAATGGCGGAAAATCCACTCTCCCACCGGCGTGAAAGACACAAGCAGCCCTATCAGGAAAATGGCCCCGAACACATAATAGGCCACCGCCGACATGGCGCGGAACGACAGGCGGTCCCTTACGAGCGCGGAACACGATTGCCGCAGAAGGACTGCGGGCCGTTCCGTAATCGTAAGCAGGCTTAGCGCAATCGCATAACTCGCGATGACCGTTTCCGCTTCGGCCGAGCGGGCCAGCGTACTGTTGATAATGACATGCGAGATCGTCACCAGGCTTGCGGACAAGCCCAGCGGCAGGAAGAAAGCAAACAGTTGGCGCAGTCTAAGAGGTTCGCTCGCTGACATCATGCTCACCCTAACGTATGGAGGATTTGTATGCGTTGCCGTTTATAGTTGCCTAGTATTATACCATTTTAATGCACAAAGACGACCCTTTTTTAGTGAGCAAGGAGGAAAAAATGCCGGTCATTCAACACACTGTCTCAATTCAAGCACCTGTCGAACGATGCTTTGATTTAGCCAGAAACGTGGACGTACATACGCAGACTACAGCCGCAACCAAGGAAAAAGCAGTAGGGGGAGTAACAACCGGCCTGCTGAAACTGGGGGACGAAGTGGTTTGGGAGGCGCTTCATTTTGGGGTAAAGCAGAGACTGACGGCCCGTATTATCGAAATGGAAGCGCCTCGCCGCTTTGTGGATGTGATGGTAAAGGGGGCTTTTGATTCTTTTGTGCATCAGCATGAATTTATCGGCCGGCCCGACGGGAGTACATTGATGGTGGACAATTTTGAATATAAGTCACCCTTAGGCGTGCTTGGAAAATTGGCGGACCGCCTGTTTTTGGAGCGTTATATGAGGCGCTTTCTGAAGGAAAGGGCTTTGGCCCTTAAGGAGTTGGCCGAGGGAAACAGAAGTTTCTCCTAGTTCCTTGTTTTGCAGAATAAGTGCAGGGCGGATAGCGAACCATATCTTTATAAAAACACCAATACTCGGCAATTGTGCAGGGAGGTTATCTTTATGAAGAAATGGGTCGCCATAGCAGCTCTATTGTTAGTTACAGGCTGTTCAGCAAATCAGGATATGAAGGCGAAACAACAAGCAGCACCGGCAAAAAGGGACACAGGTACCTATCAATCCTATGCTAAGCCTGCTCCATCCAAAAACCATCTGCGCACCACTACCCAAGCTTCATCCATCTCCACGCAGGGGGCGGCGAAGAACGGGATGAGGATGCAATCGGAACCTGGTACCATGGACTGGCAGGACTTGTACAATCCAGGACAGACGCAGGCACCGGCCGGTGATCAAGCACCTCTTGCACCCGTAGAGACTGGAACGCCGAATGCAGCCAATCCGGGCCAAGAGAGGCAGGGAAGTCCAAATACCGGGGCAACGTCTACAGCCGCTGCGGGCTTCGAGCAGCAGGTATTGGACCTTGTCAATCAGGAACGGACCAAAGCTGGCTTGACTGCCTTAACTATGAACAATACCAATCTGACCAATGCAGCCATGGCGAAAGCCAGGGATATGTATGACCATCATTATTTTGACCACAATTCGCCTACGTATGGTTCGCCGTTCGATATGATGAAATCATTCGGTGTAACTTATACCACGGCCGGTGAAAACATTGCCAGCGGCCAAACCAGTGCAACCCAGGTGATGAATGATTGGATGAACAGCCCGGGCCACCGCGCGAATATCCTAAACTCGGGGTTCACCCAAATCGGGATAGCGTTCTATAACGGACAATGGGTGCAGGAGTTTATAGGATAGAAAATGAAAAGACCCTGATAAGGGTCTTTTTTGTGTCTGTCTACACACTGCAGCTAGGAGGAGGCCCCAAAATGACGGATTCCGTAATAGGGGCTACCGCTGCTGCATAAGCGGCTTCATTCGCGCAATAGGCCCGGTTTGCAATTTCTTTTGGCAAATAGCGCAGGAAATCGGAGCCCAGCACAACGTCGGGTGTAGGCTGGTCGAAGATCGCAAGGAAATGGGCTTGTTCGGACAACGCTACAATCCAATGGAACCAGCCTCTGGGGAACTGGGATACTTGCCCGGGACTTAAACGGTATGTTAGCAACCGCTGAGTAAACGGATTGAAGATAGAAGTCATCACTTCCCCGCTGATCACAAATACAAGCTCGGAGGCATTGGTATGCCAGTGAGGCTGAACAACGTTCCCTTGGCTGAGCCGGATATTGAACAGACCGGTGTCTATGGCAGGGAATTGCTCCCCGAACAGCTGGGTCAAGTAATTCCGGGGATCCTTCTCATAGTTCAATACGCGATTCGAGTCTGCGGCCAGTGTAAGGCCGGGTTCTTGCAGAATGGTGTCTTTATACATATTCTAAGTTCCTCTCCTATTCACTCTTCCTACACTATATGACCGATGAGGAGATAAGTGCCTATAAGATGCGGACCAAGTTTGAGATCAAGCCGAATCAGGTATGCCTTTTGGAACTAGGGGTGGTAAACTATGGAGATAAGAATAGTAGAAATGGGAGGCGTTCGATTTGAAAACATGGTTCCGCTATAACTGGATTATTAGAGAACAGTGGTATGAGTGGTGCGGGGAGGTACCTGAAGAGGAGCTGCTGCGGCGCCGGACCGGCGGTGTGGGGAGCATTCTGGAAACGCTCTTTCACATGGCTGACGTCGAGTGGAGCTGGATTCGTGCGATGCAAGGCAAGCCCGACTTCCAAGAGAAGTTCCAGGAATATGCTTCGTTGACCAAGGTTAGGGAGCTGGACAAGCTGTTTCGTCCGGAAGTGGAGGCGTTCGTGAATAACTGGGAAGAGCGGATGGAGAATCGTGCGTTTACCGATACCCGGGCTGACGGTACGACGGTCACGGACACTTGGGGGGAAATCATGCGCCATACAATCGCCCATCAGATCCACCACTGCGGCCAGTTGTCCGTATGGGCGCGGGAGCTCGGCAGAAAACCGGTGTCGCCGAACGTGATAGGCAAAGGTTTGATGGTGCCTGAAGCGAAGGAGTATAAATAACGGCTCCAGCTCCAACCCTAATGCGGCAAAAACACCAACTGATAAATAAACAATAGAGCCAGAATGGCCATCAGCGGATGGATGTCCTTCCAAAGGCCTTTAGCGGCCTTCATAATCGGGTAAGAAATGAACCCCAGTGCAATCCCTGTGCCGATCGACGAGGTGAGCGGCATGCTGAGAATGACAAGAAAGGCGGGAAAGGCCTCATGGAACTTGTCCCATTCGATATGCTTGACGCTTGTGATCATAAAGGAGCCGACGATGATCAGGGCCGGCGATGTGATGGCGGAGATGCCGGCTATCGCCCCGATCGTAGGGCCAAAGAAGGCAGACAACCCGAAAAGCACCGCGATCACGATAGCCGTTAGTCCCGTGCGGCCGCCCGCGCCTACGCCCGAAGCGGATTCGATGTAGGCTGTGGAAGGGCTTGTCCCCGCCATGGATCCGAACAGCGTAGCGGCTGAATCCGAAAAGAGCGCCCGCCCCGAGCGAGGCAGCTTGCCTTCCCGCATGAAACCGGCTTGTTCGCCCAACCCCAGCAGGGTGCCGGTGGTATCGAACAAAGTAACAAGGAAGAAAGAGAAGACCACCCCATATAACCCGTAACGAATGACATCTCCAACCGCGGTCACCGGGTTCCAGACCAGCAGCCCCTCAGGCAAGCCGGGGGTTCCCACAAACCCGTTGGAGAACCACAAATATCCGGATAAGTAAGCGATAATCCCCGTAATCACCATCCCGATAAAAAGAGCTCCGTTTACATTCCGAACCAGTAAAACCAGCGTGACTAACAGACCGGTTAAGGCCAATACGACCGAAGGGCTGTGCAAATTCCCCAGCTTCACAAGGTTGCTAGGGTCGGCTACGATCAGCCCCGATAAACGAAGGCCGATGAAGGCGATAAATAAGCCGATCCCGGCGGTAATCGCATGCTTCATGCTGCGCGGAATCACTTCGATCAGCTTCGTCCGCAGCGGAGTCAGCGAGAGCAGGACCAGCAGAAGGCCCGTAACGAAAACGGCGGAGAAGGCGATACGATAGTCTATGGCGCCGCCTTGCGCGAGCACGACGGAATAGGCGAAATAAGCGTTCAGGCCCATCCCGGGCGCCACGGCAAAGGGGTAGTTCGCCAGCAATCCCATGAACAGTGTCCCGACGGCTGCCGCCAGAATCGTTGCTGTAAAGCTCTGCTCGAACGGCACCCCCGCGTCGGCAAGGATGATCGGGTTTACGACCATAATGTACGCCATCGTTAAGAAAGTCGTAAGTCCTGCTACGATCTCTTTGCGGATGGAAGTTCCGTGCTCTTTGACATGAAACATAGATATCCCCTCCATATATCAACTGGGCTTCTATAGTCCATTGTGTGCAACATGTTCCAATTCATACCTTTTATGCGCAAAACCATTCCTTCTTGCATCACACCCGTATATCCGTATTGATGTAACCATAGTAAACTGGTATGAATTAACAACATTAATTAGTTCATTTTTCCTATGAAAGATATACCAATTAAGGAAAAGGAACCATAGTAGATGAATAATTTTCTTCCGATAATGGAGGAGGGTGATTCAAGCTTGTCTTATTTGGGTATAGAAGCGCCCCTTCACATTACTGCATACTTGGAGGAACGTTCAGATGAAAAAGAAGAAGATCGTCCTGTGGACCCTGCTGACAAGCCTTTCATTGGCGTCATTGCCCCTGACAGGAGCAGCTGCCGAACTGCCGAAAGCCGCTGTAGTGGAACAATCCGTTTCCTTTCGAACGCAGCCAAGCACGTCAGGCGGCCTGATCCGTTACTTGCGCCCGGACGAACAGGTTTCCATATTGGAACAGACCAATGCTTACTGGTATCGGGTGAAAGACAGCTCCGGGAAAACAGGCTATATCTCGACCAACGACAAATATACTCAAATTATATCTGCTGCCCCTTCCTCGAACGCAGCCATTCTCTCCGGTGTTAATTTCCGTAAGAGCCCATCTGCTTCCGGAGCCATAATCCGCATGCTGGAGGCAGGGGAACAAGTGCAGATTGTCAGCAAGGTAAACAGTTACTGGTACCAGATCAAAGACAGCAGCGGAACCGCCGGTTACGTAAGTACCAACAGCAGGTACATTCAAGCCGGAGAAGTGCCGGGCGCCGAACCTGCAAAGCCTGTACTGAGTCCGAGCGAGCAGGCGGAAGCCGTGATTGCAGCGGGAATGAAGTATTTGGGAACTCCTTATGAATATGGTTCGGACCGCAACACGACGGCTACGTTTGACTGTTCCGATTTTGTAAGAACCGCTTTTAAAGATGCGCTTGGCAAGGTGCTGCCTGCCGATTCCAGAGGCCAAGGGGACCATGTAACCGGCTTAGGCAACCGGAAAACCGACTGGCATACGTTTGAGCGCGGGGATTTGATCTTTTTTATGCCCTATAAAGGTTACAAGGCAAGCGACTATGCAGGGATCGACAAGGAAACCCAAACCATTACTCATGTAGGCATTTATCTCGGTAACGGGCAGGTGCTGCACACCTATTCCCAGGCCAGCGGAGGCGTTCGTGTGGACTCTTTTGAAGGCAAGGCTTGGGAGTATCGGATTCTTTTTGGGGGCAGCGCTTTGAAATAGTTTACTGGATTAAATTTTCCGGACACCCCCAGAAAAACGGACGAGCTTGGCGAAAGCTTATGGTGACCAACAATACAGAACCGTTTCTGAGGAGGAACAAATGATGAAGAAAAATTTACTAACCCTAGGCGCAGCAGTACTGTCTCTGAGCTTATTCGCATCTTCCGCTATGGCGGCACCGGCATCCCAGTCCAAAGCGGCTGAGAAAGCTGAAGTGAAAGCTGTCGTTAAAGCAGAGAAAACCGACTCCAAGCAAGATGTAAAAGTTCAGCCTAACAAGCCTGTGAAAGTAACTGTAAGCGACGACGTATACGGCGGCGGCGTAACTTCCGTAACTTACGATACTTACAAAGGTTACAAGGGCCTTTTAAATGCATACAACAATGTGAAAAACAAACCTGCAGGCAAAGTCATTGCTGAGCTTCTGAAAACCAAATATGGCGTTGACGCAGAAAAAGCATTGGCTGAAGCGGCTGCCAAGTACGAAGCAAGCGGCAACCTGGCGATTGCCATCGATCTGCAAAAAGAAGCGCTGAAAGCAAACCCTAACGACATGAAAGCTTACAAAAAGCTGGCTCAACTGCAGAAGAAACTTGGCAAACTGGCCATCAAAGCTTATGTAAACGGGGAAGAGCCTAAGTTCGATACACAGCCTATGGTTCAAAAAGGAAAAGTACTGGTTCCTTTCCGTGCTATCGCTGAAGCACTGGATGCGACTGTAACATACGATGCAAAAACAAAAACGATCCTGGTAGTAAAAGGTTCCGTTAAACTGACACTGGTTGTCAATGGAAAAGCGGCTTACATCAACGGCAAGAAGGTTGTTCTTGAAGTGGCTGCCCAATCCGTGAAATCCCGCATCGTTGTGCCGATCCGCTTCGTGAGCGAGTCCTTAAACTCCAACGTAACTTGGGATCAAGAGTCCCAAAGCATCATTATTCTTGAAAAGAAATAAGGAATAAAAAAGGTAGGCGGGATGTCGAATCCCGTCTATTTTTGCGTTTACAGGCTATCCGGTACGCCTTTATAATAGAAAGAAATGGAAGTCTTTGAGAGGCGGATTTGGATGGAATACAGCATTTGTCAGCGTGTAGAAATCGTGGATATGAACGAAGAACCGATCACGGAAACCCTGTTCGAGTACGGGCAGCTGGAGACCCCGAATTTCTCCATCGGATGCACGGTGATCGTCCCTTCGCTGGGACTGAAGCAGTTTGAAGTAGTCATTGATCCGCGTTTCAACGGCAAGAACCGCTCGAAGATCATCGACATCGAATTCGATATGATGGAATCGCCGGTCGTGACGCGTGCATATTTGGAGCCGGTGAAGCTGATTGTCGGGCAGCATGATATCGGGGAAGTGTAAGATTGGATGAGAAGAGAGCAGCCGCGGGCTGCTCTTTGTGCTTGTAAGGTAAGTTCTTAGGCCTCCAGCAGGCTGTCTAAATGGCGCGAAACGATGGTGATGATCTCGTCTGCGGACAAGCTCCCCGGTAAAAGAATGCCGTGGAGCACCAGTCCGTCGACCAGCGCATGCAGCCGTTTGGCTTCCAATTCCGGCTGTAAGCCGGGGAGGGCTTGTTCTATAGCCGCGAATGCATGCATTGCCTGCAGGAAAAAAGCTTGAAGCTGACTGTGCACCTCCTGAAAGTGAGTTTTAAGTACCGGATCTACTAGTGCCTTCGCTGTTAAGGCGAGCCAGATCTCGCTCTCGGCAATCGTGTCCTCGTTGAGCGGGACGAGCTCGCAAACCAGCATCTGAACATCCTTTCGCGGGTTGCCGCTGAAGGTGAGTTTGGCGATCCGGGCTGTGACTCGATCCGAAGCCAAGCGCATAGAGAAGGCAATCAATTCCGATTGCGTAGTGAAGTAATGCCGGAGAGAACCGAGCGACATGCCGGCCTCTTCCGCAACGTTGCGGACGGAGACGCCTTCGATGCCGTCCCGCCGTATAATGTGCCACGCAGCTTCAGCGAGCTGTTCGCGGCGTTGGTGGTGATCTACTTTTTTGGGCATAGACTTATTGTAGCATGGTTGTTTTTTATAATACAAGTGTGCTATTATACGATTGTGCTTGATAATACACCTGTATTACAAAGGGGATATGCGCCATGATCACTTCATTTATTATAGGATGCGAAATCGGGTTCTGGGTGTTTGTCCTGGCCGGATTGGTTTGCAGATACCTGCTGAGAAAACCCAGGTTGGGTGCGGTTTTGCTTATGTGCACTCCGTTAGTGGACTTGGCGCTGCTCATCGCAACCATTGTGGAGTTACGAAGCGGTGTTACGGCAACATTTGTGCACGGGGTGGCAGCGATTTACATCGGTGTGTCCATCGCATTCGGCCATCAGATGATCAGCAGGGCGGACGGGTGGTTTCACCACCGGTATGCGGGAGGCCCTGCGCCTCAGCCGAAAGCCAAGTCAGGCCCTGAACATGCCCGCAGACAGCGGCACCAGTGGCAGCGCCATTTAGCAGCTTATGCCATCGGCTGCCTGCTGTTGCTCGGCATGGTCTGGATGGTCGGCGATGCTGCCCGTACCGAAAGCCTGTTGAGAACCATCCAATTATGGAGCATCATCCTCGGTGCCGATTTTCTCTATAGCTTTAGCTATACGCTTTGGCCTAAGAAGGCCGCTTGAGTGGGGGTTGGGGAGCGTTTCTTGCCCACAGGCCCGGACTTTCCGGGCTTTTTGGGGTTTTGTATGCTATACCGCTGTACACGGACTTACTAACTCACACTTCCCCATATTAACTATCGCAGCTGATGTTGCCATTAAGCCCGGCTGCCAACCGCCGAAGAACAAATCAACCGCTACCACAGCGTAACGAATCCTATGAACGTTATTTGATCAAAGATTGCCTTTTTTTCAATCTAACGAACCGTACACGCGCTATATGGAAGAAAACTCGTCTCTTAGGCGGGAAAACAGCTAAATAAGGCGGCTGGGATTCGTTACATTTCAAAAGGTGTTATTGGTCTAATTAGAGTGTCTGTGGTTCGTTAGCGTATAAAAGACCCCGATCCTGAAGCAGGATCGAGGTCTATTGTGGTTGATGTGCTGCGTACGTATCAAGTGACCATTTCCGGAAAGTAACTATTACTCATGGTAACGAATTACTCTAATTTGTCTCCGGATTACCTTATTTCCCTCGGATTAGCGGCTACTATCTTTTATTCGACCACCAATTTCCTTAATGTGTGCATCGAGCGACCGAATAAGGAAATTTAGTGTAGTTCATTTGAAATATGTTGATGATATTGGCGAATTTACGTAATGGCACGGCATGATAGCGAAATTGGTTATCCAAATTGCAGCCCGTGGACAACAACTAGTATCTTGCATCCATAGTAACTGCCAGTGCCAGCCAGGACGGTGGTCAACCATATTTCAAACTGATGTACCTCCCTAGGCAGTTAACACCTTAAACACTCGCGATCCGGTATGCTTACCGGTACTCCCGCGGTACGCGGCGTGCTACGTTGGTGGCCAAGGCGGCTTTGATGACGGCGTCGCGCATTTTCTTCACGACTTTGGTGTTGAACGGGCTAGGAATGATGTAGAAGCGGTCGCGCTCTTCATCGGAGATGGAGTCGGCAATCGCTTCAGCGGCGGCCAGCTTCATCTCTTCATTGATTTCCGTCGCGCGGCAGTCGAGCGCCGCACGGAAGATCCCCGGGAAACAGAGCACGTTGTTGATCTGGTTCGGGAAGTCCGAACGGCCCGTGGCCATGACGCCAACAATGTCTTCCACTTCCTGCGGCATGATCTCAGGAGTAGGGTTTGCCATCGCGAATACAATTGGATCCGATGCCATGCTTGCGACATCCTCGCGTTTCAGAATACCGCCTGCGGACAAGCCGATAAACACGTCTGCGCCCACCATCGCCTCCTGCAGAGTGCCGCTCTTGCGCCCCGGATTCGTGCGCGAAGCGTACCAGTTCCACATCGGATTCTCGTACTCCCGATCCGCTGTAAGGATGCCTTCGCGGTCTACGCCCACAATCTCCTTCACGCCTGCGGCCATAAGGATTTTGCTGCAGGCTATGCCCGCGGCGCCGATGCCGCACACGACGACCCGCACGTTGCCAATCGACTTGTTCACCACTTTCAGCGCGCTGATCAAGCCGGCGTACAGCACTACAGCCGTTCCGTGCTGGTCGTCGTGGAACACCGGGATATCGAGCTCGTGGCGGAGCCGCTCCTCGATCTCAAAACACCGCGGGGAGGAAATATCCTCCAAATTAATCCCGCCGAAGCCCGGCGCAATCGCTTTAATTGAGCGGATGATCTCCTCGGTATCCTGCGTGTCCAGGCAGATCGGGAACGCGTCCACGTCTGCGAACTGCTTGAACAGCATCGCTTTTCCTTCCATGACCGGCATTGCCGCATAAGGCCCGATATTCCCGAGGCCCAGCACAGCGGAGCCGTCAGACACAACCGCAACCGTGTTGCGCTTGATCGTAAGCGAGTAGGCTTTTTTCTGATCCTCTTTGATTGCCAAGCACACGCGCGCTACGTCCGGCGTATACACACGGGACAGATCGTCCCGGTTCTGAATCGGCGTTTTCGGGCTGACCGAAATTTTGCCGCCCAGATGCAGCAGGAACGTCCGGTCTGAAATATTCACCAGCTTCACGCCTGGCAGTTGAGGGATGCTCTCGATAATTTTTTCGATTTGCCCCGATTCGCTCACTGTGATCGTCAGGTCGCGGACCGTAATATTTTTGCTCGTCTGAATGACGTCAATCGCTACAATATCTCCGCCCCGCTGCCCGATAAACGCGGCCACTTCGCCGAACTTCGTTTTTTCCGTATCCATCTCAAGACGAAGTATGACACTTTTACCGCCCATAAAACTTTTCATTTCCATATGTATCGCCCTCCATTGGTGGGATGCCTCACCTAACATTAACCTTTTAGTAGCTTTCTAACGCTATCCTTATTTATAATACCAGTATTGATGTAGTATTTCCTAATTGGAAAATATTGAATCGGCCGATCAGGGGGAAGACGCCAATGGAATGGAAAAAGGGAATGTACAAAATCAGCGATGCGTCGGACGCTCTGGACCTTGATTTTATATGCAGAGAGCTGTCGAAGTCCTACTGGGCGGGGGAACGGGTGAGGAGCAGCATCGTAGAAAGTATCCGCAATTCATTGTGCTTCGGGCTGTACGATGCGCTTGGCAAGCAGGTTGGATTTGCCCGGGTCGTCACGGATAAGGTTGTGTTTTCGTGGATTTGCGATGTCATCATTCATGAGGATTACCGCGGCCGGGGCTTAGGCAAGTGGCTGATGAGCTGCGTGCTGGAGCATCCGGATGTGAAGAATACGAAACAGCGGCTGGCCACCAGGGATGCGCACGGGTTGTATGAGAAATTCGGTTTTCAGACGGACGAAATGATGACGCGGCGGACATAACTAAAAAAGTTTCAAACATGTGCAGGGGGACCTCCCCCTGCTTTCGTCTATTTAGAGGGAAGGAGGGAGAGGGCCATCGAAGAAAGGGGAACGGTGGAGCGGATCCGCAGCGGAGACAGGGAAGCGTTCCGCGACATCGTAGACACATATAAAACCCAGGTATACCGGCTTGCGTATTCCGTGCTGAAGCATCCCAAAGATGCGGAAGATGCGGCCCAGGAGGCTTTCGTGAAGGTGTACCTCTCTCTCCCGCAGTATGAGGGGCAAGGGTTGAAAACCTGGATCTCCCGCATCGCGCTGAACCATGCGATCGATGTGAAGCGCAAGCGGGCGCGGTCCCGCGAAGAACTGAAAGACACGCTGGAAGATGAGGGGCAGCTTGCCCCCGCAGGCCATGCGGCCGGAGCCGGCGGCAGTCCGGTTGAGCTTGCTTTCGAGCGGGGCGAGAAGGCGGCGGTGCTGGCGGAAAGGCTTGGCGAGCTGCCTGAGAATTACAGGGGCGTGATCCATGCCTACTACATCCGGGAGCAGTCCTATCAGGAAATTGCTGCGGAACAGGGCGTAGAGCTGAAGACGGTCGAGTCCAAGCTGTACCGCGCACGCAAGTGGATCCGAGAACACTGGAAGGAGGAAGACTTCAGATGACGGAACGGCATTATGAGGCTGCAGCGTGGCTGAACTATATACAGGAAAGTTTGCCGTTGAACGAAGCGGAGACGATGGAAACGCATCTTTACACATGCGATGCCTGCATGAGTATTTATTTAGATGTAATGGAAGGGGAGGCGGACGGGGTTTCCGGTGGTGAGTCTGCTGTAGAAGCGGAACTCCCGGATCACTTTACGGACCGGGTCATGGCAAGTCTGCCGGAACCTGCCGCGGTGTTGAACGCGGGCAATGTTTCGCGTAAACCCGGGTCCGTGCCGCGGCGCAGCACTTGGCTGCATTATACGGTGGCGGCTGCGATTACACTGCTGTTGATGTCCTCTGGAGTCTTCCAACAGCTGCTCCAGCGTACGGAGCATGTATCTGATGAATTGAGCGGGGGCCGTCCGGTTTCCGTTACACAGAAAATTATGAAGAAGGCAGCCGTAGTTCTCGATGAACTGCCTGTCAAAGACTTACGAAAAGGGGACTTGAGGCCATGATACGTAAAAATGCTGCGCTTGCATTCTTTTTATCCGTGATTCCAGGTTTGGGGCATATGTACCTGAACAAATATGGACGGGCATTTCTTTATGCCTTTAGTTTCTTCGGTTTAGGAGCGCTATTCTTGCTGCTGACCTTTCTTTCCAACGACGATCAGTTCGGAATGGTCGGCGCGATGCTGTGCTTTATCATTTGGGTCGTAAATGGGTTGGATATGATTTTTAGTCTGATGGCGGGGGCTGCGAGCCGTCCGCTGCCATCCTATTCGTACGGCCCGGGCGAAACGCCCGCCGGCGGAGCTGAGGAGCACTCCGGTATGGAAGGCGGAGCAGAAGGTTATGCCGGGTACCCTGCCTCTTCGCGCAGCGGAACCGATGAACGTTTTTTTACCATATTGCTATCGATGATTCCTGGATTAGGTCATTTTCAACTGGGCCTGATGCAGCGGGGGCTGACGCTGCTGATCGGCTTTTTCGGACTGGGGATCATGGTCGTGTTTGTGTCGGCGTTAACCAATGAGGAAAGTTTCCTTGTCTTTATGGGGGCGCTGCCTATCATCTGGCTGTATTCCATGTTCGATGCGGTACAGCTGCTTCACCGGAAACAGCGCGGCGAAACATTAGAGGACCGTACGATTCTGGAAGATTTGGACCGGCACCGGGAGGACGGCCGGAAGAGCAGGCTGGTGGCTACGCTGCTTTCCATTTTCCCGGGGGCAGGGCACTTGTACTTAGGGCTGCAAAGGCGCGGACTGCAGCTGATGGCGTTCTTTTTGTTCTCCATTTACATTTTGGACGTACTGCATTTGTCACTGTTTCTGTTTTTGATTCCGTTGATCTGGTTTTTCAGCTTTTTCGATGCGCTGCAGCAAATTTCCCGTTATCAGGAGAGGGTGCCTTTGACGGATGCCCCGTTGGTCGACTGGCTGATGAACCATCAGCGGTGGGTGGGTATCGGGCTTTTGGCGTTGGGCGGATTTTATCTGCTGGATCATGTGCTGGTGGAGCTTCTGCAGCGAATGTTTAGCAGCATTAATATTTACCGGTATTACAATGAGTATTTTCAAACTACACTGGTATCGTTCCTGTTGATTGCAGGAGGCATCAAGCTGCTGTCCGGCAGCCGGAAACGGAAGGAGGCGGATACGGAATGAGGCAGTGGCGCGTAGGTACATTTTCAATGGCAGCTTGTCTTATTATGGCCGGGCTGCTCCTGCTTAGTTCGCAAGTGTCGGGCAAATCCGCTGAGGATGCGTTGAGTTTGTGGTGGCCCGTTATTTTTATTTTGCTAGGTGCGGAAGTGTTGGTTTATCTGGCCGTACACCGCAGAGAGAATCCGGTCCTGAAATGGGATATGCTCAGTATTGTGTTCGTAGGATTTTTAGGTATGGTGTGCTTGGGCGTGTTGGGGCTGTCTTCCACAGGAGTGCTGCAGGAAGTGCGGTATACGATGGCTTCGGTCGAGTCCACGGAGGACATCCCGGCGTGGCAGCAAGCGGTTGCTCCGGGGGTGGAACGTATCGTTGTGCTGGGCTCCGTATACACGAGGTGGCCGATCCGGCTGGAGGCTTCGGATGCGCGGGAAGTGAACGTGTTCGGTACTTACAGGAAGGTGAGCAGTGTGGAATCTGCGGCTGCGGGTTCCGGCGGCATTTCGGCTGATGTGGAAGTAACGAAAGAGGATTTTATAGCTTGGAATCAAGTCGGGAAAACGCTCTACATTACTATCAAAAACCCGCCGCAGCACCGGGGCTTCGACGAGAACCGGGAGCCGCTGCAGCAGCTGGTGCTGTCTTTGCCGAAATCAGTCAAGCTGGAGTATAATGCGGTCGGTTTAGGTAAACCGGTACAGTCTGGGGGAGCTAACCCTTTGTGGGTCGTGAAATCATGATGTCGGAATAAACAAAAAAGGTAACGATACTCCTGGCCCTTCGTTGGCGGGGAGAGCGTTACCTTTATTTTATGCGGGAAACCACTTAGGACTGCACCTCTTCTTTAGTTAAGGACCAGTTCTTCGCCCACTTGTGGATTTCCTCCATAGCCGGCTTGAGCTCGCGTCCCTTTTGCGTCAGTTCGTATTCGATCCGTACAGGCACCTCAGGGTACACATGCCGCACCAAAATGCCTTCGGCCTCCAGCTCCCGGAAACGCTCGATCAGCATACGGTCGCTAATGTTCGGAATCAGCTCCGATATATCTTTAAACCGCTTCGGCCCCTCTAAGAGCACACGGATAATTAAACCGCTCCAACGTTTACTCAGGATTTGAAAAGCCGATTCAAATTGGGGGCACATCTGGAACTTCTCGCATAGATCCCTTTCATCCACTTGAATCATCTCCTTTCCACCTATTATATCACAGTCGCTGTTAAAAAGTAAGTGAGTTCCGCGGCGTGTTTCCAAGGCTCGAACTCAAACCTGCTTCTGCAGAAGCGTTCACGGAAGGGGATTTCAGGGTAATCTAGATAGGAAGACGAAAGCAGGTAAGGCAAACGTATGCAGTGCAGGGCAGGAGAGTGTAGTGTAGGTTAGGAAGAGTACAATAGGTAGGAAAAATAAAGCAGGGTAGGAAAAGTGAAGAGGTTGGGGAGAAGTAGAGCAGGCTAGAAAACGTAAAGTAGGAGGAGTAACTATGAGGATTTTTGCTTACCATGCTTGGGCGAACGAAAGATTGTTTCAACATTTGGACGGAATGCCCGCGGAGCTGCTGGAGCAGGAGTCGCCGAGCTCATTTCCGACGATCCTGCAAACTCTGGCTCATATCTACCAGGCGGACCGCCGCATACTGATGCGGATGAAAGAGTACGAGGTAGAGGTGCAGGAGGAAAAAGCGGTCTCCTACGACTGGCTGAAAGAGGAGATGTGTAAGCAGCATCATGAGATTGCGCAGTACTTGAATGATCAGAGCGACTTGACTCGCACCGTTCCCTTCCCAAGAAAGGATGGTTCCTCATTGCAGGCTTCGTTGGTTGAGGTCGTTCAGCATCTCGTAAACCACGGTACCTATCACCGCGGACAAATCACAACGATGCTGCGTGCACTCGGCCAAAAAGGAGCGTCCATGGACTACCTGACCTTTGTGTGGGAGGGGAAATAGGCGGGGCCAAGGGAGGGAGTTGGGAGTAGCCGCGGGCTGCGCCCAGTTTAGTGCCGAATAGGGCATAAAAGCAAGCTTGCCGTATTCTAACGAATCACAAACACGCTATTGAGTGCAGAAGCAGGCTTTCTGAATTCTAACGAATCACAGACACGCTATTTAGCCAAATGGGTGCCATGCGGCGATGATTTGATCCAAATAGCGTGTCCTCAGTTCGTTAGAATTAGAAACAGCCGATTTTTGAACAAATAGCGATCACAGGATTCGTTAGAGTGGAGAAGGCTGCTCCACAGTGTAGTTACTTGCCGGAAATGGTAGTGTTGAGCGCGTACAATCTATGGATCGAATAGCTAACGAACCACAGACACGCTATTTTGAGCAATATCGCGCTGGTGGACTTCTAACGAATCATAGACACGCTATTCAGCCAATTTGGTGCTTGCGGCGATGATTTGATCCAAATAGCGTGTCCTCAATTCGTTAGAATTAGAAACAGCCGATTTTTGAGCAAATAGCGATCACAGGATTCGTTAGAGTGGAGAAGGCTGTTCCACAGTGATAGTTACTTGCCGGAAATGGTGGTTTTGGAGCTAACTCAGCATCTTTGCCATGGAGCATACCTTAGCGGCGAAAAGCAAAGACCCCCAGTCCGGTTACCCGGATTGGGGGTCTTTTGCCGCAGGGCGACGCGGTTATCTGCCGCGTCCGCCTGAACGTCCGCGCGCGCCTTGGCCGCCGCCGCGCGGCCCTTTGCCGCCCGCGCCGCCACCGCCGCGCGGGCCCTTGCCGGCGAAGCCGCCGCTGCGCGCGCCCGCCGAGCGCTCGCTTCCGCGGGCT
>NZ_JBHUME010000010.1:147209-174514 GCF_042684925.1 Paenibacillus gansuensis | reverse complement strand
TGATTATATCAAATGAAATCCCTTATTTTGGGAAGAGTTTTGTTATAACTAATCTGCCCGTTACTTCAACAGTAAAAAGAGCTGCATCAAAAGCAGCTCCTTCACTATCGTGCCCGTTCGTAATGAACTAGCCTCTTATCTTGTCCTCTAGGAAAAAACTGTTCCTCAACTAGTACGCTTTGAAAGCGACGAAAATCGAACCGATCATCACAACAATGCCGCCAACCTTGCTCGTGAAATAATAGAAGTCGCTCGGCACTGGGTTCTCGTAATTGAGCCGCTGCGGAGATAGACGGAACATCAGATCCTGGAAGGCTTGGTACTGGAAGCTGCACCAGCCAAAGATCAACAGCCCGAGGGCAAGAAACAAAAACCCTGGCATACCTCGTTTGACATGGTAACTAGGGTAAGCCGAACTTACAAGCGCCGACGGCGGAAAATCCTCTTCCCCTTCCTGCTTGATCCGCTCGCCGTTGGAGTACGCCTGAATATCCATGATGATATTGCCTTTGTCATCGTAGCCCAAGAGCATGCCATTATTATCTTCGACGCTGTAGACATGGCCGTTCGGATAGGTAACGCGGTACTTAGTAGAGTAAGTAACGCTTTTGTCTGCAATCCCATAGGACTGCCCGCCAATGATCACAGTGCGGTGCAGCTCGTCGTCGGTGCGTACTTGGACGGGATCGGACGTGCTGCTATGATAGGTAACGAGACGATCTTGTTCATTGGCGAATTTGTACGTATCCTCGTACAGGTAGAAGACGCGGTCCGTGAAATAGGGTTTCGACAAGACGCCCGTCAAGATGGACACGAGGAGAACGGAGACGAAGAAAATAGAACTAGGCATTTTCATTTTTCGGAATAAAGCCATTCGGGTAGAAATATGCGCTCATCCTTTCTGCTTTATCCCTTTTACGTCCTAATGAAAGGTGGTTGCAAGCATTTATGCAAATGATATTAATTCCACTAAACTTCTCCGTTAGCTGAATGAAGATCGTATCGAACCGACGGCCGCATCGAACGAAGCGTGGTTAAACAGTTATATACTGCTAACCATGAAACAGAAGCATCCTATATTAATTCTTCAATTCAATTACTGAAAACATATTTTTGTCTAGATCATAAAACTCTAAGAAAAAAGCAAATCCCTCATCCAATACTTCTGAGCATTCAATATTCTTCTCCCGACAATGCTGGTATAGCTCTTTTATTCTCTTGGTATGAAACCCGTGCATGGCATGTTTGTCGCCTATACTATCTACGAACCAATTGGGATTCTTACCAGCCTGATTTAACAAAAGAGTCGGTAAACCAACGGGTGTAGCATCAGTAAACGGTAACAAGACCGATAACTTCCCGTTATTAAAATCTTCTTTGAATCCAAAGTGGTCACTGTACCACCTTACCGACTCCGCTAGATTAGTTACCGAAACCTGAATGTAATCCATTCTTTCAAGAAGATCATTACTATACATCTAGATCAACTCCCATATTGATTTAATGTATAACTTGCAATCTTAGTAAACGCCTTAATATATTACATATTCGGGAATCGATTGAACTATCCTGCCCGTTACTTCAATAAAAACCAGGGAGCAGCTGCAGCGGCGATCCTGCTCCCTGGTTATTTCACTGCGTTCTCCGTTAGCGAAATGTTCTCAGCTAACTTTTAGCTCCGTACTTCCCGTTATCCTTCGCCTTTATAAATTGTTTTTCTCCTAATTTTATGGCGATATATTCTGAAGTTTCTACACCGTCGATTTTATAAAGCTTTGTGCCTTCAGGATACATATTAGAAAACCCATTTGAGTACATCCCTTCAGAGTCTGAATATTTTTTGATTTCTCCGATTTCATCGCCGATGTCTTCGGGGTCCACTTGATCTTTAAGGATTTCATAAATATCATCATTCCAGATTACAAAACTATATGCCCAGTCTGCACTTGATTTTGATAATGAACTTCCTGAATCACCACACCCGGAAATAAATACAATAATGAGCAGAAGATACAATATACCTCGTCTATTCATAATCAGCCCCCTTTAATAAACGACGTCATAATGCAATAAATGGTTGCGTTATCCTGCCCTTTAGCTTAATGGCAAAGGGAGCAGTTGCCTCGCATTAAGCTGCTCCCTGGATTGCTAAACTCTTAACGTACTCCATTAGTGCAAAGATGTCATCACCGCTTACTCCTCAGTAGGTTAATTTTTACTATTAGAGAGCTCTTTAACCAGGTACAACAGTAATTCATCATTAACTACAACTGTTTCTCCAGGCTTAACCTCATTATTTTGATACGATATGCCATTTCCATCTAAAACATAACCCCGCTTACAATACATTCGTTGAGCATTTCCATAGTCTTTGTATAGCCCTACACCTAAGCCGATTAATTGCGTTGTTTTAGCTGCGATTTCCTCTAATTCGTCAAACAATCTGCTAGCTATCCTCTTATTTCTATGATGTGGGAACACGTTCAGATCGTTAATTTCAGGTATTTTGTTGTCCAAAAAGTAAGGATAATTTGATTCATAAAGCAAATGACTGCATCCTGCGAGTTCATCGTTATCATAAGCCAATAATGTTACTCTCAAGCCGATTTCATTTTCTGATAAACATCTCTCATGATAATCGCTTATTGAGAACCACGGATAGTACTTTGAAAACTCAGAATCAAGTAACTTTACTTGGTCAAAATTAGATAATCTTTTAGTCGAAATTGGCATTATCCATCCTCCAGACCATTAAAATCGTTTATAATCAAACTCTACTGCCCATTAGCGTAAAGAGGCTGCCATACAAATTCGTGGCAGCCTCATCAGTTTCCTTTATCTTACTATCGTTCCTCGTTAGCTTAGTTGATCAACCAACATTAATACCGCTTCCAGTCATCAGGAACATGCAACCATATCCCCGTCACAACACACTCATTCCCTGGGATGTATTCACTATGTGTATATCTGAAAGGTACTTTAAGTGTATTTTCGATTTCTTCTAATGTCTGCATGTTGGTTGATTTGACACATCGCTTGTCATAAGAATTGATAAGTGCATCTACTTTTTCCTTATTTGCTTCAAACATATCGTTCTGCAACTCACTGAACCAACCATCATAATACTCGGACTTCGGACCTCCCATCCCATGCGGACATCCTTTGGGATTTAGTGGGTCAAAATAACACCACCATGAGACATCGGAGATAATCACACCTATTGCTGAAATCTCATCGATAAACGGCTTCAAGTTATTTCTCATAATAATACAATCAATATATCCACTGCCGACTGGCTGTACTTGATACAATGTAAATATAAGTTCTATCTGTTCGACCAGACTTCTCTTATTAGAATCGAGGTATTCAAAGTATTTCATAACTTTTTCTTCTCCCAATTGCATATTCGTACTCAAGCAATCTGCCCGTTAGCATAACGCGGCTACCGTTTCACGCCGGGGTTTGTATTTAGCACCCCGCAAGTTAGATCAACCAGAAACTGAAGTAATCAAGAATACATAGTTATCCATATTCTAGCTCGATCCGTCAGAATGTCATAATGTTCTTGTCAAAATCGGGAATGTCCTCAAGTTCTTGTCCATCTGATTTTGACAAGAACTTGAGGACATAAAAAGAAAAAGCCGCTTCACAAGCGACTTTTAATGCAACCATGTTCTTGTCACCGGACAGCTATAGGCCGCGGATGATTCTCGCCGTTATGTGCCGATAACGCGGAACTATTGAACAAATGAATCGTTCCGCTCCCAATGCCCGCCTTCATCCGTGCTTCGATAACTCATTATAGCAGCTTGAAGTGCACCTTTTGCAGCTTCCTCTAGCGTTTTATAGCTGTTTTCCATGGATTCCGCATAAACAGGACCAGCATTATCGGCACCTTTGTAAAAGTGACTGAGCTCATGAAAGTAACTGCCCTCACGATTTTTGAGAATATGAATACAAATAGAAATGCCATCAACTCTAGCTTTCAAACTTTGAACAACCTCGTGAACGGATTCAATATCCGCATGAACATTCTCCAGCTCGGATAAATTTAACATGATCTATGCCCCTCCAACTCTCATTAAAAGATATCGTGGATAGTTTATCCAGTTTGCTCAAAACGATTCAAATGACTTACACGACTTACAGGCCCCTGGGGAAAGAATATTCGGCTACCTGCCGTGGCGATCTGTCCCTTGTTTATGCACGATCGTTCGCCGTTACTTTAATAAGAAATATCTGAATAGGAGGGACAAAAAACGTTTCATAGTAATAACACCTTTTTATCGAGACTCACTACTCTGGGACATCTATATATTCTGATACTCTAGCTTTAAGTATTTCAATTAGTTCTTCATCCATAAAACCATAATCGTCGGGTATATCTAGGTTGCAGATCGCCTTTTCGTTAAGTGTTGATCCAAATTTATGTTTGAGTCGGCTCAAATGCTTTTTTTCCATTACAAATATGAGATCTGCCCAACCAATGTGCCCACTTGTTACCTTAATCCTAGCACCATCTTCTGTCCCAGCAGACCTCACATCATAACCATTATATTTATGGAATATTTTTTCGGCTGTTGGGCTTCGCCATTTGTTTCTGCTACATATAAACAAAATTTTTATGTTAATCATCCTCTTATCAGATAATAATACACTAAAAGTGGCATCTACGTTTGCGTTAACCTGCCCGTTAGCTTAATGCCTACGGCCAGTCTAAAACTTTATTTTCGTGTCTAATACTTTATTTTTCAGTCTACAACTTTATTTTAACTTCACATCAGAACTCATTCGTCATATTGCCATGGATATTTATCTAATAAACGACATTTCATATTCCAAGTTTTATTATAAATACATTTCAATTTATCATGAAAATTGAGTAAGTAAATACATCAGGGTAAAATGGAAATAATCAAGAAAAAGCCCGTGCTTACAAGGCACGGGCTAACGACATGCATCTTCCAACTCAATGACATTTCATGTTCCAACTAGCGACATTTTAACTTACAACTCACAATAATAATAATGTGATATTCCATAATTAATTAGAAAACGGAACCGGCAAACTCGCTTGGCTCCGTTTTTGTTGTTCCAAAAATGATTAGAATCTGAAGTGGGCCACGGCGAATTTAGCGTTTTGTTACAAAATTCGTTAGAAAAAAATTTTCAGCCTTGTTGCATAAATATGCATGTGAATTAACTTCAACAGTAACAACAAACTGAATGACGCAGAGGTCATTCAGTTTGTTGTAAATAACTCTTTATATTGCCATCTTAGAAAACAATTTAAATACATTTCTCTAAATCCAGAAGCAGAGCTTCTTTCAACAACCTATTTAGAGCAAATCTTTGATTTTAGGATAACTCGGCTGCAGTCTATTCTGAAAATTTGTGGCCTTTCAAGGGGGATTTGATCATGTTTGAGCGGGATAAAATTCTTTAAACGGAAGCCGACTTTGACAATGCTATATGGTTTGCAGTTAAAGTAGAAGTTTTGCGACAAGGCGTTCTTATTGATTGTGGTGGCGTAATAAGTTAGGCAATCCCAAGATGCAATATCCATTAATGATGGTCATTACTTAAGAATGAACTATGAATTCAAGGTTAAATGATTTTCTGCATCTGGCATCATCATTGGACTATTTTTCTGCAGCCTTCACTGTGTTATTGCGCTATTGTTCCCAGTTAGTTGAACGCCGGGGCCTCATACACCTTTGTTTTGTCACCAGTAAAAATGTATGCATCAGTAACATGATTCCAGCCGTATTTCTCATAATAGCCATTCAAATCCGTACAAAGATAGAGTTTGGAGTGGCCTTTTTCTTCCGTTTCTTGAAGAGCATGCTTCAGCAATAAAGACCCGATCTTCCTCCCCCTATATTCAGGAGAAACATACAAACAGGCAAGCCACGGAAATATATCTTGCCGAGAAATCAAATCATTGCGCAATAAAGCGTATGTACCGATAATTGAGTCGTATTCTAATGCGATATAGAAGCTTGGCAGGTCACTACCAGTATTTATTGAATGAAGTATACAATCGTGATAAAACATAAAATTCTTTTCGGCACCCCATTGATTCCAAAACAACTGTACAGCTCTTTCAAAATACTCAGCCTTATCTTTCAGTGCATATACCTCTATCATTAAATTCACCCTATCTCGTTGTTAAACAGCTTGGTTACACTACCTAACCGTACCATTAGTTGGAGCTACCCTGCCCATTAGCTTAACGAGGCTGCCATACGTATTCGTGGCAGCCTCATCAGTTTCCTTTATTTATCTATGTCCCGTTAGTTTAGGCTATTTAACCAGAAGGGATGATTAAAGGGATAGTCTTCATTTCATAGATTTTCTGGAGAATTTGGACATGCTTCCTCTTCTTATCATCAACCTCTGTGTGAAGGTACCCCTCCACAAGCCTGTACCCGAATACAAGAAGCATTATTTCGTACACACAATGGTCAGCGATTGGGTATATATCCGTATATTCTGAAAAGCCTTTGTAATATGCAGGGATGCATCGCTGATAATGTTCAACCATGTGATCAATATCCGGTTCATCCGCAATCAGACTTGCGAGATCCTCACCTAGATAGCCCCATCCGCTGGTATCCCAATCAATGAGCGCGAAATTGCCATCAGCATAGATAAGGTTGGTTACCCAGAAATCCCTGTGACAAAGAACAAGTGGCAATTTTTCAATACGGTCGAATATCTCATCTGCTTGCTCATCGATGTCGATGAGCATTTGCCGTACGTGCAGCGGCAATTCGCAGTCCTCCGATCGTAAATAATCATAAACGACCGGCCATGACCGGTAATGCAAATACGTATTCTTCATTAGATCTGCATGACTCAGGTTGGTCAGGCTCTGCAGCACGGCGGGTTGCAGAGCATACAGTTTCCCTTGAAAGCGCCCTAACTCCCTTGCGGCTTTTTCATACATTTCACTGGTCAAGTCTAATCCGGTTACTCCATCGATGTATTCCAGCCACAGATGGTATTCATTAATTTCGGCATTGAACTCGGCATAATAACATGTCGGCCAGCGGAGGGCTTCCGAGAAAGCCGCCCCCAAGTCAGACGAATACAGATCGTATTCCCGACGCCATGAACCCGGATCGCCGTATCGCTCCCATTTCTTTTGGACCTTCAGTACAATACGGTACGGCAATATTTCACCTTCTGCGGTTTGGGCGCTCCCCGATACCAGGTACACATTTCCCACGGTTCCGCCCTGCAGCGGCATAGTTTGGCAGTCGGCCGCGGTGATATCCTTCTTAAACCGTTGGTTTAAGGCATAAATCAGCTTTTCAAGTTTAATATTCATTAATCCCTCCGTCTTCTTCTTTGTCGATGAGGCAGCGCGTATTACCCTTCGTTATCATATTGCGCGGCTTAGATACCCATTTATGAAAACAACAACCGTTTTGATCAACTGCTAAGATGATTATATCAAATGAAATCCCTTATTTTGGGAATATTTTGTTATAACTAATCTCCCTCTATGGAGAATCGCTTTTCTCTTAAATGCTCTCGTTTTCTTAGCTTTGGACCAAGTGTTCTTCTTCACAGATAACATCTAGATGGAACGAAGTTGTAGAGGAAGAAATTTATGGGGCTGGTAAAGGCGCGAAAAAGTCTCCACCTAAACCACTCTCTGTAAAAAGTGGATGCTTAGGTAAAGTATGGTTGCACCTTTGGATCTCCACATAAGCTCATGGTGGTCAACCCTCCCACATCTCGCAGAGTCTACGCTCCCACATTCCTTCATTCAACCTGTCCATGAGGTGGAGGTCAGATATGCTGCCCGACAGGATCTTCGTCCGTATGTTAGTGCCGTTCCGACTCATCCGTGCTTCTTGTTATCTGTTATTTTCTTTACTATGTCACCATCGATGGAAAACTTTCAATTAAGCTGCTTGCGGTAATTCTGCAAATCGAGGGATATCCTGGATCATTTTCTCTTCACTGAACTCATGTCCCTTTTTCAATATACCGAACAGGATCCGTATGAGTTTGTTACACAACGCGATGAGAGATTGCATCTTTTTAAGCGGATTTATCGGCCGTTTGGTGTAGTACTCGTGCAACGCTCGGAAGGCTGCGTTTTTAGCGACCAATGGCATCATTACTCTAAAGAGTAAGGCGCGCAGGCGTTTTCGGCCTCTCTTGGTTATCTTGGTCTGCCCTTTGTGTGTGCCGGATGAATTTGTTTTCAAATTCAATCCAGCCAGCTTAGTAATCTGCTTGGGGTGACGGTACTGGCTAATGTCACCTACCTCAGCAAGGAATCCTGCGATGGTGTCTCTTCCAATCCCTTTCATGGCCAGCAATTGCGGCACATGAGGAATCTGTATGAGTAATTCATCCAATCGTGCTTCCAACTCTTCGAGCATGTTATGAAGCCATTCGTACTGGGTAAGCAAGAGCTTAAGTTCCATTTTCGCTAACTCCGAGCCCGTTCTTATGCCTACTGAACGACTCGCTGCTTCCTTCAAATTCTTGATCGGACCTAGACCAAGCCCTCGCTTTGCCACCTCTCTCAGGTGCTGCAGCAAGGTTTCATCCGATACGATTACAAGCTCATGTGGCAGTAAATAGAGGCTCAGCATTTGGATGGCAGACTTGCATTCCCAATCCTTAAATACCGTAAGAAACTCTGGAAAATACCGATCTAGCCAGTTATGGACACGCGCTTGGACCACACAAAGGTCAGTCGTTAGGTGATCGCGAATCTTCATCGCTTCCCTCAATTCCGCATAAATGCCCTGAGGAAGGCTTGGTATGGCGTATCTCCCGTCTTTGACCAGCTGTGCAATGACTTTCGCATCCTTAACGTCATTTTTCGTCGGCGAGTTGTCATCGAGCTCTTTGCTTTTCTTTACGTGCAGCGGATTTACAACACCGTACGCTATTTGTTTTTCTCTTAGGAAATGAGCTAGGTTCAGCCAGTAGTGGCCAGTTGGTTCCATACCTACCATGACGTCTTGGAAACCTTGTTCTGTAAAGATCTTCTTGAACCAGCTCACAAACAACTTAAATCCTGCCTGTGTATTTTCAAAAGTAATTGGCTTCCCGAACTCGACTCCGCGGTTGTCTTGTGCGCGAGCCACATGTTTGAATTTTGCGATATCTACACCGACAATTAAGGTAGATGATGTGATTTGATTAATTCGTTCATTTTGATTAAAATTCATGTTGTGTTCTCCTTGGTTTGTTTTTGGGTCCGTTCAGCCGGCCAGCGTCGTGGACCCCATTAACATCATACCAAGGAGTCTTTTTTTCTCTCAAACCTCGTATTACTTCATAATAGGAATGCTGCCCTTTAATTTAACAAAGGCTGCCGTACATATTCGCGGCAGCCTCGTTAACTTCCTTATTAAACTATCGTTCCCGTTAGCTTAAACTCCACTTGGATATCTGTGGAGCCTGAGTTCTCCTGCCCGATGTTTTTGTTCATCTTAAAAATAAATAAATTATTATTATTAATACAATTAATCCAATAAATGTTGGATACCCCACATAAGATCGAAATTGTCCGTGTTGAAAATTATTGGTTGGGTTTTTATTTATATGTTCATTTAATTTTTCTCTTTTGTTATCATCCATTTTACTCTCTCCATTATTAATTATTTAGATATTTAGATTGAAGGTATTGTATATTCCTTTATAGTATCCGCAGAAAATGAAGGAAAGAACATATCTTGTTGTGTTTAAAAGTTTTTAATTACGTTATCGTGTCCCGTTAGTTAAGCGAGGAGGTTTCAGAATTTCACATCGTAACCAATAACCTGCTTTGTTATGGGATTAAAATAAACAGTTATAGGTCCAAGCAAACCTTCGTTATCCGTATGAAACGAAACCCGAACAACTTTATTCGCATTAATCCATAATAACCTTCGACTAAATTTCGCATTTGCAGTCGGTTTGGGAATAAACAATCCCTTTATACGCTTGTCATGCAGATCGATGATGGATACGTCACCTACTTGCCAATTCTAAATATGTTTATCATGGTCCGCTTCATCCCATGCCCATTTCAAATAGAGTTGTTCATTTATGAGTGTCGTTGATGTTACGATGTAAGCAACAGCAATAATCAGTAATATCAATGTAAGTGCAAACCATATTGATTTCTTTCTCAACACTGCTCCACCTCCTATAACTTCCTCGGTGTAGTATTTGACAACACTGACATGCATCATTTTCACGTTAGGCTACCCTTTAGCATACGAGGCTGCCTACATATTCGTGGCAGCCTCATTAATTCCCTTTATTTAACTATCGTTCCCAGTTAGCGTAATCTTCTATGTACGTCGATGACACTCTTCTGGATCAAGATCCTTCGGCTAGAGTGTTACTTCATTATCCTTTTTTTACTTTACTGCATGGATTGAAACCCACTGAGGAAGGGCTGCTATAGGATTTAATTTCCAATTTCGTAAATCATCTAGTTCTTGTTCCGTGAGTGAATCCCCTTCATCATTTGACTCATCGATCCAAAATGAGCCATCTTCCAAGCTGCCTATGATTATTTTAAAGAAAACAAGGTAAATGTAGTTATAAATGATTCACCTGTAGAGTTTACACCTAATGCCGTCGCATGGAATAACACGACGCTAGTCCCTTTTCGGAAGTTATTTGAGTCATACGGAGCCGATGTAGAATACGATCCTAAAAGCAAAACAGTTACTGCCAAGAAGTACGATATTACAATCAAAATATATATAGACTCCCGTGATGCTGAAGTCAACGGAACGAAGGTAACTGTAAAACAAGGTTCTCTTGTCCTCAAAGATACGGTTTACGTTCAGCTGAGATTCATCAGCGAAAGCCTTGGCGCTAAAGTGAATTTCAACAAGGAAACCATGACGGTTTATATTAACTTGGATAAGTAACGTTATTATCCTTTTCTGAATGGAGGCATGAAATTTTGAGCAAGAATAAAACCATAATTACATCCATTTTTCTTGGTTGCGGTGTAATGTTAGGATTGCTTATCTGGTCATATACCTCGATTATGAACTTATAAAATAATCATCCCTCAATGTCACTTAGAAGGAAAATACAATCTATAAACTGGTCGGTTTTTTCTCTATGTAGGTGAATGCTATTTGAAGACCCGAGACTGTACATATAGTCGGGCCCCGTAAAATATTAAGAGGAGTGAACTTACGTGGATAAAAATAAAGAACCCTTAGAGGGAAAAGCGTATCATCAACAGGAAGTTATCCCGTCGTTCAACAGCGCTACTGACTATAACAGAGATATACTTGGAGTACCAAGCAATAAAGTTGATATTAAAAGTATGCCAAAGCCAATTAAGTATTTTTCTTATTTTGTATTTACCGTAATGATTTTAGGGACACTTATGTTAATCGGACTGTTCATTTGGAGCAGACTGTAAAAGAAGCCACTGCATCAATGGCTTCTTTTCCTTATTTCACATGTTACAAAACTTAGAGTGGCCAATCTCTTTTACTTTCGCACCGATTCAGCTACTTGGATAAGCAAACTTACTGGAACTTCATTTTCTATTCGGCTATCCACAGACAGACGATACTGCCATTCATTGTTTTCAAAAACAAAGTTATTATCACCTAGCCCTAGATCAGGAATTTTTGTTGTAAAATAAATTGCTTCGCTCCCATCTGAGAGTTTATATGTTTTCTTTAGCCTCATTGATTTGGTAAAGTGAATTTTCTTAAAACCAAAGTCAATTTTCTGCTCAATAGGCCTTACAAAAATAGTATAATTATACTTCCCTTCCACTTGATTGAGATATTTAATTCGTAGTTCGTCATTATGATGATCCTTATCATTAACACACCTAGCCAGATGAAGAGTAAAAGGCACAGGCGGTACTTTAATCGGCAGCCTAAGGTCCCTGTGATGGAGTAACTCACATTCCTTTAGAGCTTCACCAACTGATTTATAACCAACTTTGAAATATGACCTTTCATCAATTATCGGAACATCATCGCGAACTTCTGCGAATGACGTGCTCGTCATGGTTGTACCTAAGCTTAATAGACAAAGAAGAACCAAGAGAAAAACCTTTTTCATAAACATATGTACCCGCCTTTTCTCTGCATAGTATCCGCTCTTTAGGACAACCATCGTGCTCAGATAACTAAGTAAATCCAATGTATAACCACAAGCTACTTTTAGCCCCGCTATCCGTCAAGAAACTTAAATTTAAAACAATCCAAAACTCGCAGCTAAGAAAATAATACCAAGGTCAGTTTATTGGCCGCGTACTTTTAACTTTTCTAATTTCTTTGTTAGAACATATTGCTCTTCTTCTACTTGAAATAATTTTGACCGCTGGTAATCCAACCTGCTGTGTATGGTTGATGTATTGCCCTGAACAAGATTGGCGGCGATACTCTCCAACTGGCTATTTAGTTTTTTTAACTCCAAAAGTATCTGCATTTGAACATCCTCCATAACCGTCTCCCCCCCCCAGAATTAATAAATATTTATATGTTAGGATACTCCTCTCAACACCTGTTGTGTCGCGGGTTTCGCTCTTCAAGGACGTGAAGAATTGGGGTCATTCAAAAGATCACTGGATCGCGCTTGCACGCCATCATATTTGAGTATCTTGTCTGCAAAAAAGGTTACCATCCATCTTAATGAAACAATTAGCCTATACATATTGTTCCAGTCAGTCACGATGTTATTCAATTATGTTCCCTTCAAACAAACGAGGCTGCCATAACACATGGCAACCTCGTAATAGTAAGGACTAAAATAATCTGTGTGAAACTGCCCAATGGCCAGTATCTTTATTAAACTAACGTGTCCCGTTAGTGGAATGACTTTGCTTCTCCCTCGGCGGACTTTTGGAATTTGTTCGTCATAATTGTTTCAAGCTCTCTTTTTGTTTCTGGATGTATCACTATTTTATCAGTAAGGTTTAGCGTTGATTCTTTAACTTTTCTCCCCCAGCTCCTTGAAAAGGAACGCCAGTCGCAAACCATTTCGATAATATATCTTTTAGGTATGGGAAGAGCTTCTTTAGTATTTGGATTGATGACCCAATATTCCCAATGATGCTTATTCTTACGCTGATGACGGAGCCAGGCATATTTCCACTTTAATTCATCATCATCGTTCAATGGCATTCCAGAGTAAAATTTCTTTGCGTAGGGAAAAAACTCGGTTGACGAAAACTTTGAGAAATCATGTATTATTCCCTGAATATATAATCCCTCTTTCCAACACTCAACCAACACATTTAGTTTGTGGTTAAGGATGTACAGGAAATACCTTGAACACGCCTTTATCATTTTCACAAACCTCCCTCTGGCAACCATTTAAAAGTTATATCAATAATTTGTTAATATATGTTATGCAACATAACTGCCCTTTAATTTCGGATCTGCAGCCTTCAGTGTGTTATTACGCTATCGTTCTCCGTCAGCGGAATGGATTTTAAGATTAATGGGGTTCTATAATGATCAAGGCAAAAGTCTTTGACTTTGATGGACTCTGTTCAGGGTATCATTTAGTTGGCTTCGACACCTTGAACAATCTCTTCCTGTTCATCAATCTTAGTTTTAACCCGTTTCCTGATTCGGCTGGTGGTTTGTTATGGATAATTTTCCCTACCTACTGATATCCCACAGGGAGACAAATAAAGGGTAGAGTTTAATTTACAGTGGCTTTTTTCTTATAATCTGCTCCAAATGAACAGTCCGACTAACATAAGAGTTCCTACTATCATTACTGTGAATACAAAATATGAAAAATACTGAAGTGGCTTTGGCATATTTTTAATATCTGCTTTTTTGCTAGGTACCCCTAGTATATCTCTGTTATAGTCAGTAGCACTATTAAACGACGGGACATCTTCCTCTTGATGATAAGTTTTTTCTTGTAAAGGTTCTTGTTTCTTATCCAGGTAAGTTCACCCCTTTAATTTATTTTTTGCTCTATTTGGACTTTAAATAAGTATGCCGTTAATTCTGCGGCATCCAAAGATACATTTATTGAGCATACGTACATGCTAGATTATTGAGAGGTAAATGATTCTATTTAACGTTTGACACTGGTGACTGTTCTTTTGTCCACTCTGTAGGACCCTCACTGTCTGAAATAAACTTCCTCCAATAATCTCCGCTTTGTTTATCAAATATAATGATGTTGTTTTTATTAACGGCAATCATTTCATATGACCCTACAGCTGATGCATCACCTGTTGTAGGCAAGCTTTTTTCTGAAAAAGTCAATTTAAGAAATACTCCTAGAATTACAAAGCCTAATAAAATCGAAGCTCCGATAATGAGTGAATTACTTTTGTTCATAATATCCCCTCCACTTTTAGTGATTTTTAAGATGATTTTCGGCATTAATTTTGCAAAACCTCTTTTTGGCCATTATTCAACATTACTGTCCGTTAATCGAATGAAGGCTGCTGATCAATCGGATCTGCAGCCTTCACTGTGTTATTGAGCTATCGTATTCTTCAATGGTTCATGAAATCCTTTATGCACTAAACTTACCTATATACGGAGCAAAGGGCTGTCACGCGGCAGCCCTTTCGTTATTGAACTATCGTTCTGCGTTAGTTGAATGAGATTATGTAATTTCCCGTACAAGTAATGCTTCACTTTTGTAACTTTCCAAATCAGAACTTAGCCACGTAGGATCGCTCTCCCGATATTGAAAGAAACGTGCGACTACATCCGTACCATCAGGGTCGCACTTTAGGACAATAACAAATGCCTTGGCAGGGTATTTAAATCGCAGTTTATTTTCCCATGCCTGAACGAGATTAAGCCCTTCTGAGAGGCTTTCTAGATGCACGTGATTAATTGATGCCTCACAATCCGTTTGATCAAAATAAGCAGTATCAGGGAACCCGATCGGCAGCTCGCTACAAAACGATTTTATTAGAATACAACCTTCCCGTTCGATAAAGTTTAAGTAATCGTCATCGACTGGGGAGCCTTTTGTTTGAGCATGAGCCAGAAGTTCAGACATGGCCCTATTCGTCTTCATTTCAGCACCCCCAATGCCCGTTCGACTATCGTGTCCCGTTAGCTTAATCTAAGGTTTTTATTTCAAGTGGAGTAGAGGGTCTTGTATTACAATAAAAGCAGTCAATTTTACCGCAATTTGCGGTTACCCATTCATCACAATACGCACAAAAGGTAGCATCATATCTATCGTAGTAAAAAAGTCCATTACTACATGAAACACAATAATTATCAGGCTCTGGAGCTCCACCAATTTTAAAGTAATCTTCAACAATAATAAGCCGTTCCTTCTTAAGTATCTTTATTTTCAACCTACACCTCCGGGGAGTTAAGTTATCCTTATTTTACCACAAATCTTGGAACTAACCTGCCTGTTAGCTTAATGAAGTATAGTCTGTCTAACACTTTATTTGCTCAGCCTAACTCGTCAAATATTGCTCATACAACAACCCTTAATAAAGTGCTTTTTTGTCGCTAGCACAGATTAAAGGGATTTTCACGTCCAAAAATACGACAAGAAAATACGTGCAAATGAAAAAGAACTTTGATTTATCAAGGTTCTAAATCGGGATTATTATGTCGTTGTACTGCTACTAACGCTTTAATTTCGCTTGAATAATTGGATAAGGAAATCTACTATAAGTCCTATCAAAAAGAAAGAGCTAAAATGCAATAAATATGCAGGAAACTGAACACTGATACTTGCACTATCGGTAGCTAATTTTGCACTTTCAAAATCAAACATCCAATGTCTGAATGGCTCAGTATATACGACTGAATTAAGCACGGGATTTAGTCCAATAAGGAGAATGTTTTTATCATCGTTTCCACAATAGTTATTTATACATATCAAAATGCTAATGACTGAAAGCCAAAAGGTAAACTTCCTAAAAAGAAACATCAAATCCCCCCCTTTGTCTTTTCTGGACTTTAACATTATATACAATTTTAACTACAATCTTCACGAAAAGAGCCTGGAGCTGAATAAAGACATCCGATTGTTCGCCGCGGCAGGCATCGTGGAGTAGGTAATTGCGCTATGGTTCTTCGTTAGCTTAAGAACGTGTATATACTCAACTGTAATCTTCAATCAATGAGATTTTTCCTTCCTTAATCTCGAATTTCGACTTTCCTGCTAATTTCAATTTATCCCCAATTTTTAATCCATTAGGAAAATCCACAGCAAGAGTACCTTCATAATCGATTCCAACCTCTATTTTGTCATTTATAACACTGTAATCGGTAATTGTCTGACGACGGCTAGAGAACATCGTTGACGACTGTTCTGCCAGCTCCCTAAACGTTTGTATTCCTCTAATTTCCGTTGTGATTTCTCCATTGGAAATATTCCTGAATAGTATGTCCTTATGCAATAGTTCAACCATGCTTACAATTTCAAATGAATTGTATGCCTCAATATATTTTTCAATTATGTCCCTTATTTCTTGACTAACCATAATCATACTCCTCCTTTACATAAAGACGTTACCTTTGTTTACCTAGACGACTTATTTCTAATACAATAGTACCATATATTGTAAGTATCCTGCCATTTAGCTTAACGAGGCTGCCTACAACTTCGTGGCAGCCTCGTCAGTTTCCTTTATTTAACTATCGTGTCCCGTTAGTTCAATGAATTTGCCGTCTTTTCTCTTATCCCGTTAGGAGCTAAGTGCTACTGGTTTAATATCACCAAGCTACGTTCTCCCAGTCTAATTGCCGCTCCTTCCTAAAATGTTGCACCCAGCTTTCAGCAATATCATCAGCGATTGGGTCGAAGAACGGAGAGGCTACTTGAACAGTTTCAGTCGGTATGTTCAGAAACTTCAATACCCCCAAAACCGTATCTTCGTAGTTCAGGATAAAGTCTTCATAAACGATCGTCATTGGTACAATACCCTCCTCTGCGAAAAACTCCTCCATGGCAGCTTCACGCAACGTGCATTCCACAAGCAAATGATTTATTGCATCAAAGGAATACTGGTCACCTATCTCCTCCTGTTGTGGTCTCGTGCCGTGTACCCGGTGCCATTCTCCGGATACAATAGCTCTCCACCACGACACCGCGAGCCTTACTTTATTGCGACGAGTCATAAAAATGTGTTTACAAGCCGGGAATGCTTCATCCCAAATCCGTGGTCTGGACAGTTCTTCAGGCAGATGCAATTCTCTTCGAAACGTATGCAACCATTCATCTAGCTTGTCAGTCGAGGTCTTGAGCCCGAAGACGCCATTTGGAGTCGTACCATTTTGCCACATTTGCTGTATATCCTGGCTACCAAATGTACCGGGGTCTGGCTCCGTCAACCACTCTCTAGGAATTCCTGCTACCTTCGTCGATTCAAGTGCTTTATACAACAAGGTACTTCCAGTACGCTGCGAAAACCAAATAGTGTAACTGCTTACAGGTTTCATTAAACATTCTCCTTAGGGTTAGTTTTTTAATTTTAATCGCAAGTAGTGAGTGAGGGTCTCGGTGCAGTGTTGCAAATCAAATTTCTCCGTATCCAGCACAAAGTCAGGCTGTACTGGCGGTTCGTACGGTGCTGATATGCCTGTAAAGTTCGGAAGCTCACCGGCTTCGGCGAGGCGGTACATTCCCTTCGGATCCCGCTGCTTGCACTCCGTTAATGAACACTTAATATATAATTCTGTGTAATCTTCCCGATGAAAACACTGCCTTACGGTCATCCTCCCCGATTCTGAGGGTGATATAAATGCAGCCAAGACGAGAAAACCTGCTTCCACAAACATAAGCGCAACTTCAGCGGCTCGCCGAAGATTTTCTATCCGGTGCGCTTCGGAAAATCCGAGATCTTTGTTTAGTCCCTTTCTTAAACAATCTCCATCTATAACTACACATCGAATACCGCATTGTATCATTTCTTTTTCCACTTCATTGGCCAGCGTTGTTTTACCTGAACCAGGCAAGCCGGTAAACCAAACAACTCCACCCTTGTGCCCGTTCATTCTTTCTATGACATCTCTAGGTATGGTATAATCCTCCCTTTTTTAGAGGTATAAATGGAAATAAAATAGTGAATGGAAATAGAAAAAGCCATGGATGAACAATCGTTCACCCACGGCTTCCATTCCGTAGAAATGCCTAAACAAGACGATGCCTTGTCCCAAGCATTCAATACGGAAGCGTGATGATGGATTTGGTTCATGACGGGTACATGAACGATAACATAGCAAAGCTGTCCCTACCTAGATAAGTAGAGTGCCTCGGTCACGCTCATGTGGTATTAGGTTAGATTAACCTTTAGCTTCCGTCAAAAACACCATCATCATCATCACTGCACATATCCCACCATTCAACTATTTGTTACCAGTATAAACCATATATTGGTTTAGTCAATAATTATTTCGATGTTAAAAACTAAGTCCATTGTTATTTGCATACTCAGCCAGCTTAATCTATTATGCTGCCCTTTAGTTCAATAAAGGCTGCTGATCAATTGGATCTGCAGCCCTCAATGTGTTTTTAAGCTATCGTTCTCCGTTAGTTAAGCGAGGCGGTTTCAGAATTTCACATCGTAACCAATAACTTGCTTTGTTATAGGATTAAAATAAACAGTTATAGGTCCAAGCAAACCTTCGTTATCCGTATGAAACGAAACCCGAACAACTTTATTCGCATTAATCCATAATAGCCTTCGACTAAATTTCGCATTTGCAGTCGGTTTGGGAATAAACAATCCCTTTATACGCTTGTCATGCAGATCGATGACGGATACATCACCTTCTTGCCAATTCCAAATATGTTTATCATGGTCCGCTTCATCCCATGCCCGTTTCAAATAGAGTTGTTCATTTATGATTGTCGTTGATGTTACGATGTAAGCAACAACAATAATCAGTAATATCAATGTAAGTGCAAACCATATTGATTTCTTTCTCAACACTGCTCTACCTCCTATGACTTCCTGAGTGTAGTATTTGACACACTGACATGCATCATTTTCACGTTAGGCTACCCTTTAGCATACGAGGCTGCCTACATATTCGTAGCAGCCTCGTTAATTCCCTTTATTTAACTATCGTGTCCCGTTAGCGTAACAGGCCGCAGTTGGTACTGTCTTTGTTAGCACCTAAGTCACTTAATGTTGTAATCAAATTTGTTGGTAATTAGCTTTTTCCATCTACGTTGTCTCCATCGATAAAAGAGTTGAGCAAACGAAACAACAAAAGGTGTGAGAGCTCCTGCACTTATTTCTATAGTGTCGACATAAAGTGTTTTATTCCGCTCTAGACCTTCTAGCTGTATATGATGGTCCCATTTACTGATCACCTGACTGTAACCGTTGTCTCTAATGTGTTTCGCCTGTTCATCCACGGAAATAACAATCCATTGGGTTCCGAATGGGATGAAACCGAAGATATACATTTTGACGAGGTACTTTCCTTCTTCCCACATATCTGGTAGCGGATGATTTTCATCGGGCACAAATTTCACGAGTGGTTTTGCAATATACAACAGCGACTTGGATTTTTTTACTTCATTGAAAAGATCAGATGCGTTGCAATCGAACACCGACCTTACTTTAACGAACATAGGTTTATCTCTCCTTTAACACTTGCGCATGGGTCCAACTATGCTGCCCATTAGTTGAATAAAGGCTGCTGATCAATCGGATCTGCAGCCTTTACAGTGTTATTGCGCTATCGTGTCCCGTTAGCGTAACGCAAGTCCATAATGTAATCGTAAGCATCTTCAATTGTCCGCAACTTTATCCGACTTGTCATTTCAGTTGAGAACAGTGAAATTTCATCTTCCCTCTCTAAAATGCTATTCCTAAAATTGAGTTCATAATCGTCTAAAAATTCTTTCTTTGTTTTGTAAAAATCAAACCTCTCGAGAATATATAATTCTTTAAAGCATAGAAAAAGTGAAAGAAAATCACACAAATTATTTGCCACCAATTTCACCTGATGTTCAAAAAGCATTGGTTGAATAAAGATTATTGGAGCTTCTTCAAGTGTTGATACTGAATCATTATTTGTAAAGAAAGCAAAATGGTCCCCACCCATTCCTGTATGTCCAAACACAACAGCGTCATCAGGTGTACAATCATAGCCAAAGTCGCTGCTGAAATTCAGATATATCCCTAAATAATCTTCTATTCCTCTGCCGTGATTATTTTGTAGGATTTGATCAATAGCATATAGGCTACTAAGAGTTTTAGGCATTTCATATCCTCTAACCATTTGAAATACACCTCCTTAACAATTTTTGAACTATCGTTCCCATAATGATCGGTACTAATATATTTGACCACTAGCTACTTCACGGAAATGGAGTACAACTTCGGACAATATACCTTAGGCTTCTTGTAGCGTTTCAACCCCTGCACCGCCGTTATACTTCGTAATCAGTTCGGCAGCATAGCGCGGGTCGTTAGCGGTTCCTTCGTCGGGTGCAATGGTAGCGGCATCTTTGTATATTTGCGGTTCAAGGTCGGCGGTCCTATGCTAAACTGCTCGTTACTTTAACAAAGGCTGCCGTACATATTTGCGGCAGCCTTTGTTAACTTCCTTTATTAAACTATAGTTCCCCGTTAGCGTAACGCCGCTATGGGTTGAACTGTCAGTTATTATCTTCTACTTCCGAATTGTTTGAAGGCTTGTTATTATGCTTTGTACAATGAGTACAAACGCTTTGAAACAAAACTAATAACTAAAGACAACACTGTATAAACAAAGACCCAAATCAGAAAAGTTGTATTATAAGCTTGGAACATCAGAACGACAGAGAAAATGAAAACCAACAAAGGCACGATATAAGCATTTTTCAAGAGCAAGTATCCGACTATACTTAACAAAAGAATTATAACAGGATAAATTATTAGCACTTGTGTTATTACATTTATCATAATTAAACCCCTTATACGTAATAATGTTTTTCTTATTAAAAAATTAATAAATCCGTGAACATAACCAAACAATTGGTGTGATTGCAACTAATGCAGCCAGTAGGACAAAAAGAATATAACCGACATTGGTTTTCATTCTGCTTCGTTTGTCGTAAACCTCTGGCTTTATACCCAATCCAAGCCACAAATCGCCAATCAGACTCACAACGGTTATTGCGAAATTTTTGATAAGTTTCATCTTACATCACTCCTTGGATAGGCCAAATGTTTCCAAACCGAACTCACTACATTGTACCATATATTGGAACAATCCTGCCCGTTACTTCAACAAAAACGGTAGCCGACGTGTGCCAGCTACCGTCATGACAAGATTAAACTATAGTGTTCAGTTACTTTAATGAAACAGTGAAAGACTTACCGCGCCGCCCACTTTTTATTGCGCTATCATTCCCAGCACAAAAGGTTTCTAGTTAATGTCTCTAGTCTAATTTTTGATACCTGTTGCATAACGTTGGATATCCGAAGAATGAACATGCCTTAATACGACTCATAACAGTCTTCAAATCCCCCCATGTTTTCCCTGGCTGTACAAAGAAATATCGTTGTTAATCCTCCCGGATGTTAAATAGGTTACCCGAGTTGCCGGGACAGCCTGCTACTTATGTCTTCGTTTAATAAACAAATTTACTTTTTCATTTAAATATTTCCTCAAAATCTCGTCCACTGCCCAAAAAATGAATGAAATAATTGTGGAGGCAACTAAGAAATATAGGTCGAACATATTGAATTCAGTTAGATAAAATCTTGAATCAAGAACCATAATTAAATAAACAAAACAAATTCCAAAAAATAAATGTACAATTAATGAAAAGAATCCTCTTTTTTTGCCTTTAAACTGACTGTTTAATATATCGGAAAGCATTGATATAGGTACCCCGTATATAAGTGTAACTGGGATTGCAACTATATAAGTAAAGATTAACTTAGGTATTTCCTTTATTGTACTTCCTTCTATGAGCATAAAACAAAAGCCCACAATCGGAGCAGATATTAAAATGGTATCAAATAAAAGCCGATAATTTTCTTTTAAACACAGTAGTTCCCCCTTTTTAAAAAAAAGGTAGTTTTTTTCATATTAATCGGTTATTATCAAGGTTTTGTTGCTGTAAGCTGCCCGTTACTTCAACAAAGGCTGCCGTATATATTCGCGGCAGCCTCATCGGTTTCCTTTATTTTACTAACGTGTCCCGTTAGCTCAATAATTCTTTGATATTAGTCCACCCATATACAACGTCATTATATACCTCATCTTTAACAATGACGGTTCCTTCACGTACCTTTCGTCCACCGACAGCTTCATAGAAACGTCGGGAAGGATTATTCTCTGCGAACACCCTCACAATCATAGAAAAAATATTGCTGCTTGATAAATCTTTTGCTAACGCCTTTACTAATTTCCGGCCAATTCCCACACCATGATATTCGCTCAGAATATAAATCGCATATATTTCCCCTTTGTAAATTTCGTCACTTTTCCTTTCGGGTCCACCCCAGATAAATCCAACAATTTGTCTCTTTTCATTCTCTGCTACCAATAGGCTGACACTTTTCGGTCGGTTCCTTAAAGCTTCTGTAAATCTTGGGGTTGACCATTCATAAGTTAAATTCTCCAAAAATATTTGAGGTAGGATGCCCATATGTGATGTCTTTAAGCTGTTAATATGTACTTTAGCAATTTCATTAACGTCTTCCAATACAGCTTTTCTTATGTTCATCAATAACACCACCTGTTCGGTACTTCTTGTATAAAACAGTTCTATAGTTTATCGTACTTACTTGCCCCTTTAGTTGAAAAAAGCTGCTGATCAATTGGATCTGCAGCCTTAGCTGTGTTACTACTCCGCTATTGTGTCCCGTTAGCGTAATCATGTGTCACTTATCTCGGTACATTCGAACCCACATTTTAAAACCAAGTTTTTCGTAGACGTCGGGATTGAATCTATTTTCTCTATTTAAAATGAGAAAATGCTTTGCTCGACTTGAGCTGTTGGGTGTACACTAACATTTAATGCAAGGTTCTTATCCTTTATTGTCCGCCAGATCCGCTTAACTTCTTCATACTCAACATAACAGCATAATTTAAATTTTTTTCCGCTGTTACAACCACACGGATCGTTTCGACCTAAGTCATTGTATTGACTAAAATGCATCGGATCGGTAAATAGCTCCCAGGCCTTTTTGTCCCGTTCATAAAAGAAAATTTCCTTTTTTAACGTTGATCCACTTACCCTTCCTGAATGATGCCCTATATAAACGGATGAAGGTGAACTCCATTCGAAATACGATAAAGCTTCTATTAGTGCATTTTTTTCTCTTCCCACGCACTTTTTATAGGAATTATTGATAATAACCTTATTTATATCCAAGACTTCTTCTCCGGTAAGCAGGTTCAACGTTTTAGGCTGTATGTAATCAGGTTTTCGTCCATTATAAAAAACAACGTAATACTGACTAGAAAACGGAACCAAAATCATAACATCTTTCATTCCCAAATGCCTATTACTGACGTTTCCAAATCGACTCTTAATCCGTAAAGCTACAGTGGAAATGTACTGATCGCTAATTAAAAAATGATTCTGGTCGCTTTTGATTATCGCAAATTCGTAAAACTCCCTAAGGGTTTTTCCCAATTTTTTTATATAACTCGTGTTTAATAGTTTATCGAGTAGGACAGCTATCCGAGTTTCCTTTGTCTTTGTTTCATGCGAAAATTCATGTAGCAACGCGCCGCTCCTATAATAGTAAATTATGATCGCCTCTAGATATGCTTGGACATGCTTTTCAATAACATCTATGGTTTCTTCGCCGGTTTCATAAAGTTTGATCAAACGCAATGTCTCTACGATTGCGGGAGCGTAATCATCTTCGATATCTTGAAAAAATTTTTCTAGTTTATTTTGAGTAAGATAAGGATGCTCATATGTATAGCGCTCAGACATTGAACGATTGTACGGAGTTTGATAAGGCTCCTTTTTTTCTTCCACTAATGCCTCATAGACCCTTCCGTCGAATGCAAAATGTTTTAATACGCTTTGTGGTATGTAGTGCTGATTCTTAACGATATCGCTCAATATGCACACCAGCCCTTTTGTCTTTTATAAGTCCTTAAAGCTTTGGTATTCGCGAAGTAACTACGCAATCCTGCCCGTTAGCTTAACGAGGCTGCCATACAAATTCGTGGCAGCCTCGTCAGTTTCCTTTATTTAACTATCGTTTCCCGTTAGTTGAAGGTCACCCCCTGGTTTTGGAGTACCAGTTAACCAAGCTAATGCTGAAGTCCCTGTGTTTTTTTATAAACTGTTCCCTATACTCATCCGCAACCGATCTAATCCCCATACCAAAATGATCATCGAGCTCCTTAACAATAAACTCAAAAACATCGTTATGGTTCATTCCCTGCTGCAGTAATTCGATTAGCTGAACAGTAATACAATCATATTCATCCTTTGGCGCACCGCCCTCTATAAGACCAATCGGATCCCATTCATTAACGATTGGTTCAAGTTGCGCGTAGAGCGTACTGTACCGCTTCTTTAATTTTTTTACTTGAGTATTTGAAGGATGTTCCCACATAAGCATCACCTACCTGAAGGGATCAATTGACGTAAACTACCAGTTAGCGTAAGAACCTGATTACAGATTCAAAAATGTTCTCCTTATCCAATATCACCTTAAACCCATTTGAAGCGACATTTTTTGTACCATCATCTAATGGTTCTCGAACCCAATCATCTGAAACAACACCATACTCTACCTCTAATCCACAGTCATAGTAAACGCGAAGCGAGGTCAATATACCCCATTCCTCAATTTCGACTCGAACTTTGTTGTTAAAGTTGAAATTATTATGTATAGATTGAATTGTGCTATTTTTGGTCGTTGTGATAATGACCAAATCAACATCTGATTCTGAGTGAAAATCTCCTCTAGCAAAAGACCCTACTAGTGCAATTCCTCCTATATCAGGTTGATGAATTGCCCATTCCTTAAATTGCATTATAAGTGAATCTGCTGCTTGCTCTAGTTCCACGCATGTATCCTCCTGGCGTTCTGAATTTTTGATTCTAGGGTTATCAATTATAATAATTCACTTAATTCGGAGTGTTTACCTTTAACTTATCTGCCCGTTACTTCAACAAAGGCTGCCGTACATATTCGCGGCAGCATCAATAATTTCCTTTATTTAACTATCGTGTCCCGTTAGCTTACTCTCTAACTAACTAAAAATATACAAGTCAAAATCAATATCCGCATTCGTTGAATATGCAAAACTAATGAATCTACGTTCTAAATACATAGCAGGTTTTTCATTATTTTCAACTTTAATTACCACATTAAACTTATAGGATACATTGTACTCATCCTTGATTTTGTTAAGTTCACTTACCTTACTTTCCAGTATATCTAAGAGGTAATATAATTGGTCGTTAATATCATAGGACTCTTGATATCCTGAACTAAGTTCCCATGCTGTCTCTTTTCTGTAATGAGTGGTAGAACTAGTCACATTGTCATTTTTAGGTCTAATAATAATATCACCAATGTTATACGATTCGGTTGGTTCGATACCAAGCAATTGCGTAACTTCATTTACAGGAAAACTGTCCCTGAAATTGCTGAAATACGCCATGACAGTGGTTTTATCCATTTTCAGTCACCTCAGTCTATACAAAAACTTAGCTTTCTGGTACCTTAAATTTAACAAAACTGCCCTTTAGCTTAACGAGGCTGCCTACATATTCGTGGCAGCCTCGTTAGTTTCCTTTATTGAGCTATCGTTCTCCGTTAGCGCAACGCTCCATTCATTTCTTTACAAACTTGGACTCATATTTTAAGAGCATCAAGGATTAAAGATACAAAACCTAATTCCCCGTTTTGGTTGCGATGATCGAACCGCTTAGATCGATAGATAAACCCTTTAGTTTCATCCCAATCGTTGTAATGAAAATCACCGTCTTCATCACAATATTCGAGAAGGTTGACGGTAAAGCCAGCAGTCTCAAACATGCGAGTTAATGTTAGGTAAGAATGCACGATTTTATGTGATGCCGCAGGATGATCCTTAGGGCCAGGCCCTCCAACTTTAACGATATTCTGGTACCATTCATTTGGAAAGAAGGCATCGGGTACTGCGCAACGGATGTATCCTCCTAGCTGTAAATACTCGTAACAATTCTGCGCCGCTTGAACACCTTCGTCATAAGATAAGTGCTCCCAAACGTGTTCGGCTAATATGGCTGAAAGTGAGTTAGGTGAAAATCTTTGAGCCCAATCAGTTTTAACCAACAGATTCAGCTCATCTTCTTGTGTATGTAACCATCCTGGATTGTTGTTGCTTTCTCCTGCACCGATGACTACCTTTATTTCATCATTCACAAAAAACCACCTCCCTTTATAAACTTATCAGGAGGTGGACCATTATGGTATGGATTTATGTTTTTGATTTATGGAGTTTTACTACTCTCTACTCCCCGTTAGCCATCCATGCACACCCAGTTCCGCACCACAGAACCATGAAAGTTAATCCGTTCTTTCATAGTAGTTGAAATAAAGACTGCTTATCAATCGGATCTGCAGCCTTCACTGTGTTATTCAGCTATCGTGTCCCGTTAGCTTAATGAACCTTGCCGAATTAATCAAGCGTTGAAATGGTGTCATCGGAAGTTCTTATCTTATATTGAGAATTCATTTTCATTCACTAAATTACTTATAAATGATTCAAAATCTTTGGCTAAAAATGTGATTTTAGGTCCATTTAACGACTCAACATCAACGTGTATTACTTTTGGTTCTCCGTTCTTCCCACATTCCGAGTAATCTAACATAACTGCGTCATGTCCAGCGGAAGGACAAGAGCAAATGACAATACCTATATCTGGATATCCCCAGTCTTCAATCATAAATTTGCTTCCATATTCTTTTGAATCTATCCCCGAAGGTTCTCCAATGCCGTGTATGGCTGTAATTGCAATGTGGTCCTCCGCCCATGAAGTTGCTTTTGTTGTGCGAAAACATGTATTGATTGGTGTTCCGCCATTCTTAGATCTGATTAATTCAATATAAGTACTAGGTAATTTATAGCCGAGTTCTTTCTCAGCTTCATTTATTGTTTCGTCTGAAACAGGATTAGAAATTGTGTAGTAATCTGAGTCGTCCCAAAATTGATTATTCATGTATTCACGCCTTTTGACTAGATATTCAAGAATTTACGATTATCTTATTTACATACTTTAAGTATTTGCCATGTCAAAGTTTTCGGCAAAGTGATTAAACTATCCTGCCCTTTAGTTGAACAAGGCTGCTGATCACCAGATCTGCAGCCTTTGTTATATATTGTGCTGTCCTTCCCCGTTTGCTGAAAGAACTATCCATA
>NZ_JBHUME010000010.1:0-147153 GCF_042684925.1 Paenibacillus gansuensis | reverse complement strand
TTCATAACGCAAACGAATTGCAGGTAAAGTGATGAAATCTAGAACATTTTCCTTTGGTACCCATTTGCAATCACTCGTTTCATCAGAAGTAGTTAGTTCTCCGCCAACAACTCTGCACACGAAATCAAACATGACCTTCGTAGGAACATCAGTCACACCGTCATACCACTTGTGGACCGCGGTATTGGATATTACATTAACTAAGTGACTTACGGTCGCGTCGATTCCACTTTCTTCTTTAATTTCACGAAGCACGCCATCAATTAGATTCTCTCCAACCTCAGTTATCCCCCCTGGATACACCCAACCATCGTCGTGAGCTTTAACTAATAAAATATTTCCATTTCCATCTTCTACAATTCCGCCCGCTGATACAATATGTGTTGGGAATGCCATTTTAAGAACCTCCTAGATAACATGAGATTGTATATTAATTCCAATCAGTTCACATGATTTCCTACCCAACGTTTTCGATATTCTATTGTAATTGCATTTTCTTCTACACTGACTGGCGCCACGTTAAACTGCCCGTTACTTCAATGAAAAACCAGGGAGCAGCTGCCGCGGCGATCTGCTCCCTGGTTATTTCACTAACGTTCTCTGTTAGTTCAACAAACCAATTGATCTCTTTTATTAGATTTCCGTCTTTATCATAATACTTGTAATTTTGAAATTCATATAGGCTATTATCGGTTTCGGGAAAATCGACCCAAGCAACACTCGCCTTATAAGGAATAAACATTTGCTCCAATTTCCATCCATTTATTATTACTTGCATTTTAGCAATCTCATTTTGGTTATTGGTAACAAACATAAACATACGAAGATGGTCAGGAATGAATGAGCTAAATGTTTCGTCATCGCTCAGTGGTAATTCTGCGAATCGAGGGATATCCAGCATCATCTTGTCTTCATTAAATTCATGATCCTTTTTCATGGATATTAAGTGTCTTTTGGTTTTAATTTTAACATTTGATCTTCGATTTCCTTAAGCAAGAATTCACAATCTTCGATTTCAATTCGATTATTGTCCTTCTTGTGCCACTGCAAACAAAACAATACATGCTTTTTCCAATCCATCAATTCATCAAAAGTATAGCTCTTTACCATCTCTATAGCATGCTTGCGATGCATCGTATCACCATCTTCTGACTATGGCCGTTCCAAGTCGCAGCCATTGAGTCCCTCCTTCGATCGCGATTTGCACTATCCTTATCCGTTAGAATCGTGTGAAACGAAAAATTTGGACTTTGAATAAAAAAGAGCGCTCTCGGTACGATGGGAGTAGGTAACGGGTCTATAGCCCTTAAAATCCCACATCAGGAGGTCACTCTAATATAAGTTTAAGGCACAAGTTTAACAAAATCAATTCATGAAAAGCACTGGATCGGTGACTAACTAGCTTACTACAAGCTAACCAATATCATCGTCGGGATGAAGAACATAAATGAGATAATGTTTTTTGTTACCCAACAAAATTATCCTCGGAAAACAAGGTCGTGTAGTTATCACAAATTTTACGTTCAAGGTTTCAGCTAGACGCGAAACGGGATGACCCCGGTCCAATCGAATCGGAGTCATCCCGTTGGTTCATTTATTTCTCGAGCGTAAAATGGATATTGTCAAAATACAAGGTTGTCCGCCCTTCATAACCGGAGTCGCTGCCGATCAGCAAATGCAGTTCCCCGTTTTCGTTCGTCGTCACTTTCGCCTCGTACGTCATTTGCACGCGCTGGAAGCCTTCCTTCCCGGAGTCGGGTTTGACCGCATTTCCGACAATCTTCACTCCCGGCCCTTCCGTACCCTGATTACCTTTGTCCAGATTCATCCGGAAGTATGCCCCATCTCCGTTCTTCTCCTCGATGACCTTCGGCGCTTTGGAAAGAACCCCGGCCTTGATGTATACTGCTTCGGCCGGAGCGCCCCCGATCCCGATCATGCCTCCCGATTCGCTCGTATACATATCGAACTTCAGCTTCGCGATGTAAGTCGTATTTTTCCTCAAGCCATCGTACTTACGTGTGATATACATAAACAGATCGTCGCTCCGGTTCACCCCGTTCAGCTTGAGCCCGTAATTCACGACGCTTCCCGCATCCTGAGGGATCTTTTCCTTCCCGAAGCTCAGCTCATAAATCTCCTTATTGTAATCCACCGGCAGGTCGGCAAAACCGCCTGTCCAGCCATCGAGCCCTTGTTCAAATTTGCTGTGGAACGACAGCTGGTTTTTATCACCCAGGGCGCCCTTAATCGTGACCGACTTGTCCGCTTTATTCCATGATACCGACAAGTCCATCGCCTGCGCGATGCTTCGAACGGGCACGAACACCGTTCCTTTCCTGATCGCTACACGTTCAGGGATTTTCCGCTTATTTCCCTTACCGTCGATCAGAAACGTATCGTTTACTTTTGCTGAAATCTTCCCGAATGTCTTGCCTGTAATCGTAACTGTCCCGCTAGACTTGCTCCACCCGGCGGTCGCGGACATGGACTCCGCCAGCGCCCTTAAGGGAACCATCAAGGTGTTGCCAACCGTATAAGGAGCCACGGCAAGCGTGTGCTTGCCCGAATTATTCGAATAGAAGTGGGTATTCAATTGGAACCTTACGCTCGGTGGCGATACCGCCGCTTCAGCCGGTATGGCGTTCATCGCGGGAATAAGCCCTATTACCGCGGCAATACCTGTAATTGTGATATTCTTTGTAAATCGTCTCATGTTGTATCTCCTTTTTCTCAGGAATATCTCCTAAACGAGAGGCAGCCGGAAAAAGTTGCGGCGCTTTATGCCCCTCCTGAACCTCTCTAACTCGGCAGCCTGTACTGAGTAGGAACTCAAGCAGGGCTTGTTCCCGAAGCTGACTCTGCGGTAGTAGGAAATCGCGCCCTATTCGGTACTTTACATTTTCCCTAATAACTTGTAAGTACATCGACCATCCATGGTACATTATTCTCGCTAATGTCTTGAGAAAATAAAGTTTTAGACTGAACAACTTGAATAACGGGGATAATGAGGTTCAAAAATAGTTAGCTTTCGAAAATTAAGAATTAGACTGGCAAAAAAATAAAACAGCGGCGGACCAAGACTGAAAAATAAAGTCTTAGACTGCCGCTGTTTTCATTAAACTATCGTTCCCAGATAGCGTAATGGACTTTCACCTATGAAGGTTCTTCGCGCCCATTCTGTTGCAGCGTCAACGAACTAACTCAGCGCCATGTATAGACGCGCAGCAGCGCGAAAAGGCAAAAAGCGAGCCGCAATAAATGTGGCCCTTGGTATGTTGAGAACTCACGTATTATCTCTTAACTCGTAAAGAAATGCATGTGGACTTAGGCGAAGATTACTTTATATGTTCTTGCCCTCTGACAGCTCTCGTAATTTAGGTTTAATCCTTAATGAAAACACTAACTTCTTTTTTGTCTACGTCTTTTTTATCAAATAAAATAACTGACCACTCTTTGCTAACCACAGAAAAATTCAACTCTTTAATTTGTACATATGTCTTCGCGACAAGAACCGCGCTGTTACGCGGTTCTTGTCGGATGTCAAATGCTTTGATCCCATTCCCGATCCAATTGTACAGAAGGGGAAAATAGATTATTCTAAACTCAGACGAAGCAGTCCGGAGGTGGAAAGACCACTTTACGAGTAATTGCTGGACAAGTGGGTATAAATCTATGAATATTTCTATTTTAGCCACAAAATTGTATATCCCCATGCCGCGGACTAAAGTTGTCCAAAGGCCGCGCTTGATCGATCGGCTGAACGAGGGTCTGAACCGCAAGCTGACACTCATCTCTGCCTCAGCCGGCTTTGGCAAGACTACGCTGGTCAGCGAATGGGTCGCTGGTTGCGATCGACCTGTCGCATGGTTGTCGTTGGACGAAGGGGATAGCGACTCTACGCGCTTCCTGTCTCACCTTGTCGCTGCTCTGCAGTCGATTGAGGACAATTTTGGAGGTGGCGCGGTTAGTGCGCTCAAATCCCCGCAGCCACTGTCAACCGAATCGATTCTAACGATCTTGCTCAATGAAATCTCAGCTCTCCCGTACAAATTCGTCCTCGTCCTGGACGACTACCATGTAATTGATACTAGATGGATCGACGATGCTTGCAACTTCCTACTCGAGCATCTCCCTCCTCAAATGCACCTGGTCATCGCCACCCGCGAAAATCCGCAACTTTCCTTGGGCCGGTTACGCGCCCGGAGCCACTTGACCGAGTTGCGCGACACCGACCTGCGTTTTACTCCCGGTGAAGCGGCCGCATTCCTCAGTCAGGTGATGGAATTGGGACTTACGGCAGACGAAATGACTGCTCTGGAGACGCGTACTGAAGGCTGGATCGCGGGGCTTCAGCTGGCAGCGCTCACCATGCAGGGTCGCAAAGACATTCCTGCGTTCATTCGGGAATTCGCCGGAGACAATCGGTACATTATGGACTATCTGGTCGAAGAGGTTCTGCAGCGTCAGCCCGACCCGATCCGGAGCTTCTTGCTTCAAACCTCCATTCTCGACCGATTGCATGGTCCGTTATGCGAAGCCGTCACCACCCAGGAGGAAGGCATAGCGCGGCTCCAGTTTCTGGAGCGAGGCAACTTCTTTGTCGTTCCGCTGGATGATAGGCGCCAATGGTATCGTTATCATCACCTTTTTGCCGAGGTTCTCTATGCGCATTTAAGGTCGGATCAGCCCGATCAGGTAGCTGCGCTTCATCGACGCGCGAGCATATGGTACGAGCAGCACGACTTGGCGGATGATGCGATCCGCCATGCACTGGCAGCCGAGGATTTCGCGCGAGCGGCGGACCTGGTCGAGCTGGCCATACCAGCCTTGCGCAGGAGCAGACAGGAAACTGCAATGTTGAAATGGTTGAAGGCGCTCCCCGACGAGCTGGTCCGTTACAGACCTGTGCTCAGCGTTTGGTATGCCGGGGCGCTGCTGGCCGGAGGCAAATTAGATGTCGTTGAGGACCGACTGCGAGACGCCGAACAATGGCTGGAGACAACATCAGATCTAGGTGAACGACAGCAAGGCCACCCGGCCAACATGGTCGTTGTGGACGAAGAGGAATTTCGCCGTCTCCCGGGTTTGATCGCCGTTTACCGGGCTGGACTAGCCTTGGTTCAAGGTGATGTGACCGCCGCCACGAAATACGCGCGACAAGCACTCGACCTCGTGCCCGTGAATGACCATCTTCCGCGGGGAGCGGCGACTGCGCTCTTGGGACTCATATTATGGAGGAACGGGGATCTCGAGGAGGCGCGCCGGATGTTTGCCGGTGGCATAGCCAGTGTGCAGCTGGCCGGGGCTATTTCCGACGCGATCAATGGCTCCATAGCTCTAGCTGAAATACGGATAGCGCAAGGCAGACTCCGCGAGGCGAAGTATATATATGAGCGGGGATTGCAGCTTGCGGCGGAACATGGCGAGCCTGATCAGCGGGGAACGGCAGACATTTACGTAGGAATGAGCGAACTCTGCCGCGAGTATGACGATCTAGAAGCCGCCACGCGGAACTTGTTAAGAAGCAAGGAGCACGGTGAGCACACCGGGTTCCCGCAATTCCGGTATCGCTGGCGAGTCGCAATGGCTCGAATACGGGAGGCCGAAGGGGATTTGAACGACGCACTCGATCTTCTCTGCGAGGCGGAGTCCCTGTACGTGGATGACTTTTTCCTAAATGTACGGCCTGCAGCGGCTTTAAAGGCGAGGGTGCGGGTTAAGCAGGGGAGGTTAGGTGAAGCCCTCGATTGGGCACGGGAGCAGGGCCTGTCCGCCATGGACGATCTGTGCTACCTGCGCGAATTCGAGCACATCACCCTGGCCAGGGTAATTCTGGCCCAATATAAGAGTGACCGTGCAGATCGAACCATGCTTGAGGCGGTCGGTCTCCTGGAGCGCCTCCTTCAAGCAGCGGAAGAAGGCGGAAGGACGGGAAGCGCGATCGAAATCCTGGTCGTGCAGGCAATTGCTTACCATATGCAAGGCGATATCCCTGCAGCTCTTTTGCTTCTGAAACGAGCCTTGACGCTTGCCGAGCCGGAAGGCTACGTCAGAATCTTTGCAGACGAAGGTCTGCCAATGGAGGTCCTGATAAAAGCGGCTGTGAAAGAGGGGATATCCCCGAACTATGTCCAACGCCTCCTGACGGCATTTGGGAAAGAAGAGGGCAGAATGATTGCCAAACCGGTTATTCACGAACCACTGAGCGAACCGCTGAGCGAACGTGAACGTGTCGTGCTTCGTCTGCTCGGAACCGACTTGAGTGGCCCGGATATAGCCCGCCAACTTATGGTGTCCCTGAACACCCTGCGGACCCATACCAAGCACATTTACGTGAAGCTTGAGGTAAACAACCGTCGGGCAGCTGTCCGACGCGCTGAGGAACTCGATCTGTTAAAGTGAGCTTGAATAGTTCAGCCCCCCGCCCTGGCAAAATTGCCGGGCGTTTTTTTAATTTCATCAAGTCCAATGTAGAAAAAATCACCACGTCAATCACCACATGTTGTGATGCCGTCTCACCACATGAGCATGTATTTTTAACTACGTAGGAACACAAGAAACGACGTGGAGATGCATCCACGGGAGGAACATGAAGGAGGTAAAAAATGAGTGAAACACAGAGTTCCACAGAGGAACATCACAAACCTGATCTTTATGAAATTCGCCTCAAGGGTCACCTTGATGTCCGGTGGACTTACCTCTTCGAGGGGCTTAACCTCACCCACGAAAGCGACGGGACAACCATCCTCACTGTTCAAGTAGTCGATCAGCCCGCATTATACGGCTTGCTCAGGAAAGTTCGTGATCTCGGCTTGCCTTTGGTATCGGTCCTCCAGGTTGATCCCAATTGGGCGAATGGTCCGAATGTCAACAAGAACAAAGATCCAATCATTCGAAAAAAAGGAGACTAACACATGATCACGAATCAACAAACCGCAGTCATTAAGGGGAGCGAGCACATGCAAACCAACCGGGGTGCCGCGATAACAGCCTCGAATCTAATCCGTTACGCAGGTATAGCCGCTATTTTGGCAGGGATCCTCTTTATCGTAATTCAGATGATCCATCCTGCCGATATTCTTTCGTCAGTCAAAACCGATCGATGGGCAATCGTCCACTACATGGGCGTCGCCATGTGCTTTCTAGGGTTGCTCGGCATTACGGGGATCTACGCCCGGCAAGTGGAGAAGGCCGGTTGGCTGGGTTTCACCGGCTATCTCCTGATTAGCCTCTTCTATGCGCTCACAATGGCTTTTCAATTCATCGAAGCCTTTGTCTCGCCACCGCTCGCTGCCGAATCGCCAATCTTTGTCGAGGGCATGTTGGGAATCCCGAGCGGCAATGTCGGCGATATAAATGTCGGGAACCTCGAAACGATCTATTCGGTAACAGGGGTCACGTATTTGCTCGGCGGGCTGCTGTTCGGCATCGCAACGCTCCGCGCAGGCATTCTGTCGCGCTGGGCTGCCGGTCTGCTTGCCATCGGGACTCTTTTGCCCCTTCCACTGTCTTCGCTGATCCATCATCCGTACGATCGGATACTGGCGGTGCCTGTAGCGTTAGGTCTTGCTTGGTTGGGATACTCGGTCTGGTCCAAACGGCATGAGAAAGCCTGATATGAAAAAAAAGAACGCTCGGCCAAGCGGCTTGTATAACGCTTTCGGCGTTATTTGTTCTTTATGGTCCCCGTATTCGGCTTTTTAAGATCTTCATTCGCTGCTTTTGTAGCGAGCTTATTCTTCGGCCGCCTAACGCTTTTATTTCAGCTATTTGAAGAAGCTCATCTTTTTCCATGTCGGGTAAAGATCGAAGTAACTGAATTAATGCATTCTCTTGATATTCACGCCAAACAATTGATTTTTGGCTTCAGCATCCGACTCTTCATCTATTAGCCAATTCAAATCGCATTTAAAGGCCATTTTAAGGGCAATAATGGTCACACAAGAGGGATAACCATTTCCACGCTCAATATCGCTTAGCATGCCTTGTGAATGTCCATTGAAAATAAAGTTTTAGACTGAACAACTTGATATAACGGGGATTATGAGGTTCAAAAATAGTTAGCTTTCAAAAATTAAGTATTAGACTGGCAAAAAAATAAAACAGCGGCGGACCAAGACTAAAAAATAAAGTCTTAGACTGCCGCTGTTTTCATTAAACTAACGTTCCCCATAAAGTCTTAGATAACGTACCTCTATGGTACACAATCCTGAAAAAGCTTCTTTCATAAGCAACTACATCCCTTTTGCTTTGTTCTTTCCCTTAGCCCCTAGTTTTCACGTATTCCACTCCTGGAATTGAGTTTAAAGGATATATTTCCGATGACTTTAATAACTCGCTTCATGTTATTATAGATTTACACATTTTATCTTCATAGAAATCCAGGATTGATTAAATATTTGATATTGAAGGGGTAAAGGTATTGGCATGAGAGTTAAATTAGAAGGAATCACCGTTTTGGCGCTTGATGTTCCTAGATTGACCAGGTTTTATAGTGATGTCCTTGGATTTAAGGTTATTATTGAAGAGAAGCATTACACAGAATTTGAGAGTGATGGTATTCGTCTAGCTATTTTTTCGGCACCTTTGATGGCAGATAATACAAACAATCACCATTCTTTTTTAGAGGAGCGAAAAGGGCAAGCCTTTGAGCTTAACTTCCAATGCGATTCCCCTGAGGATGTCCAGCTATTGTATGATGATTTTGTTTCAAAAGGAGCTACAGGGATAACAGCACCAAAGGTGATGTCCTGGGGGCATACAACGGGCTTCTTTGCGGATCCAGAAGGTAATATTCATTCCCTTTTTGCAGTTAACCCCATTACATTGGAGAATGCCTAAGAAAGCCACACTCCAAAATATTTGCCAAGTAAACAGGCAGCAATTCACAACTTTGAATAAACTACTGGGCACCTGATGTGTGATGTGGTGCCCTTTAATTTAGTCACATAGATGTTAAGATGGTTTGCTAAGCTAATACAACTCCCTCTATGGGGAAACAATTTGCTCTTGAATACTCCCATTTTCTTAGAATTTCACCAGATAGTTTGTCATGGAACGGTGTTGTACATAAGGAAATTTGTGGGACTGTAGGATGCAAAAAAGTCTTCACCTAGACCACAATTCTGATCCTCCATCTGAATTCCGCTATACTGCCCGTTAGCTTAGCGTGTCTGCCATACGTTAGAGGTATGCTGCCAGTTACTTCAATGAACAACGGCAGCCGACGTTTGGCCGACTGCCGTGATGTAATGATTAAGCTATCGTGTCCGTAGCTTAAAGATTAAATGGTTCGGTTCAATTTCACTTCAAAGTTTGGTTTAGTAACATAATCTATGTATTGCGTTTTCCCATCAAATTCTAGGTAAGCCTGATAACGTGCACGGATAGCTGGGGCTGTAATTAAATTAAGCGCTTGGTCCTTTGCGACCCAACGGCAATCTGATGTCTCTTCAGACGTACATAACTGCCCGCCAACGGGCTTACAGACAAAATCCAACATCACTTTCGTTGGCACACCAGTAACACCGTCATGCCATTTATGAACTCCTGTATTCGAGAAGACTCCGAATATATGCGAAACTACCACTTCTATTCCGCTCTCCTCTTTTATCTCTCGAATCAAAGCATCCATTAGGTTTTCACCTACTTCAACTTGCCCACCTGGGCACACCCAACCGCCATGTTGAGTCTTCACTAAAAGGATTTGTCCTTGTTCATTTTCCACAATTCCGCTAACAGCAACAATATGAGTTGGCCATGCCATGAGCATTCCTCCGTGTCCCTCTGGTTAAATATCCCACGCCATATTTTATCATAATTTTGTAAATCTACTGCAGGATAAAAATGATTTTTGATACCAGTGCCAATTATTCACTTTTCATTTCAGATCCTACTTTGCCACTGGTAACAGCTTCGCAGTTACTACCCCAGGTCAAGAAAAAAGGGAACCAATCCTCATCGACGGGTCCCTGCTTCATTCTCTTAAGGTTTGGTGGTTCCGTTTATCTTCTCGAAGTACGGGGCAAGCCTGGAGGAGAGCTGCTCAAACGTCTGCTGCTCTTCTTTGGTTAAATTCTCCTCATGTTTGACCCCATTTTCATCGGTGATCTTTAGCTTTAATTGCATCAACTGCTTGGTCAGCTCCATGTACTCCTTGAATTCGTCTTCCGTGAGCTTGCCTTTTGCTGCCTGAAGCATTCCTTCAATCTCTTGAAAATCTTCCTGTGTACCACCATGCTGTTCAATGTTCTTAGAAGAACCGAAAATATCATCGGCCAGATAGGAAGCAGCAAATGCGGCAGACGGGATAAGGATTGCTACTGCGGTAATGCCTGCCAGGATGCGTTTGTTCATGGGAGATCTACCTCTCTTTTCGTTAATATAGTGTTGATAGGACTGTCGGACACGTCCATACAAATCGGGTGGGCAGTGCAACGAATCTGCCGCCTGGCGAAGCTCTTCACGCAATTCCTTGTCAATGGACATACACGTCTCCTCCCGTCAATGCGAAACGTTTCCTGAGTTCTTTCAGTGCCATATGATGCCTGGATTTCGCTGTGCCAACGGGGATCTGCAGCATGTCTGCGATTTCTTCCAGAGCATAGTCGTGAAAATAGCGAAGGATGACGACCACACGTAGTTTGTACGACAACTGTCGGACAAGGCTGAACAGTTCATGCTGCATTTCGGACTGCAGGACAGCTTTGTCCGTCCACTCGAACTGTTCGCAAGTCATCTGGCGTTTTCGTTCAAAGAGGCGAACTCGCCGCCAGGCCTTTCTTTTCCAATCCTGGACCTGACGTACAATGATCCCGTGCAGCCAATACCGGAACGGCCGGTTCGGGTCGTACGTGTGAAACGACCGCCACATGCGCATGTAAACTTCATTCACGATATCCTCAATATCCTGTTTGTTGTAGACGAGAAAAGCAACCGTCCGATAGACGTCTTGGTGAGTTGCCTGATAGACAAACTGAAAGGCCGACTCGTCGCCCGACGTTGCTTTTTCAAGCCACGGAAGTAACTCTTTATCATTCATGGGGGGCTCCTCCCTAACGTGTTACAACCCTTAATTCGCTCTCGCGAGGAAAAAGGTTCAGTAAGAGAATAAACTTCTTGACGATAGTCGCCAGGAACTTCTGCAGGTGTACCGAGAAACAGCCAGCCGCCGGATTCCCGGTTGCTGGCTGTTTCGCTTTAGCTAGTGCTTCGGCTATGCTTTAATAGTTGTCTATTCAAGGTTTAATTGTACCATAAATTGGAACTATTCTGCCTGTTAGTTTAATGCCCACCCGCAGTCTACAACTTTATTTTCACGGTCTAATACTATATTTTTCAGTCTAATTCTCTATTTCTCAAGACACTTAAAAGCAGGAATTTTCCAATGAGGCTTATGAAAATAAAGAAATTCCTGCCTTTGTGCAGGAATTTCTTTATTTTGAGACGCTTGGAAGACAAAAGCCTGCTTCTTCGCAGGCATTGTCGCAAGTAAAGGAGGACTGCACCACCTAAGTGCAGGGCAACCAGCTGTCAGCTGCCGTGATAGGGCTTAAGGTTGATGCCAACGGGCTAAGACTCCAGCTGCTGGAGGCCGCCGGGGCGGGTTAAGGCAGCAGCTTGAACCGCTGGATCAGCTGCTGCAAGCTTTCCGCCATGCCGCGCAGCATCGCGGCGGAGGCGGCAATCTCCTCCATGCCGGCGTACTGGCCCTCGGCATGCGAAGCCGCTTCGCGCGTGCCGCCTGCCGCCTCGCGCGCCACAACGTCAATGCGGCGGATCGTACCCGACGCCGCATGAGAAGCCTCCGCCACGCGCAGCGCTTCGGCGGAGATCAGTCCCATTCGGGCAGCGACCTCATCCGTCGCCGCCCGAATGCGGGCGAACGCCTCGCCCGCCGAATCCATGCTGCGCAAGCCGCCCTCGACTTCCCGGGTGCCGGCAACGGTCGACGCCACAACCGCGAGCGTATCGCCGCGGATTGCGCCGATCAGCTGCGCGACTTCGCCGGCCGCCTCGGAAGTCTGCATCGACAGCTTGCGCACCTCGTCGGCGACCACGGCGAAGCCCTTGCCGGCCTCGCCGGCCCGCGCGGCTTCGATCGACGCGTTCAGCGCCAGCAGATTCGTCTGCCTCGCGATGCCCGCGATTAGATCGGCGGCCTTGACGATGTGCCCAGAGCGGGCATCCAGCCGCTCAACAGCGCCGGCAAGCTCGTCCATTGTACGCTGGATCATCTGCATCTGCAGCTGTGCGGAGCCGATGCTCTCCTGGCCTGCAAGGGCAGCCTCCAGCGCTTGCGCCGACTTCGCATCAGTCTCCGAAGCCATGCCGGTGATCGCATCGGAGGCCAATGACATTCGTCCCATTACGGCTACCCCCTCATTTACGCTCTCCGCCTGCAGCTCCGAGCCGGTCGACAACTCCTGCATAATCGCCGCAATTTGCTCGGACGACCGGCTGATCTGCGCCGACTGGGCATCCAGCTCCTCCGAGGCCGAGGCGACTTGCTCAGCCGATTCCCCCACTTCCGCAATCATATGGCGCAGGTTCGCCTTCATTCCGTTAAAAGCTGCGGCCAGATCCCTGAGCTCGTCCCGGTTCCGCACCTGTACATCAGGTGCCGTCAGGTCACAGGCAGCAATGTCGCCCGCTGCTTTCACCATCGCTTTCACCGGCCTCACAATCATGCGGGACAACAACCACCCGATCCCGAGGGCAAGCAGCAAAGAGGCGGCGCTTACCGCTGTCAGCAGCCGGATGGTTTGAGCGACCATCCGCTCGCTTTCCCTCATCAAGCCGGCCATGATCTTTTGCTCCTGCTCTTTGATTAAAGAAGCGGAGGCCGACAGCTCCTGAGTGCTCGGCACCGACCACAGCAGCGCTTCCGACCTGGCTAGTTCGGGGCGTCCGGCGTGTACGTAATCGGTTACTTTCTTTAAAAGCCTGGCAAATGTCTCATTGGACTCTCCCAGCTTTTCAATCTCCATCCGCAGCGGCCCCTCCTGACCAGCCTTGTCCGCCATCGAATCAATCAATTTCGCCAGCTCCCCGTTGGCTTGAACCAGTCCTTTTTCCCGGTCTTTCGTCGGATCTGTAACATAACCAAAAAGCTCGCTGTTCTGCATCTGCGTATAGTATTGGACATCCGACGCCTGGTTGACCAGGTCCGTGTGCTTATGAAGCAACTCTGAATATGCACGATCCACTTTTTGCATGGAGAAAAAGGCAAACCCGCTGGTTAACGCAACAAGCAGGGCAATCACGACAAAAGCACTGATGATCTTCCCGCTTAACGAAAAACGCATCTGATTTGTAAGACGACCTATCTTCATGAAGAACCCCCCTGGTTTCTCTCTAAAACACATTTTGTGTATGTAAGCATTTACAAGTTTTATAGAAAAAAAGGCCGCCGTTCCCGACAGCCTTGCCTGTTTACTTCTTAGCCAAATATTTGCGGATATCGAATGCTACCGCAGCGACGATGATTAAGCCTTTGATGATTAGCTGCCAGTACGGGCTGACACCGATAAAGGTTAAGCCGTAGTTGATGACGCCGAAGATCAGGACGCCGGCCATCACGCCCGGAACCGTTCCAATCCCGCCGGCCGTGGAAACGCCGCCCACGACACAAGCCGCGATGGCATCCAACTCGTACATGTTACCGTAGTTGTTTGTGGCCCCGCCTGTTCTTGCTGCTTCCAGTACGCCGGCCAGGCCATAAAGCGCGCCTGCGATCGAGTAAATGTAGATCAGGTTGCGCCCTACGTTAATCCCGGAAACCGCAGCAGCCTGTTCGTTTCCGCCGATTGCGTACATATTTTTGCCCAACCGCGTTTTATTGAAGATCACCCATACGATGAGTGCTACGACAATCGCTATAATCACAACATAAGGAATGGAGTACGGGCCGTTCGGTCCGAAGAAGCCGGTACCCAGCTCTGTAAAGTCTTTGCGCAAGCTGCCGATCGGCTGGGACTCGTTCGGTTTCATATCGAAGTACAACGAGTTGGCGCCGTACACGATAACCATCGTACCCAAGGTGGCGATGAACGGAGGAACCCGCAGCTTTGCTACGATAAGACCGTTAATCAAACCTACGATCAAACCTGCTAGAATCGCCAGAACGATAGGAACCAGCAGCGGCATGGAGTCCAAGTTCGGGAAGAACTTGCGCGGGTAGTCCGCCATTTGCAGCATGGAAGCGGACAGGACCGCCGACAAGCCGACTACGCGTCCGGACGATAAGTCCGTTCCGCCTGTGATCAGGATAAAGGCCGCTCCCAAAGCGATGATCGCCCTCGTGGAGTTTTGAAGCAGAATATCACGCAAAATATCCACCGACAAGAACGTCGGGTCGGAGACCGCAATCCCCGCAATAAGCAGCAATAGGACGATATAAATAGCATTTTTCGTTAAAAATCCGCTGATTCTTTGAGCATTCATGTAAGTTTCCCTCCCTAATTAAGCCATGTACTTGGTGGCCAGACGCATAATTTCCTGTTCCGTTGCCGAAGCACCGTCCACGATGCCGGACACGCGCCCTTCGCACATGACCATGACCCGGTCCGACATGCCGAGCAGCTCGGGCATTTCCGAAGAGATCATGATGATACTTTTGCCTTGCTTCGCCAAATCCGCAATGATCGAATAGATCTCGTATTTCGCGCCAACGTCGATGCCCCGGGTCGGTTCATCCAGCAGCAAAATCTCCGGGTCCGTCAGAAGCCAGCGCGCCAGCAGCACCTTCTGCTGATTTCCCCCGGACAGATTTCGGATCAGCTCGTGCACGCTCGGCGTCTTTACGCGAAGCTTCTCTACGCTGGCTTTGATTTCTTTACGGTACTTGTTTTCCTTCAAAAGACCTACAGGGTTCATATATCGGTCCAAATTGGCAATCAGCGCATTTTCTTCAATGGACAGCACCGGGAAAATCCCCGTTACCCGCCGCTCTTCCGTAAGCAGCGCCATGCGGTGCTTTTTCGCGTCGATCGGCGACTTGATGTTCACCGGCTTCCCGTGAATGGAAATCGAACCCTCGCTCAGTGCTCTCAACCCGAACAAAGCCTCGATCACTTCCGTACGCTGAGCGCCTACAAGCCCGCCAATGCCCAGAATCTCGCCCTTTTTCAACTCAAAAGACACATTTTTAAAGGACAACGGATTCGGAGACGTCAAGTTCTCCACCTTCATCAGCGTGTCGCCGGGCACATTCGTCCGTTCCGGATAGCGGGAGCTCAGGTCCCGTCCGACCATTTTGGCGATGATCATATCAGTTGTCAGCTCGGCCGCCGTCCAGGTTCCGATATATTTGCCGTCGCGCATGATGGTAACTTCGTTGCTGATCCGCAGAATCTCTTCCATTTTGTGAGAAATGTAAATGATCGCACAGCCGCGGCTTCTCAGTTCATTGATTATTTTAAACAACTGCTCCACTTCCGCTCCGGTCAGTGAAGAAGTCGGCTCATCCATGACTATGACTTTCGATTTGAACGAGACGGCTTTGGCAATCTCAATCGACTGCACCATCGATACCGACATCGTACCCACAATCGTGTGCGGATCGATATCCATATCCAGCTCTTTGAACAGAGCTACCGAATCTTCGTACATTTTGGCATGATCTATAAATTTCAAAGGCCATATGCCTTTTTCCGGAAATCTTCCGAGCCATAAGTTCTCCATTACGTTCCGGTGCGGGACCGGATGAAGCTCCTGGTGAATCATGGACACCCCGTGGTTTAAGGCATCTTTGGAGTTGTTGATTTCCACTTTCTCGCCGTTAATGATAATTTCGCCGGCATCCGGCTTATACAATCCGAACAAGCATTTCATCAGCGTCGATTTCCCTGCACCGTTCTCACCCATCAGTGCATGGACCGAACCCGGGCGTACCTTCAAGGTTACGTCATCCAACGCTTTCACACCTGGGAACTCCTTCGAGATGCGGTTCATTTCAAGCAAAAATTCGTTAGCAGCAGCCATGGTCTAATTCACCCCTAATTACTCCCCAATTTGTAAGCAGGTCCAACCTCAGTATAGTTATCTGTATAAAATAAGGCAGGGGGCCGGCGCAAGCCCGATGCTCCCCTGCCTATGTGTGCGTGGTCTTATCTCATTGTGCCTCAGCAATGTTGTCCTTGGTGATCGCTTTGTAGTTGATCCATACATATTTGCCGTCTGTGATGTCATAGCCGGTGTTTTCTTTGGATGGCGTTTCGCCTTTCGCCAAAGCCGTCGCCAGTGCTGTAGTCGCCGCACCTTGGTTTTTCGCATCGTTCAGAACTGTTCCAAGCAGCGTGCCTTCTTGCAGAGCTTGCAAAGCAGGAGCTGTTGCGTCTACGCCGACAACCGGCATAAACTTGTTGTCTTTGAAGTAGCCTTTCGCTTTCAGAGCTTCGATGGCGCCAAGAGCCATATCGTCATTGTTCGCTAGAACAACTTCGATTTTGTCGCCTTGCGCTGCCATGAAAGAAGCCATTTTGTCTTGTGCCTTAACGCGGTCCCACATCGCTGTGTCTTCAGCCAGCTTCTCCACTTTCATGCCGGCGTCTGTAATCGCCTGAATGGAGAATTGGGTACGAAGCTCGGCATCCTGGTGTCCAGGCTCGCCTGTCAGCATGACGTACTGGATCACGCCGTCTTTGTTCTTATCCGCTTCCGGATGTGCTTTGAAGTAATCGACTACCAGCTGGCCTTCCATCGTACCGGACTGCTCCGCTTTCGCGCCTACATAGTACACTTTATCCCATTTCTTCATATCGTCGGCCATCGGCTCGCGGTTCAAGAATACGACCGGGATGCCTGCTGTTTTTGCTTTATCAATGATTACGCCGGCAGCTGTACGGTCAACCGGGTTCACCGCGATCGCTTTGTATTTCTTAGTGATGAACAAGTCTACTTTGTTATTTTGCTCCGGCTGGGAGTTCTGGCTGTCTACGATGTCCATTTCAGCTTTATCTTTAGCCGCATCTGCGATGGCAGCGCGTACGCCGGACATGAACGTGTCGTCGAATTTATAAATAGCTACACCGATTTTCGGCTTGTCGCCGCCGCTGTTAGCCGCTGTGTTGCCGCCGTTGCCCGCATTAGAACTTGCGGTATTGGTGTTTCCGCTGTTTCCGCATCCTGCAGCAATAACCATAGTCGCTGCCAGAAGGGCGAGAACTACATTTTTCTTTTTCATTTCAATGACCTCCAATGTAATGATGTTCCTCTCTCTTGCTACCTAATTATCTAAGAAGAAAGGGCAAAACTACATGCAAAATCCTCACATGTTCTATCGAAATTCTCATGTATTTCTGTAGAATTTCTAAGAAAGTGAGGATTTTCGCATTACCTTACAAAAGGAAACAGAAGCTTCTGATTGTCCGACCAGAACATGTTCTCCTGATCAATGACTTTGGTTTCCGTGTTCAAACGCCGTTCAATTTCCTTGCCTTCCAATACCTCTACCGCGCTTTTCACTCCAAGATAGCCGATGTTAAAAGGGTTCAGAATAATCGTCGCCTGAATCGTGCCTTCCTGCATAAGTTCTATATCTTCCGGTGTGCTGTCAAAGGTAACAATCTTTACTTGCCCCGACAGTTTCCTCTCCTGGACCACTTGAGCTACCCCTACCGATGAAACGGCGTTCAAGGCGGCTATGCCGGTCACGCCCGAGTTGATGACGAGCGTCTTTCTGGTTAAGTCGGCGCACAGCGTCGGGTTCGTATAGCAATACTGCCTGGTCACAACAAGAATTTCCGGATACTTGGAGAGCTCGTCAAGCAGCCCCTGCTCCCGCTCTTCCGCATTCCGCTGGCCCTGCTTGAACCCCATGACCGCTACTTTCCCCCTGCCTCCGATGAGCGCGGCCAGCTTTTCTCCGGCTTTGCGCCCCGCTTCATAATTATCGATCCCGATGAAGCCGCGCACCTTCCTCGACTTTAACTCGGTATCGATGGCGATAACGGGACTGCCCGCAGGCACTTCAGTATTTACCGCGTCGGTAACCGCATTCTCATCGTTAGCGGCAATGACGTAGGCTTGCGCCCCGATCGCCTTGGCTTCCCGCAGCGCCTTGATCTGATCGTCCACATTTTCTTCGTCCCGCGGACCGCTTACGATCAGTTCAACATTGAATTCCTTAGCTGCTTCCTCTGCCCCAATCCGGGCCGTACGCCAGAAATCCGCTTCCTCCGACCGCAGGATCAAGGCGATTTTGCGTTTCGGATGGTGGGCCGAAAGCTCGGTTTCCGTGGAGCACGAGGACAGCAGGGAGAGGCAAGCGGCCGCGGCAAACAACAGAAGTCCTATTGGCTTGATCCGTTTCATTCGCTGTCCACCGCCTTTCTTGAAGGGATCGTAATCTCCACATCCGTACCTTCTTCTATTTCGCTTGTAATCCGCAGTCCGTATTTGTTGCCGTAATAGAGTTTAATCCGCTCGTCAACGTTGCGTACTCCAACGCCGGAGCCGTCGCCCTCACCGGGGCCGGCGCCTGAACGGAGCGCAGCCAGTTTTTCCGGAGGAATGCCCAGCCCGTCATCGCGTACGTGGAACACGAGCTCCTCGCCCGCCAGTTTCGCCGTAATTTCGATATGTCCCGTGTCCGCCATCATCTCGATACCGTGATAAATGGCGTTCTCCACCAGGGGTTGAAGGATCAGCTTTAACGTTGTGTAGGATAATACTTCCTGGTCCGCTTTGATCTCGAATTCGAATTTGTTCTTGTACCGGAATTTTTGGATGATCAGATAATTCCGCACATGCTCCAGTTCTTCCTCCACCGTAATGCTGTGCTTGCCCTTGCTAAGGGAAATGCGGAAAAACTTGGACAGGGCCGTGATCATCTGGATGACATCTTCGCTTTTGCCGCCGCCGGCCATCCGCACGACCGAATTGAGCGTGTTATACAGGAAGTGGGGGTGGATTTGCGACTGCAGCACTTCCAGCTCCCCGCGCCTTTTTGCCTCCTGCTCCTGAATGATTTCCCCCATCAGCTCCCGGATGCGGCTAACCATAATGTTAAACCTGCGCGACAGGCGCCCGACCTCATCATCTCCGCGGACCGGCAGCATAATTTCGAAGTCCCCCTGCTCTACTTTTGCCATAGACCGCTCCAGCCGTTTGATCGGATTGGAAATTCTGGCGGACATATAGGCGGAGATCAGCAGAATGAACAGCAGCAAAAACGGCAAAAGCCAGATCATAAAGCTGCCGATCTCCTTTTTGGCGGTCACAATCTCATCCATATAGGAAACGCCGACGATTTTCCAGCCGACCATATCGGTCGTCTTGATCGTAATGAGCCGGTCCTCACCGTCGCTGTTGTCAATGTAGGTTCCATACGTATACTTCAGCGCCTGCTCTACGTTTTCATACTTGATACCGCTGTAAATAAGTTCTTGCTGAGGATGGTAAACGATATTTCCGGCGGATTTATCGATGATATAGACATATCCTTTTTGCCCCAGGCTTACTCGCCGAAACAGCTCGTCAATCGTTGAAAAGTTAATGTCCATTACGAGAACGGCATCGACTTTATTTTTTCCTTGTTCAAAAGAGATCCCTTTGCTCATGGACACCACCCAAGTATAGCCGCCTTTATAAAGATTCTGTACATGGGGGAGCGAGAAGGACAGATGGTTCGGCGTTTCCAAGGCGGAAGTAAACCAGCCCTGTTCCCTTACCTTCGTGTTACTGAGCATCGGCTTATCCGGATAATTGGCAATAGGGAGCCCCATCGGGGTAAACAGCGATACCGAAACCAGGTCCTCTCTGGTGCTCAAAATGGTCTCGATCCGCTCCCTCAGCCGGTCCGTCGGCGTTCCTTGTGTGCGAAGAATCTCGTCATCGGCGAACTCGAACGTTTCAGCCATGCCTCTTAAATAAATGTCGAGATTATAGTTGACCTGCTCCAGCACCTGCTGATTGTTAAGGAACGTGTTCTGCTCGGCCGTCTCTGAAAATTTATTGTACATGGCAATACTGACGATCCCCATCACGGATACCGTAATCAGCATGATCGCCGCGGTGATGATAAACTGAATGCTTTTGACACGCATCGTATCGAATAGAACGGTGATTCCCCGCCGGAACCAGGTGGCCAGCCAGCGATTCATAGGCTAAACCCCTCTCAGGCTGTTCCGGTATTCTTTCGGCGACACCCCGCATGACTTGCGGAAGCTGAAGCTGAAATAGTTCGGTTCCGCGAACCCGACTTTTTCCGCGATTTCGAACAGCTTCAGGTCCGTGGTCCGCAGCAGTTCCTGTGCAGCTTCCATCCGGATTTGCTGAAGGTAGTTGACGAACGTCATTTTGCATTCTTTTTTAAAAATACTGCTGAAATACCCTGCGCTAATATGCAAATGGCTGCACACCTTGTTGATGTTGATGTCCGATTCATGATAGTGCTCCTGTACGAACTCCTTGGCCTGATCCACGAGTGATTTGTAAGCGTATTGGCGCTGGTTGGCGATATGTCCCATGATGTTCCGGCATAGAGCAAGAATCCACTGCTTGGCCTCGTCCACGTGATGAAGCCGCCGGATTCTGGAGAACGGATCAAAGTCCTCCCCGAAAATTTCGTCCATCCCTGTACCCAAGTCCTTCGCCGCCGTCAGGATCGACGTCACAATTTCCACCAGATACATCTGATAGTCGGTCACCGAAATATTCGTGTCGGTCACACCGGCAAACAGTTCCTCCGCTACGTCCTCGATTTCCTGTGAAGTGCCCATTTTGATCGTTCTTAAGAGTGCGTGTTCTTTCAATTCGTCAAAACGCAGCTTAGTGGCGAACCTCGTTTCTACATCCTCGATGCAAATAATTTTGTTCGAGCCAAGGATCATTCGGTAGTCCAGAGCCTGCACGGCGTCTTTGTAGGAATAGTTAATATCCGTCATCTGGCTGCCGACCGTGCCGACTCCGACTGTAATGGTAATTTTGAGAAATTTCTCAGTGCTTTGCCGCATTTCTTCCAGTACATTCAGCGTCTGCTCCATCACCAGTTCCCGATGCTCCTGCCCACTGATGGTAAGCAAAATAATCTGGTCGTGATGAATGAACACATGCCCTGCCGCATGCTTGTCCGCAATTTCCTGAGCAATATTCAGCACGGCGAACAGCTGGAGCTGCCGGTCTTTCGAGTCCTTCAGGGAAGGGGATTGGGCCTGTGGCGGCCGACTGCGGTCCGTATGGTCCGGGTCCGCTCCTTCTTCCGCTTGGCGGGTGTCCATGCTGAGAACGGAAACCAGATAGGCGCTGCCCGATAACCCGATCCCGTAGCTGCCGGCTTTTTCCTCCATTTCGGTTCGCCGCAGCTTCGTGGTGACCAGAGAGGACAGGAACACTTCCCTCAGCACCGGCAGGCTCTTACGGTAATGTTCTTCGAGAATATGGATGTTCTCTTTCTGCTCAAACTCTTCGTCCAGCTGAAGTTTGATTTTGGTCAGAACGGTAATCAGCTCCTGAGATGAGAACGGCTTTAGCACATATTCGTCGATGGCGAGCTTGACCGCTTTTTGGGCATACTCGAACTCGTCAAAGCCGGTCAGAATGATGATCTTCGTCGTAGGGTACTTAGCGCGGATCCACTCCGACAGCTGCAGTCCGTCCATAAACGGCATCTGAATGTCCGTAACCACAACGTCCGGCACGTTCCGCTCGAAGCATTCCATCGCTTCCTTGCCGTTCTCCGCTTTGTCAACCGCTTCGTATCCGTACCGTGCCCAGTCGATCTCCTGCATGACGCTCTCGCGCACTTCTTCTTCGTCTTCTACAAGCAGCAGTTTGTACATGTGGGTTCCCTCCTTTTTTGTTGGTTCGTATTGTCGTCGACGCTGATTGTGCCTGCGAGGTTGCGGGCGGAGCCTTGGTGCTTCCGCTGATGATGTTTTATGTGAAGGCAGTAATTTGCGGTGCTGGTTGTGACTGTGATGCTGGATGCTGATGCTGCAATGTGCTGACACGGCGTCATTCGGCTCATAGATATCACCATAGTAACTTAATCGTTCTGACTGCACCATATGAAAACGTTTTCCAATTTGGAGCGCCTGCCGCATGCCGCCCTTTGCCTAACACACTTAGTTCCCATATAAAATATCCGTCACCGGACGGAGACGGAGCGCTTAGACTGATGCTGGAGTATTTGTATCAAAAGCAATTTGCCACGAAGCAGTACATGTTCAGCCAGATTTAGGCTATCACTCCGTTTCCAGGGTGCGGTCCGGGTTCGCGGGGGCTTTTGTATTAGTCTTCCGTTCCAGCCATTTCAGCGCTTCTTTCTCACTCAGCGGGGATAGCTCGTTCTCCTTGGTAAAACGGATCACGGCTTCCGGATCGGTTTTGGAATATTCCCTCAGCGCCCAGCCTATGGCTTTGCGGATAAAGAAATCCTTGTCCCGTGCGGTGCGGCGGATGGCGTCGAACAGGAGGTCCGTGTCCGTTTGTCCTTTGTATTTCAGCTGAAATAAAAGGACGGAACGCTGCAGCCACAACTCGCCGGAATCCAGCCAACGCGCCGTGTATGTCGGGATTTGGTCAGGGTATTTATTCATATAGGCACCGACCAGCGTACCGGCGAGATGATCTACGGTATCCCACCATGGTTTCGATGTGATCAATTGCTCTAGCAATGCGATTCGATCTCTTGGGGCTTTGGCGGCCGTTTTGGTCAAAAGCGCCAGGGCCGCGTATTGGTATTCCCTCTCCGGCAGCTGCCACAACTCAAGGACAACCGCCGGCAGGTCCTCGTCTGCAGGGAGCCCGTGGTTACGGAGCAGCTCCCTGGTCAGCTCAGTGCGTTTCGGCATGCGGATGCCAAGGAACGGAAACAGGCCGCGCATATAGCTTTTCATAGGTTCGGCCTGTGCTGGATCGGCATGGTCCGCATACAATCGGACGATCTGCTGCGTGTAGGTGTGCATTGGACAGGTCCCCTTTGGAAGGTAATAGTAATCGAATACGAGAAAGCGATAAGAAAAACCTCTTTCGAGGTCTTTCGAGGATGGACGGCCGCGTTTACATGCAAATTTATTCGTTCATAAGAATCCCATTTTCGTTTCCGAGACATATACTCTCTAGCGGTAAAAAACACACAGCGCCTCTCGCGAGGCCCATCTGTTCTGTTCAGCTACCCTGAACCGCAGCCGGTAAGGCAACAAAGTTCCTTGTAATGTTGCCTGTTTTCGCTATTTACTTCGATCCAGGCAAAACTAGCAAAGGCACGACCGCCATTTTCCTTGCGGAGCACCTGTAAGAACACGACAAGGTAATTCATGGTCGAAGTTTCTGCCAGACACTCCAGATTTCCGGAAATAGAGTAATTGCACAGCAGATTAGCGAAATGAGTTACCTTGCCTGACGCAAATATAAGAAGAACCTCAAGCGAGGTCTTTCAAAGAGAGGCGACCGTGTTCTGGGGTAGGTTTATTCGCCAATAAGAAAGCCTGCACGAAGCAGGCTTGTATAAGGTAATGCGAATATTAAGTGCACAAGATGATCTGCCGCACAAAACGGCCCTTTCGGACATCGCAGCGGTCCGCAACGGTAAACCCCGCCGCCCCGATCGCTTCGTCGATCGGCTCTGCGGTAACGATGACGGCGCGGCCGGCCAGTCTGCGCAGGCTGGCCAGCATCTCCGCCTGCTCGTCCGGCGGCAGCACGGAGCACAGGTTGTAAGGCATGTCGAGGACGGCGGCGTCGTAACGCCCGTCCAGACCGCGCATATCGGCAATGGCCACCGGGGCCTCCATGCCGAAATGCGCGAGGTTCGCTCGGGCGCCTGTCACCGCCAGGGGATTGATATCGTATCCGACGATATCGATCCCCATGGACAGCGCCTCCACGAGCACCGTGCCGATGCCGCAGCACGGGTCAACGGCCCGTACGCCGGCAGGCTCCGGCACGGCAATGTTGGCCACCGCGCGCGCTACTCGAGTGCTCAGCGCGGTGGAGTACTGGCGCGGCTTGTGCTGATGCGCAAGCCAGGCCGCGCCGCTTTCCGCGCAGCCGCCGAGCACCCAGCGGCTGCCCAGCCGCGCGACGCCGAGCAGCAGCTCCGGCGCGCGCATGTCCGCGGTGCCGCGGACGCGGGCCCCCACAGCGCGCTCGATAGCGCGCTGCTCGGCATAGTCCGCGGCGCCGCGGACGGCTTCGACGTATCGGACCTTAAAGGTCGATACGCCGTCGCCCAGCTCCAGAGCCGCAGCCTGCTCCGCCAGCTCCTCAAGCGTTGCCGCCGTGAATTCCACGGCCAGCCGGTACTTGAGGAACGGGCTGCGGCCCGGATCCAATGCACGCCGGCTTACAAGACAGCGCACATCACCAACCGGGGGCTCCAGCCCGGTCCCGGCCCACGGGTCCGGCCCGAACAGCGCCCGCAGCTCCATAGCGCAAAGCTCCTGCTCCTCTTCATGGCAGGCGTAAGTATAAAGATAAGTCACATGGCTTTCCAGCTTTCCTTGAGATCAACCTCTATCGAGGACTTTCGAAGAGGAGCGACCGCACTCAAATGTAGTAAAATTGCCTCATCCTGGCCGTCTCGGCGTCCAGCAGCTCTCATGACGTCATTGCAGCTTATTCCATCGCCAAGAGCCATGCGGCGACCGCGTCGGCCGTACGCTCCAGATTGCTGCGGCCCTCTGCGTCCCGATACGGTGCAGAAGAGCGAAAATAATCCGCATGCCCGCCCGTTAAGGCAAGCGGCACCATCCGGGCGGGAGCGTACTTCACGGGGTCCCAGCGGGGTAAAGCGCCTTTATAGGTTGACCAGCCTCCCCAGCTGCCAATTCGGGTGACCGGATCGGCCGGACGCCCGTCTTCCCCGACACGGTATAAATAAGATGTGAGAGGACGAATGGGTGCGGGCAGCGGCGTTTTGGGAGAGCCGATCTGGATTACTGCATTCACGCGGATTCCCTCGGCGAGCAGGTACTCCGCCGCATAGACAGCAGCTGTCCCTCCGGCGCTGTGGCCGATGAGAAACAAAGCCCCTTCCGTATATGTATCCCGGATCGCTCTGGCTGCCGCCAGCCCGCCCCGGCGTTCTCTGATTCCGCCCCGTCCTCCGGACGAAGGAAGCACATCCCTCCCGATATCCCGGAGCTGAGGCAGCAGCTTTCTGCTCCAGTCCCCATAAGGAAAAAAGATCCGCATCTCCACCGCCTCATACCGTTCTGAGAGCCGGCGTTTCAACTCCGCTTCCACATCGCGGAAAAAGTCAGGAGACGTGGCCAGCCCCGCCAAAATATATACAGAGGCGCGCCCGCCCTTCTCCAGCTTCGAAGCCAGCCAATGCAGCTCTTCTTTAAGCTGGACAAGCGGCTCACGCTCCAAATGTTCCTTTTCTCGTCTCATTTCCGCTCACTTCGCTTTCCTACTCCGCAGCAGCTCTCATTCCTTACTTATTCCTTCTTCCCCGTTTGTCCGTAGGATAGAGCATCTACGATCCTCTCCAGCGTACTTGGATGCGTCGACCGGAACAGCTTCACTAACAGCGGCGGATTCACATCGCTGAGCGAAGATACCGCCAGCTTCTGATGCAGGCTGACCGCACTGGACACATGGTCCTTGCCGTAAAGCTTCATCGCATAGGTATCCGCCTGCGCTTCCGCATGCCGGGACACCGCGTTGGAGAAGGGTGCCGCAGCAACGGACATTAAGCTTATCAGCAGCAGCATCAACGGCAGCGCAGCCATATCCCCAGGCCCACGAATACCCCAGTCGCCGCCCCAGCGCCCGATCGCCTTCTTCAGCAGCCAAGCCCCTGCAGCCAGCAGGAAGAACGAGCTCACTACTGCCCCTAATGCGCTCCACTCCAAGTGATGCTTAACATAATGGCCCATTTCATGAGCCATCACCGTCAGAATTTCAGGCTTGTCCAGACGGCCCAGCGTCGTATCCCATAATACGATCCGAAGTGACCCGCCGATTCCGTTCACATACGCGTTGAGCGCATTGGTTTTTTCCGACATATCTACTTCATAGACCCGCTCTGCGGGTATCCCCGCTTTGGCCGCCAAATCCAGAATATCCTTCTCCAGCTTCCGGTCCTGAAGTTCCGTATAGGTATTATAGAGAGGATCAATGACGACAGGCTGTATGTACATCATGAACAGGGTAAAGGGAACCGATAACAACCATAATTTCAGCCACCAGCGGCCCCCCTTGCGGATTACGAAAAATGCAGCTGCGGCAACAACAAGCATGGTAACGTACTCGATGCCGAACGAGACCGCTTTATCCCGAAGCCAACCCGTTACCGGCTGTACTGATATGCCAAAATGTTTTGACAGCGCATACCCGGTAACACTGAGCGGCAAGTATAGAAGAAAGCCCGCCGCACTAATCAGGAACATATACACCGGCAATGCAAGCCATGCCTTTCGGCCCTCGCCGGTCCAGCGGTCCCGCCAGCCGGAAGCCCACCCGGCGGAAAGCAGCAGCAGATAAATTCCCCAGTTCCATGGGATACTCATGAAATAGAGCCAGTTCCCCAAGGTGCGGTACATATGACTTTTGTCCAACTGTTCCTTAGAGAAAAAGGAAGCGGGGTCTGCCGGCGTACCTATGTATTTTGCAGGAATCCCTCCGGGATCCAACCAGAAATACAATCCGGTCAGAACCGAGTACACCGTCAGGAACCATAAGTAACCTTTTAACACCTTGGGCATTCGGGTTTCCTTCTTTCCGCCGGCGGCGTTCTATTCTTCCAGCTTGCTCTTGGCTGTTTCTACAAGAAGATCGTACAGTTCATCGTCTTCTTCAATCAAGTCCTCTGCGGCAAACAGCTCTTCTTCACTGCCCGACTCTCCGGCGAACCTCAGGCCGTAAGCCCATTCTTTTGCTTTTTTGCTTTTTTGGAGCGTAATCTCATAAGGGTGTGTATGGTTTTCCAGTTCAAAAATAACTTGTCCCACATACCCTTCTTCCTTGTTATACGTCATGTGCGCCTCTACGATTTTCATTGTGCCATTCCCCTTTTCCTTCATGGATGCTTCATCCTATGTCTATATTATATTTCTCTCTGCTGACAAAATAAACCTGACCGTTCTCCGGGCGCTTCTATTACAGCGAAAAACCCGCATCGGTTCCTCTCTCCTGCCTCAAGGAATCCTGACGGGCTGCATAAAAGTCGGGGCTTTCCGCTCAAGGGCAAAATCCCGGATTTGATCTGCACAATTCATCGGCGTAGTCCGGAACCTCGTTTCTCAGCACTTCAAAATAGTGGCTCAGCGCATGATTCAAGGAAAGGCCTTTACGGAACGAGACAGGGATCAACCCCTTCACATGTTCGTAAATGTACGCTCTTCCAGCCGAAATTGATTCATAGTATCTTGGCGGCAGTTTGGTGACAGGATCGCTGCTGTTTGCCATTCTGCGGGAAACTTTAATGCGCTGATTAAACGCATTGACAAACTCCGGATTGCCAACCCTTGGCGAACCGAAAGTATATAACTTAGGATGTTTATGTTTCGTATGAGCCGCCACATCCAGCGCGCAAAGCGTAGCAAGGGCTCCGCCCATGCTGTATCCGGTAATCCATATTCTTTTGCGGGCTGACAGGCGTTCCAGAACTTTCATAAGGCTCTCCCTTGCGGAAGCATAGATTCTTGTAAACCCTTTATGGGTCCATCCCCCGTCGGCAAGATAGGGAAAAGGCTGCTGCACCGCCATGCTGTCATATACCCAGTCCTGTATGGATTCCGTGCCCCGGAAGGCGACGATGATTTCTCTATCAGATTCCCAAATAAAACCATATAAAACACCCTGTCCATACACGCCGGAAGTACGGATGGATCCAGCCTCCCTGTAACCTGCCAGCATATACTTCCCCCGTTTTTCATATTGAAGAGAAGCCTGCTTGCATACCCCGGCCAAAAAGAGCGCACGCCGCACCGGCAATGCCTTCAAATCCATCTCACCACCCCTTTTCGGTATCTGAGACAGCATATGCGGCGGCGGCAGGAAGCGACAGGGAGAGATTGTCCAAAAGTTTTATGATTACGCGGAATCGTTTATGTTTAGAATCATATTATATTACTAGCAAGATATGTTAAAAGGGAGGGTTCTTGATGAGGCAATTGTATCGCTGGTTGAACATCCTTTTTTTTCTAGGTGTTATCGTACTCAATACCATTTCAGCAACGCGGGGACTGTTCGGCACCACTACGAAGGAAGTCTCCGATGCATACCATGTAGCGGTTACGCCTGCAGGTTACGCTTTTTCGATCTGGTCGCTGATTTACGTGCTTCTGGCAGGTTTTGTCATTGTCCAGGCGCTGCCGGGCCGTCAGAACGATTCCGTGATCCGGGATACTGGCCCCTGGTTCGTGCTCAGCTGCATTTTCAACATGTCGTGGATCTTGGCTTGGCACTCCGAGATGATCGGGCTTAGCACAGCTCTGATGGCAGCTTTACTGATCACATTGATTGCGTTATATGTGCGTACAAGGCCTGCAGCGGCTTCGACAGACCGGGTTAGCCGATGGCTGATTGCCCTTCCGTTCAGCATTTATCTGGGATGGATTTCTGTTGCCAGCATCGTGAATTTTACGATCTTTTTTATGGACGCCGGCTTTAACGGTTTTGGGCTGGACCCGGATATCTGGGCGATACTGCTGTTCGTAATTGCGGCAGTACTGGCCGTTTGGATCGGCCGTAAATTTGTGGATCCGTTCTACGGCCTCGTCATTGTCTGGGCTCTGATTGCCATCGGCGTAGAGCAGCGGACGGATGAGCCTACAGTCGCTTGGGCGGCATGGATCATCGCAGTGGTGATCCTGCTGTTCGACCTATGGCTCATGGCGAACCGCCTAAGGCAGCAGCGCAGGTAACTACGGCAAGCAAAAAGGGGCAGCCCCGAAAGGTATCGTAACCTTTCGGAGCTGCCCTTTTCATTTCATACTTTATTTGCTGTCATGCTGTTTTTTCAGCACTCCGTGCGCTGCAGCATGGCGTTAATGGCGCTGATCACCAACTGCGGATTTTGGGTGTGCAAATAATGGCCATGGACGGGATCGACCGTATGTACCGCATTGTCCGATAAGCCTGCAAGGTAACCCTGGCGATTCGCCCAATACTGTTCAAGGTTGGGGAAGGCAGCAGGATAAGCGTGGTTCCCTCCCGACAATACTGTAATGGGCAAGCTGCGCAGCGGATCCGTGCTTTGAATCTGGTCAAGCTGCAGGGAGGAGGCTAAATAATCGCTTAGGCTAAGCTCAACGGGAATTCCTGTCCCATTGGTAAGATCATCATTCATGATGGCCTCCTGTGCAGCCGTATCGAATTCAGGGAACAGGTATTGTTCCTGATGTTCCGTGGCTGAATCCACAAACACGATTCCTTTGACCTGGTCAGGGTACAGCTTTTGGTAGGTTCTCGCATAGAGGCCTCCGATCGAATGGGCGACGATGACAAGAGGGCCATTCACGTTCGCATTCGCCAGCAGCGTATGCAGTCGCTCCGCTTCTCCTGCAGCCGTATAATCCACTGTCGACCGGTCCGGCGCGTCCGATTGTCCTGTTCCAACGCGGTCGTAGGTAACAACCCGGGTCTGCTGGGCAAGTTGAGGGGCAACCTGGGACCAGATCGCCGAAGTGTCGCCGTTTCCGTTTTCAAACACAACCGTTGGCCGCCCTTCCTGCCTCTGGCCCTGCACATTAATGTAGAGACTGTACCCGCCTACATTAATTTTCCCTTGAAAGCTTCCTTGCGCTTGGGTTGATTCCTCAGCAGTCACTATTGTGCCTCCGGCCCCGAATAAAAGTAAAACTGATAATGCCAAAGCCATCCAATGGTTACGCATGTGTTTCCTCCAGTATGATTTGATGTTGAATTGAGTCTGCTCTCCCAGAAGTCCTCATACTATATATCGGAAATCCAGGGCTGTTTGTTATAACTTCCTCCCGGTCTTCTGGTGACTCCCGCCATGAAGCATACATTGCGACGCCGCACAAAATGACCCCAACCCGGGCCATTCCGGGTTGGGGTCTTCTTCGCGACCTGCTCGGATTTGCGCGCCGGTTAACGAACCCCAGACGCTATTTCGTGCAAAACAGTCTGTTTAATTTGTAACGTACCCTGGTAACCTTATTTAGCGTGTTTAAGCGCGGTTTTCCGGCTATCCGCCATGGAGCATAAATGAATGCGCCAAGGGCCGGGAGCCGATGTTTACTGCTGCCTTACCAGCCGCTCGTACAGGAAATCGGCGATATGAACGGCCTCCATCTGCCCGCTGCATCCGTGCTTCTCGATGCCGAGTTTCATCTGCAGGTGGCAGCCCGGGTTGCTGGTCACCAGGTACCGGGCGCCCGTTGCGTTCACGTTCTCCATCTTGTGCTCCAGCAGCTGATTCGACATCTCCGGCTGGGTAATGTTGTAGATGCCTGCAGACCCGCAGCAGGAGCCGGCATCCTTCATTTCCACATAAGCGCCTCCGGCTGCTTGCTGCAGCAGCTGACGCGGCGCCTGTCCGCCCTTCATCACGTTACGCAGGTGGCAGGAATCCTGATAGGTTACAGTCACCGGTCCCAGATCTTCCGCCAGTGCGGCATACTTCAGCGGCCGTCCCTTCTCCACCAGAATCGTGCTGATATCCCTCACCCGCTTGGCAAACCAGATTGCCTGCTCATGCCAGTCCGGCTCATCGTGGAGCAGGTGGTCATACTCCACCAAAATCGCCCCGCAGCCACCGGCATTCGATATGATGAAATCGACGCCGGCCTCCTGAAACGCACGGATATTGTGCTTGGCCAGCTCCTTCGCCTGCTCCTTCTCCCCGCTGTGCGCATGAAGGGCGCCGCAGCAGTTCTGGGCTTCAGGGATGACTACCTCGAATCCCGCTTCAGACAGCAGCTCGACCGTTTTCTGGTTCGTTTCCGTGAACATTACGTCCATGAGGCAGCCCCGGAACATGCCTACGGTTCCAAGCTTCTCCCCTTTAGCATCAACCCGTGTTCCCATAAGCTCCACAATCCCTTTGCCGGAAGCATCCGGCAGGATCCTCTCCATCGAAGCCAGCTGGTCGGAAAAGAGGCCGACCGCATTGGTTTTCCGGACCAGCGTCTGAACGCCGGACTTCTTATACACCTTCATCGCTGCACCCAACATACGCATCCGGTTCTGGTTAGGGAATAATTGCTTAAATACAGCCTTGCGTATTCCCTTTACCCACCACCGGTGCTGTGTCGTGTGCAGTTCGACGGCCTCGCGGGCCTGCTCGATCAGCTGCCCGTACTTCACGTCGGCAGGGCAGGCCGGTTCGCAAGCGCGGCAGCCCAGGCAGTGGTTCATCTGCTCTTCGAACATGACATTAGGTTCCATGATCCCGTCCACCGCTGCCTTCATCAGTGAAATCCGGCCGCGCGGAGATTCTGCCTCGATCCCCGTTTCTTTAAAGGTCGGACAGGCGGGCAGGCAGAAACCGCAGCGCATGCAGTTAGTCAGCTGTTCGTAATCCAGCTTTGCTTTTAACGTCTCCTGAAGGGTAGCCGTTCCTCCTTTAGCCACGTTCAATCACCACCCTGCGTCTGGACTCCTTAGCGAACATTTTACCCGGATTCAGCAGATGATGCGGGTCGAACGCTTCTTTAATGGCCTTCATGACCTGTATGCCGGCACTGCCCGCTTTCCATTCCAGAAAGGGAGCTTTCACCATGCCTACGCCATGTTCGCCCGTGATCGTCCCGCCGAGCCGGATCGCCGCTTCGAAAATATCCTCGAAAGCCGCCTCCACCCGATGCACCTCTTCCTTGTCCCTTGCATCAGTTGTTGCCGTCGGATGAAGGTTCCCGTCACCCGCATGGCCGAAGGTACAAATCTGAACGTTGTGCTTCTCAGCAATCCGGTTGATCTCCAGTACCATGTCCGCTATTTTGGAGCGCGGTACGGTTGCATCCTCCAGAATCGTTGTAGGACGCAGCCGGGCCAATGCGGTAAACGCGCTCCGTCTTGCCGTCAACAGCTTCAGCGCTTCTTCCGGCGTCTCGGCTATGCTGATCCTTGCCGCCTGTTCCTCCCGGCAAATCTCTGAAATTCTGGCGATGTCCCGCTCCACCAGTTCGGGTTCACCGTCCTGCTCGATCAGCAGAATGGCGGCCATATCCAGCGGCAGACCCAGCTTCGCGAAATCATCCACCACCCGGATCGTAGGATTGTCCATGATCTCCAGGGTAGCCGGAATGATCCGGTTCTCAATAATGCTGGATACTGTCCGGGCAGCCCCGTAAATGTCCGTGTACATGGCGAGCATCGTCTTTTTGGATTTAGGAGGGGGAATCAGTTTCAACGTCGCTTCGGTAATGACCGCCAGCGTGCCTTCCGATCCGATCAGGAGTTTGGTCAGGTCATAGCCTGCCACATCCTTCATCAACTTCCCGCCCGTCCGCAGAATCTGCCCGTCGGCCAGAACGCACTCCAGCCCGATCACATAATCTTTGGTCGTTCCATATTTCAAGCCGCGAAGCCCCCCGGAGCATTCGGCAATATTGCCCCCGATTGTGGAGATCGCCATACTGCTCGGATCCGGAGGATAAAACAGGCCCAGCCCTTCAATATGTTCAATGAACTGCTTAGTAATGATTCCGGGCTGTACGGTGGCCGTCAGGTTTTGGGTATCGACCTCCAAAATTGCATTCATCCGGTGCATCACCATCACGACACCGCCTTCAACCGGAACCGTGCCGCCGCATAAATTCGTCCCCGACCCACGGCTGACAAGGGGTATCCGGTGTTTATGAAGCACTTTCATAATCTCCGAAACTTCAGCCGTATTCTTGGGATAGATGACCCCGTCGGGCAATGACTGCAGCATAGGGGTCCCGTCATAGGAATGCGTCACGAGCGACTGCGCATCGTCTTTGAAATAGGCATCGCCCACGATACCGCGGAGCAATTGTTTAACATTACTGTCCATCTTCGTCCTTCTCCTTCATGCAAAAAGGTTCCTGTTTCCGTCCAACGGCTCTTACCATGGCAAAGCCAGCTTTCCCATGACCGCAGGCCTATCGGCACCCGTTGCGGATATCAGATTATTGGGCACACCGTGAATATAATGATCCGCAAAGACAGCAAAAGCTACAGCTTCCTTCGCATCCCCAGACACCCCGGCTTCGTCTGAAGCCATAATTTTCTGTTCCGGCAGCAGTTCGGCCAGCATCTTCATCAGCGCGGCATTATGTGCGCCTCCGCCGGAAACCAGCACTTCATCGATCCGGGTCCCGGGAAGAATAAAGTCGCGGTAACTCGCGGCAATCGTCCTCGCCGTAAAGGCGGTGAACGTTGCCATGATGTCCTGTGGCGCCAGCTGCTTCTCCACTGCCCGCCGGATCCAGCCGGACGCATATTCTTTGCCGAATTCTTCGCGTCCGGTCGTTTTCACAGGAGGTTTGGACAAGTACGGATGCTTCATCATCTCACCCAGCAATCCCTCATCAACCTTGCCTTGGGAGGCCCATTCGCCGCCGCGGTCGTAAGAGAGCCTGCCTTCGCTCAGCTCATACGCAGCCTGGTCTATGATCATATTGCCCGGTCCTGTGTCAAAAGCAATGATCTGCTCCGGCGCCGCGCCGGCCGGAATCGAAGCGCAATTGCCGATCCCTCCAATATTCTGCAGGATTCTGCCTTTTTCCTTGTGCCGGAACATAATATAATCGGCATAAGGCGTAAGCGGCGCGCCATGGCCGCCAACGGCCATATCCGCCGGTCGGAAATCCCCGACCGTCAAAATCCCCGTTGCTTTGGACAGCACGGATAGATCGCCGATCTGCAGCGTGGATTTCGGCCTGTACGGATTGAGCGGATCCGCTTCGGGCATATGCCAGATCGTCTGTCCATGCGAGCTGACGAGATCGATATCCGCCATGGAAAGCCCCGCTTCCCGGACTACCTCTTTCACTGCTTCGGACCAGTGCTGAGCCAGATAAAAGTTCATGCCGCTGATTTTCGGAGAACTCGAATGCTCCTCCGAGCAAAGCTCCTTTATTTTCTCGCGGAGCTCCTCCTCATACGGTACCGATAAGAAGTGAAGCAGCTCCACCTTTGAATCGATCCCCCGGCCCTGGATCCGAACTAAGGCGGCATCGATGCCGTCAAGGGACGTGCCGGACATCAGACCCACGATCAGCCTCGCAGGCTTTTGGAGGATATTAGCGATCAAAAGAGGTCACTCCCCATCCGGCAGGGTACGAATTGGTTAAGGTCACAGGCAATTTTCCCTGCGGAACGAGTTGTCCCGTTAACAGCTTGGCTGCGCTCTGTAAAGCCAAAGGCCTGCTCTCATATAGGCATACATAGGCCGGTACATCCGGAAACGCCTGCAAATCATACGGATTGCGAAGCGCTGCTATGACCGGCTGCTTTCCGAGAGCCATCAGTTCTTGTACCAGCTGAATCTGATCTTTATGCAAATGGGCGTTGTACGTCCCCACAACGATCTGCTCATACCGGGCTGCTTCTTCCATGATTTCTTTAGAAATCTCGCCCGCTTTCGTAAGGGGAATCACCATTTCCCTTACTTCCGCTCCTTGTGCGGCAAGGGCGCTTCCTAAGGTAACCCGGCCCTCATAAGACTCGTCGACCAATGAAACCGCAGCCGGTTCGATGGAAAGCACAAGCGTCCGCTTGTCAGACAGTGGCAGCAGGCCGCCCGAATTTTTCACGAGAGTCACGCTCGCTTCACTAAAGCTTACCGCGGCTTTACGGTGCTCCGCCGAATTTACAATCCGGCTGAAATCTCCCGCCTCGTCAGCCAAGCCGCGCTTAGTTTTCAGTGCGAGCAAACGCCGTACCGACTCGTCAATGCGTGCCTCGCTGATTCTTCCGCTGCGGACCGCCTCCGCCAGTGCAGCCGCGGCTCCCGCCTGCAGCTCGAACGAATGGCTGATCAGCACCAGGTCCGCGCCAGCTTCCACAGCCATAACTGCAGCGTTCACGGTACCGTAATGATCCGATATGGCTTTCATCTCCATGCAATCCGTCATAATGATGCCGTTGTAGCCCAGTTCCTCCCTCAGCAAGCCGGACAGCACCGCATGCGATAACGTTACGGGAAGGCCGCTGTCATCGAACGCTGGAAACCGGATATGCGCCGACATGATCGCATCCACTTCAGCTTCGATGGCTTTCACAAAGGGAACCAGCTCCACCGACCGGATCCGCTCGCTGCTGTGCATGATAACAGGCAAATCCAGGTGGGAATCGACATGGGTGTCCCCATGTCCCGGGAAATGCTTTGCGGTTGCCACAACATTCGCATCTTGGTAGCCCCGCAGCGCCTGCACACCGAATTCCGCAACCCGTTCCGGCTGTTCCCCGAACGAACGGACCCCTATGACCGGGTTCAGCGCGTTCACGTTGATATCCATATCCGGCGCAAAGTTCAGGTTGATACCAAGTGCGCGAAGCTCGGTACCGCTGATTTTGGATGCTTCATATACATCCTCCGCGGAACCGCCCGCTGCCAGCGCCATCGCGCCCGGCATGAGCGCCACACCCTCCGTAATCCGGGCTACCATACCGCCCTCCTGATCAATGGAAACCCACAAAGGAGGCTGGCCCGTTTCCGATGCCAGGCTCTGCAGGTCGCGGCTGAGCGCAGCCACTTGTGCCGGATCTTTCACATTACGGGCAAAATAAATGACACCGCCCATATGATGATCCCTGATCATCGTCCGCACATGCTCCGTCGGCTCCGTGCCCTCAAAACCGCCAAGGATCATCTGCCCGATCTTCTGCTCTAACGACCAATGCTTAAACTCCATCTGTCATTCCTCCCCGTCTTGTCCAAGCCATCAGCGCGGCCCCGCTCGAAGCGTCCTTTCTCGGCATCCCGCAGTGCAGCAAAGGATACTTGCTCCTGAGCAGCTGAACAAACGTTTCCCGTATCGTTGTATTTTTCAACAGCACACTTCCTGTCATGGCAAGACGCCCTTCCTGCAAAGACAGCTTTTCCACTACAGGCACAGTCAGCTCAAACAATGCCTGCGCACTCCTGAGCGCAATCGACAGCGCCGTTGGGTCGCCCATCTCACAGGCCGCCGACAGAACCGGTGCCAATGCGGCAATATCCCTTTTGTGTCTCTGCCGGTCGTACACGTAACCGATCACTTCTTTGACCGAACCCATCTGAAGCCGTTCATAAACCAGCCGGCTGATCACGGTTTCCGGGATACGTCCGTCTTCGTGCCGAACCAAGGCGGATAACAGCTCCCGCCCGATGCTGTACCCGCTTCCCTCATCGTCGATGAGATGCCCGAATCCACCGGAACGGTGCGTACCACCCGCCGCGTTGCGGCCATAACAGATTGAACCGGTACCGGCGACCAGAATGATGCCCGGCGCGCCCATATGCGCACCGAATAAAGCGGCTTCCTGATCTCCGACTACGAGCAGATTCCCACGGTATCCGCAAGCACGAACGTCCGCTTCCAGACGGGGAATGACGTCAGGATTGCTCACTCCGGCCGCCCCGATGCATACTTGCACACAATGCTCGAGGCCGCCTGTAAAGTCCGCCACCGTGGCAAATACTTCTCCAAGGTTACTGCGGACTGAGGCCGCATCCATCCCGTTATAATTCATGCCCCCGGACGTAAACGTAAGGACGGTGTTGCCGGCCTCATCCATTAGAGTCACCGCAGTCTTCGTTCCTCCGCCGTCTATACCCGCCACATAGCTAATCATATGCGCACATCCTTCAATTCAACATTCTGCTTCAATCAGTTTTAATACAGATGATACTGCTCTTTCACCAGAGCGAACTCCCGGCTCTCCGCACGGAACCCTTCCAGCAATCCGGGGACGTCTATCCCGTCATCCCTCAGTATCTGGTCCCCGGCGAGCAGATCGATAAAAGGCCGCGAACCGTCCTTCACCGGCGGCAGGAACGAGAACTCTTCATAATTCCGCTTCACCGTAAACAACAGCTCCACTCCGGTCTCCACCGGCCGGATCGACTGCCGATCCAGCACATGAAGCTGCACCCCGCTGCACAGCTCCCCTTGGAACTTGGAGAAGGAAGGACGGAAATACACGGGACGGAATACAACGCCCGGCAGTCTTTTCCCGTTCATTTCCTCTGCGAGTTTCTCCGCTTCCAGGAACGGCGCGCCGATCATCTCAAAAGGGGCCGTTGTTCCTCTTCCTTCAGACAGATTCGTACCTTCGAACAAACAGGTTCCGGGATAAACCAAAGCCGTATCAAATCTTGGAATGCCCATTGACGGCATAATCCAGTGCAGTCCCGTGTCCGGAAACAGCATTGTCCGTTCCCAACCCTGGCAGCGGACGATCTGCAGCTGTGCCCGCCATTTCATCCGGTCGTTCACCATACAGGCGACCTCCCCCGCCGTCAACCCGTAACGCATGCACAACGGATAACCGCCTACAAACGACTGATACCCCGGTTTCAGCACATTCCCTTCGACCGCTGCCCCGCCCAGCGGATTGATCCGGTCCAGTACGACAAATTCCTTGCCTGCCCCCGCACAATCCTCCAGCGCATGCAGCATCGTATAAATAAACGTATAATACCGGGTTCCCACGTCCTGAATGTCGTAAACGACTAAATCCACATCATTCAGCATCTCATCCGTCAGCCGCTTCGAATCTTTTCGGTACAGGCTGTGCACAGGCACACCCGTAACCGGATCAAGGTAAGAATCTACATAAGCTCCCGCTCCCTGATCCCCCCGGACTCCGTGTTCAGGAGAAAATAGCGCCGTTAGATGAAATTTCTCGTTCAATATATCAATCGTCGACCTAAATTCCCTGTTCACACCTGTAGGCGTCGTAATCAAGCCTAACCGCTTTCCTTTAAACAGGTGAGCATACTGCCCAATTTTATCGATCCCGTTGTAGACCATCGCTGCCTCCCGCCTGTTGCCAAAATGACTGCGACAAGCACCTTGTCACAGTCATTCGTACTAATAACTATTCAGTTGCTTCATGTACCGCTTAGCCCTTAACGGCTCCTACCGTCACGCCTTCCAGGAAGTACTTCTGCAGGCTGAAGAACAGGACGAACATCGGCAAGGCCGAAATCGCAGCGCCCGCCATCATCGGAGCGATATAGGTGGTGTTCGCGAAGCGGAAATTTTTCAATCCGACCTGAATCGTCTGCATTTCCATCGAATTCGTGATGAGCAGCGGCCAGAAGAACGTATTCCAGCTGTCCATGAACGTCAGGATCGCCATGACCGCCAGTACGGTTTTGGATAGCGGAAGAATCATTTTCATATAAATCTGGAACTGATTGCACCCTTCCATCTTGGCGCTTTCCAGAATTTCATTCGGGATACTGCTCATAAACTGCTTCGCAAGGAAGATATTATACACCGTTACAATCCCCGGCAGAATGAGCGCGCTGTACGTATTTTGCAATTCGAACACATTTACCATCAAAATATACAGCGGAACTTGCGTTACCTGATAAGGAATCATCATCGAGACGAGCAGGATGCCGAACAGGATGTTTTTGCCCCGGAATTTCAATTTGGAGAACGCAAACCCTGCCATGCTTGCAAACACTACGTTGGATACCGTAACCGAAACGGCTACGATCAGGGAGTTCAAAATCCACCGGTACGAGTAATCGCTATAATCAAAAAAGAATTTGAACGATGCCAGTGTAAATTTACTAGGAAGGATAGAGTACGTGACCGCACCCGCTTCCACCGGATCGCCAAGAGCAGAAACGACCATGAAGTAAATCGGAAAAATCGTAGCCAAGGCGAACAAAAGCAAAGCTGTAAAAATAATCGCATTCCGTGTATATCGGACCCGGGGTCTTCCGGTATGATTGCTGTATAATGCCATTTGGAATCCCCCTCTTAATACTCGACGTTCTTGCCAGCGTATTTAAACTGGATAAAGGAAACTACTGCGATAATGAAAGCCAGTACGAGCGACTGGGCTGCTGCTTTGCCGAACTCGAAGTAAGTGAACGCATTGTTGAAAATGAGCAAACCTACCATCGTAGTGGCATTGTCCGGACCGCCGCCTGTCATCAGGTAAGCATTCTGGAACACCTGGAACGATCCGATGACCCCTGTTACTAAGAGGAACAACGTCGCCGGTCTCAGGCTCGGAATAACGATATGCCATACTTTTTGCAAAAAGTTAGCCCCATCCAGTTCCGCCGCCTCGTAATACGTCTCGTCAATGCCCAGCAGGCCGGCAAGGTAAATAATGATGCTTGTGCCATGGCTGGAAAGCCAGGACATCAGCACTAGAGAGAACATGGAGGTTTTACTTGCTCCAAGCCAATTCTGGCTCGGAAGGCCGAAAAACTGAATAACCTGATTGAGTATCCCGCCTGGAAGAGCGTCAAAAATCCACAGCCATACGACCGACAGAGCGACACCCGATGCCACGACAGGCAAATAGTAAACGGCTTTAAAGAACGATTGTGTCTTCTTGCTGAACGGCAGCACCAGAATGGCAATCGCAAACGAGATGAACAGATTCACAGGCACTGTCAGTACCGTGTATACCACTGTGTTCCGCATCGATTTCCAAAACAGCGCGTCTTTAAAGGTAGCCGTGTAATTGTCCAATCCAATAAAAGTAGAGCCCAAAGGTTTGTATTTCTGTAAACTGATAATAAATGCACTCACAAAAGGATAAGCGGTAAACAGGGCGAAAGCTGTCAGCGCCACCGCGATAAACACATATCCCCAGGCACCGTCTGATTCCAGCCTGCTTCTTTTTCTTGCTTTAACCACCGTATTCATTATGTCTTACCCCGTTTCGAAACTTCAGTTTTGTGAGGTAAAAAGCTCGGATAGCCGCTCAGGGTACAGGGCTATCCGAAGGATTACCGTATGCTTTGTTCGATTGTCAGTCTTTCACGATCCCGTCTTCGCCGAAGGCAGCTACAGCCGCTTGTTTCACAGCTTCATACATGTCTTCCGGTTTGATCTCGCCTGCAATCAGCGCCTGGAATTTAGGCACGATGACTTCGGTTTCCAGCTTGATCGCTTTCGCGCTCAGCTCAGCAGGAATGTCCTTGCGTGCAGGCGTTGCGTTTTTCAACATAAACTCTACTGCCGCTACGTTATCCGGGTTGCGCTCTACAGTCATGCTTTTTGCCGCTTCTTTGGCGCTTGCTGTGATCGGCTGAACCATCAGCTCGCTGTTCGTTTCTGCCGACACTTTGCCGCTGGCCAGGAAGTACGCCGCTTTAACAACGTTTGCTTTGTGCTCAGCTGTCGGCTCTTTTTTGCCGCGGAACGTTACGTAGCCATCCACCACTGCTGCTGTGGAGATCTTCGCGTCTTGGAATGTCGGAGCAGGCAGAACGATGTAATCCACCGGAATGCTGTCTTTTACAGCGCTTGCATCTTTGGCTTCCAGCTTCGCATTGTTCTGGTTCGCAGAGTTCTCAAACGTCGCCAGCCCTTTACCTGTAATCATCGTCTGGCCCGTCAGGAACATGTTCCAGCGTTTGCCGGCATCTACCGAGCTCAGCTCTTTCGGCATGGAACCGTCGTCGATCAGCTGGCGCAGGTCTTTCAGGAGGCCCAGATAGTTTTTGCTGGTATAAGCGTATTTGTTATCTTCAGTAAATGGATGAGGCATGCCTGCATTTTTCGCCATGATGCCCAGGTAATCCTTAGCAGCTACCCCTTTGACAGCGAATACAAAACCGTAGCGGGTTTTGCCGTTCTCCGTTACTACGCCTTTCTTGACGGCTTCGCGGAACTCATCGTAAGTCCAGCCGTTTTGCTGCACCTTTTTGTAATCGATTCCAGCTTTCTCAAGGAACTGTTTGTTGCCGCCCAGTGCATGGATTTCCATGTAGGCCGGGAAGCCGTACAGCCCGTCGCCGTTCTTCATGTATTCCAAAGGAGCTTTTTCGAAGTCGTTAATCATGTCAGGCGACGCAGCATCCGTAATGTCCATGACCATGCCTTGATCCGCATATTTAGCAATGCTTTCGGAACCCATAAAGGCAATATCCGGCGGGCTGCCCGCGTTCACTTGGGTATCCAGCTTCTGCGTCATATCTTCCCAGCTGGCCGGTTCGATTTTCAGCGTCAGGTTCGGGTATTTCGCGTTAAAATCTTTAGCAATCTGCTCAAGTTTCTCTTGATATTTCGGGGAAACCGGCGGCAGAAGCGCAGTGATGGTGTCTTTCGCATCTGCTTTCGGAGTATTTCCGCCAGCGTTACCCTGAGCTGCATTGTTCCCGTTGTTGTCTGCGGAGTTTCCGCAGCCTGCAAGGACGGAGAAAGCCATGGTTGCGGCAAAAACGGATGTTAATACGCGCTTGTTCTTCTTCATGAATAAAGACCTCCCAATGGAATGTTTTCTCTATACGACTTTCTGAAACTTGCTAATCGCTGTTTTCAAGTGTCCGTCACATTGTTTTAATGCTTGCTCCGCAGCTTCGGCGCTGAGCCCTGTTTTGATCATCATGATCGCTAGTTTGCAATTGTTGGAAGCGCTCTCTAAATGCGCGGCAGCGGTTTCATAATTGACCCCTGTAGCTGATCTGATAATACGAACAGAACGATCATACAATTTCTTGTTGCTAGCTTTCAAGTCTACCATCAGGTTATTGTATGTTTTGCCTAACTTTACCATCACGGTGGTGGTCAGCATGTTCAGCACCATCTTCTGTGCCGTGCCCGCTTTCAGCCTGGTGGAACCCATGATGACTTCCGGCCCTACAACCGGTGCGATGCATACGTCGCATACGGGTTCAAGCTTCGAATTCTTGTTGTTCACTACGCCAATCGTTACGGCACCGAGCTCTCTGGCTCTCTGTAAGCCGGAAATGACGAACTGTGCGCTTCCGCTGGCTGTAATTCCGATGACGGCATCTTTATCTGTTACGCCGCACCGCTCGATGAGTGCGATCCCCTCCTCAGCGTTGTCTTCAAACCCTTCCACCGCCGTTCGTAATGCCTCGTCTCCCCCGGCGATATGTCCTTGCACCATGTTCGGATCGGTACCAAAGGTAGGAGGACATTCCGATGCATCCAGTACACCGAGCCTGCCGGAAGTGCCGGCTCCGATGTAGAACATTCTGCCGCCGTTCTTCAGCACGCGGTGCAGCATGTCGACCGCCACCGTGATCTGCGGAATTTCCGCTGCCACTGCGCCGGGAACCTTGGCATCCTGCTCGTGCATGAGCTGCAGCATTTGTTCCGTGGAGCATTCATCTATCTGGAACGTCTGCATGTTGATTTCTTCAGTTGTTAATCCTGATAGATACTCATCCATAGCCTATCCTCCTGTTCTTGTTGTTTGTTTCATGCATTTATCGTAACGAATTATTTCAAAATGGTCAATACTTTTTGAAACTTTATTTTATTATGGAGTAAATCTATGATTTTTTATTTTGAAAAACAGACAGCAAGACCCATCATGCGCCATTTGGCATGGGTTTTGTGGGGCTTGGTGGGTGCTAGTTTCGCTGCTAGATTCAACGCCCGGTTGGCTAGAGAATCAGAGACACCTTAATTCAACCCACTTCGCTCCTAATAGCGGGTGAAGGGGCAGAATTTACCCTACATTTCGCTCGAAGTGACCAAGGAGGGCCAAATTGCCCGCATCCTAGCTGCCCTCCGGCCCGCCACACTCATGATGTTACTTTCCGGCAATGGAAATGGAGAGGTTCACCCGACATAGCCGCCTTCCGGTAGACTATAACAACAAAAAAAGGCACCGAAGGTGCCTTTCCACAATGGGCCCGGGGGAGCCCAAACGCTCAACATTGCAACACTGCTTTAATTCCGATGCTTACTGGCAATAATATCGTGCGTCTTCGCCAGGTACTTCTTCACGTTTTTGTACTCCGCACTGGCGACGCCGGCGAACAAAATATCGATCACCGTCAGCATAGCGATCCGCGAACCCATTGCGCCGCTGCGGATGGTCACTTCCGGAGTGGAAATGCTCAGCACAATGTTGGCTTTGTCGGCTAATTCACTCTTCGTGTACTTCGTAATGGCGATGATGCAGGCTCCATTTTTCTTGGCAATCTCCAGCGAGTCCAAGATTTCCCCCGTCCGGCCCGAATTCGAAATGAAGATGGCGACATCATTCTTCTCCAGCAGCGTAGCCGCTGTCAGTTGACTGTGGCCGTCTGTGTAGGTGTGGCACATTTTGTTAATCCGGGAAAACTTCTGTTCCGCATCGATACCTACCAAACCGGAAGCCCCGATACCAAAAAACGCGATCCGCTTGCTCTCCCGCAGCACCTGAACCGCACGCGCAATCTCGCCCTTGTCAATGACCTGCATCGTATCCTCTATCGATTTCATATTGTTGCGAGATATATTGGAAATAATGACAGGCAGTTCGTCGCCCGGCTGAATATCGGTGTATTGATCCTTCTCCGCCTCGTCCATGGAACCCAGTGAAGCCGAAATACTCACAATAAAGCCGCGGTAGCCGCTGTATCCCAACGTTTTGCAGAACCGGAGTACCGAAGCGTCACTTGTGTTCGTCAGCTGCGCCAGCTGCTTGATCGACAGATGCGGAATATCCTCCAGATGCTCCAAAATATAGTTGGCCACCAACTTTTCGACCGGGGTCAGACTTTCCTTCATATCACGGATTTTGATCAAAATATTATCATGAATAGACATGAACATTCCCTACTTATCCTATAATTTTCAATTTCATCATAAGCTTATTTTTCCAGAAAAACAATGTGAATCTATGAACTATCATATCAGAAAAGTGCGATAATGGAAATTTTATTTCTAAAATTATAATTTATATAAAATTTTATTACATTTTTGAGATCGTAGTGCTATAATCATATAATATCAGTATGACAGCGTTTACGATAAACTGAATGATGACTGGAAGGGTGATCCGATCATGAATACCAAGTTGAAAATAGCAATTATCGGCGCAGGCAGCACCTACACTCCCGAGCTGATTGAAGGCATGATTAAACGCAAGGACGTTCTGCCGATCAGCGAGCTCGTTCTAATGGATATTGATGAAAGAAAGCTGTCCATTGTCGGCAATCTGAGCGAGCGGATGATCGAAGCAGCGGGCCTTTCCTGCCGCGTCGTAAAAACCGACAACCTGGATACGGCACTTACGGATGCAGACTTTGTCCTGGCCCAAATGCGCGTAGGCAAACTGCCTGCACGGGTGCTCGACGAGACCATTCCCCTGAAGTATAACCTTATCGGCCAGGAAACGTGCGGCATCGGCGGCTTTTTCAAAGCGATGAGAACGATCCCGGTCATGCTGCAAATTGCCAAACGCATGGAAGAGCTATGCCCGAATGCATGGCTGATCAACTTCTCCAATCCGGCGGGCATTATCACGGAGGCGCTGCTTAACCACTCCAAGGTGAAAATGCTGGGGCTGTGCAACGTTCCGTACAATATGTTCAAAAGCATCCGCGAAACACTAGATCTCAACCAACCCGATATTACGTATGTGGGACTGAACCATTTGAGCTGGATTACGGCCATTGAGGAGAACGGGACGGATTATCTGAAATCCGCGCTGGATATGGGCTTGAACAGTGAAGCTATGAAGAACATTCCATCCTCCGGCTTCTCCAAAGAGCTGGTACAGATGGTAGGAGCCATCCCGTCCTCTTATCTAGAATACTACTATTTTAAAGAGAAGAAGCTGAAGCTTCTAAGTGAAAGCGAACTGACACGCGGACAAAAATGTATACAAATCGAAGAAGAGCTATTGGGCATATATGAGGATTCGGAGCTTCACTCTAAACCGGAACTGCTCTCCAGCCGCGGCGGCGCCAACTACTCCGAAGTGGCCATCAGTCTGGTAGATGCCATTTATAACGACAAACAGGAAGTTCATGTCGTGAACCTGCTGAACAACGGCGCCCTGGAGTTCATGGAAGATAACGACGCAGTGGAAGTATGTGCGGTAATCGGCAAGGACGGGGCCAAACCTGTTCCGGTACCGGGCTTCGACAACCGCCACATCATCGACTACATGCGGATGGTAAAAGCATACGAGCGCGAAACCGTTGCCGCTGCTGTGACCGGAAGTGAAGATGCGGCTATGAGGGCCCTGCTGATGAACCCGCTGGTGGGCGACTACAACTCGGCACACGACTGCTTCCAGGAACTGAAAGAGGCGCACAAGGAGTATTTGCCGCAATTTTTCCCGGCAGTTAGGACGGTATAGTTCCATGAGCAAAAACTACGTCATCGGCGTCGACGGCGGCAACAGCAAGACCGATTACTTCCTTTTCGATCTGGAAGGAAAAGCGGTAGACCACATTCGTACGGGCACATGCAGCCATGAGCAGTTTGCCGATGGCTATGCCAGCTCGCTGCGTGTCATGAACGAGAACATCAGCCTTTTACTGGGACGCAATCAGCTGACATTGGAACATGTCGCTGCCGGTGCGTTCGGTTTGGCCGGTGCGGACATTCCGTCGCAAAAGCTCCGCCTGAACGAAGTGGTCGAGCAGATCGGCTTTACGAATTATGCCGTCGATAACGACTCCTTCCTCGGTGTCAAAGCCGGAACTCCCAAAGGATACGGCATCTGCACCATTAACGGCTCCGGCCATGCAACCGGCGGCATTTCGCCAACCGGCCGGCGGCTGCAGGTCGGCGGCATCGGCAGCGAACTGGCCGGGGATGAGGCCGGCGGATACTACTTGGCCAGAAAAGCGCTGCGGGCCGTTTATGACAGTTTTTATCGGCTGGGACCTGAAACCGCAATGACGGGGCCTGTGATGGAACTGCTGCAGGTACCCGGCAAAGAAGTCTTCATGGAGTATGCCTGGGAAGGGATTTTGAACAAAACCCTCCCCTACACACCGTTGATTCAGATCCTGTTCGCTTGTGCGGACCGCGAAGATCCTGCCGCGTTGGCAGTTCTCGACAACTCCGCAAAACAGCTGGCTCACTCCACCGCAGGATGCCTGCATAACCTGGACTTTGGGCCTGAAGTCGATATCATCCTCGCCGGCTCAATATGGGTGAAGGTGGAAAGCCCGGTACTGGTGGAAACGTATAAAGCCTATGTGAAACAGCTTACTTCAAAACAATGCAACTTCATTCTGCTGCATGTACCACCGGCTACAGGGGCCGTCCTTTGGGCGCTCGAGCTGGCGCACGGCCGGCCGGTCGATCTGGACACGCGGGAGAAAGTGATCACTGCAGTGGAACTGCTGCAAAAATAAGAAAAAGCACATCACACGCCGCTTCCGGCTGTGATGTGCTTTTTCGGTTATGTTCCTGCCGTTAGATGACGCGGCGGGCAGTCTTATAAGTTTTGCTCCAAATGCTGCCAGAGAACTTGGAAATGGTTACCCCAACGCCGACACGGTATGTATGAAGCAGCTTGTTATTGCCGATATAGATCGATACGTGATTGATACGTCCGTCCCGGTTCGTATCTGAGAAGATCAAATCGCCCGGCTTAAGGTTGCTTCTGGATACATAACGCCCGGATTTAGCCTGGTCTCTGGACGAACGCGGCAGCTTAATGCCATGTTTCTTGTACACGTATTGAGTGAACGAAGAGCAGTCAAAGCTGCGTGTGCTTCCGGTAGGCGCTCCAAATTGATAGCGTACCCCTAGGTATTTTTTGCCTGTCGCTATAATTTGGCTCGCTTTCGAGACGGCTGCTTCTGCCTTATGCGGTGTAAATGCAGCCTCGCTTCCCACTCCCACGGATAAGGCGAGCGCCAAAGCCAGCATCGTTTTTCCAATTTTCTTTTTCAGATGTGTTTTCATGATGTCCTCCCTGTGATTGTGATGGGGATTTGCCTGTACCCACTTTACCACAGAACGAATCGCCCACCATTTACCAACAAGTCCCGAAACCTGTATTTGCCAAGGACTTTACAGAGTTTATTAGAAAAAGATGAGAATTTGTTTAAGGTTTACCTCTTGACAGGATTATTTCTTCACAGTTCCTTTTATGATAGGTTCCCCGTATTCATCCGTTTTGCCTTTATACACTACTTTACCGTTTTTATAGAATGTACCTTGAATAGCAATGTCATTTTTATAAACCAATACCCGATTGATCGTCCCGTTAGAATTGTACAATACAGCATTGCCGTTCTTTGCACCGCTTTTCAACTGGTAAGCAAAGGCTGTACCATCCGGGTATAAATTAAGCCCCGTGCCTTCCCACGGAAGCCCCCTTCTGTACTTACCTTTAAAACGAGGAATTTGGGTGCCTGTGTAGAACTCAGTTCCCTCCAGCTGCATCCCGTTTTCCATGTTGCCTTCGAAAAATACCGATTTGCCCGAGAAACTGTACATAGTCCCTTTTCCGTGCATTTTATCGTTTAACCACTCACCGCTGTATTCCTTGCCGCCGTTCTCTTCATTGTACGAAGTGCCTGTTCCCTGTCTGATTCCGTTCACCAGCTGCCCCTTATATTTGATTCTACCGTTCTCGTGATATAAAGTGTCAGCTGTATCATAAGGACGAATGTAAACGGTCAACATCTTCGTAACTTTGTCTCTTTTAACGCTAACTTTCTTGGTTCCTGTGTGGTCTAGTACCTCGATTGGAATATAAAAAGTATTAAAACGAACCATCGGAGCGGACTCCAATTGAATTTGGCTGTTGTCGACCATCATCGTGTTCTGATCCGCCGTGAGCGTCATGACTTTGTCATTACCTTCAACCCGAAGTTGATTTGTTCCCATATCCCAGTTAACTTTAAAGCCCGACTTCTCAAGTACAGCGATACCATCTACAAAATACTTACCCTTACTATACTGAGAGGGATTTATTAAGGACAGAAGACTGCCATCAAGCATTACATTTACAGGTTCCTCATTGCGAATGGAACGGTCAGCCGGAGGTACAATCGTTCTTTTCACGAGAGTGCCTTTGTTATCCACATAATACAGTACATCTTTTTGGAAGCCTAATATATTTTGAGCAGGTGTTGGCTGCAATGCAACCGGGAATGATTCTTTAAACAGAAGATCTGATCCAGTGAGCTCTGCATTACCGTCAGCCGTTTTCGTTACCCAAATTCCGTAACTTTCTCCTGTATAGAGTCTGGTAATAGCGTTTTCTCTTTCTTTACTCAGCTTTTGACCGACTTGCTCTGGCTCTTGCAGATCAAACCTCTCAAACGACATGGTTTCACGAATCACCTTTTTGGCCAGAATATATCTTCCCGTAAACGCATAGGAATCTATAAAACTCGCTGCACTCTTAAGCATACGTGTTTCTTTGGTTTGCGTAAGGTAAAATGCCGGTTGCCCTCTATCATTCATGTAAGTCAAGATCCCTTTTTTCAGCGCTGGATAAGAACCTTTGGCTAATGTTTCTTTGGCCCCTGTTGCTATGTCGTAAATTTGGATAAAGCCGGTCTCCTTGGCTCTCCAGGCAATCAACGAACCTTCTGCACTTAACTGTGGGAAACTCCCCTTCAACAGCAATTTTGAGGTCTGACTGTTGACGTCATAGATGACTAATCCTTCTTTATCCGGATATCCGCTTTGGCTCCACAATACAATTAGCCCCCGCGGGGTAAGGGATAAGACTGGAGAGCTTTTATAACTCTGGTCCGAAGTGAGTTTTTTGATTTCACCGTTTTGCAGGTTCTGAAGGTAAATGTGGGTCGTGTTATTCTCCATTTTTTCGTATGCCAAATAATCTTCCAACAAGCTGAAAGATGTCACATCTTTCATTGAAACATTGACTTTTGTCATCTCGTCCTTAAAGCTATAACCTTGTTGACCTGTTTCCGCTAATACGGAAGTAACAGGCATCATTAATGCTACCATTAGCAAAAACGATAACCATCTCTTCATATATGTTCGCTTCCTTTCCTTCAACTATGCCCGATTTGTATGAAAAAGGCAGCCTCAGGAGCTCGCGCGCCCGAGGTGCCTTTAGGTTAGAGCTCGTATTCCTCTTATTTCTTGATGTACTCAATAATCGTTTTGCCGCCAAGTACGGAAATGGCTATCAGCTGGTTCTTTGCTTCGAATAACCCGCTTCCTACTCCATCGGTGTGATAGATTCCCGTTGGTTTCAATTCATTGTAATTATATACGACTACGTTGGTGTTATTGATTGTATATAATTGATTATTCGCGATATCGAAAGCCACATCGCTAAATCCAGTGGTTAACTTTGTTACATACTTCATATCGTCTGCTTTGACGCTGGCAGTTTGGAAAATGGTTCCCGCCCCGTTGAACAGATACTTTCCATCCGGGGAGAGTTTCATTAATACGGTCATGGCATGATCGCCGTGGTAAGGTGAATCGTATCCACCAGGATGAAAAGGCTCAACAAACGTACCTGCGTTGGTAATATTGTAAGCACTGATATCACGCGGCGAAGTATCGGTTGTGATTGCATATATTCTGTCTAAATTTGGATCTAACTTTGAGTTCATAAGAATATAGCTTTTTTGCCTAATCTTGCTCTCTCCTACCTGAAACCCGAGTTTAGAGAATGACTTAATGGTCGTCCACTGTTTGGAACCTGACGAAACATAGATATAACCTTTGCGGTCCAATGCAATATCATATGGGTCTAGATCAATATCAATTGTCTGAGTTAGTGCAAGACTAGAAGTATTAATAATTGCAATAGCTCCACTCTCTGAAGAAGCATATGAGTTATGCTCCATCTTGAGCAACGCAACATACAGTTCACCATTAGCATAAGTAATGCTTTCCGGCGGCAGGCTGACTGCAAGTGATTTCAGCTCTTTTGTTTCATAATTGAAAGCGTGTACTTTCTGACCTGCTCTGTCCGTCATATAAATGATTGGAAAATCAGGATCATACACACTGTCTGTTACGGTGAAGTTTAGAGCTGTATGCTTGTTGTAATATGTTGTCGCAAATGCAACCTTGCTGTTAGCAGACTCCAAACTAATCTCATCAACCACAGCTGTCACTTTATAGTACCTTCTAGTGTTAGGAAGATTGGTCGTGTCAAGATAACTAGTGCCTGTAATTTTAGCTTTCTTATTTTCCTGATCTAGTACAGGCGTATAGATACCATTTTCTGCATTGCTGTAATAGATGTAGTAATAATCTGCATCAAGAACTTCATTCCATGTAACATTAATATCCGTATCGGTTACAGTTTGTGCCTTCACATTCAGTGGTGCGCTTAAACTTAATCCGCTGCTGATAGATTTCAGTTCCCATTTATTTTCGGCCGCATTCCACAAAGCTACTAATGTTAAGTTATCTCCGAATAACAGGGTCATCTGATCACCATTAGCCAGAGGTTTAGCATTCGCAGGCAGTTGGGCAGATAAATCAGTTACGGTATAGTTATTAATTTTATAGCTAATTTTCTCCAAACCGTCATAGTATACATGTCCGTAGACAACATCATTTACGGACTCGGATCCTAACAGAGGAACATCATACAGTGCATAATAATCCTCATTTTCTAGACTTGCTACATACTCAGTAGATGGAATAGAGCCGGCATTAATAGAGAATTCCCCAATAGGGCCATAGGCTTCCGAATAAGTAGTCTCGTAAACACTCTCACTCACTGGATCAATAAGATAAATCTCAAGTGGGTTGTAGTCTACTTCCCCGGAAATATACGAGTAAGCTTTATCACCGACAATGAAAATCCCTTCTGCCTCGGGAAGATCAGGCAGCTCTTCGTCCGGATTCGGGTTTGGAGTCGGATTCGGATTTGGATTCGCAGGCTGTTGAGGCACACTTGTTCCCGGTTTATCCGGATTTTTCACTACAACAGTTCCATTAATCGTGATCGTTACCGAGACGTTGCCCAACTCATAAGCCTCAACCTTCAGTTCAATGGTTGTACCGTTAACATTTACAAGAACAAACTTGATTGTACCAGTTCCCTTAATTGAAACGGCTGCATTTAATACAACTTTCAGCAATGTGGCGCTATCCTTAACAGATACAGCACTTTCCCCCGCACCAGATGCAAGCTCAAGGTCGCCGATTACGGTTTTTTCAAGCACTTCTACTGTCACCTTTGTTACTACAGTTACTTTAGTGAACTGTCCTTGCAGCTGGACATTTTGCCCAACGGTCTTATTTCTAAGTTCGACATTCACAAAGCCTTTGTTTTGCTCCTTGCTGTCGGATTCCAATTTAACAGCAGATCTTACAATCGTATTCTGGATTACAGTGCTGCCTTTAGCAAACAATCTAACTTTTCCTGCAACCTTATCTACAATCGTGACATTTAAGGTGGAATTGTTAACGACAATGCTGTTTTCACCGCCGCCGGCTACGATCGTTCTGCCTTTAACCGTTACATTATCGAGGTATACTTCACCTTGGCCGATCCCTGCAGTTAGGTTCAGATCACCTTCAATGACAGTATTTTTTAATGTAATGCCCGCTTTAGTAATGGTAACATTCCCTTGGATCGTTTTTGCAGTTTCCGGTCCGACATTCCCTGGTGTAGAGATTCGTGTGCCGACAGCTTTATCTAACATAACTACTGCTTCTGCCCGTGTGATAGGTTGGTTTGGCCTAATGGTTTGATCGGAATATCCGTTCATGTAACCTGCCGCTTTGACTGCTTGTAATGCAGGTTTGCTCCAATTAGGTATTTTGTCTGCATCTTTGAATCCGTACAAAGCGCCTTCTGCTTTCAACGTATCCAATTTCATCAGATCGCTGATCATCTTGGCCGCTTCTTGCCTAGTTACAATGGACTCGGGTTTAAATGCGCCGTCCTGACTTCCTGATAAATATCCCGCTGCTTTTGCTTTAGCAACTTCGGCATAATACCACCGTTTCGGGGAAACATCCTTGAAATTATCTTCGGACTTTTCGGTAAATCCATACGCCCGGTTTATTAAGGCTGCCATCTCCGCACGGGTTACCTTGCTGTCTGGCCTAACCTTCTTGCTTGCATCTACGGAAATCAATCCTTGGTCCAACCAACGGGTTAACGAATCTTTCGCCCAATTTGGTTTTACATCGGATGCGCTTTGCCCATAAACAATCCCTACATTTGAAATTACTAGAGATAGAATGAGGAACAAAGTAAAAACTGCTTTCTTGCTGCTTTTTCTCCAGACCATGGTGGTCCTCCTTTTGTCGCTCCCTTATGCATAAAAAAAGACATCACACCAAAGGTGGATGCCGAATGAGCACCTACAATACACCCTGGCAACCTGGCAATCCTGGTCCTATCAAAGATAGAACTTTAGACCCACGGCTTTGCGTCCCTGCCTTTCAGCAGGTTTGCCTTTTTCGTATGTATAAGGAAAATAATAGATTTAATTCCTCCAAAATATAACATAGAATGATATAATAAACAAGGAAAAAAGTCTCATATTTAGACATGATTCGATGGATTTCTTGTATTTTTATGACTTTAAGCGCAGATTACAGTACCTACTTTTCAATAGAAATATACATGCAATAATACCTACTAATACAAAAATCCCGGGAAAAACCAGGACTGGCACCACTACCAAACCGGCGGCATAGGCTACGATAACCCCCGCGAAAGGAACCCGGACCATGCCCAATTATGAATTTCCCGTGCAAACGGAAACACGTACGCTGCAGGCGCCTGGCGGCGTGTATCATTATCCTGCCTTAACCGGCTTGAAGAGTACATCCGTCCAAGTGCAGATCAACAATCAGATCCGGCAGCTCGCCCAGCAGCTGCTCCGATATCAGCAGCAATACTTATCCGGCTCCAATCCGGAGTCGATCGGCAACTATGAAATTAAGACAAACGAGCGCGCCATTTTCAGTCATATACTCAGCAGCTACGCCTACTCCTCGCCGATGGCTCACGGCAATACGTTGGCTAAATCGCAGACGTTTAACGTGCGGACCGGACGGAAGTACAGCCTTGGCGACCTGTTCAAGCCCGGCTCCGCTTACACTGCCAAACTTTCCGCGATCGTATCCGCACAAATCAAGCAAAGAGACATTCAGCTGCTCGGGAACTTCCCCGGAGTAGCCCCTGACCAAGACTACTATTTAGCTGACAAATCTCTTGTCGTATACTACCAACTCTATGCTATTACGCCTTACTACTACGGGCTGCCGATGTTCCCTATCTCCGTATATGACCTGCAGAACGAAGCTGCAGAGGGCGGTCCGCTGGACATCCTTTCCCAGCAACTGGCTTAAGCTGGCTGGCCGCAGCAAAAAAGGCACCGCAGATCTCAACAGATCCGCAGTGCCTTTTTTTATATTACATCTATTACAGCAATGCCTCAATTGCTGTTTCCATATCCGCCGGGTTCACGTTGGACTCGAACCGTTGTACGCTCTCGCCGTCACGGCCGATCAGGAATTTGGTGAAATTCCACTTGATGTCGTCGCCTTCCAGAATGTGAGGCAGCTTCTCGGAAAGGAAGCTTTGCATCTTCTGACCGTTAGGATCAGACACGTCAAAGCCTTTGAACGGAGCTTTCTGTACCAGATAAGCAAACAACGGTTCTTTAGTCTCGCCGCGAACGTCCGTTTTCTCAAACATCGGGAATGTCACGCCATAGTTCAGTTGGCAAAACTCGCTGACTTCCTCGTTGCTGCCCGGCTCCTGCTCGCCAAATTGGTTGCTTGGGAAGCCCAGAATGACCAAGCCTTGGTCCTTGTACTTGTCATAAAGCTTTTGCAGTCCTTCATATTGAGGAGTAAATCCGCATTTGCTTGCTGTGTTGGCCACGATAACAACCTTCCCTTTGAACTGCTCCAAGGAAACCTTTTCTCCCTTAATTGTTGTCGCTTCATAGGTATAAATGCTCATTGTGAATCCTCCCGGTAACATGTATTTTGTTAAATTATATTTTATACAATCTAAATTATAAAGTACGATCCCCCACATGTCAAATCCAAAACAAAAAGCCTATACAGATCCCGTCTGCAAGGCTCCCCGGCTGTTTGTTTTCCCTGTTAAGGCTGATTTCTGCTTACATTTTCTTTTGCCCCGCAAGCAATGCCTGCTTCAGCTCTTCAATCTGCTGCGTATGCCTTTGCTCATGATAACCGATAAAATCCACCCATTGCGCTGCATCCATCATTCCGAACACCGGATGAGGATGAGACTTCTTCCTCAGATCCACACCGCTGTAGTCCGCCAGCAGCTTGTCCAGCGCTTCCCGTGAAGTATTCAGCTTCATTTTTACATCTTCCAAAGACTGAAAATGCCCTGCAGGCACAAGGCCGTCAGGAGCAGAAAGTTTCCGGCTGCGGTCGAGGGTCACTTCGTATGGCTTTTTATCCGTCGGGCGATCTTCAGGGGATGACAGCGCCTTTTCCAATGTGCGGACGATGATCGTCTCCATCAAATACAAATGCTCCAGCACCTGCCCTATAGTCCAACTTCCTGCCACTGCTTCCGTATTCAGCTGCCCGTCCGTTAATCCGCTTACGCTTTTCCAAAGGTTGACCCGGGTTTCTTTCGTCTGGTCCAGCTCCTTCATCTTCATCCACTCCTTCATCTGCTCTAACTCCCGTACCCATCTGCAATTAATTAAGCCTTGGCCAAGGTGCTGAAACAATTCATAGGGAAACTTCTTCCGCAAGGTGAAACGGCTGGCGCCGTCTTTCTAGGCGTGCAGTTCGTTTCATTCCGGAGAAATTTCAGAATCGGATATAACGTGAACATTTGTACTTTCTGAAATTTCCAAAAAGGAAAAAGAGCAGACGCTTTAGCGCTGCCCCTTTACCTCAGTGTGAATCTTTTATCCGTTCAAAATGTCCAGCAATCTTTTCACCAGCGAAGCAGCCTCCGCTCTGGCAGCCGGGGCCTGCGGACGGAAACTGCCGTCCGGGTAACCCGAAATCAGGCCTGCGGCAGCGGCTTGACGAATCGCTTCCTCCGCCCAGCCCGACGCGTCGCCTGCATCGTTGAATGCAGCAGTTGTACTTACTTTACTGTTGCTGCCTGCATGCTTCAGCGCCTGTGTAAGAAGTACGGCCAGCTCCTGGCGGGTAATTTCGCGCTGCGGAGCAAATTGATCGGCGCCGGTTCCTGTTACCAGATTGGCCTCCACAGCAGCTGCAACTGCTTCTGCGTACCAGGCTTCCGGTTTCGCATCCCCAAAAGCAAGAGCTTGTTTCGGCTTCACCAAATTTAATGCCTTAGCAAGCATAGTCACGAATTCCGCCCGGGTAACCGGATCTGCCGGAGCAAAGCGGCCATCCCCTGTTCCGGCTGCGGCACCGTGAGCGGCCAGATACATAATGTCGCCTGCTGCCCAAGACTCATCCGCAACGTCCCCGAAAATGCCTTCGTATTTCATCAGGGCTGCCGCTCCGTATTTAGTCAAAAATACCGGCCAGCTGGCTTCGCCTGCAGGAGAATACACCGCAGTCCAACCTGCAGAGTTTACGCCTAACGTGCCTTCGCCGCCTTTTAGTAAGGCTGCAATCCGGCTGTGTTCCTTGCTATCGGAAGGCTTATACTTGAGTTCTATTTTGATTGGTTTAGCAAATGATGCGAGCTCCTTACCGCCGGTAAGAACCGTGAGCTGATAGGCGGCAATCGGCTTCCGCAGGGCAACTCCCGGAACATCTACAGTTTCCAGCACAAAGGACACCGGAGTATTCTGCAGCGTTCCAAGGGAATCAGCAGGAATGAACAAATCCGCGCCGGCACTTTTCAAAACCACGTACACACCGGCTTTGCCGGCCTCAGTAAGAACACCGGACGGGACATTCCACGCAATGCGCTCGGCTTCCGCTCCGGCTGCGCTGTCTACAACCGCTTGCTTCACAGTCGAGGAGGCCGCAGCTTCGCGGATTGCTTTTAGCAGCAGATCGCTGTTCACGTCGACGGTGAGTGCTGTTTTCCCGCTGACCGGGTCCTTCGTTGTGGTCACATTGTGCTTCGTTTCCGGTACACTACCAGTGGTCCCGCCAGGATTGGTACCCGGATTTGTTCCTGGATCAGTCCCAGGATCTGTTCCCGGTCCCGGATCCGCCGGCAGTTCCCCTGTCCCTACTGCAAGCTCCACTCCGGTGATTGTATACAGCCCGCCGGATTTGTAGCTGCGCGTCTCCGCATTTTTGGCAAATGTCAGCAAAAACCTCGGTTCACTTTCCGCACTCACGCCATAGGCTTTGCTTTTCGTACTGTCCGCTAACGATTTGAGCAAACCTGTCGTTTCATACTCGCCAAACACATCAGTGCTCGTTGGAGTGACAGAACTGCTGGCAGCTGCAGCCGGCTTCGACGTGATTACTGATTTGGTCTGCAGGTTAAACTGATCCCCTTCGGTCAAGTAGTGTAAGGTGAAGCCTTCCGCATGGAATGGCGTTTCAGAACCGGCGGGCCCATAGACTGCTTCGGTTCCGTCAATGACGAACACGGCTCCCGTGCCAGTAACGGTCCCAACGTTCCCGCTCAAGCTGAACCCTGTATTCTCATCTACGCCGATCCCCCATGATTTGCCGGAGTCGCGCATGGATACCAAAAGACGGCCCAAGCGGCCCCGCGCATCGAAATGCGAGTCCGAAATGACATCCGCCGGCAGGAATCCGAAGCCCTGCAGCAGTCCGGACTCCGAATCCGTTTTTGATCCGATCCATGTCTCGGCAATCGAGTTGCGGATCATGTCATTACGCTTCAAATCGGAATAGCTGTCGCCGCCGCCCAGCATGATATCGCTGAGAATGTGATCCCCTGCACTGGAACCTCCGATGGCGCCGCCGCCGTAAAATACGTTTCTAATCGCCGCCAATGCGGGAGAGTCGGCTCCCTCATCCGTTAGGAACGCACGGGCATGTTTCGCCTGATCCCCGCCGGCCATGAATACAGCGGAAGCACCGCTGATCGCTTTGATTACTTCAGGATCAACCGAGGCAGTTTCGTAGTTGTCCGAATGAATCGGAACGAACACCGGCTCGAAGCCCTGTTGAATCCACTCTTTTTCATAGGATACCGCTGTTTTCGTGTCTTCATAGAATTCATCTTCCGCGGCGTTCAAGCTGCTTCGGGAAGACATGACATGTGCAATGACAGGGAGCCGCCCGCCTGCTGCTTTGCGGATCACCTGATGCAGAGGGCCGTTCTCAATATCGAACGCACCGCCTATAGGCACAACAGTCCCCTGCTGTATTGCGTTTCTATAGTAATCTTTGACTCTGTCCGTAAACTGAAGCTTGAACACACCTCCGGCAGGCACGGTTACAGGATCGATGGCAACCGCTGCGGCAGGTATCTCACCGCCATAAACAGCCCAGGTTACCGACCCCGGCTCAGCGGATACCGTGACCGGAATCACCTCGCTGCCCGCCCGAAGTTCGGCCGAAGCCAACAGCTCGGTTCCCGCCACGGCTGCCAGCGTTTCCGGACTCATCGCTTCACTGAAGTGAACATAAACATGATCCGCTACTCCCGTATCCGGCAGCGCCACACGGGCGACCGGTCCGTCCGTGTCTGCAGAAGCGGCGGCCGTTTCCGTAGGCACAGCACGGTTCCCTCCAAAATCACGTACAGCCTCGGCATAAGTCAGCTTCAGCTTCTCCCCGCGCGCAAGTTTCAAATCCGGTAAGGTGATGCGGGCAATATCGGCCCTGGGCCACGTTACAGAACCCTCCGCAAGCGGATAATCTGACGGCGTGCCGTCAGTTCCGATGACTTCCACTTTTTCAAAAAGATCATCGGGTGCAGTCAAATCCTTAACAGTCTCCTCCAGTTCTTCCGAGAATACAATGTAGAAGTGCTCCATATACCCTTCCGTTGGCGGATATACCGTTCCCTCCGGAGCGACCGGATCGCTGATATGGATTTGTTTGGATCCGTAGTTTTTAATGGATTTGTCAGCAGTGTTGTAAAGTACGTAAGATATGGTCACATCACCGTATCGCAGCGGATTAACGGCACCTGTTACAGGATCAGCTTCCGCCCTGCGCGGATTGTCCGAAGCCCAGCGAAGCGCCTCCCCTTGACCCGGAACCGGAACTCCGGTTGCCTGCATAGGCACATTCACCGCTCCGTCCTCAACAACCGGCGCCTGGGCCGCAGCCGATTGCACCGATGCCAGCGCCGCTTCCCAAACCGTCAGAAACCGGAACACGGTTGAGTACAAGCCCGATTTGCTGTTTCCGCTCAAAAGCAGCACATGGGCAGTCGCGGTCTGCTGCTGTTCATCCAGCGCGTCCCAGTCCGGAATGCCGAATTCCCCGAGCAGCCAGACCAGCTCTGCCGGCGGTTCTTTATCGTAAATTTTGTCGTTAGCTCCCCCAACCGCCAAACCTAGCTTGACTACTTTTTCAAACTCGGCCGCATCCGTGAACGCACCGTACTCGTCGATCCAATCCAGCAGCGCGTAGGATACATCCTCTTCCTGTGCCGTACCGGACAATTCATCCCAACCGGGCAGTCCAAGCGTATTCAATACCGCGAACACCCCGACTGCTCCTTCTGCATTGTTTACAGCTTCCATTGCATCTTGCATGGTTCCTCCCCCGGTCGCTCCCGCTTGTGTCATTGAACCCATCCCCGAGAATAAAAGTACTGCCGTCAGCAGAACAGCCATAGTTGTTTTGAAACGCGATTTTACAGCTTGCTGCATTTCTTTTCCTCCTTTGAGATCACCAGTAAACAACCAATTACACTCATAACCAACTAGACATCGCCTTTTGATCAAGTTATCGGGTATAGGAGCTTGTGTATTCTTTTTTTAGCAAAAATAATGCCACTCTTAGCCCCAAATTTATGGCACTCTTCTTGCTACATGAGGAGGAAAAGCACCATAACATCCAGAGATTAAAACAAGGAGATGACAACGATGAGTCAAGAGAAACGCCGTGCCGCCCAATGGATCGAACAGAAAGCAGAGTTGTGGCGGGAAACGAGCAGAACGATATGGGAGAATCCGGAACTGGGCCACCAGGAGTATAGAGCTTCGGCATTGCTGAGCGGGATATTGGAGGAGCATGGCTTTCAAGTAGAGCGGGGGACTGCGGGTTTGGAAACCGCGTTTCGGGCTGTATATGATTCCGGCAAGCCCGGTCCGCATATTGCCTATTTATCCGAGTACGACGCGCTGCCGGGACTGGGGCATGCCTGCGGGCATAATTTGATCGGAGTGATGAGCGTCGCTGCGGCGATGTCGCTTGCCGAAACGCTGGACCAAATCGGCGGGACTGTCACCGTCTTCGGGACCCCGGCAGAGGAGACTAGCGGGGCCAAAGTTACGATGGCTGAGCAGGGCTACTTCGAGGGAATTGATGCGGCGATGATGGCGCATCCGGCATCCGTCTACGAACGCAGCGGCAAATCCCTCGCCATGGAAGCGATCCAGTTCGAGTTCCACGGCAAAACGGCACATGCCGCCTCCCAGCCTTACCTGGGCGTGAACGCTTTGGACGCGGCCATTCAAACATTCAACGGCATCAATGCGCTCCGGCAGCAGCTGCGCTCCGATGTGAGAATCCATGGCATCATCAAAAAAGGCGGCGAAGCCGCAAATGTAGTGCCGGACTACTCCTTAATCCAGTTTTACGTTCGCACCGGTTCCAAATCCACCCTTCCCGATGCTGTCGAAAAAGTAAAAAACTGCGCACGGGGTGCAGCGGCGGCTACCGGCTGCAGGCTGGAGATTTCCAACTATGAGCTCGGTTACGACAATTTGGTCACCAACGAAGCGTTATCCGATCTGTTCACAGGCAATCTGGTTGCCCTTGGTGTCGCGCCGGAGGAGATCAAGCACGGATTGGATCACGGCTCGATCGATATGGGCAATGTTAGCCAGGTGGTCCCGGCCATCCACCCGTATATTAAGATGCCGGACAGCCCGTACGGAGGCCATACGGCTGAGTTCTGCGAGGCAGCCGGCGACGAGCGCGGCCAGCATGCGCTGCTGATGGGCGCCAAGGCCCTCGCCTGGACGGGCCTGGATTTGCTGGAGCAGCCGCTGTGCCTGCAGGACGTCCGCGAGGAGTTCGCTAAGGCCACCGGCACCGCCGGCAAAAGGGGCACGGCGGCGAAGTAAGCTGAGTTCGTTACATTTGAATATCGCCTAATTCGCATGAAATAGCGTGCCTACGATTCGTTAGCGGCACGACTCTCTGCTTGCTCTCGAATGCAGGCACCAAAAAGGCTATGCCGCATACTGCGCATAGCCTTTTATCATTTACAACATCAGCTCATCCAACAATTCCGCTATTTGTTCCGGGGCCAGCTTCACTTTCAGGTAGCCGTGGCGGCCGGCCGGGTCATTCTGCCATGTGTTTGCGCCGTTTTCAGCGTTTACGCTGATGTGCCCCCGCACGAGTTCCCAATAAGATTCGTAACCGCGGGCCGCATACAACACGGCCGTCAGGTCCCAGCTGTGCCTGGTCCCGCCTTCGCCGACATACCAGGCGTAGCTTTGGCGTACCGGGTGTTCGGCCGGCAGATCGGTAAACAGCCGGCTTCCGGTATGGATATCTATACCGATTTCAAACCCGGTAAAAGTGATCGCAGTAGGCCAATGCTCACATACATAAGCAGCCGAAGCAGGGTGCATCTGGAAATTCCACTCCGCCCCTTCCGGGAAGTGGCCTCCCATCACAATCAGATGCTTCACTTTCCGGGCCGCCAGCTCCAAACCGGACAGCGGGGAATAAGCATCCGCACCGCTTTCCAGCAGCAGCTGCAAGTTCGGCAGCGGCCCGATCGCTACGATCACTGTTTCCCCATCGGGTGCTTCCGCTAACAGCTGGCGGTACAAGGCAACTGCATCGGGAGCCTCTTCCTCCCGGTACCGGTTCGGGTACTGCAGGGTGATGCCTTTGTTGTATTTGGCGTGAACGGAATCATCATCCAAAAACCCCGGCTCCTTCAGGGTCCCCACAGGAATACCCTCCCGGGCATAATAAACGTTCAACGCATCCAGGCAGCCCGCTCCCCAACGGCTGGAAGTGCAATGCATCATCCCGGCAATCTTCACTTCGCCCGCCCGCTCCAGCGCATGCAGCACCGCTACGGCGCCGGCGTCGTCGCAGTCCGGCCCGATATCCGTATCCAACAATATCCGAACCGGTGCGGCCGGAACGTACAACTCATTTTGCTCCAATAGTTCTTCATTTTGTCCCACTTGCACTAGTTCTGCACTTTGCCCCACATGCACTAGTTCTGACATCCATTTAACCTCCAATAAACTCCATCACGGTAACTTGATAAAATCCTTCTTCATCTCTAACCCGATCGGTCAAGCCCAGCTCTATGAGCACCGGCTCATGGCCGCCCTCGTCCAGCAGTCTCACCTTCAGCGAACAAGTACGGCCCCGGAATGCTTCCGGCAGGCGGAGCCTGTAAGTTTCATCCTTAATGCCGCCCGGCAGCCAATTCAGATTTCCGGACATTGGAACATGTTCCCGGTGATAAGTCCGGCCCCCGCCGCCTGCCGGTCCGCAAGCTCCTGCTCCTTCATCTAGAAGCTCTACTTTTACCGTTAGTCCAAAACTGCGGTAACTAGGGGCGGCCCCATGGTTTTCCCACACAAGCCGCAGCTTCAATTCTCCGTCCGGACCAAGCCGGCGGGAATGTTCCACGGATTTGATGAAATACCAGTATCCTGCCCGGTTGGCCAAATCCACGGCAAGCTTTGGGTTATCCTTGAGGAAATCCCCAGGCGAGCCATGGAACCCAAGATAGGTCGCATGTGACTCCCTCAACGCCCCGGTTAACGGTACGCCGTCCTCCCAGCCGCCGCGGGCCAGCGCATCTTCATAGTGATGAAGCTCCAGGTTCACCGGGGTGTCCCGCCAAAAATACTCATACAGCTCGGCACTCCGCAAATGGTGGAACGAAGTCTCCCGTTGGATACCGGGCACGCTGATCGTATCGTCACGAAGTCCCAGCTTGTTGTCCAACACGTACCGCTGCAATTCATCCGCGGTATCTTCGTGATCCTCCGTCGTATAGATCCGCATGTTAATAAGCTCATCCGACACTACGACCAGCGCATCTGGATAAACCTGCCGATGCAGATCGATGTGCTTCTTAATGACCTCTGCCGGCCAGTCGCGCTGTGACGAGCAGATCGTGTGCCCTTCCCCCCAAACGCCATAGCTTCCGATGTCAATATAACGGAACCAGGGCTCTGCGGCGTAACGGGCGGCAAACACACGGTGAAACTGTTCCAGCTTCTCCAGAAACACTGGATCCCCGTAATCCGGCTCCCAGTTCAGCTGTCCCTCTTTATGCTCAGAGGAGTAGCAGGGTACGATAAACTCCCCCTTGGCTCCCGCTTCCATTACCCATCGCGGTGTCGCGAACGGTTGGTCAACCCCTGCCTCCATACAGCTGATACGGAAGCTGATTCCGTAGCCGCGCGGCGTCCACTCCCGGATCACACGGTCTATGATCTCCCAGTCAAACTTCCCCTCTTCCGGCTCCAAATAGCTCCAAGCCAGCCGTAGGTACAGATGGTCCATGCCCGGAAAATCCTCCAGGTAATCGCCTGGCTCGATCGTGTTCCAGTACCGATGTATACTATTATCGTAATAATGCATATACCAGCCTTTATGAGGGTTCGCACACAACTTCCCGTGATCCCACAAATGCTCGGTATACACTTTCGTTGTATGGGCCCAATTCAGTTTTCTCTCTATAGCAGCCTCTTCTTGGGCCCTCACTGCCGTGTCCTCCGCCATTCCCGTCCCTCCAACCGGCTTTTCTCCATCCTATACTTATCTCTTCTATTAATATCGTTATCCTTTCAGCGAACCGACCATAATCCCCGTCACGAAGTACCGCTGCATGAACGGGTAGATGCACAGGATAGGAACCGTACTCACCACAATGGCCGCCATCCGTACCGTCTGTACGCTGAAATTCTTCATCGCCTGAGGCGGTACATATTTGCTTGTCGCCGTCAGCACATCCGCTTCCTTAATCAGTTTCATCAGATACAGCTGCAGAGGCATCAGCTTCTCGCTGTTCGTAAACAGCATGGCGTCAAAGAAAGAGTTCCAGTGCCAAACCGCGTTCCACATGCCCACTGTAGCGAGCACCGGCATCGACAGCGGAATGAATAGCTGCAGAAAAATTCGGAAATCGCCGGCACCGTCCACCGTAGCCGATTCATGCAGCTCCTCGGGAATCTCCCGGAAGAAGCCTTGAAAGATGATCATATTAAATACCGAAAATAACGTCGGAATAATATATACCAGGAACGAATCCAGCAGATGCAGATTTTTTAATACTAGAAAATAAGGAATCAGTCCGCCGCTGAAGAACAGCGTCATCAGGTTCAACCAGTAGTACGCGTTCCGGCCCATCAGCGTTTTGCGCGACATCGCGTAAGCAACCATTGCCGTAAACAGAACACTAGTCACCGTTCCAATTACAGTCCGTGAAATGGAAATGAAGAACCCCGTATATAGGCGGTCATCGTTAAACACAATCTCATAGCTCGCCAAACTGAATACTCTCGGGAAGAAATACACGCCACCGCGCATATAATCATTTCCTTCGTTAAACGAGCCGGCGATTACATAAATGATCGGATACAGTGTCAGCAGGCAAAACAAAGTCAAAAACACATAATTCACAATACTGAACGTATCCCACTTTTTCATACCGACCATCAGTCTCTCTCCCTTCTTAAAACAACCCGCGTCCAGCCAGCCGTTTGCTGATATAGTGGCCCGACACAAGCAAAATCAGAGCAATCACGGATTTAAAAACGCCCACGGCGGTGGTGTAGGAATAACGCATTTGCGTCAGACCCACTTTATAGACATAGGTATCGATTACCTCGCTTTTTTCCAGGTTCAGAGGGCTTTGGAACACCCAAATTTGGTCAAACGACGAATTCAGAAGGTTGCTTAACGATAAAAGGAAGAAAATAATGATCGTCCCCGAGATCGAGGGAATCGTAATATGGCGTATCCGCTGAATTCGGCTGGCCCCGTCAAGTGTCGCTGCTTCGTAAAGGGAAGTATCAATGGACATGATGGCCGCCAGATAGATCACCGAACCCCAGCCCAACCCTTTCAGCAGGGAAGTTACCACCACAAGTCCCCAAAATTTGTTCGGATCCCCCATGAAGTCGATAGGCTCGTTAATCACTCCAAAAAACATCAGTAACGGATTCACAACGCCGCTTTCCTGAGCGATCAAGTTCATCACGATCCCGCCAAACACGATCCACGACAGAAAGTGAGGAAAATAGGTGATCGTCTGCACAATTTTTTTGAAACGCGTATGGAACACTTCACTGATCAGAATAGCAAACAGAATCGGTGCCGGAAAATTGAACACCAGCTGCAGAAGGTTCATAAACAGCGTATTTTTCAAAATGTCCACAAACTGATAATCGTTAAAAAACTCCAGATAATATTGAAGCCCCACCCATGGCGCGATAAAAAAATCCTTGGTCAGGTTATACGAATAATCCATCAGCTTAAAACTCATCACAATCCCGATCATGGGCAGATAACAAAATACGAGAATGAACGCAATCCCGCACAGTGCCATCAGCTGGATCTGCCATTGGCCCAGCCATCTTCTAAGGAAGCCTGCTTTCGATGCCTGCATGAAACTCATCCTTTCTCTGAAAAAGAGGGCTGCCGCCGCATCAATCTGGGCAGCAGCCTTCTCTATACCAAGCTACTTCGCGTTTCCTGGCCAGCCAACCTGATATCCTAAAATTTCTTTCGTTTTCTTAAAGCCTTCGTTTTGGAACGCATACCATTTATCCCAGCCGATTTTCTTCATTTGAGCAACGGCACGGTCGTATTTCGCCTTCATATCGCTCTCGGTTTTAGCCATGATGATTTGCGGAAGCTGTTTTTTCCATTCCAGTTCGAGCTGTGTCTTGATTTGGTTCATCTGATTCCAGCGCGGATCGGCCGGATCGATACGGTTGTTGTTCGCATTGAAGTCATAGCTATGTTCAAGCAGCGGCTTCTTCATATCGTTGATGTAGACATCTTCCGGATTTTTGGAAGGAGCATACAAATCCTTGACGGTCAGCCAATCCTGTTGAAGATTAAATCCGATTCCCCATTTGGCGGCTGCGGAGCCGTCTTTGTTCGCTGCATCGTAAGCTTCCGTCCATTCGAACTGTCCGCTTGCATTCTTCGTGTACGTCTCGCCTTCCCAGCCGAAAGCCGTCATATACTGGCCTTCTTTGCTGTTCAGGAACGCCAGGAACTTCATAATCCGGTCAGGATATTTCGTATCTTTGCTGACCATGGTATACAACCAGCCGAAACCGCGGAGATCCTGCAGGTACGGCTTATCGCCGTCGTAATTTTTGATAACAAAAGTTTCGTACAAAGCTTTCGGATCCGCTTTATACAACGTGCGCATCTGGTTTCCGAAGTCCTGCGATGCTGTGAACATCGAGAATACACGTCCGCTGGCTACTTTTTCATTAATCTGGTCGCGGGTTTCGGAGAAGTTCTCCTTGGAAATCAAGCCTTTGTTATACGCTTCGTTTAACAGCTTGAGACCTTGGTAGTACTTCTCGTGCATCCGCACATCCACCCAGTTGCCGTCCTTGTCTTCGAACGGAGTGGAGAAATACTGGGACAGCCAGTTCGCCGAACTATCGATGCCGTCGTACAGCTGCAGCGGGATCAACGGCTTGCCGTCGTAGGATTTCACTTCATTTTTCACTTTTTCCAAAGCCGCTATAAATTGCTCCGGTGTTGAAATGTCAGGCCGGCCGATCTGATCGTAGATGTCTTTGCGCAAGGTGAAGGAGGTGTTCGGCTCCAGCTTCTCGCCTTCTTTGATCAGTTCTTTGGAGTAAGCATAGTTCGGGAGACCATAGGTTTTGCCGTCGGGTTCCTTATACCAGTTGAAAATGTCCTCATAAGGCTTGAACTCCGGCGTGTACTTGGCGATCAGATCGTTCATCGGCTGCACCAAGCCCGGCTTGATCAGGAACCGCTGGTCGTTCTTCCAGCCTTCCACCGTCACGATATCCGGAATCTCATTGGCAGCAACCATGGCGGACAGCTTCTGTCCATCATCCGTAGCCGGGGTAATAAAATTCAGGTCCAACCCGAACTTTTCTTTCACATATTGGGAAAACTTGTCTTTCCCCCACTCGCCTGAGTACTTCCACCAGGAAAGATTGATATACCAGTCGACTTTAACAGGGTCCAAATTCCCGGTTTCCCCAGGTGTATTTCCGCTGTTCGCTGTTCCTGTGTCGGTCTCCGACTTATCAGGCGCATTATTCGTACCGGCGTTCGAGCCTGTATTATTTCCGCTGCACGCAGACAAAACGAGCAGTGCCGTGATCATCAGCAGGCTGAGCCATTGTTTTTTTGTTCTCATTGTGGACCTCCCGGACAATTTGGTTTACCATTGCCAAAACTGTGCCTTGCTGTAACCCCTGACTTGTTGTACCATAATAAGGATGCATTACCTAAGTGACTGACTTGATGCCGCTGTGCCTGCGATTCTGCTCAATCGCCGCCAGCATGAAGCGCATAAGTTAGTTGCTTTTTTTTGCGCCGGAACATCACCCCTCTCATCATAATGCAGCTAAAATGCTACGCCCGCATGAAGAATTACGTTAGAATACGGAATGCATTCCCCGGTCCGAATGACGGCGATCGACTCTTTTACCAGCTCTTTAAAGCTTGCATGCGCTATCCGGTTGGCCTCCGCCTGGGGGAATATCGCCTGTACCTCCGCAATTAAAGCAAGGCAATGGCTGTCGGACTCTTCCGCATAGGTAATTCCCTCGACCTCCAGTTCTTTCGCAATTTCCTCGATGGTCTCTGCAATCCCGGGGTAACCTTTGCGAAGCGATAGGTCGATCGACGGAATGGAAGGAGGAATCGGATATCCGCTGTCGACGACCGCGATGCGGTCCGTATGGCCGAGCGATGCAATCAATCGGGCCAACTCCCTGTTCATAATGCCTGTTTTTTTCATTGTACGGCCATCCTCCCTTCTGCCTTAGTAGTTTCTTTAATGACCAGCTGAACCTCGAATTCATGCACCTGTTGAGGAAGCGTTTCCCCTGCGATCAAGCGAAGCAGATATTCCATCGCCTGTGAACCCATCGTATAAATCGGCTGGGAAACAGTAGAAAGCTGGGGTACGGTCCGATTGGAAGCTATACCGTCGAAACCGATGAGCTTTACCTGCTGCGGAACCTCGATGCCAAGCTTATATAACGCATGTAATGCCCCGATGGCCATCTGGTCGTTTCCGGCAAAAACGCCGTCTATATCGGGATGCCGGGAAATCAGTTCCTGCATGGCCCGAAATCCGCCTTCCGAATGAAAGTCCCCTTGGGCGATCAGGCTTGGTATGAACCATGGCTCCGATCCGCATTCGTCCTCGTAACCGAGGCATCTATCCAAAGAAGCGGCTACGTGAAGCGGTCCCCGGATATGTCCGATCTTGCGGCAGCCCTCTTCCAGAAGGTGCCTCACCGCTATAGCTCCGCCTTCGCGGTTGCGCGCCACGATGGAGAGAATCGGAATCTCGGGAAACTGGTGATCGATGAGCACTACCGGGATCGCGCTGCGCTGCAGCTCCAAAATCTGTTCCGGAAGTATCGTGGAAGATGCCAGCAGAATGCCGTCTACCCGTTTGCTGATGAGAACATCCAGGCATTTTCGCTCTTTGGCCGGATCGTTGGACGTATTACAGAGAATCACGTTATAACCGTTATCGCTGGCCACATCTTCGATGGCCCTCGCCAGTTGAGGGAAGAACGGATTCAGGATGTCGGGAATGACCAGTCCCACGGTTAACGACCCTTTGCCTGCGAGGCTTCTGGCAATCCTGTCCGGCGAGTAATTCAGTGCCTTCATGGCGGACTTGATGGCCTCTTCCGTGTTCTTATGCACATACCCTTTCCGGTTGATCACCCTTGAAACGGTAGCCACGGAACATCCGGCCAGCTTGCTTACATCTCTAATCGTTGCCATAGCATCAAACCTTCGTTCTATTATCGTCAGGAGATAGGGTACCGGTTACACAAAGAAAGAGTGTCCATTGTGTAAACGCAATCATGAATGTATAGCAAGAAAGTCAATTCAATCTATTAGGCCCGTTTCGATTCTCCTATGTTACCGTTACCACATCTGAAAGGAGGGTTGCCTACGGGATGCTTTTAGCATATCATTGTTTGAGAAAGCGCTTTTATAACGTTTTGGCCGATCTATTGTACGAAATGGCTAAGTTCTTGCGAAGGGGGACTTTTCGTGAAATTTGAATTCATATTCCGCTCTATTCGGGGAAAGCAAATGTACATCGCTCACCATTCGCATAACTGTTTCGAGCTGGTTTATTATCTCGAAGGCAAGGGCGAGACCGAAATCGGGGAAAATACATACCAATTCGGTCCCGGCAGCTACTGCGTCATCCGCCCGGGCACGATGCACGATGAGCGGAGGACGGAAGACACGGATGTGATCTTCTTCGGCTTTTCCTGCGACGACCATGCGCTCATGCTGCCGGAAGGGATGTTTCAGGATGAAGACGACCTGATTCTCAATCTGCTGCATGTGCTGTACGAGGAGTTCAGCACGAAGCGAACCCACCAATCCATGATGCTGGACTGTTTAACCGGACAGCTTGCCGTGGAATTATCCCGGCGCATGCATGAAATGTGGTCACTCCAAGCCCGGGGCAAAAAGCTTTTGTCATTCCGGCGTTTCATTGACGATCACTTTCAGCAGAAGTTAAACTTGGGACAGCTTGCCGAGGATTCCGGCTATAGTTATGACCGGTTTCGCCATCTGTTCAAAGAGGAAACCGGAGTTTCCCCGCAGCAATACCTGTTGTCCAAACGGATTGAGCGCGCCTGCGATCTGCTTGGAAATACGGATCTGTCCATTTCCGATATTGCCAGCCGATCCGGTTTCTCTACCGACGCCCAATTCTGCAAGCTGTTCAAACGCGAGGTCGGCATCACGCCCGGCCAATACCGCGAAGGCTACCGGATCGGTATCGATGAGCGGACACAGCCGGAACGGGTCGCTCCGCCCCATAAAGTGCCGAGAATTTCCAAGCATCAATATGCCACCAATTGACGGCAGCCGACGGGAGGCCTGTATATGATTCAGTGTTCGTTCGATTTCCTGCACCGTACCGTCCGCAAAGCCGGCACCCGGATCGAGGAGCATATTCATGCCGGCATTGAAATTGTTTATTATCTGTCCGGAGAAGGCGTTTCGCGTATTGAGGGCAGCCCTTATCCCTATAAATCGGGCATGTATGCGGTCATTCTTCCCGGCTGTAAGCATGACGAAATCCGCAGTATCGATACGGAAGTCCTGTTTCTTTGTTTCCGGTACGGCAACCATCCGATCCGGCTGGGTAACGGGCTGTTCGAGGACGGGGACGGCACCGTTCTGAATCTACTTCTGCATATGCACACCGAAACAGCCGTCAAGGACAGCTTCCAGAGTTACGCCCTGCAGGGCGGGCTGATCTCCCTGATTGCCGCTTTGGGCCGGCGGACAGCCGCTTCCGGACATCAGGCAGGCAGTCATAAAATTGCTTATGCCCGAAGCCACATCGAGCAATTCTGCACCGGTTTGGTAGATATGCGGAAACTGGCGGCAAGCCTGGACTGCAGCTATGATCAATTCCGCCGTTTATTCAAACAGTCAACCGGTTCCTCTCCGAATCAATACCTGCTTCAGGCACGCATCGACTGCTCCAAGAAAATGCTGCTTCACTCCGCCACCCCCATTACGGATATTGCTTTCGAGTGCGGGTTTGGCAGCCTGCCCCAATTCAGTTTCCTGTTTAAAAAGGCCGTTCATTTGACCCCAACCCAGTATCGTCAACAACATGCTGATCAAAATCTATAAAGGAATCGCCAAATCCTGATAGTTTCCCAGAAGGAGTGTGGTGTATTTTGGTTATGCAGCCTTTTGTAAGCGTGTACATTTTGCATCGGGCTGTAAATCCAAATACGCATAGGAGGTTTATTATGAAAATCAAGATTTGGAAAGCTCTGCTGCTGTCTACGCTGTTGTTTACGCTGCTGGGGTTCCCATTCCAGACGGCGGAGGCGGCTATTTCCTGGAACAGCTCGTCTCTTCAATCCGTGTATGACCCGTCAGGAAACATCTACACCTACGCCCCATCGGTTGTCAGCAGCGGTATGACAGACCATATTTACACCTGCCATAATAAGATCAGCGGGGATGTGCATGACAGCATTTACTATACCAAAAGGGTGAACGGATCCGTTGTGGAATCCAAGGAAGTGCTGGTTTCCGGGCCGAACGGCGCTTGGGACGATTTCCACATTTGCGACCCTTCGGTTATTGGCGGCAAATTTAATTACAACGGCACTCTCTATAATTATGCCATGTTCTACCTTGGCAACGACCATGCCTGCAGCTGCAATAACCAGATCGGCGTCGCTTTCTCCAACGATCTCTCGGCCAATACCTGGGTGAGGTATCCGAATCCGATCGTTACACATCCGCTGGATAATACTTGGGGTGTAGGCCAGCCGACTGCTACCAGCGTCGACGGCAACGGCCGCGTGCTCCTGTTCTACACAGGAACGGAGAGCGGCGACTTCGGTGCGTGGCGCCGGGATATTAACCTGAACAACATGTCCGCACCTTCGATTGGGTCTCCTCTGAAGCTTACTACTTCTGGATTGACAGGTACGGATGGGAATGCGGATTATCTGAACAACTACGATATCGCATATGACGGTTCCCGCGACCGCTTTTTCGCCATTCGGGAAATGCACCCATACCCGACGAGCGATCCTAATTTTATCGGGGACAGCCTGGAAATTGTAAGCATCCCCGGAGCCAATGTATGGAGCGGCGGCGGAAGCTGGCAGCGGGTAGGTTACATTACGCCGGGACAGACGGGGTTTGCCCGCAATCATAACGGAGGTTTGGCCCGTGATATTTGGGGCGGATTAACGTCTTCCAGTTCCATCCGTGCCGTATTTACAGACAGCTGCTCCAATTGCGACTCGCTGTGGAGCTATGATCTATGGCAAATGACAGGCACGTTGTCGAACGGAGCCGGAGCGCCTTTGGCAGCCGGCATCGAGTCCGGATCGATCTATGAGGTGATCAATCAGAACAGCGGGCTCGCGCTGCACGCGGCTTCTAACGGAAATGTCGAGCTGCAGGCGGATAATAACAGCGATGCGCAGGCTTGGCGAATCAACGATATGGGCGGCGGCAACTATAAGCTCATTAATATTAGCGCCAATAAAGCGTTAGATAATGCCGGTGCCGGCACTGTGAAGGAAACGAACATTCAGGTGTGGGAGGATAACGGGCATAATGCACAGCGTTGGGTATTCTCCGGCGTAGGCGGAGGCTACTACGAAGTAAAGAATGTCCATGCCAACCTGATGATGGATGCCCAAGGAGCAGGCACTACAGCCGGCACGAACGTATGGTTGTGGGAGGACAACAACCACCCGGCACAGCGCTGGCAGTTTGTGAAGCGCTAAGGTGTTGTTGCGCAATTTATGAGATGAGCCGGTGCCCCAGGGGCCCGGCTTTTATATCGAATCTACAAACACGCTATTTGTCCTTTTTTGCCGCATTGTACGCTCAAATTCACCAAATAACGATATACCGATTCGGTACAATTTCCAAACCATGATTTTGAGCAAAATAGCGTGTATCCAGTTCGTTAGCCCATACGAGCCAAACAAACGTAGTCATAATCTTTATTACTAGACTCAGCAGAGCATATTTTCATACTAAAAAGGGCTGCCGCAGCAGCCCAGCTGGGAATTGACTTGCCCGGAATTCGTTTATGTTTTATTGCTGGGTGATCTGAAAGTTATCACCATGAAAACTGACGGTCGAATTGTTCTTCCATACAAACAACCAAATATCTGAGAAGTCAGCCGGCGTAGTGAAGGTCAACTCCTTGGATACCCCGGTCGACTGATTGAAATAAAGCTCTTTCTGTGTGTAGCTGCCGTTCACCATATACTTAATGCCTACGACTGTACTGTCTGATGTATCCGCGCTTTGCTTTCCCCAAGCACTGATTTTGTAGGTGGTGTTGGGACGAAGCTGGATTTGCTGCCCTGAACCTCCTGAATTTCCCGATGCGATCACCAGATTGGAGTTCGTTACAGAAGCGCCTCCCCAGTTATTCCAGCCATTCATACCGTTATCGAAGTTTCCGTTTTCCATAATCGGATATGGATTAGCTGCAATCGGGGCGCTGAGCGAACCGTGATTGTCGTCCCACACGAGTCCGCCGAACCAAGTTAAATTCGATGGTTTGGTTCCGTTCGTCTGATTGATTTCATAGCCGCCACCGTTTTGAGAGCCGGTTGTTAAATTGTAAGTATCACCCAGCTCGCTCGACCAATGCCAGGCAATACGGCCGATTTTATTCGGGATAACATAATTAAACATGGATTCTACAGAAAGCGCGGAAGAGCCGTCTCCTGCTCCATATTCCCCGACGACAACCGACAAGCCTTTGTTTTTGGCATCTGTAATGTAAGCAGACAGCCGCGAGGAGCTATTAGCCCAGAGGCCGTACATATGAAGAGAGAACGTCATATTTGTATATGTTTGCGTGAAGTAGCTTCCGTGCGTAATGACAGCGCTATCACTTGTGCCGTTATGATAGCCGTTGGCCTGCCCCCAATTATGATCGTCCAGCATAATCACATTGGTTGCCCCGGTGTTACGTATGCCGCTTGTAATCGTGTCATGGAATGACTTCCATTTGGCGATGGAGTTCACATTCGTATAGCTCCCGGTACCTGGTTCATTGGCAATATTAAACCAGACATACGTATTATTTTTATATTTATTTGCAATCTCAATCCACCAGTTTTTCATTTCGGTTACCGAGGGAATACGGTTTCCACTGGAGTCATATGTCACATTATCTTCAGCCCATGTGCCGTAGATGTCGTGGTTCTCGATGATGACAACGACATTTTTAGCCGTGTAGGCATTCACAATTGCATCCAAATCCAGGTTGTTTGCAATACCGTGCTGCTCCATGCGGGGCATAGTGTTGACACGAACCGCATTGAATTTCCAGGTGTCCGCAATCAGACCTGCGTCCGGCGTCGTTTCCCGTGTATACGGCCACCTCGGGCCATTCACATTAATCCCTTTCATAACAAATTCATTTCCCGCAGGATCCAGTATTTTAGATCCAGACACTTGGAATTTTCCCGTGCCGGATGCGGTGTCGAGCAGTTCGATTTCCGCCAATTGAGTAATTGAACCGCTGTGGTTGTAGATATTGTCAAGCTTGTAATACTTGTAGGCCGTGGAGTTCGAGATCGTGTAGGTCAGCTTCTGGAATCTGCTGCTGAAGTTCACGTCGCTTCTTGTGTCCAGAGAGGTCCAAGAAGCTCCGTCATTCGAGCCTTTAAGCGTCCAACTCGACGGGTCGCGTCCAGGATCGTCATTAGCCGAAGTAATCGTATATTGCTTAACCGTTTTTGCGACAGCGAACTGGTATTGGATCCAGCTCGTTGCACTCATATCCAGCCATTTCGTATTAACATTGCCGTCGAATGCCATAGCCGCGGTTTCATTCGGAGCATTCTCCCCTCGCGCGGTTGCGACCCCGCTACCTCCAGCCCCTGAGTCTATGAATTCGATTTCCGCCAGTTGAAGAATCGTTCCGGAATGATTGCTCATGTTGTCCAGTCTGTAATACTTGTAGGAATTTGAGTTACTGAAAGTGAAGGTGAGTTTCTCGAGTCGACCGCTGAAGTTCACACCGCTTCTGGTATCGAGTGATATCCATGAGGATCCGTCATTCGAGCCCTTAAGCGTCCAACTGGCCGGATCGCGTTCCGGGTGATCATTGGCTGATGTAATGGTATATTTGCTGATTGTGTATGCATTTCCACCCGTGAATTGGTATTGAATCCAGCTTGTTGCCTGGAAATTTAGCCACTTCGTATTCACGTTGCTATCGAATGCCTTAGCCGCACTTTCATTAGGGGCGTTCTCTCCCCCGGCCGTTACCGTTCCGCCGGTTGCCCGGTTCACATCAGCCGCACTCGTTGATTGTAATCCCGTTAGGCAGGTAACTGCTATCATCATTACCGTCAGAAATATCATCAGCCTTTTCTTCTTCATCCATCATCTACTTCCTTTCCTCATCCATCTCGTTTCTTACCTGGATTGAACGTCTTTCTGATCAGGCCATTCAAGACTCCCTCCTCTCTTTAGACTATAAGATTCAGAAGAACAAATTTATCTTAGCACAGCATAATTTGTATCAAGGAGGGACGAATACAAGATTCACCTCCGATAACTGGCATCCATTCAAGTCAAGATCGACTCCCAAGAACGGTTCAACTGCCATATTCCCTACCAGGCACAGGTTGCGTTGCCATAGAAAAGGACCGTTCACAGGAACGGTCCCGAACTTATTCTTTGACTGAGCCCAGCACAATCCCATGGATAAAGAATCGTTGCATGAACGGATATACAATGAAAATTGGAAGCAAAGACAATAGGATTTTGGCTGCATTTAGCGATTTGTTGGATATGAGACCCGCTTCCTTGATCTGCTCGATCGTCATGCGCGTCGGGTCCAGCTTCACGAATACGGTCTGTAAATACGTCTGCAGCGGCATCAGTTCCTGACTCCTTGTAAATATGAGTCCAAACAAATACTCGTTCCAAGTATTTACGATGGAAAATAAGGATATAGTTGCCAAAACCGGCAGCGATAAGGGTAGATATATGCTGATCAGCATGCGGAAGGGCCCCGCCCCATCCATGCTAGAACATTCGTCCAGCTCCTTGGGGATGCTCCGGAAGAAGTTGACGACAAGAATGACGTTAAATACATTGACGATCATGGGCAATACAAGGGCACCCATCGTATCGTACAGGCCCAGATCCCTAACTGTCATATAGAAGGGAATCAAGCCCCCATTGAACAACAGTGTAAATATGAGCAGCCACATGACCGGGTTGCGAAGGATAAATTGCTTTGGATCCCGTGAGAGGGGAAAAGCGAGTAGCAGCGTTACGATAAAACTGGATACGACAGTGAGCGCAACACGCTTGACCGAAACCCAGAAAGAGACCAGGAATTGTTTATCATCGAGAAGTCTCTCGTAAGCATGAATGTTCCATCCCTTCGGAAAGAAACCGACCATGCCGGCTTCGACCATGTACGATTTGCTGAGAGATAGCGCTATAGTATGAAGAATTGGAACAAAGGACACCAATGAGATAAACAATAGGAACAGTATATTAATGACATCGAACGTACGAACAGTTCTCATAAAGCCAGTACCCATAACCAAGCTCCCTTCTAGAAAATACGGTATCCGGCAAATCGGGATGCCAGCTTATAGGCCGTGACGATAAGTGCCATACTGATGACGGATTTAAACAGCCCGACCGCAGTTGCCAGTTCATAATTGACCTGTTCAAAGGAGACGCGGTAGATATATGTATCCAAAATGTCGCCCGAAGAATAAACCGTAGGATTATACAGATTAAATATCTGATCAAAGCCTGCGTTAAGGACATTTTGAAGACTAAGCGTCGCTAGCAGAACGATGGTGCTCGAGATGCCAGGAAGCGAGATATGCCATAGTTTCTGTAAACGGGAAGCCCCGTCCATCTCAGCAGCTTCATATAATGTCGGATTAATGTTCGTAAGCGCAGCTAAATATACAATTGCCGAGAATCCAAATTCCTTCCATACATCTGTAGATATAAGAATTGGCCGGAACCATAGATTGCTGCCAAGGAAAGATATAGGCTCGAACCCCAATGGAATGATGACCGACTGATTCACCAACCCATCCAGCCCCAGCATATCCTTCAGGATGCCGGCGATTATGACCCAGGACAGAAAATGAGGCAAATAGACAATAGTTTGAACCATGCGCTTAAAATAAACTAACTTCAACTCGTTCAGCATGAGTGCAAATAAAACAGGAATAATTAAAAATGCAATCATCTTGGCCAAAGAGATGATAATCGTATTTTCAATAACCTGCCAGCTGTAGCTGCTGCTGAACAGCACTTTGAAATTGTCGAGCCCGACGAAAGGCGAATGCCATATGCCTTTACCCGGGATATAGCTCTGAAAAGCAATCAGAATGCCGAGCATGGGCTTGAGACTGAAAAGAGCCAGCAAGACAAGCCCTGGAAGGAGCATCAGCATATATTGAAGGGTTGAAAATCGGAACAGAAGTCTGCTCATCTATGTCTCCACCAATCCGGCCGAATAATTTCGGCATTAGAGCGGCGCTGTCTGATGGCGCCGCCCTGATGCCGGTCTATGCCTATTTAACGCTTGTCGATTTCCGCCTGAACCTCTTGGGTAATCTGATCTCCGCCTTGGGATTTCCAGTCCGATACGAACTTGTCAAATGTCAGGTCAATAGATTCCTTGCCCAGAATCATTTCGAAATACGCCTGCGTCTGCAACGTCTTTAAATTCTCCCATCGGGTTTTCATTGTCTCTGTTTGACCCGTAAATAGATTTGGATGCGTTTCCTCAGGGTGAGTCCCCCATGACGTTGCCGCGCCTTCCATCCAAGCTACATATCCGATATGGTTGTTTAGTGCCGTCTCCTGATCTTCCTTACTCATCGAATCCCATTTCTTCAGCGTAGCTTCCCACGGGTTATCCAATTCATATTTGATTGCATTCCAGTCCCCGGTTTTCTTGCCGTCTAGTGTCGCGGGATCGGCCTTGCCTGCTGCGATGTCTTTATACAAACGAATCTTGTCGGGGATGTCTGTCGGATTGCCGACTCCGAAGTTGATATATTGCGGGTAAGTTCCGCTGAAGTTCGTGCCCGCCTTAGTCGTCGCATCGTACCAGTCTTGCAGCTCCGGTACCATGAATTCACCGATTTCCGTATTCAGGTTCATCAGCTTGACAGCCAGCTCCGGATGTTTGAATCCCTTGCGTACGACAAGAAAGCTTGTGTCAGCCGGATTATTCGTATGGACCAGCTTGCCGTCATCGCTTAGCAGCGCGTAAGGCTTCCATTCAGCAGTAGGATCGTTGCGGAGCGTGTTGCCCAACGGGTAATATGGCGCATACCAGGCTTGGAATACCATTCCGACTTTGCCCGCTCCAGCATCTTCCGTTGTTTTTCCTCCGTCCTTCTGTCCGAATGCAGGGTCAAGCGAACCATCTTGGTACATGTCCCTCAGGATGGCGAGGACGTTTTTTGCTTCCGGTTGTATGCCTCCGTAAGTTACCTTACCGTCGGGCCCCTTAATCCATGACATCGGGAAAGCCCGCTTTGACCAGGTAATCGCATCGAAAGTATGAAGATCGAACGCCTGGGCCATATAAGCATCTTTCTGCACAGCCAGGCCGATGGTGTCGTTCTTCTTGTTACCGTCCGGGTCGTTCTTCGTAAACGCCAGCGCATTCTCACGCAGAGTTTCGATTGTCGTTGGCTCAGGCAAGTTCAATTTCTTCCTCCAATCCTCCCGAACCCATACCAGCATAGGATTAGAGACGCTGCCCGCACCGGGAAGGGCCATCATTTTGCCGCCATACATCACATTCTGAAATGCATTTGGATTGGATTGATAATAGCCCTTCACCTTGTCTGACCCGTATTGATCAAGCCATTGACCCATCGGCTCGATCATGTCTCCCTTAACAAGCTGATTTAGCAGTGCCAGAGAATTGCTCCCCGTTATATAAAAAATATCCGGCAGCTGGTTGCTGGCAATATCCAGTGCAAGCTTTTTGGTATATTGTTCTCCATCGGATGGAGCCGTCCAAAGCAAATCCCCCTTAATGTTTAAAGCCTTCTCGATGTAATCCTGAACGGGATTTTTCTCCCATGATACATTGGCGTCAGGGAACTTCGGGTTTTGATCAATAGCCCTTACTGTTGTGAAGGATACCGTTTCTGCATACGGTGCCATCGGATCAGCCGGCTTATTGGCCTCGTTAGTCTGATTTTGCGAATTGACTGTCTGGTTGGTGCCCGTCTTTCCCTGCTCCCCATCTGCATTCGAAGCGTTATTAGTGTTGTTCCCGCCGCTGCATGCGGACAGAATGGTTAACGAGACAACCATGGTCATGGCCATGGCCATGAATTGCCTCATTTGTTTGTTCCTCATTTCATAACCCCTTTCACCTTTCTTTGTCGATTACGTATTCAGTTTACACGCAGCAGCACCTACTCATAGAGAGAGAACTGAGCGGAAGGGATAGGAGAATCGCCACTCATTTACGGCTTAATCCAATGGGTCAGCTGTCGATTGTCCCCCTCCGCCGCCGGTTCTCCGTAGAGCTTGTGTGGCGGGAATTCGCAGGCTGATGACAGTTCCTTTGCCCTGCTCACTTCTGATTTCCAGTCCATACTCCTCGCCGAAATACTGCTTCACGGTACGGTTGACAAATCGAAGTCCGATACCCAGTCCCGTTTTCCGTTCCCCTTCTTCCCTCTCCAGTAATTGTTCAACTGTAGCTGCCGACATTCCAATGCCGTCATCTTTTACTTCAATGAAGAAATGCGAATCATCGTCGCCATACAGTCTTACGGTTATGGTCCCGTCACTTTCCTGAAATGCATGATACATGGCATTTTCCACAATTGGTTGTATCAAAAAGCGGACGATACACAGATCTAGTGTGTCCTCGTCCGCATCAAGAACGACTTGAAACCGATGATCGTAACGAATTTGCTGGAGCGCAATGTAATCGTTCAAGGCATTGAGTTCCTCGCGCACCGTTACGATCTCCCCGTCTTTACCGAGGTTATAATGAAGAATGCGCGTGAATATCGACACGAGCTTCACAATTTCATCCTGCCGGTTGATTCGGGCAATCCATTGAATCGTATTCAGTGTGTTGTGAATAAAATGGGGATTGATTTGATGCTTCAGCTTCTCCACTTCCAGTCTTCGTTTGTTCCTCTCCTTCTCCTCCACTTCTGATACAAGCTCCATAATACGCTCACGCATGGTGTAGAACTTCTTAATTAGATCGTCAAATTCCAAAACATGAATGAGGGTCAACGGGCGATCGAACTGATAGTTGCCCAGCAGCATAATCTCTCTTTTGAACAAATTAAGCTTGTCGGCTATGATTTTCCATAAACGCCAGGATAATAGCAGGCAGATCAGAATAGACAAAGAACTGATAATGGCAAAGCGAATAGTCCACAAAAATTGTTCGCGGTTCAGTTCCTTCAGACTGATCAGCTCGGCAACGTACAAATCTCCGCTGCCGGGTGCTACAAATAATTGCATTCTATCGGCTCCCTCACCAATACGCTCTGAATTCGGATTAATCCGTTCGCCGATCTGGACCATGTCAGGATTGCTCGTATACATCACCTTGCCGTCTCCGTCCAGAATAAGGCTGCAGGTTGGGTAACCGTACTCGCTGTTTGAGAAAAGAGTTTGGAGCACTTTGTAATTCGTCTCGATATAAATATAGCTTTCGGGAATACCGCTGATGGATTCCAGCTTCTCCATGACTGAAAAAACCAAAGGGTCACTGTATTTATACATACTCTTGTGGGGGCCGTAGAGGATTCTGCGGTAATCCCTCGCAAGCACCGGATTGGCAAGCGGATCGGCGTCCGTCTTCACAAGTAATGTAGAGAAAAGTATACGCTGATTGTCGGGTATGGACTGATTACCGGGTATATAATAAAACATGGTTCCGATTGAGGGGTTAGAATATGTTAGGAGAGAAAGTCTCGACTCAATGTCATTTTTGATGTTGATCTTGTCCAAAGAAGGCGTATTCGGGTTGAGGTAACGCTCCATCCGTTGGCCGATATCTCCGTCAAAGGCAAGCTGCTTTGAGACATAACCAATATTGTCAAGCACATTCTCCAGCTTATTCCGCACTTCGTTTAGATGGGTTTGAACCCCTCGCTCGATTTTGTTCTGCTGAACGAGGGTGATAGAGTAATATGAAATACCGCCGATTAGAACAATAGGGACAAGAAGCGTGACGAGATGCATCGCCATAATGCGGCTCTGCAGGGTGTAGAACTGAAATTTGTTGCGCAGCTTTATCATAATTTTGTCCGCGTAGGAATCGTTTGTTCGCTCCTGCGATGCCTCAGCCTATACTCCGAAGGTGAAAGCCCCCGATTCCTTTTGAACAGGTGACTGAAGTATTTTTCGTCCTTGAAACCGCTCTGCTCTGAGATGTTATAAACCAGTTCATCCGACTCCTTAAGCAGGCGTTCGGCCGTCATCAACCGGAACATCGTCAGCATTTCATGAAAAGAGCTTCCCGTAATGGGCCGGAAAATCTGCCCAAAATATCCTCGGCTTAGTCCCACATGATGGGCTACACTTTCTTGATTAAGGGGGTCGCTGCAGCGTTCATACATTAGAACTAGTGCCTTATAGATGCTAAGGCAGATGTCCTTGGTATAGGACTGCAGTGTCGAACGAAGAAAATGGCCGCTGACTCGTTTTTTCATGTCATGCCAAAATAATAGGGGATCTCCTTCCGCAATGCCGGGGTTCACATCATGCTCTGACCTAACCAGCGCAAACGCCGCAAGCGTATTTTCAATCAACTGAATAAGCTTGTCTTTCTCGGGCCGCTGCCTCTCCACAAGACGAAACCACTCATTGCACTCAAGGTCGGAGAAAATCCATTTTAAGCTTTTCCACTCTGACTCAATTCGCTGCCAATGAACATCCATGTCTCCCTCTGGAGAAGAAGACCACAGCCATACTCGTTTAGAATAGTGACGGGAATAAAAGTACTGACTCAAGAAATTCCGGTCCTTAGCTTGGATGATCCCAACCGGCTCATCGGTAGCAATGATCGTTGCCCCGTTATCACGTGTTTCCTCCAGTATTGCTTCAAGCGAAGGATAGGTAGAGGTTCCCCTGAATAACTCGTTGTTTTCCAGTAATACAATGCTCCACTTTCTTTCCTCATGCATTAGAGGAACAAATTCGCCTTTCACTTCTTCAAGCCGCAGCCTGATTCGCTGTAAAGCATCTTCAAACATGCGGTCCTCCAGTTGTGTTTTAATTAAGTAATCAATTGCACCCAGCTGCAGCGCCTCTCTCACGTAGTGGAAGTCCTGATGACAAGTCAAGATGACAAAACGGATAGCCGGATAGGATCTTTTAAGCTCCCGAATCAGCTCGATTCCGCTCATGATCGGCATAGCAATATCGGTAAAGACGATATCCGCTCCTCCTTGGGTCTGCGCTAAAAACTGGAGCGCTTTCTCTCCATTGTCCGCTTCGCCGACAACTTCAAACCCGTAAGCACTCCAATCCACTGTATGTATTAATCCCTTACGAACAAAATGCTCGTCTTCGACGATTAGAATTCGCATATCCTGCAACCTCCTTGGCAGACTCCCCACCATAATACCATCAAATTAAGGGTAATCGGTAGAATGGAAGGAGGGGAAATCAGCAGTTGAACTGCAGAGGATCGACAGCCATTCATGAAATTATAGAGAAGTAATTTTTTTTGCATAAGTGACGTTTGTTTTGCTTAAATATAGCATATTTCCTCTACCTTGTTTGAATCCGCGCAGCCGAACTCTTTGGATCAGGATACCCCCTAGGGTATTTCCTGCGTTTGTACAAAAATTCATGTTGTTTTCATCAACCCTGCAATTTTCCTGTAATCTCACAGATTCGGAACGACCAAATATAAGTCTGTTCTCCTGAAGAGATAAACATGTCCAGCTCATCCGGGTTTACAATATATCCGTATGGATCGCGGCCTATGGCGGGGTTGTGATTGCCGTATTTGCCCGTGATCTGCTCAGTCAGCACGGCAAGCGTCGTCCATTCGGACGGAACGGTGCCGTCCAACGCCTCCGCAGCAACCGCCGATACAACCAGTTCGCGGCAGCAGCGGACGGTGCCGTCCCAATCTTTTTCCGCCATCATATAATATAAGTTCCGGATTGGGTCGTAAGCGACATGCGACATGCATAAATCCACGGCTGGCATGCCGTTCTGACCCAGTGTAACCGGCTCGCCCACCAAATAACTGCTCATGTCGGAAAAGTCGCAGTCCGCCGCCTTATAATAATGACCGGCAGCGTCCGCGTCCCGGTAAATCAATTTGAATTTCCCCTTCCGATCTAGGGAAACTTCGGAACACTGCCCGGTGCCCCAATATAGCTCCGCTCCGGAAACAACAGGGTTACCGCTGAATTTTACCCATGGCCCTTCAATGGAATCCGCAAAAGCCATCCCGATCTGGTTATGATTGCAATCCAGCCGGTCGCAGCCAAGATAGAATAATGCCCACCCGTAAACATGCCCCTCATACAAAAACTCGCCCTTCAGCACATCAGGATCACATACATGGATGCAGTCCCAGCCGGTGTCACCCGGCCCCAGCGCATGGGTTTCCTCACTCCATATCCATCCTTGGTCCGTTCTCGTCCCCTTGCGCCAGCCAATGTAATCCACTATGATACCGGAATCCTTGTTCGTACAATAAAAGACATACTTTGTGTTCTCATCCGTCTGAACCACACAAGGCGCGTAATTATAAAATTCCCCCGGAGCCGGAGCAAACAGCTCGGTCAGCCCTCCGTCCAACTGTATAGAAACCGCCATTTCGCAAAATCCTCCTTCACATCGCAATTCATCACAATTCCCTGCCATCGTACCACAGCCGCACTCCCTTCATTAGTACATTCCGGCCGCAGTTTTGTACGAATCGGCTGAATACAAGAGATAGCACTTGCATCTGAATATGTAAGAAAAACCTTCCATCCATGCGGTCGAAATCGCGTACAACTATAAGTGGGATAAGTTCTTTTGTCTCTCTCGGATGCTATAGATCGTACACATCACAAAATCCAACCCAAAGCACAAGGAATTACGATTGTATGCGGTTACATTCAAAATTACAATGAACTTGGTGCCGGGCTAATCCGGCCATACTTTTTTACGGGAGTTGATTTCGTGAAATTCAGCAGAACATGGTCAGGCATGGCATTATCCTTGGCGGTTTTGATGTCGGTGGTTGTTCCGCCTCAATCAAGAGCGGCAGGCAACCAAGGATTCTCGGCGGTTCCGGTCGAAAGCCTGCCCGATCACGGCTTCGTGAATATGGCCCGCCAAACGTTCACCTATGAATCGACAGCAGGGGTTCTTAATCCCGACATTGCGACGGTGGAGGTTGCCGCGCATTGGGATATGATCGAGCATGTGGAAGGTGTCTACAACTGGACACTGATGGATGAAGGCATCCGCAATTGGTCGAGTCAGGGCAAGAAAGTGACGCTGGCCCTTGCCACGGCTGACAATCTCGCAGACGTAACGCCGGAATGGCTGTTCGGGAAGTACAATGTCCGCCGCATTATCGACGGCCAGTGGGATGATTTTGAGCAGAGCCGCAATCGGTATACCCTGTCTTCCCCTGCTCTTCTTACGGAAGATCCGTCCCTGGTGCTTGCGGGCAGCAGGTCGCTTGCCGTGGAGTCGGAGGAAGAAGGCCATCCCGGGTTTCTATCTTCAGTATATTCGATCACGCCGCCCCTTTCGTACTCCGTTCAATTTGACGTCAAGGCGCTTGCCGACTCGACAGTGTGGGTGAAAGCTGTGCCGGCCGATCCGGCTGGCGAGGCAATCTCTTACTCGTGGACGCTCGCCGCGGGCGACTCCGGCACGAAGACGGCCACCTTCCATCTTCAGGGAAAGACCGGCGCCTACAAGATCGTCTGGGGCATGGACGGCCCGGGTTCGCTCGTGCTCGACCATATCAATGCCGTTCCGCTTGCCTCGCCCAAAGTATTGAGGATTCCGGGCTTCCCCAACTATTTTGATCCCGTATTCCGGGAAAAATATGAGAAGCTGGTCAGCGCGATGGCGGAGCGCTACGCAAACCATCCCGGCGTCAACCGCATCATCGTCGGCGGCGTCGGCCGTTGGGAAGAAGTAATGCTCGACAATGATGTGAAGGGCACGCTCGATCCGCAGTGGCTGTCGCTCGGCTATAACAAGGACATGTATCTGGAGCATATCCGCTGGTGTATGGAGCTGTACAAGAAGTATTTTCCGGAAAAACAGCTTCTGATCCAAATGGCCTACGGCCTGCATGAGCAGACCAACCGTAACTTCATCTACCGCCGTGTGGCTCAGCTCGCCGTCGAACGCGGCATCGGCATCAAGCAGAACGGCATGAGCCAGCTCTACGATACGTGGGATGCCTATACGGATGCTTCCTATATGATGAACCGCATGCGCCACAAACCTGGCATTCCAACAATTTATGAAGCGGGCTCGTCGATCGGACAAAATACGAACGAATTCTTCGGGCATCCGATCTCGTTCATCAACCGCGCCATGCTGGACGGTGTGGACGGCCTGTATATGTTCCCTTACGATGTGGCCTCCAAAGAGGTGAACCCCTATTACCATTATGCGCACGAGCAGATGGGGCGGGCGGTCTTCACCAAATTGTATGCCAGACTCGGCGACTTCTCCGGCGAGCAGGCGCGGATGACGCGGTTAGTCAAGATCCGCAATATCTGGCAAGGTCTGCGCCAATATGACGCACCGGGCGCCACGCCGGTCTTTACAACGCTAAACGGCGAGAAGACGGTCATAACCGCAGCGGGCAATTCACGCATCCTGTTCGATGTGGACGATCGCCAGCAGTATAACACGATGTACGGCACGACGATCAGTGTCGACTATTTCGATCAGGGCACCGACCGGTTCAGCCTGTCGCTGTACCATAACAGCGACGGCACCTGGCAAACGCTCGGCACTGTGCAGAAAACCGGCACCGGCCAGTGGAAGACGGCCGTATTCCATGATACCGACTGGGCCGATTCGCCCCGCAATAGCGGCAAGGATGTTCAGAACGATCTGATCATCGACGATTTGGGCGACGGCACAGAAGCGATCCGCTATGCCGAGATCAACTTCGTGCCTGCCGGCGAGTGGCGGGAGGAAGAAGCGGCTTCCAGCCTGCCGGGCAGCGAAGCCGAAGTGCTGACGGAAAGCCTCAGCATGGAGTTTACCGTTGCGCCGGGAACAGCCGTAAGCTCTGTGGAAATTCCGGTCTGGACTGCGAATAACGAGCCCAATAGCCTGACCGGCACGATCTATAAGAAGATCGGCGGCACGTTCAAGGCTGTGACCTCCAAGGAATACTTTTATCCAGCGGATAAAGACTGGTTCCATATTCCTGTCCCCGGCACGCTGGAGACCGATACTTACCGGATCGTGCTTGATCGGCCGGAGGGATCCGTCGGCTGGTACAAGGCGGCGGACGGCAGCCTAGCTTACCGGGTGAATCGGTACGTGACGGAGCAGGCGGCCCGCTCCGAACGCACCGGCAAAGTGACGGTCGAACGCACCGACTCCCTGGCTGCGGTATTCGAAAGTCTGCGGCCTTTCAACGGCGTCGACGTCGAGATCGAGGGCGTAAAGCCCGGCACGGCTTTCAACTTCAGGCTGTACAAGAAGCTCGGCACGGACCAGTGGTCGGCAGCCGGCGAAGCGCAGACCTTTACCCCTGTTCCCGGAAAGTCGGCCGTACGGATTCATTTCATGCCGCAAACCGAAGGGGTATACCGAATGGAACTGGAATCGGCAGCCGGCGACAAGGTTCAAGTGCGCAAGATTGACGGTCAGCCGATCGTTTCTCCGCTTGCTCTTGTCCGTAAGCAGGCGGTGAAGATGGCCACTCATCCGACGCCCGAGATGACGGTTCAAGGGTGGACATTCAGCGAATCGGGGGACCACGGTTTGCAGGGCTGGACGCTGCAAAACGGCTTCAAGCAGGCCAAAATTACGGAAGGGCGACTGTATGCGGAGCTGCAATTCGGCGTCAAGTCGCTGACCTCGCCGGACCAGCTTCGGCTTGCCGCCTCAAAGGCGCAGCTGATTTCCTTCCGCCTGAAGAACGGCACCGGCTCGCCAATGGCGAAAGTATCCTGGAAGTCGGCAGGCGTCTGGAAGCCCGAACAGTCCGTTCTGGTGCCGGTTGTGGCCAATGATGCCGAATACCGCACCTATGCGTTCCCGATCGGACGCAATGCGAACTGGCAAGGAGTGATCGACCAGCTCGTTATTGAACCGGTTACCGGACACGGCTATAGCGGGGCGATCGAGATCGGCGATATCGCCGTAACAGAGCCGAAGACGCTCGCTTCCTGGCAGTTCGATTATACGTACGACGCTTTCTATAATCCGGCGAAACCCGGTCTATTCCCGATCGCCGGTGGTGTGATGGAAGCCCGCTTCGAGACGGGGCTCCCGCGCATCATGTCCCAGAACTGGTCCGCCTACTTCTTCGCGGAGCCCGGCCAGAAGATCGAGCTCAAGGTAAAAAACGACACGGACATCACCGACTGGCTTCTGCGCTTCCGTTACAAGTCGAACGTACGGGAAGGCGCCATCAATCTTTATGATCAGGCACCCTTCTCCGATGCTTTTACGGGCACGGTGCCATTCACGATGACGGCCCGTGACGACGGGTTTACGACCTACACGATCGATCCGACCGTGAATCCGCTGTGGAAAGGCGAACTGCTGACCATCTATGTGGAAGCTGCACAGCCGATCGCCCAACCGGGTGCGCTGTATGTGGACTCCATTCGCATCTATCGGGATTGAAGAAGGCGGCGCATGACGCTTCGTTACAAGCAATTGGTTAATAATGTAAAAAAGGACCTCCACCGGATTACCCGGCGGAGGTCCTTTTGGGCTACAGCTGAAATTTCGAAGAAGCCGTCACCAGCTGCTCGGACAGCTTCTGAAGTTGTTCCGCCTCTTTGCGGATCGACTGGATAGATTGCCGCTGGATATCGCTTACCGATACGATTTCGGATGACGATGCGGCGGATTCACGAGAAATAAGCTCCACTTCCTGCATGCCCGCCACCAGCGAACGGGCAGCGTCTGACACTTCCTGAAAAGAACTCTGCATCAGGCCCAAATCGGAAGACACCTTCTCCATCTGGGCGGCAATGGTCCCCAATGCCAAGCCTGTCCGCTCCACCGCAAGCCCTTGCCTGCGGCCATGCTGCTCCAGATGCTGGACCCCTGTTTGAAGCTTCCGCATCCCGGACTCCATGACTCCTACAGAGGAGCGGATGCTTTGCAGCTCCAGCTTGCTCCGGCTGGCCAGTTTCTTAATTTCCGCGGAAACGACGGCAAAGCCCCTTCCATGTTCCCCGGCACGCGCAGCTTCTATAGCCGCATTCATTGCAATCAGATTAATCATATTGGATAATTCCTCGATGGTCGCGACCATACGGTTGATTTCGGAGGCAGAGCCGGAAGTATCTTTAATATCCTGTACAAATTGCTCGCCTACCTGCCGGTACGCATCATGCACTTCCCGGAGCGCTTCCATTTCCGCAAGACCGCTTCGCCCGCTCTCCTCGGTCGCCGCTGCCTGATGGGCAATACTATCGGCCGCTTGGTGCACCTGACCCAGCTGATGATGAATCCGGTTCAGCCAAGCCATGCCTTCATTCAGCCTGTGTTCCTGTTCTACCGCACCTTCCGCGATCCTCCGGATCAGATCATTGGCTTGTTCCGACACTTGCTCGGCCTGAATTGATGAAGAGGTTACCGTATTGGACGAAACAGAGAGTTGAGCTGAAGCATCCAATACACCCCGGAGAGCTCCGGACATTTTGCCTGCCATTTCATTGAACGTATCAGCCAGTTCCTGCAGCTCCGCTTCCTTCACGCCTGATGCCCGGTGCCGGAGATCCCCCTGCCCGATCATGCGGGCGCTGCCGCGCAAGGAACCGATCGACAGCGAGACAGATCGGATGATGGCCATGCCCGTACCTGCCATAAGAATTAAAGCCAGAAGGAGGAGCAGAACCTGCAACATTTGTAAGGAAGACAGCATCTTGGCCTTCTTCTGTTCGATCCTCGCCGCATCGGATTGGAGTCCCTGATTCAATGTGCCCGCCAGCTGATCCATGCGATTTTGTAATTCGAAAAGCGACTTGTTATTGATGGACTGCTCTTCGGCCAAGGAGGTAACACTCTCAAAACCCTTACCATACTTGGTAAGATTCCGAAGAAGAATAGATCGTTCTGCCTCCAACAGACCGGAGGAACCGATCCGGCTCTTCATCTCATTCAATGTTGCAGCAAAAGGCTGCCTGACCGCCTGGTCCCGCCTCCAAAGAAATTCCTTCTCCATGCCGCGCAAATGCAGCATACCGGCGAGAAGCTCCAGCTGATTATTTGCACGAACCGTATTCTCAAAAGAGGTAGCCGAATATACCATATCCGTAATGAGCGCGTTCATATCCTGCACTTGTTTCAACAATGCTTCCGCCAGAGTTCCATAGGCTTTACTATCTGTACGGAGCTGTTCCAACTGCCCGGGTGCAACGGAAAGGTCCTCCGTAGTCCTGATTTGGCCAACCATCTCATCAATGTCCGCGATACTTTCCTTGAGCCTTGTCCCCCGGCCCGGGTCCATGGAAGCCAGCAGCTCCTCTTGTGCCAGCTTCGCTTCCCGCAGCAATTCGCGGATCCGGCCGCCGGCTTCTCTGGCCTCTCCTACCTGGCGGACTTTCTTGTCGGCCTTGCTATATTCCCCTTGGGTGTAAAAAACCGCTGCGCCCAGCAAAAGCAAGCCGAGCACAGCGATACTAACCAGCATGATGATCTTGTTCCGGATGGAGCCCCGCGGCCCGGTTCTCCCGTGTATAGCAGCTCTCTCCATCCGGACACTCCACTTGTTCCATAGCAACCGCAGCTGCCGCAGCCTCGGCCCTTCCGGCTTCTTCAGCATTTTCTCCCCACTCCTCGTCCCTACCCAAACTTACATGGCACTTTTGCGGTTTCTCAGCTGAAATACAGGCTCGATGGCGCCGACAATATCGTTTAACCGGTTGGTTACAGCCGGCTGATGGTAACCTATTAGTTTCTGTCTGCGTTCTTCATTCAAAAATCCAAGCTGATGCAGCGTCTCTACCGCCGCAGGGTAGGCCGCTCTAGCCTGCCCGTCTTCGATCTTCACGGCAATGCCCAGCCCTTCCTTGACCAGGCCGATGCCGTAGACGCCTTCCGCGCCCGCTTTCGCTACCACTTCTCCGCCGGAAACGCGCATCAGGTCCGTGCATAAGACGTCTCTTCCCGCCACCATTTCGGGATGTGACGTCATTGCTCCGGCTATGCGGGATAACGACTGCTGCAGCCTGTTCGAAGACTCCATCGATTCCGGCCGAGCCAGGCGCGCATAGATTAAGGCCAGCCGGTCCAGCGGCATGCCGTACGTAGGCACTCCGCAGCCGTCAACGGCGGTAATCAGCTGGTCCTCCGGCAGCCCGGTTACTTCGCACAAGGCACCCGCGATCATCCTTTGTACGGGGTGATCAGGTAAGTGATACGTGCCGGTATCGCTCTGTAGAAATTTAGCCAGCGCGAGCATGCCTGCATGTTTGCCGGAACAGTTGTTATGCACCGTGCAGGCATGTCCCCCGCTCCGCAGAAGGTCATGGCTGCTTTGCACATCATACGGCAAATGAGCGCCACACTGCAGCTTTTCCTCACCTAAACCCAAACGGTGTAAAATTCCTCTCACCGCATGGACATGAATATCTTCTCCGTTATGGGAACCGCAGCATAGCGCAAGCTCCCTGTCCGTCATCAAATAACGCTCGGCAGCCCCCGACTGCACCAGGGGAAGTGCCTGGACAGGCTTCAAAGCCGACCGGGTAAACGTAACTCTGCGGGGATCTCCGACAGAATAAAGCAGCCGTCCGGACGCATCCGTTACCGCAATGTGTCCGTGATGAACGCTCTCCGTGTAGGGTCCCCTTTTGACAGCGACCAATGGTTCTTGCATGCGGGACCTCCTTTAGTTTAAAACGGAAATGTGAGTTAACCATATAAATGACAGGCAACCGAGCGCCCGGCACCCATGTCCGTCATTAGCGGAAGAACCTCCCGGCACCGGTCCATCACATGCGGACAGCGGGTTGAGAAGGCACAGCCTTTCGGCGGATCCGCCGGGGAAGGCACCTCGCCGCGCAGCACGATCCGCTCCTTGCCCGATCTAGGATGCGAACGCGGAATGGCCGACAGCAGCGATTGTGTGTACGGATGCAGCGGCTCTTCGTACAAGGCCTTGGCTGGAGCGAGTTCCGCCATCCTGCCCAGGTACATCACGCCGATCCGGTGGCTGATATGCTTCACCACGGCCAAGTCATGCGAGATGAACAAGAAACTGACGCCAAGCTGCTTCTGCAAATCTGTCATCAAATTGATAATTTGAGATTGGATGGAAACATCCAGAGCCGATACCGGCTCGTCGGCCACTACAATTTGCGGCCGCAGCACCAGCGCACGGGCAATACAGATCCGTTGGCGCTGACCGCCGGAGAACTCATGCGCGTACCGGTGCAGCTGCTTCGAATTTAAGCCGCACAGCTCCATCACTTCAGTGATCTGCTTCAGTTGCTCCGCACGGCTGCCGGCATGGTGCGCCTCCAGCGGCTCCCTCAGAATGTTCTCCACCGTCATCCGCGGATTCAGCGAGGAATAGGGATCCTGAAACACCATCTGCATATTTTTCCGCTTAGCCCGCAGCTGCTCTGTCCCCAGGCCGGACAATTCTTCCCCTTCGAACAGCACCGTACCGGATGTAGGCTTGATCAGCTGCATGACGGCACGGCCCGTCGTCGATTTGCCGCAGCCGGACTCGCCTACAATCCCCAGCGTTTCTCCTCTCGCTAATTGGAAGGAGACATCGTCTACCGCCTTCACATAGCCCGTTGTCTTTTGAAAAAAACCGCTTTTGATCGGGAAATATACTTTTAAATTTTCTACATGAAGCAGAAGATTGTCGTTCGTCATGATGAAGTCCCTCCTGAAACGGGGGCAGCTCCCGCTGCAATTTCCCCAAGCGCACTTTCCCCGGCCAGCCAGCAGCGGACACGGTGCCCCTCACCGGAAACTTCCAGCTTCGGATGGTTCTGCCGGCATATATCCTGAGCCAGCTCGCACCTGGGCGCAAATCGGCAGCCCTCCAGAATCGTGCCCGCCGGAGGCACCTGGCCGGGGATCGAATAGAGGCTCTCCCGTTCCTCATCCAGATCCGGCTTCGACTGCATCAATCCCCGGGTATACGGATGCATCGGACGGTCGAACAGTCCTTCCGTCGAGGCCTCTTCCACAATCTCGCCGGCGTACATGACCATGACCCTGTCGCACATTTCGGCGATGACACCGAGATCATGCGTAATCAGCATAATCGATGTTCCGGTTTCTTCCTTCAGCTGCTTCATCAGATCCAGAATCTGCGCCTGTATGGTCACATCCAATGCAGTTGTCGGCTCATCCGCAATGAGCAGTTCGGGCTTACATGCCAAGCCCATCGCAATCATGACACGCTGCCTCATCCCGCCCGACAGCTGGAACGGAAAGCTCTTGTAGATTTGTTCCGCACGGGCGATACCAACCGTCATGAGCATCTCGATCGAACGGCGTTTCGCTTCCTCCTTCGGCACGTTCTGATGCAGCAGTATGGCTTCGTCCAGCTGTTTGCCGATCCGGAACACCGGGTTCAACGAAGTCATCGGTTCCTGAAAGATCATCGACACCTCGTTGCCGCGCACGTTCCGCATCTCGCGCTCACTCAGCTTTAGCAAATCCTTTCCCTTCAAGCGGATGCTCCCCGATTTGATCCGCCCGGGAGGCGCAGGAATCAACCGCATCACCGACAGGGACGTCATGCTTTTGCCGCAGCCGGACTCGCCGACGACTCCCAGCGTTTCTCCTTTTTGAATATGAAAAGATACGCCGTTCACGACATGAAATTCCCTGCCGCCCCCGGACATCGTCACTTCCAGGCCTTCCACTTCCAGCACATGTTCCGTCATCGCTACCGCCTCCTAGTCTTTCAGTTTCGGATCCAGCGCATCCCGCAGTCCGTCGCCCAGAATGTTGAAACACAGCACCGTCACCAGAATCGCAAGACCGGGAAACAGAATCGGGAAGAACAGGCCCTGGCTGTTATTTTTGGCGGCATTCAGCATCGCGCCCCACTCCGGAGCCGTAACGTCCGCTCCAAGTCCCAAATAACTGAGGCCCGCTCCGATCAGAATCGCGCTCCCCACCCGCATCGTCAGATAAATCATAATAACCGATACCGTACCGGGAAAAATATGGCGCCGAATAATCACCGAATTTTTCACGCCGATCGAACGGGCCGCTTCCACATAGGTCATCTGCTTCAAAGACAGCACGCTGCCCCGCACAATGCGGGTGAAAATAGGAACCGTAAAGGTAGCGACCGCCAAAATCACGTTCACGGTCCCCGGCCCCAGCACGGCGATAACGAAGATCGCAAGCAGCATACCCGGAAACGACAGCAAAATATCCGCTCCGCGCGTAATGAGCGTATCCAGCCGCCCGCCGTAATAGCCGGACAACAAGCCGAACAGCACGCCCAGCGCCGCCCCGATGAACACGCTCACAAAACCGATGATCAGTGTTTGCGTGGTTCCCGCAATAATCCGGCTGAAAATATCCCGGTTCGCATGATCCGTACCGAACCAATGGCGCTCGGACGGCGGCTGATGCTTATGCAGGTCCTCCAGCTGCGCGTACGTCTGCGGCAGCCCAAGACCTGCGAGCATCGGCTCCGCAGAGGCCGCCGCTCCAACAGGAACGGTCACCAGCGATGATACATCGCCTACGGTCACCTTGACCGTTCCGGCCCCTTCGCGCAGCGCCGACACCGTTCCGTCCGGCGCCACGCTGACCACCTGCGGCGTAAGCGAAGCATACGCCACGCCAGGCGCGGCCTTCGCCGTATCCGCCGTCACGAAGCCGTTGTCGGCGGGCTTCTCCGCCTCGCCCTTGCCGAAAGCATCGGCGGCCCAACCCTCTACAGCCGCCGTATCGGCCAGGCGGCTGCCGTCGGTCAGCACACCGCTCAGCGCAAGCTTCGCGGTGCCGCCAACCTCGAGCGGCGCCGCCGGTCCCGCCGGCGTCAGCTGCGACAGCACAGGTGCACGCTCCTCCGTCGATACGCCGACCTCTACCACAGCGGACACCTGTCCGCTGCGGATCACAATCGCCGTATCGCCGCGGGTCACCGCCTGCACCATGATGCCGCCGGCTTCCGCCTGCGGACGGGCCACTTCCCGCTTGCCGCTCTCGGCGGTCAGCTGCGGGATCTCCTTCACCGTCGTTCCGTCGCTCATCCGGCCGAGCACCTTGGCCTTCCAAGCGCCCAAAGACGACACGTCGATCCCGCGCTCAGCATACTGATCCGTCACCGGACGCGACGGATCGTACGGCGTCAGCAGCGGCGCAAAGACGGCGACCAGCACAATCAGCAGGATCACGATCCCTGCCGTCACCGCCAGCCGCTGCTTCAGAAACTTCTGTAGAAACGCCCCGAAAGGCGTATACACTTTCTCTTGATCTTTCTTATGGACAGCAGCCCCGGCTAAGGGGACCCCCTGCCCGGAAGGAGAAGTTGCAGTTGGTTTCATGTAGGCTCTCCTTTATTCATAACGGATTTGCGGGTTCAACAGCCCGTAGCTGATGTCCACCAGCAGATTGACAATCAGGAACTGAAACGAGAAGAGCAGAATCAGCGCCTGTACGACCGGATAGTCCCGGCTGGAAATCGAATCGACTAGCAAGGCGCCCAACCCCGGATAAGCGAAGACACTCTCCACGACGGATGCCCCGCCGATCAGAAAGCCGAACTGAAGCCCGGTCATCGTAACGACGGGAATCAGTGCGTTGCGCAGGACGTGCGACCATACGACAACGCTTTCTTTTTGCCCTTTGGCACGGGCCGTCCGGACGTAATCCTCCCTCATGACTTCCAGCACGCTCGCCCGGGTAAACCTGGCGATGACAGCCGCTACGCCGAGTCCCAGCGTCAACGAAGGAAGAATGAGATGCTGCCAGCTCCCGGCTCCGCCCGACGGCAGCCAGCCCAGCTGAACGGAGAATACTTGAACAAGCACCATACCGAACCAGAATTCGGGTACGCTGAGCGCCGTGATGGTCGATACCATCCCCAACCGGTCCCATATCGAGTTTCGTTTTGTTGCGGAAATAATGCCCGCCAGCAGGCCGAACACAATCGCCCATACCATCGCAGCCATAGTCAGCACTACCGTAGACCAGCCTCTTTCCAGCAGCTGCCCGGCTACATCCGACTTCGTCCGGTAGGACGTGCCGAAATCGCCTTGGGTAACCATACCGTACAGATATTTGCCGTACTGCACGATCAGCGGATCGTCGAAGCCTTCCAGTTTTTTATACTTCTCATATGTGGCTTTATCCAGGTCGTTGCCGTAAATGATCCGGATCGGATCCGAAGGCGTCAGACGAATCAGCATGAAGGACAGGATGGAGACGATGAGAAGAATCGGGATGATGCCAAAAACGCGTTTTACGAGATATACCAGCAACCGACTCCCTACTTTCTTTCTGAAATTTCAAGATAACCGGCGCACAGGCGGCCGTACCGCAAGAGGCTTCATACCCCGTAACGCCAGACCGCCCGGCCGGAACAGCTTATTGCTTCACTGCGTTGTTCAAATCGATATAACCGTTAGGAATAATAACGACATTGCCCACGCTCTTGCGTTTTCCGATAATGGATTCCGGTTCGAACAGGAACGTCCATGCCGCATCGTCGTATACGATTTTTTGGATCTTTGCGTACATTTCCTGCGCTTTCGCTGCATCCGGAGTAGCCAAGGCTTCGTCCAGCAGCTTATCTACTTCTTTGTTGATGTAGAAGTTACTGTTGTTATAGTTCGGCGGGATACGTGTGGAGTGGAAGTTCGGACGAAGTCCCCAGTCTGCTTCGCCAGTACCTGGCGACCAGCGGCCGATGAACATATCCAGCTCTTTGCCTGCATCCAGCTTGTCGAACATTGTACCGGATTCCAGCGGAACGACTTTGGCGTTAATGCCGATTTTGCTCAATTGAATGGACACGTTTTCTGCAATAGCGATGAATTCCGTTTCGTTCCGGGTCCAAAGCGTAGCGTCAAAGCCTTTTTCAAAACCGGCCTTCTTCATCAGTTCTTTCGCTTTTTCCACATCATACGCATATGGAGTCTGCGCGGAGTAACCTACCACGTTCGGTGCAATCGCAGAGTCTGCAATACGGCCGTACCCGTTCTCCACCTGCGCGATCAGCTGATCTTTGTCGATAGCATAGTTCATAGCCTGGCGCACTTCGACTTTGCTGTACTGCTTCTTCTTGATATTCGCACCTACATAGTACACGTCCATGGAAGGCGTTTTGGCGATGTCTAGGTCAGCGTTGCCTTCGAGCTCTTTCGCGCTCAGGGAAGGAACATTTTTCACCAGATCCAGTTCACCGGTTTTCAGCATGTTCACACGAGTGCTTGCTTCCGTTACCGGTTTATACACGATGCTTTCGAGCTTTGCCGTATGTTCTTTATCCCAGTAGCCGTCGTAAGGAACCACCTTCACATACTGGCCGTCCTTCCACTCCGCAAACTTGAACGGGCCGGTACCTACCGGAGTGCGGTCGAGGTTGTAGTTCGGGTCTTTCTTCTTCTTGTCCAGCTCCAGCGGCGAGATGATGGAACCTGCGGAATGCGTCATGTAAGCAGCCATAGCGGAGTTCGGATCTTTGGAAGTAATCGTCAGGTGCAGGTCGTCCGTAACCTTAATGTCTTCAATGAAACTGAAAAAGCTTGCACGGGCCTGCTGGTTATCCTTGTTGCGAACAAAATCCAGTGCGTCCTTCACCACTTGCGCCGTCAGCTTCGATCCGTCATGGAACGTAACGCCTTCACGCAGTGTGAATGTAATGGATTTGGCATCCGCACTCAATTCATAGGAAGCAGCGAGAGACGGTTGAATTTTCATGTTCTGGTCCAGCTTGAGAAGCCCTTCAAACATACTGCCTTGGACGCCGGTCGAGTTGCCGTCTGTCGAGTTGTAAGGGTTCAGCGAGGTCGGCTCCGCTTCAATCCCCACGTTCAGCGTTTGTTTCACAGGTTCAGGCGCAGGCTCTGCAGCGGTTGCGTCCGCGTCCTTCGTTTCGGTCGTGTTCGCCGCCTTGTTGCCCTCCTTATTTTGCGCGTTCTCCGTTGTGTTTGCGTTGTTGTTGCTGCTGCAAGCCGACAGCCATGTCACCGAAAGCATCAGCACCAGCAGTACGGACAGCCATTTGCGTTGTTTCAAAACCCATCTCCCCTTCTCCCAAAAAAGTTCAATTATGACAAGAAACCCGAGACCCTGGGCCAAGAGTTCTTCTACTTGAGTAATTAGCAAAATTGATGCCAACTGTTCCTCGCGTCAGGATACATAACACAAAACCACGTTCCCGTTTAAAACCTGATGATATGAAGCGCATACATTTTTCAACAAAAAAAGGATTGATAGGTTTCCTGACACTTTGTTATGATATGGGTATCATTGGTTGAGTACTGGTTCACCCATAAACGCATCCGGAGGAGTGAAACTCGTTCATGAACGCGCACACCTTAACTTTACTTACTGGCACTAAAGAGACCCGGAAGACGCTTCACGCGCAGCTGCAGCTGATAATCGGGGACTATGTGGATGTCGAGAGCTACTCGCTGGAAGAAGAGAACATTCCCGCCGTGATCGGCAATCGGCTTGTCCTGCTGTCCACCCACCTCATTCAGGACGAAGTGTCGGAGTTCATCGGCGAAGGGTGCCACATCCTTACCGCGGACCGGATTACGAACTATGAACATATCGATAAACTTTTGTATTTGCCCAAAGGCACCAAAGCGCTCTACGTGAATGATTTTCCGGAAACCGTCCATGAGTCCATTACCAACCTTATCGAGCTCGGCATTGATCATATCGAATATATTCCTTATTATCCCGGCAAAAAGAACCTTCAGCGCGTCCCCCTGGCCATTACTCCCGGCGAATTTGAACTGGTTCCCGAATATGTTACGGAGACGATTAACATCGGACCCCGGCTGATTGACATCACGACCATCACGACCGTCATCCGCTGGTTCGGCCTGCCCGACGAGGTAGGAAGGGAAATTTCCAATCGTTTTACCGGCAAAATCATCGAGCTCAGCAAAAAGCTGTCTCAAACCATCAGCGAAACCGGTCAGCTGAACAACCACTTCAAGCATGTGCTGAACGGAGTGAATGACGGGATTATGGCGGTGGACGGCAAAGGACGCATTACCGTGTTTAATGAAATTTTAGAAACGGCGCTGCGCATGTCCCCGCGTTACGCGATCGGGCGGCCGTTGTCCGAAGTAATCACGAACGGCGAACTGGTCAGATACATCACTTCTACTACTGTGGACGGAACGGGCCAGTGCTTTACGCTGAACCAGACCGATTTTATGGTGGAACGGCTGCACCTGACCACGGAGGACAGCATTGTAGTTACGTTCAAAGATATGCATGAGACGATCAAAATGGAGCGCACCCTCCGGCGGGAACTCGTCAAAAAAGGGTTTGTCGCCAAATATACGTTCCAGGATATCGTCGGGGACAGTCCGCTGCTGAACAAAACAAAGGATGTAGCCAAAAAGCTGGCCAAAACCGATCTCAACGTGCTGATCGAGGGCGAAAGCGGGACGGGCAAGGAGCTGTTTGCCAGCGCGATTCACAACGAGTCGCTCCGGGGCCAGCAGACATTTCTTGCGATCAACTTCAGTGCCTTGTCGGAGGATCTAATCGAGAGCGAGCTGTTCGGATACGAAGACGGAGCGTTTACGGGGGCCAAAAAAGGCGGCAAAACCGGCCTGTTCGAGCAGGCCAACGGAGGCACGATCTTTCTTGACGAGATCGGGGACATTTCGTTGAAGCTGCAGGCGCGTCTGCTGCGGGTGCTGCAGGAGAAGGAAATTATGCGGATCGGCGGCAGCAAAATCATCCCGATCGATGTGCGCGTCATCGCTGCTACGAACAAGGATCTCTTGAAAATGATTGAGCTGGGCAAGTTCCGGGAGGACTTGTATCATCGCCTGAAAGTGCTGTACCTGCACTTGCCGGAGCTGCGCAAGCGTAAAGAGGATATTTCCCGGCTGATCCGGCATTTTATCCGGGGGAGCGGCCGGGATAATGTGGTTATTCAGCCGGAAGTGCTGCATCGGCTGACACAGTATGAGTGGTACGGCAATATCCGCGAACTGAAGAATACGCTGGATTACATGCTTGCCGTCTGTGACGGGACAACGGTGACGTTGAACGACATCCCGGAGGAGCATTTCTTCCAGCGCAGCGCGGCGGGCGAGCGCGGGGAACTGCTTTACCGCTCGGACGGCCGTGCGTCCGGCGGAGGGCGCCCGGGGCCGGGCGGCAGCTCGGGGGCGCGGGGCTACGGCGGCGGAGCCGGAAGCGGCGAGGCGGTGGTGACGGCGGTGTCGGATGAAGAGGAAATGCTCTTCATCCTGGAGACCGTCTACCTGTACAACCGCTCCGGCGAGCCTGTCGGCAGGCAGAAGATTGCCGACAAGTCCGCCAAGAGCCGCAAGCCCCTCACCGAGCAGCAGATCCGGCACCGCGTAGAGCTGCTCGAGCAGATGGGCTGCCTGCTCGTCAGCCGCGGCCGGACCGGCATCAAGCTGACGCAGGCCGGTCTCGACAAGCTCACCGCCTCGGGCGTACCGCTCTCGGCGGTGACTTAGGCGACGAGTTGCCCCGCTTCTCCCATTCAGCGTTGAAAGTAATCAATTACCATAATTAGCACCCAAATTACCATAATACAGCCCATTTTCAACTCTAGCTCCTAGCAAAAGACCATGAATTACCATAATACGACGTTTTCACGACGCAATATGGTAATTCGTGGTTGTATTTTCGTTATTCCCCGCCATATCGCTGAAAATATAGTAATTCGGCAGCATATCATGGAAATCCATCACCATAATGCGCCGCCCGCACCATTTGACCCTACCTATCCCACTCACCACTTCTGCAGAAACAGTGACAGCGATTTTCCTTATTAGGCGGCGGCAGCTGCCCGACAAGGAAAATCGCTGTCTTCTTAATCTGATTACTCTCCGTAACTGACACTTTAGCGTAACTAGGCAGCACCATAGCGAAATCTGTTACCAACTTGCATCCCTGAGGCTTTAAAACCTACACTTCCTTCCGCACACTGGAAGGCAGAATCCGCAGCTCCTCCCGATACTTCGCAACCGTTCTCCGGGCGATGTGGATGCCCTCCTCCAACAGCAGCTCAGCCATCCGTTGATCCGACAACGGCTTCTTCCGGTCCTCTTTGTCCACCATCGCTTTGATGCGCGCTTTAATCCCGCGGGAAGAGGCAGCTTCGCCGGAAAACGTCGCCAACCCTGCCGAGAAAAAGTACTTCAGCTCGTACATCCCCCCAGGCAGCTTCACATATTTCCCCGATACCGCCCGGCTGATGGTAGACTCGTGCATGCCCAGCTTCTCCGCAATGACCTTGAGACTCATGGGGCGAAGCCAAGAGTCCCCTCGCTCAAGGAAAGCCATCTGCTCTTCCACAATCGTTTCAATCACACGCACCAACGTTTTTTTCCTTTGATCCAGAGAGCGCAGCAGCCATTCGGCCGACTTTTCCTTCTCCTTCAAAAATGCCGCCGTCTCCTTGCAGACTAAATTCCACTTCAACCCGTGATAGAACGAACTGAGTGTCACCTTCGGCAAATATTTCTCGTTCATCCGGATCGTATACGTTCCGTCCAGCTTCTCTATATAGGCATCCGGCACAATGTAGTGCGTGTCGTTCGGGCAGCAGCTGCAGCCGGGCTTGGGGTCCAGTGTGCGTATGTACTGCATCGCTTCGCCGACAGCAGTTGGGGACACCCGTAACTCCTGGGCAACTTGAGTGCATCTGCCGAAAGCCGCTGATTCCAAATACCGGGCTATAATGATTTCCGCTAACGGATGTGCATGGTCATCTCTCCGCACTTGGAGCAGCAGACATTCCTGCAGCGTACGAGCCCCTACACCGACTGGCTCCAAAGCTTGCAGCCGGGTAAGCGCCTCTTCCAGCAGAGCCAATGAAAATCGGCTTTCCCTGCTGGCCGTTTCCAGTGAGATGTCCAGATACCCCTGATCGTTTATGTTACCCGCTAAAAATACTGCCGCTTCAAACACGTCGCTTCGCAGCTGCAGCCACTTCAACTGGCCGATCAGTTGAGCCTCCAGTGTTTCTTCCGACGCCTTGGCCCGAAGCAGCGGATCGTACCCGCCCTCCCCATGCCGGCTTCCAGCCCGTTTGGATGCCCCCATGGAAAATAACCGCTCTGACGGATATTCCAGCTCGATCAGCGGATTATCCCTGCTTTCCTCCTGCAAATGCTGAAGCAGCTCATATCCCGGCATCTGGAGAATAGCCACCGATTGGCGCAGTTCCGCCGTAAGGATCGTCTTCATAGCTTGCTCTTGAGTTAGTCTCATTTCCGCTAGCATGGTATCATCCGCCCTTCAACTTTGAAATCACGTTCACCAAATCGTCACTTATCTAACCAGCAATATTCATGCCAACTTTACGATCCCTTCACATAAACGAAGGAGAATTTTAATTGTGTAAGATAACATAACATAAAACTATGTCTGATGTCTTCAAATCTTTATAAAATGGCCTAAACCACCTAATTGGGCTTTTATTTCAACATCCAGTTAAGACCAAAACCAACAGGATTTCTATTCTTCGTGATTATACATAACATCAACATGACACTGCTTCCTGTCAAAGCTCCACATGATGATCAACCGCATTTACCGGCAACTAATTATAATGGAGAAATGCATAAATGAAACCAAAACTCCCCCATTCTAAAATAAAAAAGGCTGCCCCCGAAGGAGCAGCTCTCATTTTAATATACAGAACCTTTTGACGATGTCAGCGAACCGGACGCCGCGCTGAGCGTATAGGACGTCCCGCCGCTGCCGGTCCAAGTGCTCAGGTTAAACGATTGGGTGGAAGATCTCCCTATTTTGTATACTCCTACTCCGCTGATGGCAAGCGGGGTGCCGGAAGCAATAGTCGTTGCCGCCTGGGATGTTTTCAGGAAATACACGCTGCCGTTTCCGAGAACATACCCGCTTCCGTTAGGCTCCACTACAAAAGCCGTCTGCTCATCCACTCCGATCCCCTTAGCTCCGTTCCCCGGAGCCCAGCCGTCCGCAATGTTACGGGCCAAAAATCCGACTAAACGCCCCATCCGGTCTCTTGCGCCGAAGTGAGTATCAACGATGGTGTCCGACAAATTCCATAAACTATTGAAGTCTTTGGAGAACGTCATATACCGGATATACGGATCGCTCAATGCCTCGTCGGAGTAGACCGAACCGTTCCGCGCATCGTAAATATGCTCGCCCAGCACCATAGCTCCCGCGCTCGTTCCGCCAATTGGCACGCCTCTCGTTTTCAGCTCGGCAATTGCCGTTTCGACCTTCGTATCCTTTAAATAATTCACATAAGTATTCTGATCCCCGCCTGCAATGAATAAAGCTTCCGCGTTGCGGATTTTGTTATAGATGAAATCGTCGTTGGCTCCCGTTCTGTTTTTTACAATCAGCGTTTCCACCGAATTCACAGTGCCCAGGCCATTTACGTAAGGATTGTACGCATCTGTGCCCGTAGTCCGCAAAATCACGAAATCCCCGCCGCCCGACTTAGTAATCATCCATTGGAACGCCGCATCCACATCGGTGCTTCCGCCCATGATCACCATGCCGCCTGACGTCGTCTTCGTTACATCCGCCGTGCTGCCTACAGAATAATACGAGTAGTTGTTCGCTGCACCTGCTGAGTATCCGCTTACTAACGTACACACCAATGCCGCAACCGCCAACCAGATTCCACGCTTCTTCATTGTTTTCCTCCTCAGGAAGGTCAAGTACGCCCCGGGCCGGCTCCGTGGCGCCTATCTGAAGAATCAGCAATAACCGTTCCTTAACTTGGTTAACAAAGAAGCGTTCCTGCAGAAGTTCTGAAAAACCAAACCTAAATACCTATAACTATAGTTAATTAAACCTAGTGGATATATATATAACAATCCTGCTTCTTTTCTATGTTTACTTGAAGAATTCCGTAAACTGATGAATGGTTTCCTGAGGATTTTCTTCCGAGATCCAGTGACCGGTTTTCTCCAGTTTCACCGCTTTCCCGTCCGTTGCATGTTCCTGTACAAATGAATTCAACATATCGTAACCGGACACTCCCCCAATACCGAGAACCGGTACGGACAGCTTAGGATAGGTTTTCATATCTTCAATATCCTGCCTGAATGCTCTGTACCAGTTATGGCCTGCACGAAGCGCGCCAGGCTTGGCATACGCGGCGATGTAAATCTCTCTTTCCTTTTTAGAAAGGGCGGTTTTGTCATAACCCAGGTAATCGTACATCCAATTATAGGCGATCTCCAGCTGTTTCCCCTGCAGCAATTGCTCCGGCAATTCAGGAACCGTATTGAACGCAAACCACCAGTAGAACTTGGCACGTTCCGGATTACTCTCATCGTATACGCCATTTGGAGGCAGGATCGGGATTTTCAAAAAGTTCTCGTTTGGATGAGAAGCGTCCAGCAGTGCTAGTTTCTTCGTGGCTTGAGGATAGTTGGCTGCAAAAGCGTAAGCAACCGTGGCCCCGATGTCATGGCCAGCTATATTCACTTTTTCATAGCCGAGCTCTTTAGCCAACGCATAAATGTCTGAAGCCATAGTCTTCTTATCATAGCCTGTTTCAGGCTTGCCGGAGCTGCCCATACCGCGATAATCAATGGAATAAACATGATATTTCTCTGCTAGAGCCGGCATAATTTTGTGAAATGCATACCATGTTTGCGGCCAGCCTGGAAGAAGGAACAGCGGCTCTCCCTTACCTCCCTCCACATAATGAATCTTGATTCCATTTACCTTTCTGTAACCGTTCTGGAAACCTGGCAGTTCTTTAACAAGTACTTCATCGGAATAAGCTTTTTTTGCAGAGGTTTGATCGGCTGCATCCCCGCCCTCTTGCCCCGTGTTATGTTTTGTGAAAGCTGAAAGCAGCAGCAGCGACAGAATCATAGTAATAGACACGAATAGGGCAAACCACCTTGATTTTCTTGCGGACATAATAATCCCTCCAATGTAGATTCTTGTTTTGTACTATCCTCATTTGTTTCCTTATTTTTCTTACAATTGGATTTTAACAAGAATAGAACTTAAGCAAACCTGCGGGAGGTCATGTATTTTCAAAGTAAAAAGCAGCACTTCACCTCATTCAACATGATAAATTTCATGGCCTAATGCCAAAAGTCATGCCATAATTTACATGTTGCTAGACAGGTCTATCGGTCAGTTCCCCAACCCTTTCATTTCCTTTATAATATACAGATAGCATTTTACATTAGGAGGAATTGAGATGAAACGAAGCACCAAAGTATGGATCACGCTGGTATCGCTGGCCGTTCTGCTTGGCGGGGGGTTATGGGCCGGTAAAATATATGTCTCCAATAAGATCACATCCGTCATCACAGACATGGCGGACGATCCTTCTACACAGAAACAGATTCAGGAGATGGCCGATCAGTTGGCTAACGACCCGGATGCTCAGGACGTGTTAAAGGAAGCGGAGAACGCAGCCGCAGGAGACAAAGCAGAGGGGAACACAACAGCCGACAATAATTCCAAAACCGATGATTCCCAAAAACCAGCTGCCGGAGGTTCCAAAAGCGGAACGATCTCTTTTAAATCGAAGAACGAAGCTACCCAATACGCCATGAGTAAGTTCAACGCCAAAGAGGTAGTCCACTACATGGATGCATTCCGCAAAAAAGACAGCCTGACATCCGAACAGAAGAAACAGATTAAAGCCGAGATCTTGTCCCGCTTTACCCAGGAAGAATTACAAGCATTGATCGCAGCTTCCCGATAACACCAACGAAATTCAACTACCTTGTGAAACACAAGAAACCCCCAAATCCCTTGGATCCAAGAGGTTTGGGGGTTATTTATAATCAGAACAAGTATTTCCAAACTGCAGTGAGGATGATAGCCCACAACACAATCCCAAGGGCAACGCCTATAACAATTCCCCGGCTGATCGAGCCTGCGTCCGAGTCTGAGGTTTGATGCTCATTCACGCCTGACCCCTCCTATAAGATAAGTCAACTTACCAGGTTGGTCTTACCATTATAGGCAGCGGTGCGATGAAATATACGAAGTAAACTCTAACTCCAGACTATCCCCAAAACCTACGCAAAGGCCGGCGGGTCCGCGATCCGATCTTGAGCCACCATCTCTGCTCATCATCCTGAAAGAACCGGATACCAAGCAATCTCAACGGTGTCCATACCTCTCTGAAATTGTACAATGGCATTGTTCCAACCTCCTATCCCTATAGACCAATTATATAATAGGAAATGGAAATAGTATGTCGGATTTTGCCATCTGCCTCACCTTATAAACAAATAGATTACAGCTAGTATGATAATCCACAACACGATTCCTGCTAGAATCCCCGTCATGATGCCACGGCTGCTGTTTAGCGGATCCGTTTTTTTATCTTTGTCATCCATGCCCGTTCCCTCACAAAACCAGATTAACTAAACCAGCTGCGGACCTTCCTCATAAAACCGGATGCTTTGGCATTTGCCATCTCAACATGTGGTGCCTCCACCGGCTGATTGGATAAAATACGTGATGCATTATCCTTATAGTAAGCGACGTACCCTTCTCCCAACTCTACAGCTACTTTACCATAGGCATCTTGCAGCAAAAAGGGTCTATGTGTAAGATTATGCGCATCCGAGGAAACAAAATGAATCAGATTCTGACGGCATAAATCAAAGGAGCTTTTCTGAATTTTTTTGCCGAACGTACCAAGCAAAGAATGTGTAGTCACTTGGCCAAGTGCGCCTTGATCAACCAGTTGCTGCATCGTTTCCGGTTTCGCCGCTATTTCCGCATTCCGCTCCGGGTGAGCGATGATCGGCACAATCCCCATGAGCAGCAGTTCATAGACAACATCCGGCAGCTCTCTAGGAACACGCGACGAAGGAAGCTCAACAAGAAGATAACGGGAATCATCCAGCGTCTGCAACTTACCTGCCTCCAGATCATCAAGCAGATTGTTATAAAGCCTCACTTCTTGTCCAGCCGCAATACGTAACTGAATTTGAGCCGCTTGGATCGATTCATTTAACAGAGCCACTTGTTCTCTTACGAAACCGGCTTCATTGTAATCACGTCCATTAGCGTGATGCGGAGTAGCGATGAGGACAGAAATCCCCTCTGCTGCAGCAGCACGAACCATGTCCAGCGAAGCTTCCAGCGTCTGCGCCCCATCATCCACTCCCGGCAAAATATGAGTATGTATATCGATCATCCTGCATCCTCCTCCGGTTGTGCGAAAGGCTCCGGGAGTCCGGAGCCTTAGTATGCATTTTTGTTTACAAACCCGTTCACAAAGGTTTTCAAAATGATTTTAAGATCGAATAGAAAAGTCCAATTCTCAATGTAAAAAATGTCATGCTTGATCCGTTCCTCAATCGAGGTATCACCGCGCAGCCCGTTCATTTGAGCCCATCCGGTAATACCTGGCCGGATATGATGCTTCACCATATACTTCGGAATATCCTCACGGAATTGTTCCACATAAAAAGGGCGTTCCGGACGAGGGCCTACCACACTCATATCGCCGCGCAATACATTAAAAAATTGGGGCAGCTCATCAAGACTTGTCTTCCGGAGCAATTTCCCTAATCCCGTCAACCGCGGATCATCCTTGACTGTCCAGCCGGTCTCTGACACATGGTTGAAGTCCGTCCGCATGGAGCGGAACTTAAACATGTGGAAGTTTCGGCGGTTAAGGCCTACCCGCTCCTGCTTGTAGATAATCGGCCCCTTCGAATCGAGCTTCACAGCAACAGCAATGAGAAGCAGCAACGGTGAAATCACAATCAGCACGGCCAGGGAGAAGACAATGTCGAATGCCCGCTTGAGCAGCCGGTTCCTGACCTCATCCAACGGAATATCCCTTACATTAATAAGAGGAATCCCTGCAAAGTTATCAAAAAACGGTTTCGAAGGCAAGAAATCGAAAAAGTCCGGAATAATCAGCGTCTTCACGCCGTCCCTCTCGCAAACATTGATAATCTGACCAAATTTATTATGGGCATCCAAAGGCAGGGCGATGATGACTTCATCGATCATATGTACTTTCAACAAGTCTTCCAGATCATCGATCGTACCGAGAATCGGCTTATAGTTCCCATCTTCAGCATCATGCTCCGTCTTATGATCATCCAGAAAGCCCAGTACTTCGAAGCCAAGCTCCTGATGATGAATGACCGAGTTGTAAAATCTTTTGCCTAACGTACCGGCTCCGAGAATCAGAACAAACTGTTTATTATAACCCTTGCGGCGTATTCCTCGCTGGGTGGCCTTCAGTAAGTACCGATAGAAACTTAACGCAAGAATATTGTTGATAATAAATAACAGCAGGAAGGAACGCGACACGTCTACTTCCTTGTAAACAAAGAGAATGCTTAGCAGCACAAACAACCCGATGACATTCACTTGAATAACCTTGTAGAACTCAAAAGCATAGTTTTTACGCCGTTTAGACGTATAGAAACCAACCAGGAACCCGGTAGCTACAGCCACGATTCCATAGACGATAGCCCAAAGCATGTACCGCTTGAACGAAAGCGAAGGCTCGAAAGGAATCCAGCCGCTTTGGAACTTCAGCCAGTAGGATATCGCGAATACCGCCTGGATGGCGATAAAATCCGTAACAGCATACAGCTGTGCAAAGACTGTCTGATTCTGTCTAACCATTGCTCTCTCACCTCACTGACCCAAAACGATTCAACATCAGGGACATCAAATATTTGGTACCTACACCTGCATAGACCAGCCCGTTGACTAACGCGGGATATTTATTCTTATAATGTTTCCGGTGAAAAAGAATCATCGCGCGGTGAAACTCATAAATAATTTTCTTCGGCTTCTTTCGGCTGCTGGCTCCCTTGAGATGAAGGATCTTCACCGCGGGATTATAATAAATCTCCCATCCAGCCTGCTTCATGCGGTAGCACCAGTCAATATCCTCACCGTACATGAAGAACTCTTCGTCCAGCAGGCCCACTTGATTGATCGTTTCCCGCCGCACCATCATGAACGCTCCGACCAGACAATCCACTGGATATTTCTCATCCGGGCTCAAATAACCTAGCTGATATTGGTTGAACCTTTTCACCTTAGGAAACAATTTGGCGAACCCGAAAGCATAGTAGAATGACGCCGACGGTGTCGGAAACCCGCGCTTACATGCCTTATCCAACCGTCCGTCCGGTAACAGCACCTTACATCCGGCTGCGCCCACTTTCGGATTCTCATCCATGAATTTGGCCATATAGTCCAGCGTATTCGTCTCCACAAGCGTGTCCGAATTCAACAGGAGAATATGTTCCCCTTGGGCAACCTTAATCCCGATATTGTTTGCCTTCGCAAACCCCAGATTGTCCTCATTCACGATTACCCGAACCTGAGGAAACTGCTCTCTCACCCTGGCAACCGTTCCGTCCGAAGAGGCATTATCCACCAAAATAATCTCGTATTCACTATCCATCCGGGACTTCAGCACCGACGCGATACAATCTACCGTCAGTTCCGCCGTATTATAATTCACAATAATCACGCTAAGCTTAAGCATTTGGACTCACCACTCTGATACGTCTTGTTGCATCCATTATACTACTAAATTGTGTATTAAACGACAGTATATTAAAAGTCTCTGTTAATTTGGATGTTCGGTGAAGATATTTTATTATTTAAACTATTAACATTGTAAGTTATAATTAGGCATCATTTATAATTTCTGAGGTGGATAATGCAAAGTAAACAGAGGTCTGAATGGGTGGATGTATCTAAAGGCATATTAATATTACTCGTTGTTTATGCTCATTCAGCAGCAATACAAATTTATTCCGATTACCATACATTAATTTATTGGTTTCATATGCCCGCTTTTTTTGTACTTAGTGGATTATTTCACAAAGAAGTTAATAATATTACTGATTTAAAACTATGGTGGTCATCTCGCTGTAAAGACCAAGTTAAATATTATGCCCTATTTATACTATCAATTTATACTTATAGGAGTATATTTGTTACTTCCGATTATCTTGATATGATAACAGAGCTTAAAAATGTGGTTCTCGGTGGTCGGTATATAGATGGTTATTATGCACCGATATGGTTCATTACCTGTCTATTATTTACTCAGTTACTTTTCAATATTGTAACTCTGGTTTCATCCAGAACTTGGATTCGACTCGTTATAATATTTCTATTATTTATTTTAGCACACATTGAATCAAAATTTTTCCCCCAACTTAAAATCCCTCTAAATATAGACGTGTCATTATTCTCACTATTCTTCTTCTCCTGTGGATATTATTTGAAGAATCATATGAATAATCTTACCTTAGGGCTTATATGCGTGGTTGGTTTATTATTTACTATTTCTAACGTTAAAAATGGACAATTCTCATACTTTCTAGATTTGAAACAGCACAGTTATCACAATACTATATTAGATGCTATAATCCCTCTCTTTGGGACTGGAACAGTATTTCTGATAAGTTATTTAATAGGCAAGGAAGGATTATTGTTTAGACTATTTTCTTATTTAGGAAGACACTCATTAAACATAATGTATCTACATTTAATTATGGCCATAGAATTAAAAAAAATAATTTTATATTCCGGGCTACCTTATTTCCTAATTATCGGGGTAATCTCGCCTATAATCATTATTAGTATACTGTCCAATATTAAAGTTTTCTATATTAACCGTTTGCACGCGTTACTATACAAAAACAAATATTTGTAAAAATCTTCTTAAGGCTACTCAATATTGGTAGTGAAATTACCAATATACGAAAAATTCTTATTGTGTACATAACGTATTGAAAGAGGAGATATTTTGGCTCAGCTAATTCAAAGGATTTTAGGGATGGACAAAAGTAAGCACATACCCCAATTAGACGGGATACGCGCTATTGCAGTATTAATGGTTTTTGTTTATCACGCTTGGGGGATGTCGGGTAGTAGTAAGTTTATATATGCAGGTCACGATGTAACTTTTTTAATAAGTTGGGGACATGCCGGAGTAGACCTATTTTACGTCCTCAGTGGTTTCTTATTGTTTTTACCGTTTGTAAGAAGTCATGATGAGAGTAAATCCATGCCCAATATAAAAAATTACATTATAAGGCGTTCCTTAAGAATCATACCTATTTACTATGTTTATATTATTTTAACTATACTACTAACCTCGCAGATATCATTATTATCTTCGCAAGGGGTAAAAACACTGCTAATTAACTTCTTATTCTTACAAGGTTTTTTTCCAGAGTATATGATTAATGGTGTAACTTGGACGCTTGCAAACGAAATTTAATTTTATATTTTATTGCCTTTTGTAAGTGTATTGTTTGTAGGCAAGCGAAGTATAATAGCGCTACCAGTCTCAATAATTATTGTATTGTTATATAGGATTATTGTTTTTAATTTGTACGTGCCTGATACATCAGCAATTGATTGGAAATATTATATGATTACTGAGTATAACATCATTGGTTGTTTTGATAATTTCGCTATCGGAATGGCTTTGGCTGGTCTTTATTTTTTCTGTACATCTCGCATAATGAGTACGAACCTAAATAGGTTATTAAATATAGTTAAAATTCTAATATGGCTTGTACCTTTCTTTTTCATTGCGCTTTGCTACCCCTACTATGAATGGAGATTTGAGAAAAACACGGGAGCTAGTTGGTATATATTTTCTTTCGCTTACGATATTCTATTGTACCTTGTTTTCGCAATAGTATTTATTTACGCTCTTTTCTTTAATTCAAAACTCACTAATTTTTTAAGCAATACCTATTTGAGAGTATTCGGAGTTATCGGGTACAGTGTGTATATTTGGCATCTTCCAATAATGGGGAATTTATCTTCAATAAACTATATTAACTCTGTAACGGGTTTGGATAGTTTTTTACGTTTGCTTGTAGCTTCTTTTATAATTATTATACCATTTGGCTTCTTTATGTACTTATTTGTTGAAAAATACTTCATGGATTTGTCGGCTACCCTCACTACTCAGAAGAATAAAAAGCTCCACTCATTAAATAATCCATTAGGTACATAGTTATGGTGTCCTAACAGGCCGTTTTCTTTTTACCTTTCAGCGTAAATTTGCGCCAGTTTATCGTTATATACAGGTAATACTTCGTTATAAACGTACTTTAAACTCCACTGTAACGTAGCTCATAATAACGAGAACTCCAGCTGATAACGTTCACAAACCTATTAAAGAATAGCTTCTCTTTGTATTACAGTTTGAGAAAAAGGGCGTCCAAATAACGACTTTGAACTGCCCCCCGTCAAGTAGACTTTACAAAAATAAATAGCATTTAAGCGGCCTTCGTCCTGTATTCCATGGGACATAGGCCGTTTAGTTTATTTTGTAATCGTTCGAAATTGTAGAAAAAGATGTTATAGTAATCAATGTCCTTCCTATGCTGATCAAAAGTGATCCTCCCCCAGTAGGATTCCATCGCCCTGTTGTCGATGCAACAGCCCATTCGGGAATACTCTGTTTCATATCTGCTTGATCTAACATCTCTTTAAAATGCAGCTGTTTGGCGACGTATATGTAGTGTTAATTATCGGTAGCCGAAGATACCCTCGACCTTTTCGTACATCGCCATCATCATCTCCGTCAGTTCTCGGTTCTCTTCTTCATCTGCGCTAGCCTTACGATCAGACTTATAATAGCGCACCTCGGCATTCCTGCAACCTAACATAGAAGCTGTATGTTGAGTGCTTCCACTTGCTGATCGGCTTGAATAGCCAAATAAATGTTCTCTCGCCGTACATGGCTTAAGGTCGCTCTCCGTTTTTAAGAAGGCATTCTCCGCACGAAGGCGCTCGTTTTCATATGCCAGCTTCTTCATAGCAAGCTTTTGTTCTTCCGCTGTATTGGTACGACCTCTGTAAAGCGTCCTGGCCGTCTGCTTGGTAATTCTTGACCCAACCGTATACTTGCTGGTAGGAAACCTGGAAGTGGTTTGCGGTCTTCTTGTAGTCTTGTTCGTTCGCAAGGCAGTACAAGACAATGTCAATTCTCACCTGCCACGTTGTAGAGCGTCTCTTGGTCATAGCTGATGTTCCTCCTGAATAAGCTTTTAAGCTGCTATGACCATTATACTTCTTAATCCAATTAGCGAGTTGAGTGGTACTCGCAATATTGTATTTTTCGATGACCAAATATTGCGACAATCCTCCCTCAAGATGGTCTTTTACCGTTTGAATCTTAAGCTCAGCTGAATAACTACGATTATGAACCTCTAGCCCCTTATTTCCATGCGCCCGATAAGATCGTCTCGACTTGGCCAGTTTTGTTTTCGAAATGCCAACCTTTTTCGTTGCAGCCTTAACAGCGATATGCCCATCTTCGAATGTTTTGCTTTATCCATAAAAACACTCCCCTTACAGTAACAGGATTTATTATTTCACCTGACTACAGTATAGGCGAGTATATCAATTTTTCGATAGCCTTTTTAACATAATTAACCTACAAATACTTAGGAAGTAGCTTCATGAAAGATTTTAATGAATTCAATTTAGCAGTTTTAATCTCTTTATTTTGCTTGCTTATTATATTTATAGAGATACTAAAGATAAATTTTAAATATTCTTTTATAAATATTTTGCGGCTGTAATTTTTCAATATAAACAGCATCCTATTCCTATACACGTGAAAAATAAAGAAAGGTGACCACTCTTTACTACTGCCAGTATGAATGTGACGAACGACTGCTGTAGGACAATACAACAATTTCATCCCTTGCCTTTTTACTCGAAATGCTAAATCTGTATCCTCATAATACATAAAAAAGTTATTATCAAAACCGCCTACCTTCTCGAAAACATCCTTCTTCATCATCATGGCAGCGCCACAAGTCGTCTCTACCTCATACACACGTTCATATTGACCATGGTCCTCTTCACAGAACCCCATATCATAACCGTTGAAATTAGAATCGATGCCGGAACCCACATTTTGTAGCAACTTTAGTTTACGAGAAGCCACATCAGTCTCGGTTAATAATATGTTATTACCAATTTCAAATGCAGCATCTCCTAAAGAGAACGTAGCTTGTGTTGCTTTGGCCTGATTTACATCAATAGCATTGATAGTAATATCATAATCAACGGAGCCTTGAAGTAGTGGTAAGTAAAATTCAGAATGGCCAAAACATACTGAGTGTTCGTCGTAAACTAACATGTTTTTGCAAAACTTGGGATCTAGCTTATATTCATGACCATTAATACTAACTCTATTACTTATTTCAAATTTATCGGCAGTTTGTACATTAAACTTAACAAAATCATAAAAAAAGATGAGCTTTGAAGTAACAATCCCGGCATTATGGGATCTAATACATTCATATAACTGAAGCAGCCAATCCGGTTCTACCTTAGTATCATTGTTGAGGAAAACTATATATTCGCCAGAAGAATTAGCTACCCCCAAATTGTTCCCACCTGCAAAGCCTAAGTTCTCTTTTGAATTCACAATTTTCAGATTATTGAACCTGGCTGCATAGTTATCCTCCAGATAGCTTATTGAGTCATCTGTCGAATTATTATCAACAAACACAATTTCATATGTGAGTTCAGCAAGATCCTGCTTCAAAAAGGAGTCAAATAATGCATCAATATATTTCTTGCCGTTATAGTTAACAATTACAATCGATATATTATAATCCATCTAATACCTCTCTGGTTCTTGAGTAGAATTCTTCTATCGAAAATTTCTTAGATCTTTCAAAAGTTTGTTCAGTTAAACTCTGTCTATAATCGTCGTTATTAACAAGATTTAATGTTTTACGAATACATTCTTCTTCCGAGTCCCATAAAAATCCGCTTTTCCCCTCTTGCACGATTTCCGGTTGACCGCCTTTATTAATAACTACAGGAATTACACCATAGCTCATCGCTTCTACAGTAGTAATCCCGAAATGTTCCATCTTCTCAGGGAACAAATTATCCTGCTCTTGATAGCCAGTCGCATGCCAGAATATCTTCGCACTATAATAAAGCTCCTCGAGTTTGGAGAATGGTGTATTCAGATGAAGATATATAGGGTATCCTTTGATTTTATTTTGAATAATCTCGACATACTTGAGATCGTCTTCGTAGTTCGAAAGTGCTCCGGCTAAATGAAACTCCCAACCTGGAAACTTCTCTGCATTCCTAATAAAGATATCTACTAATTCATTCTGTTTTTTATTATGAGCCCCAACGAAAAAGCGGCCAACGGATAAAATAATATTCTTCTTATCGCCCCATTTACGACTCTTTAAAGTCTCTTCGGAGAAAACGGGCGGATATACAATCTTATTTCTTTTGCCGGTTTTCCAAATATACTGCTGCCAATGGTTTGTAAAACTTGAATTTGTCATGAAACAATCATAGCTTTGCTTGTATTTATAGTCTAATACCATTCCAGCCAATCTTTTGGGCCATTCTTTGAAGGCATATTTCTTTGCAGGAAACATACAAGAGTAAATATTTTTCTTTGCTTTGCCGATATGCTTGCTCTGATACATAAAGTTTATAAACAAGTCGTATCTAGCAGAAATATCTTCTATTTTCTTTTTATTATAGAAGTGCTCTTTTAACGAATTTGGATGTTTTAAATCAATTTTAAGTAAGGATGTTTTTGTCAATGTTAGGTCAAACCGACGCTTAACATCTTCGATAGTAATATAATCTGATGCATGGATATCAACATTGTTATAGTTATGAACAAGGATATCGATTTGTACATCATTATAGTAATCCTCTATATATTTGCACAAATACCCCATGTGCTTTTCTCCGCCGCCTAGAGTTGGCATATATGGATTCAGCACAAGAACTTTAGTAGTCATAGAATCTCCCTAATTACTTGTATTTTTTCAATTCATCAACTGCTAGATGGTACTTCTGTTGTAGTTCCTCAAACAAGATTTTATAATGCTGTGTTTCAAGCTTTTCTTTCTCATAAAGTGTTCTAAACTCTTCAGAGAGGATATAATGTTGGTGATTAGATCTTGAAAGCTTTTCAAACTCAACTTCAAAGTGATTTGATTTCAATAGCAACTCTGAATGTTTATTCTCCATATGCTCGATGTGGTCTTTCAATTGGACCATGTTTGATTCATGAGACAAACTCTTTATTTGCTGTTCTTTCTTGCAGCTATCGATCTGCAATCGTAACGCTTGATTCTCCTGTTGCAATAGGAGAAGATGCTGCTTGTAACCCAATCCCCAGTCAAATAATTTTTTTACGCTTCTTTTAGGCAGTAAATGATTAGTTTTATCTATATAGTCCCTGGAATGTGACGCCGCTTGTTCATAATATTCCCTGGCTTCTTCATATTCAGTTTTCATCTTAAGCAGGCTATTCAATTCTAGTTCCAAATTAAAGCTATGTAATTCTAGCTCTGAAATTCTTGATTTCAAATGAGATTGTTGATCGAGTTTTTTAATAAAGCCAATGTTAAATTCTTTATTAATCCTCTCAAGTCTTTCAATTTCAACTTGAAGTTTAATATGTTCTTTTTCGTTTTGGCTTTTGTTTATTTCAGATGCTATCAAGCGTTGGTTTAAATCATTTAAAGTGTGAGTGGGTTTAAGATATTGCTTTGCATAAGCATAACTGTAATCCGTACCCATTACATAACTTTGGAATCCTTTTTCCATCCGATCAAATAACTCGACCTGCTCTTCAGAAATACCCATGTCAGCTAAAACTTCAGATAAACTTATAACTTTGTCGTCGTAATGCTTAGAGTAGAAGAAATGTAGGCTCCGGTACAACAAAAAGTTAATTGGGATAGGGAAATCGAATACCCATTCCAGATCAATCATTACGAAACGATTCTGGGAGATTATCAAGTTATCAAATGTTAAGTCTATATTCGAGAGTCTTGTATACTTTAACCCTTGAACAGACAAGCTACATTGAAAAATTTCAGAGAACCTTGTTTCGTCTATTTCTGATAAATCCTCTAAGCTAGATTTGGTCAAAAACCCCATATACTCTATTAATAAACCTTTAAAGGTTGTGTAGTCCTTGTTAAAAAGACCGTTATAAAGCATCTCCTCTAAACTTGGGCCGTTCACAAAGTCAAATTGGAGATACTCATCAAAGTTATAAGTAGGAACAATGGGGAATTCGGGGAATTCTACAGTTAATTTCTTATAATTCAAATATATCGTTTCTAAGTGTGTTTTTGCTTCAAGAGTAAGTGCTTTTTTTCTAACGTATTTTCCGTTTATATCCTCTAATATATAAGTCCCTAACTGATATCTAGGAAGTCGTTCTCTATTGTATTTCGCATAAATAGTTCTCATTACTCAAGGTCTCCCTTAGTTTTCGCATATTACAAGAAATGAATTTGCAAATTCTTCAGCCATCCCACCATTTACCAAATTTTGAATAGCCAGTTTCTCATTAAATAATACTATACGTTCTGAGTCATAGTTCGGTGCATTCTCAGGCATCTGAAGCTTAGCAGGTATGTGTCCTTCCGCAAAAACTTGAGTAGGTAATTTGTAATCCGGGAAAGGGTAATAAAACTGAAGCTTACTAAATCCGGTATTTTCCATAAGATCAGACAATTCTTTTTTAGTGAATGTCTTCACCCCGAGATCATTAGGGTAACCTTCTATTCCGTCAAATATGACATTCGTATGATCTTCGTTTGCCCCGGCCCAATATTTGATTCCTAATCTATTTTCAATTGCAAGAATTAAGGTTCCTCCCGGTTTTAGGAGAGAGCGAATTTTCTCAAGAAAATCATGATAGGGCCGGTCACCGACAGTAAATTTACCTGCATATTCCAATACGCCGATTAGGGTAATATAATCAAACTTTTCATGAAAAGAAATATCATTTAAATTACCAACTATAATTTCTAAATTGGAATAATTATTTCGAGTCGCATTAATTAATGACCTTTTATGGGAGAGCTCAACACAGGTTACTCTACGTGCCCTCTGGCATAGAATACCGGTCAATGCACCGCATCCAGCTCCAATTTCCAACACACTGCTGTCTTTATTGAATTCAAACCACTCTAAAAGATTTTCACGTGTTGGCGATAAATGATATAGAACGGGCCATCTGTGATCATGTTTCAAAACATTTATCTCATTCTTGCTTTGGACAATTTCCAAAAGTTCATCTTCAATCGGTCCATCGCTATAGTTATTCTCACCTGTAAAATAAGATAAATTTATTTTGACATTACCAAGCTGTTCAAACACTATTTCACCTCTCGCCTTCTTCTATATTTTGACTAAGAAAGGCACTTAAAGCATCTCTCCAATGTCTGAATTCTTTAAAGCCATTAATTCTAATCATTCTATGTTCCATAACCGAGTATGCAGGTCTTTTGGCCGGGCGTGGGAAGTCCGAAGTTGCACAAGGCTGCAGACTTATATCTGCAGCTATCTCTTCAAATATAGCGTGTGCAAACTCATACCATGAACATACACCTGTGTTAGAAGCATGGTAAATACCATATTTCTCAGTTTTCATTAGTTCCGATAAAAATTCACACAAATCTTCAATACAAGTAGGTGACCCGATTTGATCGGCAACTACCTTCAGATTTTCTTTTTCTTTGGAGAGTCTAATCATTGTCTTCACAAAATTATTCCCATATTTCCCATAAGCCCAGGATGTTCTTACTATAAAATGCTTCCTGCATTGGGTCTGAACATTCACTTCCCCAGCACGCTTAGACTTTCCGTATATCCCCTGTGGGTCCGTATTGTCATATTCGCAATAGGGATTCGTCGCTTGACCGTTAAATACATAATCAGTGCTTATATAAATAAGCTTAGACCCCTGTTGTTCTGCGGCCATTGCTACATTTCTTGCTCCTACAGCGTTAACTAAATATGCCGAATCGGGGTATTGCTCTGCATCATCAACAGCTGTGAATGCAGCACAATGAACAATTACTTCTGGACTTTCGTTTTTAACTATTTCAAAAACACTCTCAAGTGAGGTTATATCTAGCTCTTCCCTGCCAAAACCAAGAACTTCATTATTTCCACTCAAATATTCAACTAATTCTCTGCCTAACTGTCCATTAGCACCAGTTATAAGCACCTTCATAAGTTTAATCTCCTTTTAATCCTGCTTATACTCACCAGAAAGGATCCTATTCCACCATTGCTGGTGATCTAAATACCACTTGATCGTTTCTTTAATTCCAGTGTCGAAGTTATGCTTAGGCTCCCAGCCTAACTGTGTCCGAATTTTAGTAGCGTCTATACCATACCTTCGATCATGGCCCAAACGGTCTTGAACGTATTGTATAAGAGTTTCAGGTTTACCCAACTGCTGGAGAATTGTTTTTACAATATCAATATTGGTTCTTTCGTTATTCCCTCCAATATTGTAGACTTCACCAATTACTCCATTGTGCAATACCAGGTCAATGGCACTGCAATGATCCTCAACATATAGCCAGTCTCTTATATTTAATCCATCCCCATATACAGGTAATTGCTTATCGTTAAGAGCGTTTGAAATCATTAACGGAATAAGCTTCTCAGGGAATTGATAAGGTCCATAGTTATTAGAACAACGGGTGATGTTTACAGGGAGTTGATATGTTTCATGATAAGCTCGAACCAGCAAATCAGAACCCGCTTTACTTGCTGAATAAGGACTGTTCGGCGCTAACGGAGTCTCCTCGGAAAATAACCCTGTTTCACCTAGCGTACCATAAACTTCATCAGTGCTAACATGAACGAACTTCTTAATCCCAAAAGATCGTGCTGCCTCCAATAATACTTGTGTGCCAATAACATTCGTGACCGTGAAAACTTCAGGTCCCTCAATACTTCTGTCCACATGCGATTCAGCTGCAAAATGAACAACGTAATCCAAACCCTGTTCAAAAATAGAATTAACTTGGGCTTTATCAGTAATATCGCCTTTAACAAACCGGTAATTAGGAAGTTGGTTGACGGAAACTAAGCTTTCAAGGTTCCCGGCATAAGTCAGTGCATCCAGGTTTATAATTTGATATTCTGGGTATTTATTTAGCATATAATGTACAAAGTTACTCCCAATAAAGCCCGCGCCACCTGTAACTAATATATTCAATGTACTGCCTCCAATCAGAATAATTCCGCGTCATGTAAAGACGGGTGTTTTTCATCCTTTTGAGAAAGAATAGGATTGCTGGTCGGCCATTGAATGGCTAAAGTTGAGTCACTCCACAACAATCCACGATCATGTTCCGGAGAGTAATATTCATCTACTTTATAGAGAACTTCAGTATTTGGTACGATGGTACAGAATCCATGAGCAAACCCTTTAGGGACCAACAACTGTCTTTTATTAGCTTCACTTAAAATAACTCCGACCCATTGACCAAAGGTAGGGGAGTCTTTTCTAATGTCTACTGCAACATCATATATTGCACCTTTAGCTACCCTGACTAACTTAGTTTGAGCCTTAGGTGCTAGTTGGTAATGGAGTCCCCGCAAGACACCTGCTTCAACTGACAGCGAATGATTATCCTGTATAAAATTATAATTAATGCCTGATGCGTCAAATTTACTTTTTGTGTAACTCTCCATAAAAAAACCACGATGATCCCCAAAAACATTAGGCTCGATAATAACAACTCCGGGGAGCTTAGTTTCTATTACATTCAAAGTGATTCTCTCCTATAATTTTAATTTACCGAACTCGTCGCCAAACTTAATTTCTTGTGCCAATTCATTAGCTTTCGATAAGGAGGCATGAGTTCCGGCGTCGGTCCACCAACCCTGCAGTATATCATATGAAAGCTGAGCATTAGCGATGTAGGCGTTATTAACATCAGTTATTTCAAGTTCTCCTCTGCCTGATGGCTTCAGTGTTTTAATGATCTCAAATACACTGCTGTCATACATATAAATTCCGGTTACTGCATACTTACTTTTAGGGTGCTTAGGTTTTTCTTCAATAGAAACGATCCGGTCACCTTCTAAACTTGGAACGCCATATCTTGCTGGATCATGTACCTCTTGTATAAGGATTTTAGCGCCATGTTGTTGGTTTCTAAAGTTACTTACATATTCTGAGATAGAGTCGGAGAACACGTTATCCCCTAGGATAACTACCATTTGATCTCCACAAACAAACTGTTCTGCTAAGCCTAAAGCTTGTGCGATCCCACCTGCTTCATCCTGTACTTTATATGTAAAGCTTACTCCCATATCCGTTCCGCTTCCCAATAAATTGACCACATCCCCCATATGATCTTTACCGGTTACGATAAGTATGTCTGTTATATCAGCTTCCTTAAGCTTAGCCACGGAATGAAATATCATTGGGTATTTACCGACAGGCAATAAGTGTTTATTCGTTACTTTTGTAAGCGGGTATAGCCTTGAACCTGTTCCACCCGCAAGGATAATTCCTTTCATCATCGCACCTCATCATTTACTAATTTTTTTTAGAATAAAGAAATAGGATAGCAGTAAGATACCAAATAAAATAAACCAAAATGTTCTAACATTGTTTTTTACAACTGTAACTTGATATTGGTCTGTATTATCTTTGCTGATTTTAGAAAACCATGTGACCCCTTCATGAACCATATCCCATTGCAAGATATAAGCCCCCTCCTTTGCTGGAGGAACGATCCGTATGTCAGTTTGTATATCCGTCCCAGGTATAACATCGTGCTTTAGTTTAATCCGAGGACCTTCGTACATCACTGGTGAACCGTCTGTAGCCAGCCAATGATAAGAAATAAAATACTCATCCTTATTCCAAACTTCACTTCCTGTATTCATGATTTTTAGTTTGATTAAGGTTTGATTCCCTACTCTCATTTTTGCTGGAGTGGTGTTCTCAATATAGGTTACCTTTAAAGGCACATTTGCTTCAGCATAAATTACATCAGGCAATAAAAGAACCATCAGTATCATAACCCAAAACAGTAGCCATTTAGTGGATTTCATTATACACCTTCTGTGCTTCTTTATTGATGATTATTAATATTAATAAGAAACCGAAGTTTCTAATAAACCCCGTCTTTAACAAACTGTACCTAATGATCGCCATGACCCTTTGTAGACGATTAGTCTTTATAATGTTACTAAACGTACTAAGCAACTGTAATTGTTGCTTAGTTAAAACAGATGAGTAAGTGTCTTCAAAAATAATAGCCTGTTTCACTAACATAAGTATACGCTTCGAAGCTATCTTATATTTTTGCAGTTGTTTTAGTACCGAATATCTTGAGGCACCTACTTCATTCTTCAAGTGTTGCCTATAAAGGATCGTTGGCTCTTTTATATACTCTATTTTTCCAAAAGCTGATGCTACAAGTGCGATCCACCAGTCGTGCATGATTACGCCTTGTTGAAGAGGATTCACCAAATGAACAAGCTTCCGGTTTATCATAACGGTGCACCCAGTTACAACATTCTGCACTAAAAGATAATTTAGTTTATCTCTTGATGGATTAATGTTCTGGTATGCCCAGTAGGATGAGTCGATTTTCTCAAGTTCTGCATTTGTAACTGTCAGGTCCGTGTGAATAAGTATAGGCCCGTCGTAAACATGCTCGGCGTGCTGCATTGCATTAAGAGTTGATGAGATCTTACTAGGAAGCCAGATATCATCTTGGTCACAAAACATAACGTATTCTGCATGAATGGCATAGCTAAGCAACAGCCCGAAACTTTGTGCAGCTCCTACATTACGTGACTCTATCATATTGAGTTCGAACTTATCAGGGTAATCTTTACTATATTTAGAAACAATGCTCAAGGTTTCATCAGAAGAACCATCGTCCCGGATAATCATTCTCCAGTTTTCGTAATCTTGGCTTAATAATGAATCAAGTAATTGTTCCAAATAAGCATCTCCGTTAAATGTTGAGAGCAGGATCGTTACCTTTGGTGAAATCTTCATAAACTATCCACCAACAACAACATTAACAGGCCAGTTCAATGACTCCCTGATAATATCACCCTCATTAATATCAAAGCCTCGCTGAATTTCAATTATTTCTAAGTCAGTTATGGCTCTTGCTGAGTGAATATGATTAGCTGTAACTTTAAGATGTGTGCCGGTAAGTAGTGGGAAAACTTGGTCATTTAAATAAAATTCACCTTCACCGGAGATAACCGTCCACTCTTCATTTCTTCTTACGTGCTTATGTGTACTTAAATTACAGCCGGCTTTAATAAATGTTCTCTTCACTATAACTTCTTCGCCTGTGTCTAACGTCCGATAGTCAAGAATTTTATAGTAACCCCATCTCTTTTCTTCGTACATAGGCCTTTGCAAGTAACCATTGAGCGCATCCTTAATCTTGGGGCTGGTCTCTTTATCCGACACCAATATTCCATCTGGACTTACAGCAACAACCACATCTTGCAGACCCATAACCGCAACAGGAACATCGAGTTCATTGATTACATGGGTGTTCACACTTTCGTATACAATTCCCTTTCCGATCAAATCTGCATCCATCTCTTCTGTCAACGTATTCCAAGTTCCTAAATCCTTCCAATATCCTTCGTATTTCTGAACTACAATACTTTGGGTTTTTTCAACGATTTCGTAATCGAAGCTTATTTTTTGCATACTTTTATATTGTTCCGATAAATCCCTGTAATTTGTAGCTATCCCTCTTTTATTCAACTCTTGAATAAGATATCTTAATTTAAATGCAAAAACTCCACAATTCCATAATGCTCCATTACTGATAAGTTCATTTGCCTTTGCTTGATTTGGTTTCTCTGAGAAACTAAGCACATTGCTATAGGCTGCGTTCTCGTTGCCAGCAGGAATAATATAGCCATATTTCTCAGAAGGGAAAGTTGGCTTAACACCTATTAATGCGAGATCAGCATTGGATTGTTGCAATACAGCATCTAAAGTTTTTAATTTTTCGAAGAAATCATCTTCTACATAAGGATCAACAGGAAGAATGACTACAGTCTCCTCTAACGCTGCCCCAAGCTCGCTCAGAACAAAGGTTGCTGATAAAGCAATAGCCGGAAACGTATCTCTAATTTCCGGCTCTACAATGTATCTTAGATTTTTTGGGAGTTGATTCTGCAGAATATCCAACTGCGATTTGTTAGCCGCAATATAGCTATGTTCAGATAAGCCGGATCTCTCTAGTTGCCCCCATACACGCTGTACCATAGACTCTAGTGAGCCGTCCTTAGTACGCAGCATTTTTAAAAACTGTTTGGATCTGGAATCATTCGATAAGGGCCAGAGTCTTTTACCTGAACCGCCCGACAGTAATATTACTTTCATTTTTAGTACACCTGCCTATAAGTTAATAGCTATGTTTGCTTCTTCACTTCAATATCAGAATTTAAGTCATAAATTCCAACGATATTTTTGTATATCATCACTTCAAAAGACAATACATCATATAAACGGTGATAAACAACCAGGTTATTTTCATCAAATGCAGTGCAGCCTAATGATAAAGTATATATACCATTTTGAAGATTTAATTTCTGCGTAAATACGATCTCTGCTTCTTCTCCAGCCAGGTATAAATCGGTATCAATATTTTGAAACATGGTGTTAGTGCCTGAAAGTTCATTTCCTTTTAGATCTTTAATTGTGAAAGCAAATATGGGCTCTTTCACATCTTTCTGAAAATGTACTTTCATTTTTATTAGTATCGTTTCATCGCTAATAACACGGTTTGTAGGATTTTCAAGAGAGTCAAAGATACCGTAGTCAACAATTTCGGCTTCTTTACTGCCGTACTCCAATACATCTTTATTAAGCGTGAATTTGGTTTTCCATTCTCCTTGGAATGTCTTTATTTCCGTTGTTTTATTTAATTTTAATTCATCTTGTAAATCGTACAAATTCACCAGAATTTTTTTGAAAATGTCAACCATTGCTTTTGGTTGCCCTTCTTCTACTTTTTTTCCATTGTGAATAATTACGGCATGAGTACAAAACTTTAACACACTGTCTAAAGAGTGTGATACAAAGATAATTGTCTTTCCTTGCTCTTTAAATTCTCTGAATTTTTTAAAGCATTTAGTCTGAAAAGCGACATCCCCAACCGACAATGCTTCATCGACTATAAGTATATCAGGGTCAACGTTAATAGCTACCGAAAATGCAAGTCTTGCAAACATACCGCTGGAGTAAGTTTTTACTGGTTGATGGATAAACTCCCCGATGTCAGCAAACCCTAAAATAGAGTCTAATCTTGCTTCCATCTCCTCAGTTGTAAACCCCATCAATGTTCCATTCAAAAATATATTCTCCATGCCGGATAATTCCTGGTTGAATCCTGCCCCTAACTCAAGTAAAGCAGATATTTTTCCTCTTACAGTTATATCGCCTGCAGTGGGTTGAAGAACCCCGGTTATCATTTTAAGAAGTGTTGATTTCCCTGCGCCATTCTTACCTAGAATCCCTATTGTTTCCCCTTTTTTAATTTTAAAGGAGACATTATCCAGTGCTTTGAACTCCGTGAAGTACTTCTTTTTTCTGACGTTAAATGTATCCTTGATTCTATCAGAAGGCTTATTATAAAGTTTGTAAATCTTGGAAACGCGCTCTATTTCTACAGCGTATTCACTCATCTCTAAATCTCCTTATAACACATCTGAAAAATGTGGCTTCAGCTTTTTGAACATCCAAACACCAAAACTTAAAATCAAAATTGTAATTGCCCAGAAATAGAGCATAAGATTGGTGTCTTCCCAAAACCAATTCTTGTAAATGAATGTGTCCCTGTAACCATTTACTATATAAACCAATGGATTTAGCTTTACAAAAGTTACATATTTCTCTGGAATATTGGTTATAGAGTAAAAGATAGGAGTTAACCAAAAACCAAATTGCAGCACCATTGAGACAATCTGACTAATGTCTTTAAAAAACACCATTAAAGATGATGTTATTAATGAGAGGCCAGTAATCAACAATGTGCTGCATAGTAAGTAATAAAAAACTTGTATCGTATATAGGTCCGGGTTAAATCCATACAGTAAAAAAATAATAAATAGAAACATTATAAAGAAAATATGTATTATTAGGGATGAAAATATTTTAATTAGTGGCATTAATATTATTTTAAAATTGATTTTTTTAACTAGATAACTATTTTCAACTACAGAAGGAGTAGTAGTTGCTAATGCATCAGAAAAAAAGAACCACGGAACGATTGCTGTAATAAACCATAGTATAAAAGGGATATCATCTACGGGAGCGCTTTTAAAGCCTACTTGAAAAACAAACCAAAATATTAAAATACTTAAAAATGGTTGAATATAAGCCCACATTAGGCCCAAATTTGAACCGGAGTATTTAATATAAAGGTCCTTCCTAGACATCTCATACAATAACCGATAATTCTCTTTATTCTTTAATTCGTAAATAAACTGCATTATAATAAATGCCTCCTAAAAACCTAAGCTAGTTCGCGCCATCCTCTATTATTCGACAATATAAGCACCATGTCAACAATCCCACTTTAGGAAAAGTTTGTATAATGAAAGCTACTCCTACTATAAGTCAGCTTACTGCTAGCTTTACCTGTGTCACTTACGGTAATATATCTTCTTTTTATTTCCCCAATCCGACAATCTGTGATAAAATTTTTACTTGAAATTCATCACAATTTTTCCAGAAGGGGCTTGTTATGAACACAACATTGGATTACCGATCCGGCCGTCCAGAATTGCAAAAGCCGGTAGAAGAAAAGTCATCGATTATTTATTGGTGTGTCATGGGATTTATCGGACTTTTCTTATTTATTGCTCCCTATTACGCGGGATTATTTAACGGGGACACCGTGTCGTATGAGAAACCGATTTTCTCTGCGTTAATTTGGGCTTCCATCATTTTGCTGCTTGTCGGATTGTACTTCTTCTATCACTGGAATTTTCATTCTACTAGGGACTTGTTTAGCATAGCCATTTGGCTAATCCCTGGAACATATATAATCAGTTTGATGAATGCAGCTTCTCACCACTTTGCGATCATGTCTGTTTATATCAACGTAATGTATGCGATTTTCTTCATTATGGGACTTTATTTTGCCCAGAGACACTTAGGTGCCTCGTTGCTCCAACGTATGTTTATCTTGTCCGGATACGTAGTTACCTGGTTTGGTCTGCTTACTTTCTTCGGTAATCATTATTATCGTGATGCGGTGATGTTGGAGCAAGGGATCCGTCTTACGTCGGTATTTCAATATGCAAATGCTTATGCTGCATTCTTGATGGCCGTATTGTTCTGCGGTGCATTTATGGTGGTTCGTTCCACGAAGGCTTCCAGTATTCTGTTTCATGGCTTCATGCTTGTACCTGTAATGCTGTCTTTTCTTCTGACTTTATCCCGCGGCGGTATCGTTGTAACTCCTTTTATTATACTGTTGATCCTGCCGTTTCTAACTGTACATAGACAGATACTGTTTATACTTCACCTTACGGTTGCCGGGATTCTCTCTGTAGCAATCTCTTCTAAAATAACTTCCATCGGTCTTGAGATCGCTAATAAGGTTCTACCTACTGTTCAGGGTAAAACAGCTGAGACTTATTCCATCATTAACTCCTTATCTATTGCGGGTTGGTGGCGTGTAATCCTAATGTCGGTTGTTGCGGCGGCTGTCTCTTTTGCCATTCAAAAGTTTGCAGCTCCATGGCTAGAGAGTAAATTGAAGCGTATATCTTCTCTTAAGTATTCGCAGATCGGTGTTCCTATTGCGGCTGTTGCTTTAGGAGGACTCGGAATTTTCTTATTATTTGGTAACAGCGGGTTTGTCAAAGTTCTGCCGGAGACGATGCAAGTTCGGATTCAGTCTATTAACTTTAATACTCATAGTGTATTGGAACGGGAAACCTTTTATCGCGATGCAGTAAAGATTATTAAAGATTATCCGGTGTTTGGAGCTGGCGGCGGCGGTTGGTCAGCTTTATATCAAAAATATCAGAACAATCCTTATTCCAGTAAACAGGCGCACAATTTCATTTTGCAGTACCTTGTAGAAGTAGGCATCGTTGGCTTCCTGGTGTTTCTCGGGTTTCTAGCCTGGGTAATATTTACCTATGTGAAGAATTACCTAAATAACGAAGAAGATGAAGCCTTTACGAAGGCCAAAAAACATACTCCTCTCAAGGATTTACATTTCGTATTTTATATCATTGCTGTTACTCTATTGGTTCATAGTGTGATTGATTTTGAAATGAGCTATGTTTACATGGGCTGCCTTTTATTTATTAGTTTAGGAGCCATGGTCTCAAAAACAAAATCCCTCCCGAATACATTTAAGGAAAAAGTATCCAACCCTAGCGTGAGATGGATTTATCCTTCAGTTGTCAGTTTGTTATCTGTAGTATTCATGTTTATGTTCATCAGTAACTTATCGGCGAACAATACGTTCAGCAGTGCTATGGGTCTTGTCAGTCAACAGCGTCCGCTGCAAGAAATCATGGTTCCCCTAGACAAGGCAATTGAGCGCCAGCCAACCAATCCTTACTTTATAAACACTAAAATTGATTTCGTTCAGCAGGCCTACACTCAAACGCAGCAAGCCGAATATTTGGCACAAGCCGAAAAATTAATTGAGAAGTTGGAACCTTTGGAGCCTCATGACCGTCTATTATTCGAACGTACATATAGGCAGGCCCAACTTGTGGGTGATCAAGAGAAAGTAATCAATGTAATAAACAAAGGTCTGGTAGATTTCCCTTGGGAAATTAGTCTCTATGAGCGTAAAGCGGAAACTTTATTTACTTTCTATTTGACAGAGACTCAAAATACCGGTAACCCTGACAATGATAAGCTGAAGCCAATATTTGAAGTCATGGATGTGGTGCAGGCAAAAACTAAGGAACTAGAAAAACTGCCGAAGGAACAGCTTCGAGGCCGGGTATTCGGAATTACTCCCTCTCTAAGTTTAACGAAAGCTAAAATAGAGTTTACCCATAAGAACTACCAGGGAGCTATTGATCTGATCAAACCTTCCTTATCAACGGACTATACAAATGGTTTAAACCGCGTTATGGCTAAATGGTATCTTGCTGCCACTATCAAACTTGGGCAAAAAGACACGGCAATCTATGATACATTACTTGCAAATACTACGGAAGATACACGTAAGCAAGAAGAGCAAGAGATTCAAAACCTAGTTAATCTAGTAAAATAATCACGAACTATTAAGTTAACACCTAAATTTTGGGTTGTTAATTATATATTGATAGTGGTAGAATTAGTTTTGATTATTATCATGTTTACCAATTGAAGGAGGTGAAAGAAAATAATGGTAAATAAAGGCAAACAAAATTTAAAGAAGGCATTTAGGAGGGAAACAACCTTGTTTAACAAAGCACTACTTAAGAAGACTTCCGGAGTTCTAGCATTTCTAATGCTGCTTACGGCGCTTGCGCCTGTTCTTGCTTTTGCTGCAACTGGTTTTAAAGATGATGTGAAATACGATACTGTTACTAACAAAGTCAGCGGTACTGTTTATTACACTGATGGTGATGTATCAGTTGGTCAATCCGTATACGTAAACGTTTATGACGAGAACAAAAATGTTCTTGGCGTTGTTTACGCTAGTAAAGTTGGAGATTCCGTATATGGAAATACATATTACGCCTTTAACGACGTAATCAAAACTCCAAATACAGGTAAAATCCTCTTGAACCCGTTCATTTGGAAAACTGTAGATGAAAGCGTCTATTCCGATGTTTATAAAGAAATCTCGGTTACCAATAACAACGGTGGCGGCGGTATCATCATTATCCCACCTACTGCTCCTGGCACAATCGTTGTTACTGACAACGTAACTTCCAGCGAGTTGACTAACGCATTCAAGAACGGCGTAACGAAAGTAACTGTGAAATTCTCCGGTGACTCCGTTACTCTTCCAGTAGATGCTTTGAAAGAAGCTGCTAAGATCCCCGGCGCTACTCTTGTAGTAACAAACGCTAACGGTTCTTACATCCTTCCTCTGGCAGCACTTGATTTCAACGCTCTAGCTAAGAAGCTTGGCGAAGATCTGAAGTCCATTAAAGTGACTATCAAGAAACTGTCCGATGCTGATGCAAAAGCAGGTCTGGATGCTGCAACAGCTCAAGGTCTGAAAGCAGCAAGCGCGCTTGTTGACTTCAACATCGCTGCTGTAGGCGCAACTAAGACTGCTGATGTAACTTCTTTCGGCAAAACTTATGTGAAACGCACAATTGCTATTACTTCCGGAACAGCTAAGTCCGCTACTGTTGTTCGTTGGGATGCTGCCGCTAAGAAATGGGTATTCGTTCCTTCCACAATTGGTACAACTGAAGCTACGTTCCAACGTACTGGTAACAGCGTTTATGCAGTAGTAACAGCCAACAAAACTTTCTCCGACCTTGCAAAACACTGGTCTAAAGCTGAAGTTGAAGTACTGGCTAACAAGCTGGTAGTTGAAGGCGTAGCTGCTGACACGTTTGCTCCTAACCGCAATATCACTCGTGCTGAATTCGCGGCACTGGTTGTACGTTCCCTTGGTCTTGACTCCGTAACTACTAACACTTACGGTGTTGCTGCCAACACTTACAGCTTCACAGATGTTGTAGCTGGCAAATGGTACTCCGCTGACGTAACTTCTGCTGCAGCAACTGGTATCATCGTAGGCGACGGTAAAGGTAAATTCAAACCAGACGCTCTGATCACTCGTCAAGAACTGGCAGCAATGGTAGTTCGCGCGATGGCTTACGCTGGCAAAGAAGTGAAACTTACTGGTGCTGAGCAAGCAAGTGCACTTGCTTCCTTCACTGACGCTAAGAAATTGACTTGGGCGAAAGCTGAAGTAGCTGTAGCAGTTAAGTCTGGCGTAGTTCTTGGATCTAATAACAAAATTAGCCCAACAGCTAACGCTACACGTGCTGAAGCAGCTTCCATGCTGAAACGCTTCCTGACTAATGTTGGTTTCATCGAGTAGTAAGTGAATGAGAAAGCCCGGAACCTTTGGTTCCGGGCTTTTTTGTATTCCTATCTCTCTTACACCTTAAACTTCGATACCATTTCCAACAGCTCCTGAACCATGTCGTTCAGATGTGCCGTAGAGGCCGTAATCTCCTCCATCGTGGCTAACTGTTCTTCGGAGGCGGCGGCTACGTTCTGTGAGTTTTCGGAAGTGCCTTGGGCGATGTGGGTGAACTGTTCCACGGTGGCAAGGACTTGTTCAGAACTTGCACTCATTTGTTCGGCTGCTGCAGAGACTTCCTGGACTTGCGAGTTTACGTGGTTCATCTCGTCCAAAATGGCTCTAAACAATTCCCCGCTTACCGCTACAATATCGACACCTTTGCTAACTTCAACTGCTCCCTGCTGCATTGTAGCCGCAGCTTTGCGGGTTTCGGATTGAATTTCTTCAATCATTTTCGCAATTTTCGCAGAAGCATCGCCGGATTGTTCCGCCAGCTTTCGTACTTCCGAAGCTACAACAGCAAAGCCTTTTCCATGTTCACCCGCACGTGCAGCCTCAATAGCCGCGTTTAGAGCAAGCAAATTCGTCTGAGCGCTAATATTGCTGATTACATCGGTAATCTGCCCGATCACAGACGACTGCTCGTTCAGCTTCTGAATAATCTCAGTGTTCTCTTGGACATTTTGATTGACCACTTCCATTTGTTCGATAGCTTGTTGAATATTTGTATTACCTGCCGTCGTTTTGGCGGTTACATCGCTGGCGGATTCCGAAACGAGCGAAGCTGATTCAGCAATTCGTGAAATCCCGATGGCCATATCGTTCATCGACCTTGCCGTCTCCCGGGCATCATTTTCCTGAGCTTCCGAACTAGCCGCTACTTCCTGTATAGAGGAAGAAATCGTTTCGGCTGCCTTACCGGTTTGTTCCGCGCTTGCTGTCAATTGTTCAGAAGTCGCACCAAGAGACATGGAGTGTTCAGTTAAGGTTCGGATCATGTTGCGCAGGTTGTCAATCATCGTATTGAAATGCCTTGCCATAAAGCCGAATTCATCTTCATTTTTCACTATCAGCTTCCCTGTAAAATCCCCTTTCGCCATATTTTCAGATATCACAATGACCTCTTGCACCTGGCGGATCACAAAATATCGAATGATCCAAAAGATGACAGCCCCCAGAATAGCTAAAGCGATTATGGAAATGGTCAGGGATAACGCCAAGCTTTGATAATACGTATCTAAAATATTCTTTTTAGGTATAACGGACTCTATGTACCACGGTGCATCCACGCCTTTGATCGCAATGGGAACGAATACGCGCAGTGTGTCTTTGCCCCCTATATCGTTGGCATAACCGGAGACTTTGCCTTTTTTGACTTCAGTCCAAAGTGCCTTCTTAGCAGATGTAGTTGTGTATGGCTTTGATATCAATTTGCTGGAAGACCCGTTCGCTACATAGAGTCCGCCTGCGGAAATCATGGTCGTGTAGCCGCCTTTCGGCTTTAATTTCTCGATATTTTTCTGCAGTGTATTCAATGCGATGTCCCCGCCGATAATACCTACAAATTTATTGTTCACATCCGTAATCGGCAGCACGATGGAAGTCATTAAGGTATCGACCCCGCTCACAGGATATATATAAGGCTCGATCCATACGGTTTCTTTGGTTTTCTTCGGAATTAAGTAGAAGTCCCCCGCCCCTTCTTTGTCGTAGTCCAGGGTGGGTTCGGCCCGGATTTGTCCGCCGGCGCTCGATAAGTATGGAACAAAACGCCCCGTAGCATCATCGTAAGGATGTTTAAGCACCTCACTAGCATCTTTTCCGTCAAAAGCATTCGGTTCCCATACCGTATAAACGGCGATCAGCTGATCATTCATCGACAGCTCGGACCGGAGCATCCGCACAATCTCTTCCCTGCTTAAAGCATTTGTTGTCCTAGCAGTTTTCATCACGTTCCGGAAGGTATTCAGTTTCTCTTCCACTTGCGTCAAATTCGCTTGTACATCGGCACTCAGATGGCTCGTTGTGTTTTTGGCATCGGACTCTCCAATTCGAACGCTGTTCTTATAAATTAAATTCAAATTAAACCCGATGATACTGCCAAAAGCGACGATCAGCAGCAATCCGATCATAAATGCCAGCTTAAATGTTAATTTCCTGTTGGTAAACCACTTCATGTAATTCCATTCCTCTCCATGTCTATAGTCTCATAAACTATATCGGCATTTCGACATGGTTCGATAAATTTTTTAAGAGAAATTATAGTCCATTGGACTCGCAGAAAATAAAAAAACCTTCCGTAAGTTAGATAACTTACGGAAGGTTCTATTTAGTGGAATGATGGATTACATCATGCCGCCCATTCCACCCATGCCGCCCATGTCTGGCATAGCTGGTTTGTTAGGCTCTGGCTTATCAGCGATGACCGCTTCAGTTGTCAGGAACATAGCTGCTACGGAAGCTGCGTTTTGCAGAGCGGAACGAGTTACTTTCGCAGGGTCAACGATACCTGCTTCGATCATGTTCACCCATTCGCCGGTAGCAGCGTTGAAGCCAGTGCCTGAGGATTCTTTCTTCAGGCGCTCAACGATAACGGAGCCTTCCAGACCAGCGTTAGCTGCGATCGTGCGAACCGGCTCTTCCAGGGAGCGAAGGATCAGGTTAACGCCTGTCTTTTCGTCGCCTTCTGCTTGAACTGCAGCAACTGCGGCAAATACGTTCACCAAGGCAGTACCGCCGCCGGCTACGATACCTTCTTCAACGGCAGCGCGAGTTGCGTTCAAAGCATCTTCGATGCGCAGTTTACGCTCTTTCAGCTCAGTTTCAGTCGCAGCGCCGACTTTGATAACTGCTACGCCGCCAGCCAATTTAGCCAGACGTTCTTGCAGCTTCTCTTTATCGAACTCGGAAGTAGTCTCTTCCAGTTGTGCTTTGATTTGGTTTACGCGTGCGGAGATGTCAGCCGGTTGGCCGTTTCCGTCTACGATGATGGTGTTTTCTTTAGTTACGCGAACTTGGCGAGCGCGTCCCAGTTGCTCTACAGTAGTGGATTTCAGATCCAATCCAAGCTCTTCTGTAATCACTTGGCCGCCTGTAAGTGCAGCGATATCCTGCAGCATTGCTTTGCGGCGGTCGCCAAAGCCAGGAGCTTTTACCGCTACGCAAGTGAATGTTCCGCGCAGTTTGTTTACTACCAGAGTAGCTTGTGCTTCGCCTTCTACATCTTCAGCGATGATCAGCAAAGGACGGCCTTGTTGTACGACTTTCTCAAGCACTGGCAGGATTTCTTGAATGTTAGTCAGCTTCTTGTCTGTGATCAGGATGTACGGATCTTCCAGAACAGCTTCCATTTTGTCAGTGTCAGTAATCATGTATGGAGAAATGTATCCGCGGTCAAACTGCATACCTTCTACCACTTCAAGCTCAGTAGCGAATCCACGGGATTCTTCTACAGTGATAACGCCGTCTTTGCCGACTTTATCCATAGCTTCAGCGATCAGTTGACCGACTTCATCGTCAGCAGCGGAGATGGCAGCTACTTGTGCGATTTCTTGGGAAGTTTGGATTGGTTTTGCGATGTTTTTCAGTTCTTCTACAGCTGCACGAACCGCTTTGTCGATCCCTTTGCGAAGAACCATTGGGTTAGCGCCTGCAGTAACGTTTTTCAGACCTTCGCGGATCATCGCTTGAGCCAGAACTGTTGCTGTAGTTGTACCGTCGCCGGCTACATCGTTAGTCTTAGTTGCTACTTCTTTAACCAGCTGAGCACCCATGTTCTCGAATGCATCTTCCAGTTCGATTTCTTTGGCGATCGTAACACCGTCGTTTGTGATCAACGGGCTGCCGAATTTTTTCTCAAGAACGACGTTGCGTCCTTTAGGTCCCAAAGTTACTTTTACTGCGTTAGCCAGAGCATCTACACCACGCAGCATGGAGCGGCGTGCGTCTTCACTGAAACGGATTTCTTTTGCCATGAGGAAATGCCTCCCTAAATTATATTATTATAGTGAGCCGCCGTGTCGGACAGCTTATGTGTGCTTTCCAGTGCCTAAGTAGGTTACGTTCGATTAACCAAGTAAGGCAAGAATATCGCTTTCGCGCATAATCAAAAGTTCGCGGCCTTCGAATTTCACTTCGGTACCGGCGTATTTGGAGAAGATTACACGGTCTCCCTCTTTCACTTCTAGAGGAACGCGTACGCCATCTTTCAGAGTACCTGCGCCTACGGCAACAACTTTACCCTCTTGCGGCTTCTCTTTCGCTGTGTCGGGCAGAACGATACCGGACGCTGTGGTTTCCTCCTTAGCAACGGCTTCAAGTACTACGCGATCTCCTAACGGTTTAATCATGAGAAATGTGCCTCCTTCAAATTTGGTTAATTTGGTTTTGTGAAGTGTGTCGGATTTTGTTAGCACTCAATTCGGTTAAGTGCTAATAACAATTTTTATAATACGGAATTTCTCATCAGTTTTCAAGTGCCCATAGGCATTTTTTATAAAAATCTTCATATTACGGGAGATGCCCCGGGTCAACCTTCATCATTCTGTCCAAAATTTGGGGGGATATGCTTGGTTACATGCTTAGGTTAGCTTAGGCGGTAGGAGGTTGTCCGTTTGTTGGGTGCGACTGGGAGTAGGAGTCCTTCTTGTGCGAAGCGTCGCAGCCAGTTGGTGGCGGTGCGGGTGGTGATGTGGAATTCTTGGGTGAGGTGTCTGCTTTCGATATGTCCGTCGTTTCTGGAAGCCAGCAAGATGATTAACCGTCTTCTCGCTTCCCACAATTGTCCTGAGTTATGGGAAATCTCTCCGTGAGCTTGAGACCAACTGTAACCAATTGCTTGTGATATCGCACGCTGACATGTAATAGGATCTCGTGAAACCTGGGTTGCAGCAAAACGAAGGATGGTCCATCCACTGAGAATTAATTCGTTTTGTCGAGACAAATGATCTTCAAAATCTCCAATAGACAAGTTTCGTGCATGGGTTGTATACCCGTCTATCTCGATTACTAACCGCACACCGCTTCGAACATACACATAATCGGCAAAGCGCTCCCCATTCTTAGAATCTTTAAACGGATATTCCGCCTGCAGCCCGGTGAAGTTGTATTTCATTAACGGCCCCCATAATTCGTCTAAAAAGATGATTTCAGCCTTGCCTAATTTGTTACGATACTGTCCTCGTTCTGTTAATTGGCGTTCCATTTTTTGAACAAATTCCTCGGTTAATGGGTGCATTGTATGACCTCCTTTGAATGACAAAAAGCACACTGCTCCTCTGTTGAGGTCAGTGTGCTTCACTTAGTAACATTATAATGGATTTAATAGAATAAGCTAGTGTGTTTCTATGCTGTATAAAGTGTTACGGTAATGAGTTACCTTGTGCTGTTGTCTGATTACTCTATTTGTGGTTTTTTGGAGGTGCTTGGAAGAACATCGACCGCGTTTTTCCTTATAGTGTACGAGTAAGAGCATGATAAGGAAAATCGCGGTCGAACTTTATTACATGACATTAAATTTACCAAGTTTAACGTAATCACACAGCAGAATAGCGTAAATGATTACCTAGGCGGTTCCCATCTAGCTCACAATATCTCCGCCACGGGACGGACCCGTGCGAGTTTGTTCATGGCGGTGCTGCTCTTCCCCATACTCTTCCTCAAACTCGCGTTCCTCGGCAAGCTGCTTCCGGTAGATCATGCCGGACAGGAGCACGCTGAATTCGTACAGCAGCAGCAGCGGAATGGCGACCAGGATGTCGGAGATGAAGTCCGGCGGTGTAACGACGGTGGCTACGACGATCAGGATGAAGTAAGCGAATTTCCGGATTTTGCGCAGGACCCGCGGGTTCAGGATCCTCAGCTTCGTCAGGAACATGACGACGACAGGCAGCTCGAACAGCAGTGCCAGCGGCAGGACAATATTGAACATGAAGGCAAAATATTGTGAGATCCCGTACATCTCATTTAACTCCAAATTGCGGGTTACAGAAGATGTAAAGTTAAAAGCGAGCGGAAAAATGACGAAATAGGCAAAAGCCATTCCAGCCAGAAACAGGATCACTGCAATCGGAATGTACCGCAGCGTAGCGGAACGTTCGATCGGACGAAGCCCCGGGCTGACAAACGACCACACCTGGTATAATATCACCGGCAGTGTGATCACGAGGGCAATGATGAACGCAAACTTCATATACATGCTGATCCCGTCCCATGGAGAAAGGGCGTTCAAATTAATCGTACCGACGGGAATCGAATCCATCAGATATTTAATAATCGGTTCTGCAGCAAAGAAACCGGCAATCATAGACAATACCAACACTGCCAGTACCCGGATGATCCGGGTTCGGAGCTCCGTTAAATGATCCACCAGCGACATTTCGTCCATGTGGCTCATATGTTTTCACCTGCCTTCTTCACGTGACATAACAATCCCCTTCCACGGACAAGGCGAACCGTCCGGCAAACTCGGGCTCAGGCGAGCGGGGTTCGTCCGTCGTAATCGTCTCAAGGAAGGGGAGTATCGGTTATAGTTATTCCGGTAATCTACGGTCTTTGTTTGTATTCTCGCTGTGGCTGGCTTGCGAAACTACTTCAGCATCGAGCTTCTGTACATCATTGCGGCCGACTTCACGGCGGCGAGGTTCGTTATCGTCATCCATAATGTCCTTAGCGCCCTGCTTGAATTCGCGGAGCGTTCTGCCGAAAGCACGGCCCAGTTCAGGCAGCTTGTTCGGCCCGAAAAGCAGTAAAGCTACAACTATCAATAAAATAAAACCAGTCGGTCCTATGCTACTCATATCAATTCCTCCATGAACCTCAAATTCATTGCTATTCTCCCATTGTATCCGATTTCCTGGAGAAAAACATAGATTTCATGATTTTGTAACGATTAAAATTTACCAATGAACAGTTAACAACCGTGCATCCCGCCGTACCCAAGCTCCGTAATTTCCGGCCGTTCGATGATCTCGCCTGCGCAGATTCGCGGCAGCAGCACGTCAAACGAAGTATAGGGGTCATGCATAACGCAGCCGGGCAATCCCATTACAGGGACTCCGTCGAGATAGGCCATCATCAGCATGGATCCGGGCAGCATGGGCGTGCCGTAGCTGACGATCTCCGCCCCTGTCTGCTTAATCGCTCCCGGTGTGCGGTCATCCGGATCGACCGACATACCGCCGGTGACAAGAATCAGCTGACAGCCTTCCTCCTTAAACCGGAGGATTTCCCCGGCAATCTGCCCGAGATCATCTGTAGCGAAACGCTGCTTTATCACCTCAGAGCCGAACGCAGCTACTTTCTCCTTCACGATCGGGCCAAAACGGTCCTCAATCCGGCCCTTAAACACCTCGCTGCCGGTGGTCAGAAGTCCGACTTTTAGAGGCTGAAACGGTTTTACTTGGATAAGGCTCGAGGAGGAGCGGTGGTTCCCTGCTAGTCTCTCAACTTCCGATATCTTTGACTCTTCCACGATTAGAGGAATCACCCTCGTGCCGACAAGTGCCTGACCCGGCTGTACAACGGTGTTCGTCTTCACTGTAGCCATGGCGATTTCGCCCAAAGCATTCACTTCATCTATGAAAGATTTATTGATCTTGGCTAAACCATGGATGGACGATTTCAGCGTCACTTTCCCTTCATGGGGCTGCGACAGCTCGATATTCGCCCCCTGGATCGCTTCAGCCATCCGCTGCGCCGCGTCGTCCTCATGCAGATATCCCTGCTGAAGATCCAAAATATAAATATGCTCTTTCCCGATGTTCAGCAGGTTCGGCAGATCTTGCTCGGTGATGACATGTCCTTTACGAAAAAGACGGCCCTTGAACTGCCCCGGAATAATCTGGGTCAGGTCATGGGCCAATACCATGCCGATGGCGTCTTCTACTTTCACTTCCCGCAGCATGGACTCACGCTTCATGAGAATGCTCCCCGATCCGCCCGGTCAAAATCTGCAGCGCATGCGGCAGCTGATCCATAATGACGGCCAAATTCTCGGCAACGCCCTTCGGGCTGCCCGGCAGGTTCACAATCAAAGTCTGCCCGCGCAAACCGCAGATGCCGCGGGAGAGCATAGCCCGGCGCGTCTTCTCCATCCCGGCCATGCGCATCGCTTCCGCCATGCCCGGCACTTCCCGGTCGATGACTTTCAAGGTAGCTTCCGGCGTAACGTCCCGTACGCTGAGCCCGGTACCGCCTGTTGTAAAAATCAAATCGGCTTGATAATACTCCGACATTTCGATCAGCGCCGCGCTGATTTCGTTCATTTCGTCCGGCACAATCCGGTATTCTACGATTTCGCCCTGAAGTTCCTCTTCTACAAGCTCGCGGATCACTTGAGCGCTCGTATCTTCCCTCTCCCCGCGCGACCCCTTGTCGCTGGCGGTTAGAATAGCCACTTTCCAACTCATGCGTTTTCCCTCCCCTGAAGATTCGAGCTGCAAGTTTACGAAGTGAGTGATATGCGTATGTCAGCTGCCTAGCCGATAATCCCCATTCTTGCCGCCCGACTTGGCTGTCAGCAGGGTAGGCCCGATGACCATATCCTTCTGAACTGCTTTACACATATCATAGACCGTTAATGCAGCGGCAGAGACGGCCGTTAAAGCCTCCATCTCCACCCCGGTCTTCCCTGTCGTTCTCACAGTTGCTTCTATATAAAGTTCGTTATTCCCGTTATCGTCAAAAATAATATCGATACCCGTCAGCGGCAGCGGATGGCACATGGGGATCCAGTCAGAGGTTTTCTTGGCTGCCATAATGCCGGCTACTTGCGAAACCGCAAGCACATCGCCTTTGGCAATGCCTCCCTGCTTAATCAAACCCAGCGTTCCCGGATGCATCGTTACCGTAGTTCGGGCTGTTGCCTCGCGCTTCGTGATCTCTTTCTCCGATATATCCACCATGCGGGCGCGTCCTTGTTCGTTAAAATGCGTGAACCCCTGTTCGGAACCCATAAGCCCGGTCCCCTTTCATTGTAGAATCTTCCTACAAAATTTGTGACTTTGTCCACATTGTTTCATGCCCGAACAGCCTTGTCAACCGGGTGTTGAGAAATTGTGAAAATGGTAGGATTTCCTTTCCGTTATTACCATATTCACAACGAGATCGTGAGCTTCGAAAGGTACCTTTTCGACCAGCTGCAGTTCATAAGCCGGTGCGGCCACGGGAAATAGAAGGCCCGAAGCTTTTACTTTTTCCATAAAACGGTCATAATACCCGCCGCCCATCCCCAATCTTCTTCCCGCAGCGTCGAAGGCCAATCCAGGCACTAGCAGCAGACCTGCTGAGAGCGGCTCGGCGAGCCGGGTTGATGGCAACGGTTCGCGGATACCATAGCGTCCCTTTTGTACGTCATCATAACTATTAATGTAATGAAAGGTCATATCCCTGGTCGAGGGCTCAACCTTAGGCACTGCAGCCGGGATTCCGTTGGACCAGCAATGCTCTAGAATCCCCGTCACATCCGCTTCGCCCGGCATGGGCATAAAAGTAAACAGTGTGGAACCGGGCTTCATTATGGACACAACATCCCTAATCACACGTAAGCAAATTTCCTCCGATTTCGAGGCATGCTCCTCCGCTGTCATGGAAGCGCGCAAGGTTCGGATGCGGGTTCTTGTTATTTTTTTGAGTTCGTCTATAGTCCAATCGCTCATCGTGTGCATTCCTGTCCGGATAGTATCGTTATAGTTTTATTTTAGCATGAGAAAAGCCTGTCCGTATTGTACTTTAAAGCCGAATGCTGTCGCAACCGGGCGTAAATTCATGTAAACTTGAGATATAAGCATTTTATTAGGGGGAAAACCAAGCATGCTGCTTCAAGCGAATGCCATACAGAAAAGTTACGGCGTCAAAACCGTACTTACGAATATATCGATACAAGTGCAGGAACGGGAACGGATCGGCCTGGTAGGCGTGAACGGCGCGGGCAAGTCGACTTTCCTGAAAATTCTCGCGGGTGAGATGAGTTACGACAGCGGGGAGATGTTTAAGGCCAAGGAAACGAAAATCGGATATCTGGCGCAAAACAGCGGGCTTCAATCGGACAGGACGATTTGGGATGAAATGCTGCATGTGTTTGCTCCTTTGCTTGCGGTTGAGCAGGAACTTCGGGAGTTGGAAGCCCGGATGGCGGAACCGGAAGTGCTGGCCGATGAAAAAGAGTACGATGCAACCTTAAAGCGCTATGCTGCGAAGTCGGACTGGTTCCGGGAGCAAGGCGGGTATGAAATTCAGGCGCGGATCCGGGGAGTGCTGCACGGGATGGGGTTTGGGGATTTTGCTCCGGACACATTGATTCACACGTTAAGCGGTGGACAGAAGACGAGATTGGCTTTGGCGCGGATTTTGCTCCAGTCACCGGATTTACTGATGCTCGACGAACCTACCAACTATCTGGATATTCCAACGCTGACTTGGCTGGAGGGGTATTTGAGGTCCTATCCCGGCGCGATCCTTGTGGTGTCCCATGACCGGTACTTCCTGGATGCGTTAGTCGGCACGATATATGAAATTGAGCGTCACCAGTCTAAACGCTATGCCGGGAACTACACACGCTATATGGAATTGAAGGCGGCCGAATACGAGATCGAAATGAAAATGTACGAGAAACAGCAGGATGAGATTTCGAAGCTGGAGGATTTTGTACAGAAAAATATCGCCCGCGCCTCTACGACCAAACGTGCGCAAAGCCGCCGGAAAGCGCTGGAGAAAATGGACCGGATGGACAAGCCTATGGGTGAGTTGAAGAAGGCTCATTTCTCTTTTGAAGTGGAGCAGACGACCGGCCGGGATGTGTTATCGGTGCAGGATTTGTCGGTTGTGTTCGATGGCGGGCGGAAGCTGTTCGAGCATGTGGGATTTGATCTGAAACGCAGCGATACGGTGGCCTTAATCGGTCCAAACGGGATTGGGAAGTCTACTCTATTGAAATGCCTGGTTGGGCAGCGGGAGCCTTTTGCGGGAAGTATCCGTTGGGGGGCCAACGTGAAAATCGGGTACTACGATCAAGAACAGACTGGGTTAAATCCTACTAACACGGTGCTGGAAGAGCTTTGGGGCGCTTATCCTCATTTGGAGGAGGCTCGGATTCGTACGGTGCTGGGGAACTTCTTGTTCAGCGGGGAAGATGTGTTGAAACGCATTTCGGCGCTCAGCGGCGGGGAAAAAGCACGGGTCTCGCTGGCGAAGCTCATGCTGCTCAAGGCTAATGTGCTGATTCTCGATGAGCCTACGAACCATTTGGACCTATTCAGCAAGGAAGTGCTGGAAGCTTCGTTGATGGATTTCGACGGCACTTTGCTTTTTATATCGCATGACCGGTACTTTCTGAATAAAATGGCGGAACGGATTGTAGAATTAACCCCGAGCGGCGCGAATCATTTCCTGGGAAATTACGACGAATATTTGGAGAAAGTGCAGGAGATTGAGGAGCTGAAGGCGGAAGAACAGCAAAAAATAGCGAATGATAAGCCAGCCAAGGCTTCAGACGCTGTCGAAAAGTCGGGCAATTATGAACAGGACAAGCAGGCAAAGCGCGAAGAGCGGAACCGTCAGCGCAGAGTCGAGCAATTGGAGCAAGATATTACCCGGCTGGAGGCGGAAATTGCTGCTTTTGAGAGTGAACTCACCAAGCCGGAAGTGTACAACGACTATGTCATGGTACAGGATATTACCACCAAACTGGAAGAAGCGAAACAGCAGCTGGAGTCAGTTTTTGCGGAGTGGGAGGGTTTGGTTGGGTAGGTAGTTTGGAGTGTATGCTAGATGGAGTGGAGCCGTTGACTTTGGTCGACGGCTGAAAGTCGTTACCATATCCCAAACGTTTCGGCGCATAACCGTAACGGTGCCTCAAGCACCCGGTAAGGGCGACCTGCTCTTCTTTGTCCCTGAAAGGTTCCCCTCAAACGACATTCCGGGCCACGTTGGAATTTATATTGGGGAAGGGAAGATGATTCATTGCTTACCCTGTTTAATTTGTAGTCTAGAACTTTATTTACTTGGTCTAACACTTTATTTGCAAAATAAAAAGTCGCGCTGTCGGGTTCGTCGACGAGCCTGATCTCCGGCGGTTTGGCCATTACCGTTATCGGCGGCCTGTTCACCTCGACTTTGCTGGCGCTGGTTGTCATGTCAGTCATCTATCAGCTGGCTTGGGGAAAACGCAAACCGCAGGAAGTGGAGCATTTTTAATAGATCAAGCTTAGGGTACACGTCATTTGCTAGAAGGCTATCTCGCCAAGGGATGGTCTTCTTTACGCCGGAATCAAAAAAATCGAACCCACCACAGTCAGCTTTACAGGCAGCGCCGCTGTCCAAGGTAAATGGACCCCAACTGAGCTGCGCCCATGGCAGGGATAGCAGGACTCGTACCTGCATTATGCTCTTGGTATTGACGAAGCGCCTTCTGAAATTGGCGAACGGAGAACGGGCTCGAACATAATGGAATATAAATCAATGTCGACCGCATATTTCGGCCTGCATTTGACCTCGATAAAGATTTTTCCAATATATTCCCCAATAATACCTATTCCGAGCAGCTGAAGACCTCCCAGAAACCAAATGGAGATCATGAGTGAAGTCCATCCTGCTTTTGTTTCTCCGAACCACTTTTGAATGAGTGCGTAGGCACCTGCAACGATACTCACAATAAGTAAAACAAAACCAACAGAACTTACGAAACGGATCGGAACCACGCTGAATGATGCGATTCCATCTAATGCAAATGACAGCATTTTTCTTAAACTGTATTTAGAACGTCCCGCAAAACGCTCTTTTCGATCATAATAAACCTTCGTCATCGTGAAACCGATTAATGGCACGATACCCCGCAGGAATACATTCGTCTCACTGTAACGGCATAATTCCAATATTGCACGTTTGGACATTAATCGGAAATCTGCGTGATTGGGAATCAATCGGATACCAATCCGGGTCATTATCCGATAAAAAGCCAGTGCCGATGCCCGTTTAAACCAAGTATCGGTTTTTCGGCTGGCGCGTACGCCGTAAACGATATCGAAGCCTTCGTGGAACTTGAGCACAAAATCACGTATGACGTTGATATCGTCCTGTAGATCGGCATCGATTGAGATGACACAGTCGGAGTGAGCGCACGCAGCTTCCAAACCCGCAAGCACCGCTTTTTGGTGCCCGAAATTCCGGGCCAGCTTTAGGCCGGTGATTTCCGGATGATTAGCATGTTCAGTTGTAATCATTGACCACGTCCGATCCTTGCTTCCATCGTCTACAAACAACAGCTTGCTGGTTAACGCTATTAGCTGCTCTTGCATTAAATGATTGAGAACCCCGCGCAATTCCAGGAACGTTTGTACAAGCACTTCCTCCTCGTTATAACAAGGGACGACAATCGTGAGTACCGGTAGTTTCATCGAGAGCAAGCCTCCCTCCCAGATTTATTAAATCACCTCGTATACGTAGATACGCCATGCGGAATTTCGGTTATCAAATACATTCAGCAGTCTTAAACGATTGGCGCTTGAATTCATTATCGGAACGGAAGAGAATAGAAACCTGCCGCCCATTTCTTTAAATTTGTTTGTATCGAGCTGCAAATGGCGAATTTTTTTCTTTGAGTTCTTCCGGTAGTCATATTTCTTTCCGAGTTCGTCGACAAATATATAGCACCTTCCACCCCACGTATCAAAATAGGTTTTCAGCTTGGAGTTTTTGTCCAATTCCTTTGCTATTATTTGACGAAATCGGTGTTTGTATGATAGCGGATAGAAGTTATTGTAGGTGTCCAACGTGTAAAAACCGTTATATTGTGCAATAGCCGGGTGCAGCCCGATACTCGCTACCCGGTATTCGTTCATCGGCAATCCGATTGTTTCGCGTATGTCCGTGAATTGATTGACGGCATAAAATTGGCGGAAGGTCGGAGCATTGATGCTGCGGTATACGATTTCCTCATTGGACATAAACAGCACGATCATTTGAAGAGAGAGGGATCCAATCGCAACCCGTCTGCCTAAACGCCCCATTCTCCACAGGATCGTACAACCCAATGCGAACCCGGCATAGATGATTAAAGGGCGAAGAAAGTGAAATCGCGCGAAATTAAAAGTGTTCAGCAGGCTGATTTCTTCCTTCAACGGCTGCCATGCCTTGTGAAACCAGAACGCGTACCAAGTCGAAAGCCCAAGGTTTATTACAAGCAGAAGGAGAAAAGCCCGTTCAGTCCGATCCCGGTTTTTTCGCAATGCGGTTATGAAAAAAACGGTTATGGTTATCGGCAAAATGACAAAGCTATGAATGGTTGCCACATGGTGGTGTCCATAAATGAAATTTTTAAATGTGAGTCGTACGCACCGCCATAATCCTAAACGTGAAGACAAAAACTCATTGCGGCTTGTCGCATCGTTTAATACAAGGGAATAAACAAGTCTGTAGTCAATTAAGAGAAACATTCCGGTCATAAAAGCAATACTGCTTAGAAAAACCGGATTCAAATCCCGTTTGACGATCAGATCCCTGAACCAAAGCACACCGATGGCAAACAAAAAGAAAAAAAAGCCAAGCACTAGACTCGCATAAAACGGCAGAAGAGCGAGGGTTAACCATTCCCGCCACGAAGATCGGCGCGAGCGAATATTCAAAAATGCCCATAATGCCAGCGGATGACCAAGCGTACTCAGCATACCGGACGGCCAAAACGGGGTAATAGCAAAGGCGGCCGCCACAAAAACCCGGATCGGCCAAGTTTCCGGCTCCTTCACCAAATGTGCTTTCAGAAGCAGATACATTCCGATAAAAGCAATAATACGCGTGATGGTTTGACTAAGCGCATAAGCGAGCATCGACGGGAATAGCGCGTGAAGGAGCACGATACCGCTAAATTCGGTACCTAACGCATTTCGCGGTAAACCGTTGATAAGCTGAGGAATGGTTGCATTCACACTGCCGAACCATTCTCCGCTTTGGACAAGAACCTTGTACCAGGCAATATTCGAATCCAGATTATCATGTACTCTAATATGTGCGTTTTCACCAAGGATAAACAACGGTGATACATAACTGGCTATCAACAATAATGCAAACGCGATAGCTTTTGATTCTGCGGTCGACTGCATCGTTTGTTGGGTCATGGTCCCTCCGTAAACATTAGGAGCTTGATCCTGTTATTATTCCTAAGGCGAGATATAACATACTCTTCCAGAAGTGTCACGAGACACCAACTGTCCCTTTTTATGATTACCATAAAGCAGGCTGCATATTTTGAGAAAAAATGTCAACCCTAAATGCTAGTTCTTTTAAGGGGGAGAGTATCTTTGAAATACTTACCGGATTTAAAACGCCATGCGTTAAAGCATGCTTTATTATATTTGGCTGTACTCATGATTTGGTTAAAAACATACCTCACGCACCGTTTTCACTTTGACCTTCCCGTCTCAGGTTGGTATCAGGAACTTATTCTTTTCATTAACCCGGTCAGCTCCATATTGGTAATGCTAGGTCTAAGCTTAGCGTTTGTAAGAAACCGTTCTTATATCGCAATTCTTATTGTAAGCATGATGTCTGGTTTTCTCCTTTTTGTTAATATGCTTTATTACCGGTTTTTCAATGATTTCATAACCTTGACGGTATTGCTTCGGTCTACTCAATTAAGTCAATTGCGAGGGAGCATATTGGATCTTTTGCGACCGTCGGATTTTCTTGTATTCGTTGATTCTATGATATTATTCATATTGATATATCGTAGTAACAGACGCAGTGTTGGCGTCAGCCGAACCCATATTATCTGTATGATTACGTGTGCCGTTATTCTGTTTTCGTTAAACTTGAAGATGGTGGATAAGATTCGTCCGGATTTACTGACCCGTACTTTCGACCGCCAAATCGTGGTGAAAAATATCGGCGCTTTCAACTATCTCGTGTGTGATACATTGATCACGGCAAGGATAAAAGCTAAAATCGTTTCTGCAGGTAGTAAAGACTTGGAAATCGTTAAAACCTATGTAGAGTCTGCGCCCAAAGATGTTTTGGATCCTAAAATGTACGGTTTGGCTAAAGGGCGTAATGTATTTCTGATTTCAATGGAATCCGTGCAAAGTTTCGTGCTTGAAAAGAAAATATTTGATCAGGAGATTACACCTTTCCTAAACGACCTTATAAAAAACAGCTTTTATTTTGATCAGTTTTATCATCAAACGGGGCATGGCAAAACCTCTGACGCTGAATTTATCATCGATACCATGCTCTACCCGCTGCCAAGCGGAGCCGTATTCTTTACGCATAGTCAAAACAGTTATTACTCGCTACCCAAGCAGTTGAAAAAGAATGGATATTACCCGGTTGTTTTGCATGGGAATAATAAGACATTCTGGAATCGCGATCAAATGTACAAAACCATAGGCTATGAGCGGTTTTTTTCAGCAGAGGATTATAACATTACCGAAAAAAACTCTGTAGGGTGGGGACTTAAGGACATTCCTTTTTTTGAGCAATCTATGGATAAGCTTCTTACATTGCCGCAGCCTTTTTACGCAAAGCTCATCACGCTGACGAATCATCATCCCTTTGAGCTGAATCCTGAGGACAGGCTGATCCCGCAATATAATTCAAAATCAAAAACGTTAAATCACTACATAGAAACAGTACGATATACGGATGAAGCCTTAAAACACTTTTTCAAAAGAATTAAGGCTGCGGGGTTGTATGATAATTCAGTCTTTATACTTTACGGGGACCATTATGGAATATCAAAGAAACACCGTAAAGCGATGGCTGAATTTCTGGGAAAAGAAAAGCTAACCGCTTTTGATCATGTACAGCTGCAGCAAGTTCCTCTGGTTATTCACATTCCCGGCGTAAAGGGAAGAAAAATGAGTGTGGTTTCCGGGCAAATCGATCTTAAGCCGACAATACTCCATTTGTTGGGCAGCGATTCCGTGCAGGGCTTAGGTTTTGGAAATGATTTGTTTGCTTTAAATAAACCGCAATTTGCAGTCCTTAGGGACGGCAGTTTCGTTACCGAGCATTATATATACACAGGGAATAAGTGCTACAGAAAACCAAGCGGTGAAAAAACGGATCCGGTATTCTGTGAACCCTTTCGAAAAAAACAACAAAATCATCTAAGATACTCCGACAAAATCATTTATGGAGATCTGAACCGATTCCTGATGCATGAAAAAAGCTAGGATAGCGTCAACACGTAAGGCGCTGGTTTTTTCAAATCCGCATAAGTTCTGCATAAAAACTCTAGCGGCTTTAAGGCTAGCTTGAACAATTCGAATTAGGGGCTCAAAATCAACAAGCTAATAATTTATACACGAATTTGGCGAAATCCACACAACAACTTGTTGATCAGGCAAGCACACGAGTCCTGCAAATCGAAAATGAAGAGCATGAGTACAAATGACGCCTTCGGGCACCTATTCTTTTTGCTTTTCATTCTTAGGTTTGTTCGGTTGTAGGGCTCCCGCTCATGGTCTTCCCTCTGTTTTCGGAGCAACTCATCCTTGAGCTCCTGAAGCGCTTGAAAATCACCTTTCAGATTTGCAAGCTCGCAATCCGCAGCTTCCTTCTCTTTTATCAATTCAGTCACCTGCTGCCAAACTCAAGGAGTTTTAAGTTTACTACTTCAACAAAATAATAAAAAACAGGGCAATCGGATTTCACCTAATCGCCCTGTTTTATAATGTAACCTTTTTGTGGCGCGAGTAAGTTGAATTGGCTTACCTGGACTAGTAACTTTTGTGTGTACGTGTTTGTGCGCTGCGAAGGCTCGGTGCAGGGTAGCCATGTCATGTAGGCAACTAGAACCAAGCTGATGCTAGTACGACACATTTACGAAAGTAATTGAGTAGCTAGAAGACAAGTTCGATCTATTCCGGTTCCACCGGAGGTGGTGCCGGCAAGTAGCGCTGAGTTGTCGAAGCGGACTCGTCCATTTGGAGGAGCAGCATCGGGACTGCGACGTAAACGATCAAGGTCGCTGCGGCGACAACACCCGAGTCATTGACGAGGAGCACCGCCAAGGCGCCCACGGTGTTGGCCGTGAACCCGTGCATATACCACGGGTAACGGTCCTGCCATCCGCGGAATACGCCGCGGGGGCGGAACACGATCACAGCTATGACAATTAGGCTGGTGATCAGCACTTTGCTCCAGGCCGAGACGTTGATCAAATGCCAATTCATCTGAAGCTTGCGCAGGATGATATTGGCGATTTGATCGAGACGGCCCTCCTGGAGCAGCTGCAGCGCGCGCCCAATGTGGCTCTGCTGTGCTGCTGCCGTCGGCGGCAGCAGTACAGCGTTGAGGAGCCACAGCAGGGCTAGCGCTGCAGCGCCCGAGGCGGCTGCGGCCAGCAGCAGCCGCCAGGCGCGCGCGCGCGGGGCGCCGGCGCGGCCCGCGCGAGGCGGCAGCGCCGC